>CAZNND010000007.1:0-77852 GCA_964574365.1 uncultured Limnohabitans sp.
AATGATTTTCAAAATCACCGCAAATCCAGTTTGCGAGAAGTAAGGAGTTCTGAGTCTATTACAAAGAATATCGCTTCTCACTAAGTATTCTATGTGGTTATTGATTCTTTCACTTTTTAGTGAATTAAAAATCTTTGATAATCTAGTTTATAGACACCTGCCAAAAAATGTATATCCACCGGTTTTACTACCATTTTTAGATCGATTGGCTTCGAGATGAAAAACTTTTAATCGGAATAGCATAACCTGTCTTAGAAATAAAAGAAATTCTGAGAAACAATACAAACGTACAATTATCCGGATACCCAGATAGTTTTTTGATTGAACGGTTTTCCTTTCAATTCCTGGTTTTCTAACCTTGACGCTTTTTACTATCTTGCAACCTTAATTTTTACTAGCGAAACAGCAAAGTATGGCGCAAGGAGAAAACGAGCATATCATTCCTATAAATATTGAAGAGGAAATGCGGGGAGCCTACATCGATTATTCGATGTCGGTCATTGTTTCCAGAGCACTTCCGGATGTCCGAGATGGACTCAAACCAGTTCACCGCAGAATCCTTTTTGGAATGCAGGAACTTGGGGTATTGCACAATAAACCTCATAAAAAATCAGCCAGAATTGTAGGTGAAGTTTTGGGAAAGTATCACCCTCATGGTGATTCCGCGGTATATGAGACCATGGTCAGAATGGCTCAGGACTGGTCTTTAAGGTACACTTTAGTGGATGGTCAGGGTAACTTTGGGTCGATTGACGGAGATAATGCCGCAGCCATGCGCTACACCGAAGCCAGGCTGAAAAGAATTGCGGAGGAATTACTGGTTGATATCAACAAGGAAACCGTTGATTTCCAGTTCAATTTTGACGACTCACTCAAGGAGCCTACGGTATTACCTGCTAAAGTCCCTGCATTGCTACTTAACGGAGCGTCTGGAATTGCAGTCGGCATGGCTACCAACATGGCTCCCCACAATTTGGGAGAGGTTATCGACGGAATTACGGCCTATATCAATAATCGGAACATCACTGTTTCAGAATTGATGAAACACATCGTTGCTCCTGATTTTCCTACTGGAGGAATTATCTATGGGTATAATGGGGTAAAAGCGGCCTTTGAAACCGGTAGGGGAAGAATTGTGGTTAGAGGAAAGGCTAATGTAGAGGTGAAGGATGGTGGCAACAGGGAAATGATTGTCATTACCGAAATACCATACATGGTCAACAAGGCCAACATGGTGGAAAAGACCGCCCAATTAATTAATGAGAAAAAGATCGATGGAATTTCCGCAATCCGTGATGAATCCGACCGATCTGGAATGCGTGTGGTTTATGAGCTAAAAAGAGATGCTGTAGCAAGTGTGGTTTTAAACAACCTTTACAAGCAAACCGCCCTGCAGACTTCATTTTCTGTAAACAACGTAGCGCTTGTCAAAGGCAGACCACAGACTTTGAATCTTAAGGATTTGATTGTTCATTACGTCAGTCATCGCCACGAAGTGGTGGTTCGGCGTACGGAGTATGAATTGAAAGAAGCGGAAAAAAGAGCCCATATTTTGGAGGGGTATCTGATTGCCTTGGATCATTTGGATGAGGTTATTACCTTGATTAGAAATTCTGCTGATCCTGAAACTGCGAGAAATGGCTTGATAGAGCGTTTTGGATTGAGTGAAATACAGGCTAGAGCTATTTTGGATATGCGACTCCAGAGGCTTACCGGTATGGAGCGTGATAAGATCATCCAGGAGTACAAAGAGATTATGGCCTTGATCGAAGAGCTAAAGGAAATCCTAGCCAATGAAGATAAGCGAATGGAGATCATCAAAAATGAACTCCAGGAGATGAAAGACAGGTATGCGGATGACCGACGCACAGAAATTGAGCACAATGCTGAAGATTTCAGCTATGAAGATATGATACCGAATGAGGAGGTGGTCATCACCGTTTCCCATGAGGGATATATAAAACGTACGGCATTGACAGAATATCGTACTCAGGGAAGAGGTGGAGTGGGTTCCAAAGGGGTCACTACCAAACAGGACGATTGGACTGAATACATCTTTACCGCATCTACCCACAACTACTTGTTGATTTTTACGGATAAAGGAAAACTTTTCTGGTTGAAAACTTATGCAGTGCCTGAGGGTTCGAAGACCTCGAAAGGCCGTCCGATTCAAAATCTGATAAATATCGAGTCTAATGATCGGATTAGGTCTATTATTCAGGTAGAAAACCTTGAAGACCAAGATTATATCAACAACCACTTCCTGGTCATGGTGACTAAGCAGGGGGTGATTAAAAAGACTACCCTCGAACAATATTCTAGGCCGAGATCCAATGGAATCATCGCACTTAATTTCAAAGAAGATGATCAGCTGGTTCATGTAGCCATGACCAATGGCAATCAACATATTGTAATAGCTGCCAAATCAGGCAGGGCGGTTCATTTCCACGAGTCTGCTGTAAGGCCCATGGGCCGTACCGCTACCGGAGTGAAGTCGATTACGTTAACAGATGTTAATGACTATGTCATTGGCATGGTTTGTGCCTCCAAAGAAAACGCAACGCTGTTGGTGGTTTCTGAAAAAGGATATGGAAAAAGATCTGACTTAGGTGAATACCGCATTACCAATCGTGGAGGAAAAGGGGTGCGGGCAATGAATGTAACTGAAAAAACAGGTGCATTGGTAGCCATTAAGGAAGTCGTGGATTCGGATGATTTGATGATTATCAATAAATCGGGAATCACCATACGAATTTCCATGGATAAACTTAGAGTAATGGGTCGAGCTACCCAGGGAGTGAGATTGATAAAGGTAGGTGAGGGTGATGAAATTTCTTCTGTGGAAAAAATCTCAATAGAGGAAGAAGAAAACTCAGATTCTTCCGATCTTGCGGACACTTCTTCTGAACCAATTGAAGAGTAAACTGATTTAACCAAACAAATAAGAAAAAACGCTTATGAAAAAGCTAATTCTCTCAATGGCTATGGTGGCTGTAGCTTCTATGGCTTTTGGACAAAAAAAGATAGTGAAAGAAGCCGAGAAAGGTTTCAAACAAGGCAATCTGGAAGCTGCTCTAACAGCAATTGATGCTGCAACAAGCAATCCTGAAACTAGTGGTGATCCTGCAACCTTTCTATTAAAGGCACAAATTCACACTAAAATATTTGCAAGGGACTCTTCCAATACCATGGAAACCTTGGAAGTAGGTAACCAAGCAGTTAGTACCTTCAGTAAAGCGTTTGAGATGGCAGGAAGCAATAAGACCTCCCCTGTTGGGAAGGCAGTTTATGCTGAAGAATTGCCAGGTATTCCCGAAAATCTTAAACCTTTTTCTTTGTTGAGCTTGAAAAATCTAGCTTTTGACAAGGCTTTGGAAAGGTACAATGAGGAAGACCTGGAAATGTCCTATGAGTTTTTCAACCTTGCCGGTGAGATTGACAAGACCGATTCTACCATCCATTACAATGCCGGATTTATCGCCAATGATCTTGGAAAATTTGAGGATGCAAAAAGGCATTTTGGATACCTCTTGGAACTTCCGAGTTATAACAAGACAAATGCCTACTATTTTCTGGTTCAGATCATGAGTTCAGAAGAGAAGAATCCGGAAGGAGCCTTTGCCATAGTAACTCAAGCGAGGAAAGAATATCCAAATGATAAAGTACTTGCTGAATATGAAATCCAGTTACTGCTTCAGTTGAACAAAATGGATGAAGCAATGACACAGATTAAAGATGCTCTTGAAAAGGATCCCAACAATCCTGGACTTCTTTTAAGAGCTGGATATTTGAAGGAACAGTCTGGGGACCTGAATGCTGCAATGGCCGATTATAAGAAATCTGTAGAGGTCGATCCTAATTTCTTTGAAGGAAACTACTACACAGGTGCCCTTATTTTGGAGCAGTCCAGGGAGATTCTTTCTGAGTTAAACAGTCTTTCTGACGATGAATGGGAAAAAAGATCCAAAGATATGGGCATGAAGGCAGATGAATTGTACAAGCAATCCGTACCCTTCTTTACGAAAGCTTTAGAAATTAAACCGGACAACACCGATATTATGATTATCCTTTTCCAAGTGTACACTCGATTAAAGGATACTGCTCAAACCCAGGCAATGGACAAAAAGATTTCAGCAATCCTTGGAGCCAACTGGCAAGATAAATAATCCGAATGTTTTCTTTTAAAAAGCCGGAATTATCCGGCTTTTTTCGCTTTAAAATCCTGTTCTCTTCACTGAGAGCGGGACTATTAACTAATACCTTTATTTAACTATATTATTTTTAGTTTTCTTGGTTATTTTTCAAAACTCCAGTTCATTTTTCTATCCAACCAATCTTTTATCTTTATTAAGGTGTTTTTTTGCTGAACATTAAGCTGTTGATCCATGCTGAATCTAAGTTTTACCATAGTATTTTTTGTGGGTTACACATTGGTTTGTTTCTCTCAGGTCAGATCTCAAAAAAGCCTGAACCTAGCCTATGAATCAGGTCCGATGCTAAGCAATGGAACGGATTGGGGGAATGAAATCAAAGATGCTTTTGAATACAAAGCAATTGATTTTCAACTGGGATGGAGGCAAGTGTCAAATAGTCTCTATAATTACATTTACAGATATCCTAATTTGGGTTTTGGATTCAATGCAACGCTAACCCACAGTCAGGAGATCGGACGTCCTTTGGCTCTTTATGGGTTTATGGAAATACCATTCTCAATTTCTTCTCTTAAGAATGGGTTGAAATTCGGGTATTTCACACAGTTAGGCGTTGGTTTTAACTTAAAGCCATATGATGAATTTCGGAATCCCACTAACCAATACATTGGGTCAAAAGTCAATTGCTATGTGCATTTGGGTTTAAATTCAACCCTACGGATCACGGATAAAGTAGATCTTCAGGCTAATTTGGGGTTAAAACATTTTTCCAATGGATCAACCAAAAAGCCTAATTCTGGGATTAACTTAATACCCATTAATCTAGGCCTTCATTATAAGCTGGGTGAGGTAAAGAAAATCCCTTCAGAAAAGCCCTTTTTTGAAAAGAAAATGAGGCAGTCATATTGGAACTTCCTAATCTATTCGGGTTTGAAAAACTACCAAATCGGTGAACCTGAATTCTTCAGGGGAGGACTTGGTACGTCCTATCTTATCAAATCGGGATACAAATACAGGTATGGTTTGGGAATCGATTTTTTTTGGGCTCAAGGAGCTGGAATCAGACATCCTGATTTGGATTTGACCTTTAAAGAACGGACTTCCCTCGCAGTGGTAGGAACATGGGAATGGCAGCTTTCCGATAATCTTTTTATTCCCATAGGCATTGGAGCCTACCTGTACCGAAATGAAATGAACCAAGAATTTACCTGGTATTATGAACGACTTGGTGTACGGTACCGATTTGATAATCAGCTTTTTTTGGGAATTCAAGTAAAAGCACACCGAGTTAAGGCCGATTTTTTTGAATTTACCTTGGGATATACGCTCCCCTCAGGTTTTAAGAGAATTCGTTAATTAAAGTCTCCCTTTGGTAAAAAAAGAGTTTGATTTCGATTAGGTTTGGAATAGTTTTCTGATCAATTCTAATCCAATATGATCCAATTCAAGTCTTGCCGATTAGTCATGGGTGTTTTTATCTGGTTGTTGAGCTTATCCGCATACAGTCAATCCATACCCTCCTCGCAGATTTATCATTCCCTTCTCCAATTAAAAGAAACCAAACGGGTTCTATATGTGGCTGCGCATCCGGATGATGAAAATACCCGTCTGATTGCCTACTTAGCAAATGGAGAACATGCGGATGTGGCCTATTTAAGTCTAACCCGTGGAGACGGTGGACAAAATTTGATCGGAAAGGAATTGGGAATTGAACTTGGCCAAATCCGAACACAGGAATTACTTAAAGCTCGTCAGACAGACGGAGGGAGACAATATTTTACAAGAGCTCTTGATTTTGGCTACAGCAAAGATCCTACAGAAACCCTTCAAAATTGGGACAAACAAAAAGTCTTGGCTGATGTGGTCTGGGCAATCCGAAAGTTTCAGCCTGACATTATTATAACTCGATTTAATACTACTCCCGGAATCACCCATGGACATCATACCACTTCGGCTATTTTGGCTGGAGAAGCGTTTGAACTTGCGGGGTCAAGTGCTGCATTTCCTGAACAACTTGCCTATGTGAAGACTTGGCGGCCAAAACGGATTTTCTTCAATGCTTATAATTTTGGAGGAGAGTTTAAGCCGGAGCAAGGGAAAAAGTACTATGCCTTTGAGGTAGGCGAAAATAATCCGCTTTTGGGTAAAACCTATCACCAAATTGCTGCTGACAGTCGAACTATGCACAAGTCCCAGGGATTTGGTTCTACTGCCGGTGCAGGAAATGCCAAAGATTACATCGAACAAGTAGAAGGGGAGGACTATCAGAATTCTCCTTTTGATGGAATTACTAACCGCTGGGAGCAATTGAAAGGTGGAAAAGCCGTTCTAGCTCAGCTTGATATTCTCTTAAAGAATTTCAATTTTATTCAGCCTGAGCAAAACATTACCGACTTTCTTGGTTTAAGAAAGGCTATTATTGGTTTGGAATCAAAGGAAAATTGGGTTCAGGAAAAACTTGAAAAGCTTGATCAAACCATTTTCAAGACTTTGGGATTGAAATATGAATATGTTTCACAGAAGGAGATTGGTTTCCCGGGAGAGTCTATTAAAACTGAACTGATATTGACTAATCCTTCCCAAACTGAACTGGTAAATATTTCTTTTCAGGTTTTAGATACCTATTACGCTGGGCAACCAGCTAAAAATAATACTACGGTAAGGATACCCATCGAATTTAAAATTCCCGTAACAGAGTCTTATTCCCAACCCTACTGGTTAGAAAAACCTTTGGATGGGGCCCTTTTTTCGATGACCAACCAACAAGAAATAGGAGTACCTTTTTCTACTCAGATTGTAGGAGGTGACCTTTTATTTACTATCGCAGACCAGCAATTTAAGCTACCTGTTCAATTATATTTTAAATACAACGATCAGGTAGATGGTGAAGTCAAGCAGCCATTCACCCTGGTTCCAGAGGTGGATTTGTCGGTCTCCAAGGAAAATGTGTTTCTGCTTTCAGGAGCTGATCCAACGGTTACCGTGACTGTGAATTTCCGAAATCAGATTTTGGATGGAAATCTTGATTTTGAAGGAATTGACAGCACGCAGTTTAGAATTTTAAGCATTGAAGATGTTGCCGTTCAGAAAAAGAGGGTCTATAAGGTGGGATTTTTGCCAGACTTAGAAGGTAAAAAAGTCATCACTGCTCGGTTTACCACGGCTTCAGGTCGACATTATGATCAGGTTACCAAGCAGATCGCTTACAAGCACATACCCAATCTGACTTATTTTAGCCCGGCAAGTATCAATTTGATTCAGGCTAACTGGAAAGTATCTGGCGAAATCATTGGTTATGTTCCTGGTGCTGGAGATGATGTGCCTGCAGTTTTGGCTGCATTGGGCTATAAAGTGATCATGATTAGTCCAGAGGATTATTCAGTGGATTATTTGAGTCAATTTAAGGCCATAATAGTGGGAATTCGTGCTTACAATACGAATTCGGATTTGGCAGCGAATCAACAGGCCATGATGGGCTATGTGCGGGCTGGAGGAAATCTTATCGTTCAGTATTCTACCAGTTCTCCTCTACTGACCAAACAGCTTGGTCCATACCCTTTCACCATTGGGAGAGAACGGGTAACCGTCCAAGAGTCTCCGGTAATCTCAGATGAAAGTAGTCCTCTGTTGGCGGTTCCCAATCGGATTACTCCTCAGGATTTTTCAGGCTGGGTTCAGGAAAGAGGGCTTTATTTTGCTTCCAATCCCGATTCAAACTATATGACCCCTTTGACTATGCAGGATCCAGGTGAGAATCCAAGCACAGGTGCTTTGATCCATGCCAAAATCGGTGAAGGAAATTATGTGTACACCGGTATTTCCTTTTTCAGACAGCTACCCTCCGGTGTTCCGGGAGCAATCAAGTTATTTATCAATCTAATCGAGCAGTAATCCTATGGAGGAGAAGAAAATTGGCTGGGGTAAAATTTATTTGGGTTTAATGCTCAGTCTTATATTCATGATCGCTTTGTTTTATTGGTTAACCATAGCTTTCTCATGAGTACACTGGACTGGATGGTATTATTTTTTACACTCGTTTCCATTGCTGCCTACGGTATATTTAAAACCCGTGGAAAGAAAAACCTTGAATCGTATCTGAAAGGGAACAATGCCAACTGGTGGACAATTGGCCTTTCCATCATGGCCACTCAGGCTTCTGCCATTACGTTTTTGAGCACACCCGGGCAAGCTTATGAGGATGGGATGCGATTTATCCAATTTTATTTTGGATTACCTCTGGCTATGATCATCATTTCGGTCAGCTTTATTCCAATTTATTACAAACTGAAGGTGTATACTGCCTATGAGTACTTGGAGAATCGGTTTGATCTCAAAACCCGAACCCTAACATCACTCCTTTTTATCGTTCAGCGAGGGTTGGCTGCAGGAATTACTATTTATGCGCCAGCGATCATTTTGTCCACGCTACTCGGCTGGAATCTGACATTTACCAATGTGTTTATTGGACTTGTAGTAATTATTTATACCGTATCTGGCGGAACTGAAGCGGTTTCCATTACCCAAAAGCAACAAATGGCGGTGATGATGGGTGGGATGATCCTCGCCGGAATCATCGTGATTCAACTCTTACCGATTTCTTTCCAAGAAGCCTTACACGTAGCAGGGAAAATGGACAAACTCAATGTGGTCAGCTTTGATTTTGATCTGGCCGATCGATACAACATCTGGTCAGGAATGACCGCTGCGGTTTTCCTTTTTCTCAGCTATTTCGGTACTGACCAAAGCCAGGTACAACGCTACCTTTCCGGTCAGACACTCACACAAAGCCGGATGGGTCTGATCATGAATGGATTTTTGAAAATTCCCATGCAGTTCATCATTTTGTTTATTGGGGTTATGGTATTTGTGTTTTATCAATACATCCAACCTCCGGTGTTCTTCAACAAGGTTTATACCGATCAGCTACGGCAAAGTGAATATGCTCCACAATTGGAGAAGCTTGAAAATCGGTTCAACTCGAGGTTTGAATCAGGTCGTCAAACGTATCAGGAAATGCTTGCCGCCATAAATCAAGGTCAAGAACAAAAGGCGGAGGAATTGAAATCCCAAATTACCTCCATCAAATCCGAGCAGCAGGAAATTCGGGAAGAAGTCAAATCCCTAATTTTGAAACATAATCCATCAGCCGAAACCAGAGATACAGATTATGTCTTCATGAGGTTTGTGATGGATTACCTTCCTCCGGGAATTATCGGATTGTTATTTGCTGTAATTTTTTCGGCTGCTATGTCGTCCTCCTCTTCCGAACTCAACGCATTAGGCTCTACAACTACCATTGATTTGTATAAGAGATCGATTAAAAAGGAAGGCAGTGATGGGCATTATGTCCTTTCTTCTAAGGTTTTTACTGCTTTTTGGGGATTTGGAGCAATACTTTTTGCCACTTATGCTTCCCTTTTTGAAAACCTAATTCAAGCAGTTAATCTCTTAGGTTCGCTCTTTTACGGAACTATTCTTGGGATTTTTGTAGTGGGTTTTTTCATGAAGTGGGTCAAAGGACCTGCAGTATTTATTGGCGCGCTGCTTTCGCAGGCACTAATTTTACTTGTTCATTTCAAGAATGGAACGGGAATTTTGGGTTTCCACTGGGATATCGGATTTCTTTGGTACAACGCTTTGGGATGTGTTTCGGTGATGGTGTTTGCAGCTATAATTCAGTTGATTAAAAAAGGTTGAAATTTATTAATAGGAAGGATTAGAAACCCCTATTCTTAAATTTTTGATTTTGTGTGGATTTATTTTCAAGGAGCTAGGGAAATCGCTTTTAACTTTTGGTAATTAAAACATGGAACGAAGGGATCGAGAAGCTTCCTTTTGAAGACTTGTGGGTTATAACCATTAAGGTCATTGAGAAAATTAAGAATTATGACTTAGTCTTTTTTGGAGAAATCCCACTATAATTCGATTTAACAGTAGAGTATCTCTTAATTTTCTCGTGGTTAACTACATTCAACTGGTTTGTTTTTTCAGTCGGACGGAAAAATGGTACGTTTTAAAAGCGATTTCCCAGTTCAAGGAGCAAGGTTTTTTCTAATTCTTTGCGGTTTGCCTAGTTTGCGGGAATTAGGAACTCATGAATTCTACCTCAGGAAAAATTATTTTTTCACTCCAAGATCCGATGTCATAAAGTGAAATTTGGTCTTACAGTCTTTATGAGAACCAATTAAGCCCAATCCTAACATTGGATTCAAAAAAAGATTCTATGAATATACGGAATCTTGCCAGTAGCTAAATTTCATTTTGTTTTAGTTTAGGTGTATAAATCGATACATAAAATGAACATAAAGTGTTGAGCCGGATGGAATATTCAAAACACACCCAAAATTCCAATTTTGAATTTTAAATCATCGAAATCAAAGCTTTAGCTTTTCCAGGTGGTGTCCTGAAATATAATTTTCTAAAAAGGAGGTCTAATTGATAGCTTTGAGGCCGAGTATAAATCCAAGAATGAATACGTTAAAAAATAGCTTCGTGATCTTTGTGACCTTCGTGTCCTTCGTGATTCAAAATTTTATCGAGTTTATTTTCTACTGGCAGAAAAGCGTATAGGCATATTTCTAAAAAAGTAAGATTTACTTTCTCTCCAAAAAAAATAAAGCCAACTTCCAGTTTTTTTGTAGTTTCAAGACCAAACTCGTTTTTCAATGAACAGAACTGAGCAATTCAAAAATCATTTGGCTGAGGGTCAGCAATTTAAGAAAGACTATATCCTTCTTGGGACAGGAATACTTGACGGTCAACCTATCGAGGGCGCTCAAGTAAAAATCCCTTTAAAGACCTTAAACCGTCATGGCTTGATTGCCGGTGCTACGGGAACGGGGAAGACTAAGACCCTCCAAGTAATTGCAGAGCAGCTTTCTTTAAAAGGGATTCCTTCTGTCTTGATGGATTTAAAGGGAGACCTGTCGGGTTTGGCCGTGCCTGGAGTGGCTAATGACTTCATTTTAAAGCGTTCAGCCACCATTGGAGTGGATTTTCAGCCCCAGGGTTTACCTGTGGAATTGATGTCTCTTTCGGATGAAAAAGGGGTTCGCTTAAAGGCTACCGTTTCCGAATTTGGCCCGGTTTTGATTTCCCAAATCCTCGAATTAAATGATACGCAGCGGGGAGTGGTTGCCTTGATTTTCCGCTACTGCGATTTGCATCATTTACCGCTGATTGACTTGAAGGATTTTAAGCGAGTGCTTCAGTACATCACCAACGAAGGGAAGGCTGCCATTGAGAAGGAATTTGGACAGGTATCTGCCGCTTCGGTCAACACCATCATGCGCAAAATCATTGAATTGGAGCAGCAGGGTGCGGATAAGTTTTTTGGAGAGCCTTCCTTTGAAGTAGAAGATTTTGTAAGGACAAAAAACGGCAAGGGAGTAGTATCCATTATTCGTTTGACCGATATTCAAAGCAAACCCAAGTTGTTTTCAACCTTTATGTTGAGTTTGCTTTCTGAGATTTATGAGACGTTTCCGGAACAGGGAGATTCCGATCAGCCCAAGCTATGTTTGTTCATTGATGAAGCGCATCTGGTTTTTTCCAATGCATCAAAAGACCTTCTGGAAAAAATTGAGGCTATAATCAAATTGATTCGATCCAAGGGAGTTGGCGTGTTTTTTTGTACCCAGACTCCAACAGATGTGCCTGACAGCGTCCTCGGCCAGTTGGGTCTCAAAGTCCAGCACGCATTGCGTGCATTTACTGCAAAGGATAGAAAAGCCATTACCAAAACCGCCGAAAACTATCCTGATTCTCCTTTTTATGACACTTCTGAAATACTTACCTCCATGGGGATTGGAGAAGCACTTTTAACTGCTTTAAGTGAAAAAGGTATTCCAACACCACTTGCTCATACCTTGTTACGCGCTCCGATCACTCGGATGGATATTCTTTCAGAACTTGAAATTTCAGGTATTGTGGCTGGCTCTGAACTTGTCAGAAAATACAATATCGAAATGGATCGGGATAGTGCCTATGAGTTTTTGGAACGAAAAATGATGGCCGTGCAAAAGGAGCAGGAAAGAGAGCTTCCAACAACCTCTTCACGAACCACGACTCGCACCAAACAGGATGAATCATTTTTGGAAGAGTTGAGCAAAAATACGATGGTAAGACAGGTCGGAAGAACCTTGTTTAGAGAATTGGCAAGAGGAATTTTAGGTTCTTTTTCCGGTAGAAGGAGATGAGTTTAACCAATTGATAATCAATAATTAATTGAAAATTGCCGTAGTCGGAGGTGGTGCTGCTGGATTCTTCGCTGCTATCCATGCATGTGGAAGGGGTTTGGAGGTTTATATATTCGAGAAATCTTCAAAACTGTTGTCCAAGGTAAGGATTTCAGGTGGAGGCAGGTGTAACGTGACCCACCAACCCATGGACATATCAAAGTTGGTTAAGAATTATCCCAGGGGAGAGAAGTTTCTCAAAAAGTCTTTCCGACATTTTTCCATTCAAGACACCTTTGACTGGTTTGAATCACGTGGGGTAACTTTGAAAATTGAAGTTGATGGACGGGTTTTTCCTGTTTCCGACAATTCCCAAACGATTATCAATGCACTTATTGGAGAAGCGGAGAAGAAGGGCATTCACGTGTGTCTTTCCACTGGAGTTGAACAAATAAAACCACTTGTCAAAGGATTTGAAGTAATCACCTCCAAGGGAGTGATTCATTTTGATAAACTGATTGTCGCCTCTGGAGGTCACCCATCTTCTACTGCGTATAATTTTCTTAACCTATTGAAAATAAAGTTTATTAATCCTATTCCTTCATTGTTTACTTTCAATACGCCAAAAGAAACAATCCGAGAGTTGATGGGGATTGCGGTGCCTGATGCCACAGTAAAATTAGAGGGGACTAAACTGACCTATCGTGGTCCGGTTCTGATTACCCATTGGGGAATTAGTGGACCAGCCGTATTGAAATTGTCAGCTTTTGGTGCCCAATGGCTTTACGAGCAACACTATGAGGCTACCGCTATCATCAATTGGAATTCCACATTTGGAGAGGAAGACTATCAGGATCAGGTCTTGAATTACGGTCAAAGTCATCCAAACAGAAAAGTAGTCAACCATCCGATTTTTGAAATCCCTCAACGCTTATGGGAGCATTTCTGCCAAAAAGCCGGAATTTCTCAGGATCAACTTTTCGGAAACCTCCCCAAAAAGTCCTTAAACCGTTTGACGCAAAACCTGTTTTGTTATAGACTGGAGGTAAAGGGAAAGACTACTTTCAAAGAAGAATTTGTCACAGCCGGAGGAATTGCATTGGAGGAGGTGGATCCTGAAACTATGCAGTGCAAATCCTATCCCAACCTCTATTTTGCCGGGGAAGTATTGAATTTGGATGGGATCACCGGTGGATTCAACTTTCAGGCCGCTTGGACTACGGGTTATATTGCGGGTACTTCAGCGAAAACGGAAGTCAAAAATTGATCTTTTCTAAACCTGAAATAGAATTATTGCAGTCTTTAAAAACTCCTCTTGCGTTGATTTTTGATCTAAAATTCGTTCCATGATCTTCGATTTTCTAAATGGTATCTTTTTCCTTTTGCTATACAGTCTAGTTTTTGAGTGATTTGTTATGCCAATATTAACCTCAACCTACACCCGTCCTCCATTTTATTTGTTCAATGGACATCTTGAGACCATCATTCCAAGTATTTGGAGAAAGGTGGAAGGTATTGCCTACCAAAGGGAAAAAATTTCTACACCGGATGGGGATTTTTTGAATTTGGACTGGTCAAGGGTTGGTGGAAACCAACTTTTGATTATTTCCCACGGGCTGGAAGGTGATTCTGAACGTCATTATGCCAAAGCTTTGGTTAAACTTTTTAACCTCAAAGGCTGGGATGTGTTAGTTTGGAACAACCGAACCTGCGGAGGAGAGATGAATCTCAGGCCCATTCTTTATCATCATGGGGCAAGTTATGATCTGGATACGGTGGTTACCCATGTTCTGAAAACTTACACATACGATGACCTTGTACTTGCCGGAATTAGTATGGGAGGTGCCCAAACCCTTAAATATTTGGGAGAAAAGGGGGAATCTCTGCCAACCCAGATCAAAAAGGCAGCAGTTTACTCGGTGCCCTGCAATCTTCCTTCCAGTGCTGAAACCCTGAAACGCCGGTCCAATTTGTTTTACAAAAACCGGTTTCTTGGTAAGCTGAAAAGGAAAATGGCACTAAAAGCGGCTCAGTTTCCCGATTTGATCGATTTGGACTTGCTTGATCAGGTAAAAGACTTCGATGCGTTTGACACGTTATTCACTGCAAAGCTACATGGATTTACGGATGCCAATGATTTTTACCAAAGCGTAAGTGCAGACAATTGGATGCATCAGATTGCCATTCCCACTCTGATCATCAATGCGCTCAATGATCCGCTATTGGGAAAGGCTTGCTATCCTGTAAAACTTGCTGAATCCAAGTCAGAAATTTTGTTGGAAATGCCAAAGAGAGGAGGACATACCGGATTTACAGTTAAAAATCAGGAATTTACCTGGGCCGAACTCAGATTTCTGGAGTTTGTGAACTGCTAAAAAATATCCTTTTGCCGCCGTCAGTGTCGCCACTAGCGGTATAGCCCTGTATCCTGATTTACTACTTTTCTGAGAGCTTAACTTTTTATGTCTAAATGTAAAGATTGACTAAAATCAACTGGACCTGTTTTTCTCGCAAAGGCACAAAGCTGCGAAGATTTCCGTTGTGACTTTGCGAGGGATTAACCTGTTACATTTTATTTGAAACGATTTTTGGTCATCCTAAGTAAAATCATTTCAAAACCTCTTCAACGCCATCTCCGCCACTGTGCCTCCAATCGAAAGTGAACTCGTCGCAGCAGGAGAGGGGGCATTTAACACATTGATAGCGAAAGAAGATTCTCTGATTGCAAAATCATCTAATAAGCCCCCGGTTCGGTCACAAGCCTGAGCCCGAACACCAGCACCTCCATCAACCAGGTCAGATTCTTGGATTTCAGGAATTAATTCCTGTAAAGCTTTGATAAATGCAGCTTTTGAAAAGGAACGGTAGAGCTCCCCAATTCCTGTCTTCCAATATTTACCAGCAACTTTTTGAAATCCTGGCCAAGCTAGTGTCTCCGCAAGTTCGGAAAGATTGATCTGTGATTTTTTGTAGCCTTCTCTTCGAAATGCCAAAACCGCATTAGGTCCGGCTTCTACGCCTCCTTTTTTCATTCGGGTAAAATGAACCCCTAAAAATGGAAAATTTGGATCTGGTACAGGGTATATCAAATTTTTCACCAGATATTCTTTTTCCTTTTTAAGCTTGTAGTATTCTCCCCGGAAAGGAATGATTTTTACATCGGTTATGCCGGCATCAATCATTCGGGCTACTTTGTCGGAGTAGAGACCCGCACAATTGATTACCAGTTTTGACTCAAAGTCACCTTTTGAAGTTTCAATTACGTTCAATCCATTTTTTTGCTTGATTTCCAATACTTTGTGTTCCAAAAAAATCCGTCCCCCAGACTGCATTATTTTGCGTCCATAGGTAAGGGCAACCTGATAATAATCCACGATTCCGGTTTGGGGAACGTGGATGGCAGCAACACCCCTACAATGCGGCTCGTATTCTTTCAGCTCTTCCAAACTGATTTTTCGGGTTCCGTTCAAGCCATTTTGAAGACCCCTCTCGAGCAGGGTATCCAAAAGTGGTTTCTGTTCCTCTTTGGTTGCGACCACCACCTTACCAGTGATTTCAAAAGGGATTTTCTCCTCGCGACAGAAATTCACCAATTCGTGGTATCCGCTGATACAATTGATGGCCTTTAATGAACCGGGTTTGTAATAAAGTCCAGAATGAATTACTCCCGAATTATTTGCGGTCTGGTGTTTGGCAAGCTGATTTTCTTTCTCAAGAATTGCGATTTTCAAATCCGGTCTGGATTTTAAAATTTTCAACCCAGTCGCCAACCCAACAATTCCTCCACCCACTATTGCAATGTCGTAAACCATTTTTTATCGAATTTTGGATTCAAATATAAAGTTGATAAACCAATTAATGGAGTAAGAAACCTTTATGAATTCCATTCCGTTTTGGAATCTTCAAAAAGATACCCTCTCCCTGCAAAAATGCAGTTAACTTGCGCAGGTTTTATTCCATGCAGACGAACTATCGATCCATGCCAAGGGCTTTTCTTTTGGGAGTGCTACTCCTTTTTTCCATTTCTACTCAAGCACAATTTATTTTCAAAGGAAAAGTTACGGATGCTGAAACAGGGGATCCCATTGCTTTTGCCAATGTCATCCTGAAAGGTACCACTGTGGGCATCACCACGGATTTTGAAGGGAATTACAGATTTGAATCGAGGTCAAAAGCTGACAGCATCCAGGTGAGCTATCTCGGCTACCTTACGGTTTCCAAACCTTTGAGCGACCAGGCAGAGCAGACCATCAACTTTCAACTTTGGCCTAAAGCCTTCGAGCTGGGCACCTTTGTCTTTGAGGCGGGGGAGAATCCGGCATTTGAGATTATCCGAAGGGCCTCGGATCGACGGAAAGACTTCGACAAGCGAAGTTTGGTCGCCTATGAAACGAAAAACTACACCAAAATTGAGCTGGACATCGATAATGTTTCGGACCAGTTTATGGGCAGAAAATCGGTGCAGTCCGTCACCTCTGTTCTGGATAGCATCCGACAACTCACCAATGATGAAGGAGAAAAGATCCTTCCCGTATTCTTTTCCGAAACATTTTCAACATTCTACTACCGGAATAATCCTGAGTTGAGAAAAGAAATTATTGAAAAGACCAAAGTGACAGGAGTGGGGATTACCGATGGTTCTACTACTTCGCAAATTACAGGTTCGGTTTTTCAGGAATATAACTTTTACAAAAACTGGCTGCGGATTCTTGAAAAAGACTTTATTTCCCCGATTGCGGATGGTTGGAAGACCTACTATGACTATGATCTTTTGGACTCTGTCTTGGTTGGTCAGGATACTTGTTACAAGCTTCAGGTGTATCCCAGACGGGAACAGGATTTGGCATTTACTGGGACAATCTGGATCAAAAAAGAGGATTATGCTCTCAAGCAGGTTGATCTGACCATCCCGAAAGCGGCCAACCTGAATTTTGTGGAACGAATCAAGATCCAACAGGAGTTGATTCCTACAGCCGAAGGACCGCTTTTACCTTCTAAAACCCGCATATTGATCAAAATTGGGCAGATTACCGAAAATACTGCAGGACTTTTGGCCAAGTTTTACACAGCAACTGACAGCGCCGTAATCAACCAGCCAAAGCCGACTACTTTTTTCAATCAGGCTGTGGAGCTAAAACCGGATTTTAACGCATTTTCGGCTGATTTTTGGAAAAACAGTCGCCCGGATCCCTTGAGTGAGGAAGAATTGGCGGTTTTGCAAATGGTGGATACCCTGAAAAAAATCCCCATTGTCAGGTTTTATTCCGAGGGATTAAAATTCTTCGCTACAGGCTATTTACCGATCCGAAAAGTAGATTTTGGCCCTTGGACCGAATTTGGCAACTACAATAATGTTGAGGGTTTCAGAATGGGATTTGGCTTGAGGTCCAATTACAAGTTTTCCAACAAATGGCTGCTGGAGGGATATGCGGCCTACGGCTTGGTGGATGAGCGTTGGAAATACAAGGTCGCTGCCACCCGAATTTTGGACAGGAAAAGGTGGACGACTATCCAACTACGCACTTCGAGAGAACTCGATCAGGTAGGTTTGGAAATGGAGAATCTCGCTGGCAACAGTGTGTTCTTGGCGGCGAGCCGATTCGGTACCTTGAGACGTCCCTTTGTTTCCACCAATCAGCGGCTGACTTTCCAACGGGAGTTTTTCAAGGGATTTTTGATGACGGGAGGAGTAAACCTGGCCAAGTTTGATCCGATTTACAATTTCTATTACCGGGAAAAAAGTACCTGGGAATTAAGGAACAACTTTCAAACCACTGAACTGAGAGCTGGAATCCGCTATGGCCGGGATGAGGTCATCATCATCAACGATAATGTGAGGGCTTCTTTGGGATCAAACAAATGGCCGATCGTGGAGCTGAATTATGCACAAGGAATTCAGTCTTTGGGTGGGCAAATTTCCTACTCCAAGTTGAATTTTTACCTCTATCAACGATTGACCATGGGTATTTTTGGAGTGGGAAGGTATGAGTTGGATGCCGGGAAAGTTTGGGGCGAAGTACCTTATCCGGTGTTGAAAAATCACTTGGGAAATGAGACGTTGTTTTATACCACCGCAGCCTTCAATACGATGAATTTCAATGAGTTTGCCTCTGATAAATTCATAAGTCTGAGGTATAGGCAATCATTTGAGGGATTTTTGCTGAATTCAATTCCCCTGATCAAAAAGCTCAAATGGAGAATGGTCGGAAATGCCAATGTGCTAATGGGCTCTGTAAGAGATGAAAACATCCAAAATGTGCCTTCATTTGATCCATTCGGAAATCCTTTGACTTCTTTCGGTAGATTAGATCCGACCAAACCTTATTTGGAACTAGGCTATGGGGTAGAAAACATTTTCCGCTTTTTCCGGGTGGACTTTTTCCACCGAATGAGCTACTTGGATAGTCCAGAGGCCAAGCCATTTCATGTAAAAGTAAGTGCGCAGATTATTTTGTAATATTTGTTCTATTTTTTTTCAAATAAGCTTTAGTTTAGAAAAATTTATCTGATCTGAAATTTCTTAAAGACAAGAGGATTTCGATGGATTAGCACGTTTCACTTTGGGCTATGAAAACTTCTGTTTTAAAATTTTGTGTACTTATTCTTCTGTTTTTCCATTTGTCCAATTCATATGTTTTTGCTCAGAAAGAGGCACAAACATTCACCGCAAAAAATGCAATTTATCTTGAGGTTGGCGGAAGTTCTGGTATATATGCAATCAACTACAGCAAGATATTTCATCAAAAAGGAAAACTAAAGCTAAATGCCAGTGCAGGTTTTTCTATGTGTCGTAATCAACTAAGTGATTTCAAGACATTTTGGCTTCCCGTTATTCCTTTAGAGTTTACAGCTTTATATGGCAAGTCAAACCATCATCTGGAAATAGGTTTTGGATTTACTTCACCCTTAGATAGAACTTTATATTTTGATTCAGAATCATTAGAATTAGAAAATAAAGTGATTTTTGATGCTTTTATTCCTGTAAGAGTCGGATATCGATACCAAAACCCGAAGGTGGTTTCTTTTTCAGGGTTGGCTATACACCATTTTTTAATGTTCCTATAGGTGGCAGAGAAGATTGGGTTTTTGCCCCAGTTTTTGCAGGAATAAGTTTTGGAAAGAGTTTTTGAGAATTAGGAGTTCTTTTTGAATTAATAAGTAGGCTCATATTACCTTAAGACTTTTTTTTGCTTCCAATCGAATAAAGTAGAAATCAACCATCATTTCCACATTCCTTTCCCCTAAATTTTTCCTTTGAAGGATGGTTATGCATATTTGCATCCTAATTCACCTGCCTGCTTGTAAAGGCGGAAAACAACTAAATCATGTCAAAACAAATCAAAATTACCCTTCCTGATGGCTCAGTGAGGGAGTATGAACAAGGAACCACCGGACTACAGATTGCTGCAAGTATCAGCGAGGGTTTAGCCCGGAATGTCCTTGCTGCCAAAGTCAACGGCCAAGTTTGGGATGCTTCCCGAGCTATTGAACAAGATTCAAGCCTTCAATTACTCACCTGGAATGACGTGGAAGGTAAAAACACCTTCTGGCACTCCTCCGCTCACCTGATGGCAGAAGCGCTTGAGGCCCTTTATCCTGGAATCAAATTCGGCATCGGACCTCCGGTAGAAACGGGTTTTTACTACGATGTGGATTTTGGTGACCTCAAACTTGAAGGGGAGGAGCTGGAGAAGATCGAAAACAAAATGGTTGAGCTGGCTAAACAGAAGTCCGAGTTTGTCAGAAAGGACGTTTCCAAAAAAGATGCGATCGCCTATTTTACCGAAAAGGGAGACGAATATAAGTTGGATCTGTTGGAGGGGCTCGAGGACGGAACCATCACCTTCTATGAGCAGGGCAATTTCACCGATCTATGCCGAGGCCCACATATTCCAAATACAGGTTTTATCAAAGCCGTAAAACTGACCAATATCGCTGGAGCGTATTGGAGAGGGGACGAAAAACGAAAAATGTTAACTCGTATTTACGGGGTGACCTTCCCTAAAGCACAGGAACTCAAGGATTACCTCACCCTTTTGGAAGAAGCCAAAAAGCGAGACCATCGAAAACTTGGCCGTGAGTTGGAACTGTTTATGTTTTCCGAAAAGGTAGGTATGGGCTTGCCGCTTTGGCTTCCAAAGGGCACCTTGCTGCGTGAGCGCTTGGTGGCATTCATGAAACGGGCTCAGGATAAGTCAGGCTATCAGCAAGTGACCACGCCACACATTGGAAGCAAGGTGCTATACGAGACTTCCGGACACTATGAAAAGTATGGGAAAGATTCGTTTCAGCCGATCACTACTCCACATGAAGGTGAGACCTTCTTGCTGAAACCGATGAATTGTCCTCATCACTGTGAGATTTATAAGCATAAACCAAGATCTTACAAGGATCTTCCTATCCGATATGCTGAGTTTGGAACGGTTTATCGCTACGAGCAAAGCGGGGAATTGCATGGATTGACCCGGGTTAGAGGATTTACCCAGGATGATGCCCATATTTTCTGTCGTCCCGATCAGGTAAAGGAAGAGTTTATCAAGGTAATTGACTTGGTACTTTATGTGTTCAAAGCACTTGGTTTTCAGGATTATATTGCCCAAATTTCTCTGCGTGATCCAGAGAAGAGAGAAAAATATATTGGTTCTGATGAAGCTTGGGAAAAAGCGGAGTCTGCCATTATTGAGGCGGCTGCTGAAAAGGGACTTGAAACCGTCACCGAACTCGGTGAGGCGGCATTTTATGGTCCAAAGCTGGATTTCATGGTGAAGGATGCCTTGGGAAGAAAATGGCAACTGGGTACAATCCAGGTCGATTACCAGCTTCCAGACCGTTTCCAGTTAGAATACATTGGTTCGGACAATCAAAAACACCGTCCAGTGATGATTCACCGGGCTCCGTTTGGTTCCTTGGAGCGATTTGTTGCGGTTCTGATTGAACATTGTGCGGGTGATTTTCCGTTGTGGCTTGCTCCGGAACAAATCAATATCCTTCCTATTTCAGAAAAGTATATTTCCTATGCCGAGCAACTGAAAGGGATATTGGATGATGCTGGAATTACAGGGTCTATTGATAATCGTGACGAAAAAATCGGCAGGAAAATTAGGGACTCTGAAGTTAAAAAAGTGCCTTTTATGCTTATTGTAGGAGAAAAGGAACAGGAAGAGGGGAAGGTCTCTGTCAGAAAGCATGGACAGGGAGATTTAGGCACATTTTCAGCAGAAGAATTTATCATTTATTTCCAGGAAATCATTTCAAAGTCATTGAGTAAAGAATAGCAGTGAGAATCAACTACTCAGTTTTTAGATTTGGAAATAATTCCGATATTTGCGAGCAAATTAATTTAAAACAATCATAGCTAACTTGAATCCAAGACCACCGCAGCCAAGAGGAAGACAAGAGGAACCGTATCGAATCAATCACAAGATCAGAGTTCGAGAGGTTCGTGTAGTAGGCGACTTCGTAGAAGGAGGGAACGCAGTTCTTCCCGTTGAAAAAGCTATCAAAATCGCTCAAGAAAATGAGTTAGACCTTGTCGAAATCTCTCCCAATGCAGATCCTCCTGTATGCAAGATCATTGATTATGCGAAGTTTAAGTACGAGCAGAAAAAGAAGCAAAAGGAGATTAAAGCAAATGCAGCGAAGGTTGTTTTGAAGGAAATCCGCTTTGGTCCTAACACGGATGATCATGATTTCAATTTTAAGTTGAAGCATGCCATAAACTTTCTAAAGGAAGGCGCAAAAGTAAAAGCATATGTCCACTTTGTCGGAAGATCCATCGTCTTCAAAGAAAGAGGGGAAATGTTGCTTTTAAAATTTGCACAGGCTTTGGAAGATGTTGGGGTTGTGGAACAAATGCCGAAGTTGGAAGGGAAGCGGATGAATATTTTCATCGCTCCCAAGCCGGGTAAAAAATAATTTCAACCAACTAAATACAGCAAAATGCCAAAAGTAAAAACCAAATCCAGTGCAAAGAAGCGGTTTACCCTGACAGGTACCGGTAAAATCAAAAGGAAACACGCTTTCAAAAGCCATATCCTGACTAAAAAATCTACCAAGCGTAAGCATAACTTGACCAAAGCTGGTCTAGTACATACTTCCGATGAAGGTAGAGTAAGAGATATGTTGAAAATTTGATTTTTAACCAACTCTTAAAAAATTAAGGTTTATTCATTCACCAGATGCTTTGGTCTACAAGTTCCCGATTAAGTTGGGACACCAAGTGTCAAAAAACAAAAAACTATGCCTAGATCAGTAAACGCGGTAGCGTCAAGAGCAAGAAGAAAAAAAGTTCTAAAGGCCACAAGAGGATACTTCGGAAGAGGTAAAAACGTATGGACCGTTGCAAAAAACAAGTATGAGAAAGGTCTTCAGTACGCTTACAGAGACCGTAAAGCTAAGAAAAGAGAATTCAGAGCTTTGTGGATTCAGCGTATCAATGCCGGTGCAAGAATGCACGGTATTTCCTATTCTCAATTGATGGGATTGTTGAAGAAAGCAGAGATCGAGCTGAACAGAAAGGTTTTGGCAGATCTTGCAATGAACCATCCAGAGGCATTTAAAGCTGTTGTTGAAAGAGTAAAATAAGGTTGGCACTGCCTTATCTTACGGAAGCCTTCCTTCGGGGAGGCTTTTTTAATGTTCAATGGTCAAACTCAATGATCAAACTCAATTATCAATGATCAATGATCAAACTCAATTATCAATTATCAAACTCAATTATCAATTATCAATGATCAAACTCAATTATCAATGATCAAACTCAATTATCAATGATCAAACTCAATTATCAATTTTCAAGGAAATTACTTGAACATTGAAAATTGAATTTGAATATTGATCATTGAAAGAGCTTAACAATCCCATAGGCTGAAACCAATAAAATGGCTCCTGTACTCAGCCAGAAAATGATTTTTGCAAAAATTCCAGTGAAAAGCCCCAGGGGCATATTCTTGTGATGGAATTTAATTCCGCCAAAAACCACGATCAACAGCAATACGGATCCTATCACCCCGCCAACCAAAACCATAAACCCCGGTTCTTTGAAGAATAAAAAAATGGTTACCCAGGCGGCAGGAAAAAATACGGCGAGAAATTTGGCAAACTTTGACCAGGATTCACTTGAATTGCCGATCCATCCCAATTGAGAAAAAATATCCGGAAAAAGCCTTGTCCAATAGGCCAGGGTAGCAAAGGCACTCGAATAAAGAGCAAAAAAACCTCCAATCAAGTAGGCCAGTCGGGCCTTTTCGCCCAAGGACTCGGTATAAATCGAAGCTAAAGTACTTATAAGTTCATTGCCTTCTGGTATAACTTCGCTTCCATGTAAAATAGATGCCCCCAGAAGATAGAATGCAGCAGTGACCAAGGTATAAATGACCATTGCCAAAAACGCATCCAAATACATGATTTTGATCCATCCTTTCGCCCTAGATTCCCATTCCTTGGATCCGTCGTTTTTTCCCACGTATCTCGAATATCCCTTTTCTTGGCACCAGTAGGTGTAGGCAATGATCTCGTCACTTGCTACCCCAGTAATCCCAAAGGCACCGATGGCAATAAATATCAATTCTGAAGGTAATTTGAAAGAAAGTCCCGTTTGAACTTGTTCCCAAGTAAACGCAAAAGGTGTAAACTGGATACAAGTCAAAGAAATCAGGGTCATCAGAGTAAAGCCAAACACCAAAAGCGCAGAAGTTTTCTCAATCAAAGGATAAAAGTTTTTAAGGAAGAAAAGTGTTAGGCTAAAGCCCAAAAGCACGACAATAAGGGGAAGATTTAGAGATGGAAACAACAAGTAAATGGTCACAGCAGCTCCTCCCAACATTCCTCCTAATTGAAGGATTTTTATAGTGGTCAAACCCAGAACAGCCCATATCGACCAGTGTCCTTTCCCAAATTTTAACCCCCCAAATGCGTTGAACTCCTTCATCAAGGTATTGCCGGAGGTGATGGCGTTTTTTCCAAACTCCAATTGGATGGCCACTTTAATCAGGCAACTAATCAAAATGACCCAAAAAGTGATAAATCCGGCTTTAGCTCCCAACACAGTAGTTGCGATCAATTCACCCGATCCCACGATTGATGCAGAAAGGATAAATCCCGGGCCCAAAAATTTTAATTTGGTAAAAAATGAACTGGGTGGATCTTTGATAAGCAGTGGATTCTTAGAACTTGACATTCGGGAAGATAAGCATCTTTTGAATTGCTTTCCAACCTGATTCATCCTGCCTTTTCGATTTTCAAAAGTGGAAAAATACCCGCCTAATCGTTAGAAAATCAAAACTGCTGCTCAAATTTCTTCGAATGTTACCCTTACAAGCAGCTTATGTTCAAATAATCAAAAAAAGTCAGGAATGCAAAGGTGGAATGGGGGATATTCCTGGGTTCAAGTAAGACTTTTAGATTAGTTTTTTTTATTGGCTGATAGTCACAAATTGCTGCATAATTTTTTTAATACAAATGTCTAACGAAATCATTTTTTACCAATCTGACGAATTGCCTGAACGTATCGAAGTTAAGCTTGAGGAAAATACAGTATGGCTAACCCAAATGCAAATGGCTACGCTTTTTAACCAAACTAAGCAAAATATAAGTTTACATATAGCCAATTGTTTTAGGGAAGGAGATCTTCAAAAAACATCAACTGTCAAGGAATTCTTGACAGTTCAAAAAGAGGGTTATAGAAGCGTGAAGAGAAAAATAGAATTTTATAGTCTTGCCGTTATTATTTCTGTAGGATACCGAGTAAAATCCAAGCAGGGAACAAATTTCCGAATTTGGGCAACAGGAGTGCTAAGAGAATATTTACTGAAGGGGTATGCGCTGGGTCAACGTATGGACAGAATTGAAAATTCTTTCGATAGTCTTTCAAAAAAAGTAAAAAAAATTTCTCCTCAACTTAAAAGCAAAGAATTACCCAACCAAGGGATTTTTTTTGATGGACAGGTTTTTGACGCCTATGTTTTTGTTTCGGATTTAATAAAAAAAGCAAAAACCGAAATCATACTTATTGATAATTATATTGACGAAAACACTCTTGTCCATCTCTCCAAAAAGTCTGACCAAGTGAAGGTGCTGTTACTTACCAAAATTCAATCTAAGGGTTTAAGCCAGGTTTCTAAGCAATTTATTTTGGACGTCAAAAAAGCCAATGAACAGTTTGGTGGTATAGAAGTCAAAGAGTTGCAAGTAAGTCATGATCGATTTTTGATTTTAGACCGGAAGGAACTTTACCATTTAGGAGCTTCTTTGAAAGATCTGGGGAAAAAATGGTTTGCATTTTCGAAAATGACACCTGAAATGACCTCCCTAATTCTGGAACAACTTCACAAAGAGCTGAAAATTTAACTTGAAATAGGCATTGGAAAATCGACTACTGCGTGACTTTTTGGTCACAAGCAATTGGTGGTCTCGATACCAAAAAATTAGGTTTTCTCAAAGAAAGAAAATTGCCATTCCGCCGACAATCCAATTTTCACTTTCAACCTACCTAGTTTTCCTCCAAAGAAAGAATATAATTGACCATGGCTTTGGCATGCTCTTCCGATAACTCAAGGTGTGGACTCATGACCGAATAACACCAAGTGCTGGAACCTCCTGAAATTATTTTTTCTTGCTAAAAGATCAACATAGACTGAATTGTACGGATATTTTTAAGCAATATCCGAAAATGCCGGCCCTTTTGCCTTTCCTTTTTCCCGGTGGCATAAATAACAGTCAGCATAGGAAACTAATACATTTTCTCTCTGAATCGAGAGAATGTCCAATGGTTCGTCTTCACTGCGCTCTTCAAAGAAATCCTCCGGTTTATGCTTGGTTTTCTTTGTATCCTCCTTCACCCCAGGAGAAGTGCAACCGGCAACCATCAAGTAAAAAAGAAGGACAATTCGTCTATCCATGGAATTCCTGGTTAAAAACTTAAAAAAGAAAGAGGTGAAAATCCAGGGCGATTTTCACCTCTTTCTTTTTGTCACTAGATTACTTCTGCTGCTGTAAATAGCTAACCAAGGAGGCTAATTCCTCAAAAGAAAGTGAATTGGCCAATCCAGCAGGCATCATGGAGGTGTCCAGTTGTTTGCGGGTCTTGATCGTTGATTTGTCCAAGGTACTCGCCTTGCTGCTTATATCTCGGATAGTCAATTTGTCGGCAGATTCTGCAGTTACAAACCCTGTAAAACTTTTCCCGTCCTTGGTTTCAATTAATACCGTCGCAAAACCCTGCGAAATGGAAGCGTTTGGCTTTAAAATGGATTCCACAATCTGATCTCTACCCATTATCGAACCGATCTGTCCCATGAATGGCCCTTTCATGGGCTGACCTTTCTCAATGGTATGGCAGGCCAGGCAACCTTGGCTTGCAAAAAGCGCTTTGCCCTTTACCGGATCTCCTTTAAGATCTCCCACCGCCAAAATCACGTCCTCAATCGAGGAAGCGCCTACTTGACCTTTTTTGCTTTTGATGGATTCCAGGTCAACTTTTTCCTCCTCTTCTGAAGCGGAATTTAGGGTAGTCCCAAGTCCATTGATGCTTAGTCGGTTGCGGTCATTCAATTCGGCAAAATAGGCCTTCAACGCTGAATTTGCCTTGTTATGCTCAGCAATCAAAAACTCCCGGATTTTTGCTGAACCTTCCCATTCCTCACCCTTGTAGTATGGTCCATGGGTGTCAGGTCGGGTTCCCCACCACCAGCTGGCATCGTAGGGAGCTTCCCTGTGGTAAATTCTGGCTAAGGTGAACAAAATATCTTTTTGAATTTCAGGATCCACCTCCGGATAGGCTGCAAGCAAGCCCTCCACAGCTTGGGTATCATGGAGGTATCGTAATGCCCACAGCGCCAGTTTGGATTGATCCGAATCAACTGCTTCCACCAGTTCTTCAACAGGATGGAGTGCTACCAAGGATTTCACCGCCAAATGAGGCAGGATTATCGCTGAATTCGGAGTGGCATGGGGACCTTCGGTTTCAAGTACGGGGCTTTTGAAGGTGTCCGGAACCGGGATTTCCAACAAACTTTCCGTAGCCTCAGGATTGCCAATTCTGCCCAATCCGACAATTGCAGCAGCCTGAACTCTCGGATTTGCGTCCTGTGTCGCCGCGATAAAGGCATCTACCGGAACATTTTCCAAACAGGTTTTTCGGTCTGCAAGTGCTCTCAGCGCAAACTCCCGCATCTTGTCTTCCTTGCTCAATTCCACCAAAGCCTCAACGCCCTCTGAACAGGCAAGTTGGGCATAGGTATAGACTCCGGCAACGCGGTTTTGGAGTGGTAGCGTAGCATCCTTTGCAATTGTCAAAACCTCACCCAGGACTTCCTTAGCTCCTCTGTGAAGCAGTTCCTGCTGGGCTGCCAGTCTTGTCACTGCATTGGGGGCTTTTAGAAACTGTACTAGGTCGCTGGAACTGGCATTTTTAAAGTCAGGCGCGGCCTCAGCCTTCAAATCAGTAGGGATCATCCGAATAACATATCCTTTTTCAGGATTTCCCCGAAAACCAGCGCCGTCCCAAGCCGCCAGATACATGATACCCGATGCATCAATATCCAAGTCTGTGATTTGGGAGAGTTTCAGAAAATGTTCTTCCTTTTGGAGAAAACCCGGCCCGTCCAATTTAACCCGATGGACAAACAACTCACTTCTTCCCCAATCTGCCATCAGGGGAGTACGGTGATAAGCTGAAGGCCATCTGGGATCATCTAAAAATAAAGAGCCAGTTCCTGATCCGCCACCAACATCAACCAGGGCAGGTAGGATTTCCTCCGTGAAATTTTTAAAAAGGCTCGGATAGCCATATTCCCCGGTTTGGTTGTATGCGATAAACCGGATATTCCAACCACCACCGTCGTTGGTATTGCCCCTGGTGAACATATTCATAAACGGATCAATGGCAACATCATAAATATTTCGTGTACCATGGGCATAGACTTCCATTTCGGTGCCGTCAGGTCGAACTCTCACAATTCCACCTCCAAGCATAGTCAGTTTTTTACCGGATCGATCCTCTGCCTCAAAAAAGCCAAAATCGCCCACAGCGATATAAATCCAGCCGTCAATTCCCATCCGGATACCGTTGGTGCTGTGGTCTGTCCCTCTAGATCGAAGTGACTTTTGGTTGCTGATATTTTTGATCAGGGCTTGGGAAGGGCCATCAGCAATACCGTCGGCATTTTTATCTTCCAAAACCACCAAATCCATATTGATGGCAAGACTATCTGTTCCAAATACGGTGTGAAGAACATACACCTTATCTCCCATGGCAATGATTCCTCTGGGGTTGTCCAGTTCGGCAAAAACGGTATGGCTATCCATCACCCCATCCCGGTCGGAATCGACCAAACGGACAATTTTTCCCTTGCCTGGAGTTTTTCCCAAAGAGCCAATCATATCCACTCCGACATAAACTTCGCCCGTGGCAGCCACGGCAAGACAGGAAGGGCTTGGAACCAGATCGGGATCGGCAAAATTACTGAGCACAAACTGGGAGGATTCGATCCCCGTTTGGCTGAAATCTGGCCCTTTGAGCTGGTAAAAATCAGTAAGCTCTTGATTGTCAATGGTCTTTGAAGGGCTAAACTGAGAACAGGCACCTAATGCCAGAAGGGAAATCAGGCCTAGGATTGGAAACATTAATCGGGACATAATTAGATAGGCTGGGTTGAGTTTTAAAAATCAAGTTAGTATTCTCTTCCAACTTTGCTATCCTTTCTTGGGCTTTACTCCATTTTCAGGAAAATTTAAGGATAAATGGTTGGATGGTAGTGGGGAATGGGCAGGTTTTGAACCGAACTGGATTTGGAATTTAGTATTTAACCATTGAAATTTGGATAATTCATCGATTAACAATCAATTTTTCGTCATGTCTGCTAAAAAGATCTTGGTTGGATCTAGCTTTTCCATCTCCTTTTTTGTGGTGGTTTGGTGGTTTTTCTGGTTACACCTAAATAAGCCTGAAAACAGTTTTCGAGGTTCGCTTTCACCTGGATTAACCATCCATGCAGATACCCTTCGTGTTTCTGAGTTCCAAATAAAATTAGCTTCTGAAGAATTTGACAGTTTGGATTTTAGGTCAAGAGTCGAAGCCTTGGCTCATGACAGTATTCCCAAACCCTGGCAGGTTTTTTCCATTTATCCCGAAAAAGGGGCGATTTTGCTATTTTACCGCATTGTAGCCATGTATGGGAATTTCTATTCCAAGAATATGGGGATTTTGGGAAGGGTAAGGGAGGAGGAGTTGATGGAGTATTTCAACAGGGAACTGACCCTATGGAACCAATCCGATACACTGACCCCCGCGCTCCCGGCGGTACACTACATTGCGGTTTCTGCCCAAAAGAATCCTGGTACGGATTCCGCATTTCGATTCAGAATGCCGGAAGCCCAGATTCGTAAGGCCATTGCGTTGGGAAGATCCATAAAGGGCATCACCTTTTTGGATATTCAGGTAGGGCATAGTTCGGTGGAATTTGAAGTTCCTTTTCTGGAAAAATACCTGATTGAACAAGATGTTCATCTGGGGCTTGATCCGGAATGGTCCATGAAAGACGGTAGCGTACCTGGAACCAAAATCGGCACGATGGATGCATCAGACATCAATTTTGCAATTAATTACCTTTCGGATTTAGTGAAAAAAAACGGGTTGCCTCCCAAAATTCTGGTGGTTCACCGATTTACCAGAAACATGATTACCAATTACAGGGAGATCAAAGCCACTCCTCAGGTCCAAGTGGTCATCAATATGGAAGGCTTTGGATTTCCTGCCAAAAAAGAGGATAGCTACCGGGGTTTTGTTGGCGGAATGCCCGTTCAATTTACTGGCATTAAATTGTTTTACAGTAATGATACCCTTGAAGCCCCATATCGGCTGATGACCCCTGAGGAGATTTTGAGGCTTTACCCCAAGCCCATTTATATCCAATACCAGTAAATTTTTTACGATGAAGCATAAAGTACTCGTTTGTTTTCTCCTTTTTGGGGTAGATTATGTTTTCGGGCAGGAAAAGGCATTTCATCCCATTCCTGCCTTGAGCTACCATAATGTCCGCATTTATTCCGAGCAAAATTCTGCCTATTTCATCACTCCCGAGCGTTTAGAAGAACATATCAAGCGATTGAAAGAAGCCGGGTATCAGTCGGTTCTCCCCTCGGAGATAGAGGCGTATTTTTATCAGGGAAAAAATCTTGCTGAAAAGTCAGTGCTGATCAGTTTTGATGACACCCGTGTGGATCACTATTTCGCTGCTGCACCAATTTTGGAGAAATACGGCTTATGTGGGACTTTTTTTATCATGACGGTTTCCATTGGAAAGCCCGGCTACATGACGAAGGATCAGATCAAGGATTTGTCTGACCGTGGGCATGCCATTGGGTTGCATACCTGGGACCATAAGGATCTCAGAAAAATAGTAAAGGATCAGTGGGAAATCCAGATTGACAAACCTAAAGCACTTTTGGAAGAAATAACTGATAAAGCAGTTAATTCCCTTGCCTATCCTTATAGACTTTGGAATCCACTTGTGATTCATGAAGTAAAAGCTAGAGGTCTTCTTTCTGCTTTTCAGTTGGGAGGAAATTTGGATTCCAGTAATCCTGTATTTTCCCTTCCTAGGATTTTGGTGCCGGGAACCTGGTCCGGAGAACGGCTTGTGGGGGAGATTGAAGGAAAGTTTGATCAGGTGAAGTCAGTTGTATGTTCGAACACCTCCCGTTACCCGTTTCCCCCTCTGGATGTAGCAGAGAGATGATTTGGTCTAGGTGTAGTTTTTAACTATACCATCATATCCATACAAATTTGTAATTTTCTGTTTATTACAAAATCACTTTATGGGAGAAGCTTATTATCTTAGGGATCGAGAATAGCCCAATTTCCCCACTTTTCAGGTTTTGTGCCGTGCAGGTGTTTTTACTAGAAAAAGCATTTCAAAACTTGATTTTTAAATGATCAGGATGAATTGAAGCCATGGGAAATACTTTTGACAAGAATGGGTAGAAAATCCCGCAGAATCCCTAGGTAAATCCATTACCACCTAAATATGGAGCCGCCTATTCCGATAGAAAAAAATTAAAGCTTATTTTTAGAAAAAACTGTACTTCATGAAATTTCTCGATCCAAAAAACGATGTGATTTTCAAGAAAATTTTCGGACAGCATCCAGAGATCTTGAAGAGTTTTCTCAACTCCATGCTCCCTTTGAAAGAGGGGCAACAGATAGTAGCGTTAAGTTACCTTTCGCCGGAGATGCTGCCCGAGACATTTTTGGAGAAGTTTACTTCGGTAGATGTTCGTTGCATCGACCAATCAGGCCGACAGTTTCTGGTGGAGATGCAGATGAACTGGACCACGGCGTTTAAACAGCGGGTTCTATTCAATACCTCCAAAGCCTACGTCACACAGACTACTAAAGGGTTTGAATACAGCAACTTAAATCCAGTTTATGCACTCAACCTCATCAATCAGAACTATCTTCCCAACAGCCCTGATTACTACCATCACTACGCAGTGGTGCATTATAAAGACAGCAACGAAAAGCTTGACGGTCTGGAGTTTGTCTTCATTGAGCTGGAGAAATTCAGGACAAAAAATCTGACAGACAAAAAGCTGCAGGTGTTATGGTTGCGGTTTTTGACAGAGATCAACGAGCAAACCGAGACCATCTCGGAAGAATTGCTGGAAAACAGAGATATCCAGCAAGCGGTAAGTTTCGTCTATGAGGCCTCGCTGACAAAAGAAGAAAAGCTGCTTTACGATAAAAACTGGGATAGAATAAGCTCTGAGAAAACGATTTTAAACGAAGCCAAAGCCGAAGCCAAAGCGGAAGGCAAAGCCGAACAGTTACTTGCCATAGCCAAAAAAGCCAAAGCCCTGGGCATACCTATACATGATATTTCTGGTCTTACCGGGTTAAGCGAAGAAGAAATAGCGGCATTGTAGCTGATTACCAGTTCCGGATCATGAGTACCGGCCCGCTGATCGTGCAGGAGACGCATGGAGCCTTTCCCGATGAGCGCAGCGATATCGGGAATCCCTTGGGGTGTTGATCCTTCAGGCTTGGGGTATCAGTATGGAGAGGATCGAGCAAAAAGAAGCAGTTTAGTGAACTGTATTACCGAGGGGCCATCTTGCAGGGCGAGAACAAATCCGAATCTATACATTGAGGACTGAGCGTTAAGGATTAGCCCAGTGGGCTAATCTAGCGAAGGGCCGGCATGCAGGGCGGGAGACAAGCGGCTTGGGCGTGATTATGTATGATTACGGGGCGAGACCAGAGAATTTTTTAAGACCTAAAACGAGGGTCTGAGAGTTTGGCTGCGGTGGGAGCACTTTGTTTTTTTGCAAAAAAAGGCTGCTATGTGCTAAACATTGAGCATGATAAAAAATGGTATCTTAAGATGCTGGAAAGAACAAGCCAATTTAAAGGAGTTGAGTTAAGACATTATCTTGTAGATACTGATAACATTGGTGGGGAGTTTGCAAGTAATAAAATCAGTAAGAACCATTCTTTGAAAGCTTACGCCTACGGGGCTTCGGATATTCAGGAGGATAGTATTGATATTCTGGTTATTGATGGCAGGGCAAGGATAGGTTGTTTACGAACTAACCTAAATAAGGTGAAAAAAGATGGGATTGTTCTTTTCGATAATTCGGATAGGGTTGTTTACCAATCTGGTATTCAGGAGATTTTGAAAGGCTGGGAACGAATTGATTTTTATGGGGTTACTGTAAATGAATATTATTTTACCCAAACGAGTATCTTCAAAAGAAAAGTGTAAGCGCTAACTAATCAGGTTACATTTCTTCGTAATTAATCAACTCAAATCAGCTTCATTATCACTTATACAGTTCAGATTTTGGATGGTTTGAATGGTCTCTTGTATGGTTTTGACGAGCTTAGCCAATAATAATACGTTTTGGTCTTTTGAACTTTCAAGTTGGGACAAATGGAAATCATAGGTATCGCCTACTTCGAAAGCCTGGCTGATTTCTTTCCATTCATCTGACATCAAAATGCCCAATGCGGCGCCAAAAATCTGATGATCCGCTTCGTTCAAAACGTGTAAGGAATCAATCAGGGCTTTTCGATAAGGGGAATTGAATGCTGTCATATTATTTTTTTGAATTGATTTTATAACTAATTGGTTTTGATCGCTCAAGGGGAATCGGAAGGATTGATTTTTAATTAGACCGATTAGGTAACAAACTTTCCAGCTATCAAGGAATAAGTTTTGAAATAATCTCATCCATTGAAAGGTTTCGGTCGATTCATTTTTAAATCACTACTCATTGTATCCTGATAATCAATGTTTTATACATTCTGAAGTTTGGTATGGAAGTGATTTCTAAAGGTAGTGACATCGTAGGTTTCAAAAAAAATCGGCTTGCATTTTTTGACACAAATTGTCTGAAACAAAAAAGTCTGTGTTAATTTCCTTTTGGGAATTCAACACAGACCCATAAAAATCAGGCTTTTCTTTTATCTCATAGCACCCTGACCCTCGCAGTGGTCAATCCATCTTCCATCCAAACTCAGATATTCCCCCATGCAGTCGGCCGTCATGCACGAGTGTATCGGGAGTATTCCCAATAAATCTCCGACCTTAACCGATGCCAACAATTCTTCTGAGGCTTTGATGACCCCGTGTTCCTGGGAAATACTTTTCAAATAAGAATGATGGGGAAGAATTGTCCATCCCTTTTCATTTAATAGCACAACCTCCCCGAAATTTTTGCTTCCATCTGCGCTGACCAACACATCTTTTGCCAAATGGACTCCACCTCCATGAACAAGGATCTCTTTTCTTGAAGAATTAATATCCACAACAGGCACAGCCAGGCAAACAGCTATATCGGCTTTTGAGCAGCTACCCAATTCCACCTGCATCAAATCGAAAAAAACGAAATTTCCCGGACCTAACTCGTCCACATCACCGAATTCATCCATCACAGCACAACCCGGTGTATCCCCAAGCCGGGTCACCAAATCCGGAAAGGATGACTGATACCGTTCTTTTAACAAGTGCAAAGCTTCCCTGCTTTCTTTATGGATTTTTTCCTTGTCCACCCCATAATAGGTATGACCAGGATGCAGATAAAACCCTTTGAATTGAAGAAATTCGGAGTTTTTTGCACTTCCAATAATCACGTCGATCGTGTTAAAATCAGAAATGTGAACTCCAGTTCGCCCGTAGCCAGCATCAATTTCTATAAAAAATCCAACTTGTTGAGTCAGTTGTTCGGCAAGGTGCCGGACAGCAACCTGATTGACTAACTGAACCGAGATCGATTGACTTGACGCCAATCTGTTCAGACGATTAGTTTCTCTGATGTTAAAGGGGAATGCAATGTGGATGTTTTTCCAGCCTTGCCCACAAAGGTACGCAGCAAGTTTGATGGAAGATGCGGTTACTTCCTCGATCCCATATTCTTTCGCCCAATTTCCTATTTCATGGGACTGCGCTGTTTTCCAATGTGGAACGAGCTTTTTCCCATGTCGATTTGCTTTTTCGGCCATTCGCTGAAGGTTGGCACGAGTGATTTTTTCATCAATCAACAAGGTGGGGGAGGTTATCTGGGTCAAATAGGACATGATTTTCTGTTGAAAGTACGTTTGGATTTAGTTTTCAATTACTGGTAAAAGTAGGAAAGGAACTCTGATTTATCCAATAATCAATGACCAAGCCAAATGACCAAGCTCAATTATCAATTTTCAAGGGATTGCTCGAATCTTGTCTCTCTTGTATAATCCCTAATTCTTTTAGCTCTTAGTTTTTACAAAGCACTTTAAATCCAAACATGGAATTTTTTTGGAAGTGATTTTTATCAGTTTTTATCTTCAAGGAAAAGACTATCTTGGACATACGTTTTACCTGAAGCTTCAGCAATTGCTTATGCAGTATTTTGATTTTTCAAGAAGTGAATTTTTAAAAGAACTGGGAGAAATATCCCGTTTTACAGCCCGATTTTTCAATGAGTCCACCAAGACCAAACAAGAATGGGAGGAATTTATCAACCAATGTTTTTGGATTGGCTACAAAACCTTGACCCTAGTCAGCATCACAGCATTTATTATGGGACTGGTGCTGACGATACAGTCCCGTCCTACCTTAGTGGAATTTGGAGCCGCCTCGCTGTTGCCAGCAATGGTATCTGTTTCCCTGGTCAGGGAAATTACTCCAGTCATCACCTCCCTGATTTGTGCAGGAAAAATCGGCTCGGGAATAGGTGCTGAATTAGGTTCTATGCGAGCAACTGAGCAAATCGATGCCATGGAAGTCTCCGGTACCAATCCTTTCAAATACCTGGTGGTTACACGGGTTCTAGCTTCCACGGTTATGGTGCCGATACTTTCCTCACTGGCCATTGCAATTTCACTATATGGAGGTTATCTGGGAGCCAATATTCGTGGTGAGGTAAGTTGGACTTTATATTGGTTTCAGGCCTATGATGCACTTTCTTATGGGGATTTCATTCCTTCTATGATCAAGACTATTTTCTTTGGATTTGCTATTGGGATTGTAGGTTGCTATAAAGGGTACACCTCCCAAAAAGGCACGGAGGGCGTTGGAAGGTCCGCAACCACCGCAGTTATTGTAGCCTCTCTTGCTGTATTTGTAATAGATTTAATTGCCGTACAAATCACTGACTTGTTAGGTTTGACTTAATAAAATAATGGAAAATAAATCCATGATCGAAGTTCGGTCACTTAATAAGTCTTTCGGAAAAAACCATGTGTTGCGGGATTTTTCCCTTTCCCTCAGAGAGGAGGAGAATCTTGTAATTTTGGGAAAGTCCGGTTCGGGAAAATCCGTGCTGATCAAATGCATCATTCGGCTTATTGAACCGGATTCAGGTGAAATTACCGTTTTGGGGAAGAATATTTCCGAACTGGATCAGGATCAAATGGACTTGCTACGAAAGGATGTGGGATTTCTTTTCCAAAGCAATGCACTCTATGATTCTATGACCGTTCGAGAGAATCTGGAGTTTCCTCTTCGACGACATTGGAGCAAGGAGGAGCGGTTGGAAAATGCTGAATCTGCTGTAGTTGAAGCATTAGAGGATGTTGGGCTTGGGCATACCATAGACATGATGCCGGCTGAATTGTCTGGTGGTATGAGAAAACGGATTGCTTTGGCAAGAACCTTGATTTTGAAACCAAAAATCATTTTATATGATGAACCCACCACTGGACTAGATCCTATAACCGGCCGTGAAATCAGCGAATTGATCCTGAAAATTCAAAAGAAATACAAATCTTCCGCACTCATCATTTCTCACGATATGAACTGTATCCGCCTCACGTCCAACCGGATCATTATGTTGATTGAAGGAAAGAATTATGCCGAGGGCACTTATGAAAATTTAACTCAACTCAGCGATGTCAAAGTCAGTGAGTTTTTTAAAGGATATGATGGAAAATAAAAAGATAGCTAACACCAAGTTGGGAGCCGTGGTACTTGCAGGCATTATTTTTCTTGTTTTTTCGCTTTACATGATCGGGAAAAACCAGAATATCTTCGGATCATCCATTTTGGTGATTGCCGAAGTGACAGAGGTCAACGGACTCCTGCCTGGGAATAACGTTCGTTTCAAAGGAATGGACGTAGGAACTGTCCGCGACATTGACATGTGGAATGATTCTACCATTCACATCCGGATGCTCATCCATAAATCCATGGTACCCTACATCCAAAAAAATGCATTAACGACTATTAATTCCGATGGGTTGATGGGGAATAAAATCATCCAAATTCATCCTCAGGAAGGGGAATCCTCATCGATCGAATCTGGAGATATTCTTTATTCCCTTCCTCAGATGGATACTGAGGCCCTGATGGGAAAGTTGGAAAACTCGGGTGAATATTTGGAAAAAACCCTGTCAAACCTTGCCGAAATCACAGAAAAGCTCAATCAAAGTGATGCCTTTTGGGAGTTGCTTTCTGATCCGGCTCTCTCCTCGGACATTAAATCTTCTGTGTCAGAACTTCGCAATGCTGGTGCGAGTGCCGCCCAATTGGCCAAGGAAGGCCGGGATATGATCCGAACCCTAAAGGAAGGAGATGGAATGGTGAAAAAAATTTTTACAGATACAATAAGTGCCGCACGACTTGAAAATTCTTTGAAACAACTGGAATTGGCCGGAGCTGACGCAGCTATGGTGATGAAAAGTGTAAGGGAGGTAATGGCTCAGGTAGAGTCCGGTAAAGGTACCGCAGGAATGATTCTCTCCGATTCTGCATTTAAATCCCAAATGCAAAGAACCATGCAAAATGTAGAAAGCAGCACCTACAACTTCAATCAAAATATGGAAGCATTGAAAACCAATTTCTTGTTTAGGAAATATTTTAAGAAACAGGAAAAAGAAAATTGATCCTACGCTACTGCTTTCAACTTTTTGCTTGTTCGTAATTTGTCAAGATTAGTCGAAGGATAGGTTTTCCTTTTCCGATTCGCTCGCTTGTTTCAAATTCCTGATCCTTTTGATCATTAGCCCGTCAATTCTGTTAATTTTGTCCCCCGAATAAAAAGGCCAAAAAAATGGTCTGAATATCTTTAAATCTAACTGCACCCCATACCTTCCATGGAAGCCAAGAAAATACGAAGCACCTTCATCGAATTTTTCCAATCCAAACAGCATCAGTACGTACCTTCCTCACCAATTGTGGTCAAAAATGACCCAACCTTGATGTTTACCAATGCGGGAATGAATCAGTTTAAAGATGCATTTCTGGGGAATGAAATCGCCAGGTATTCTCGGGTTGCCAATTCCCAAAAATGTCTCCGAGTCAGTGGAAAGCATAATGACCTGGAGGAAGTGGGTGTGGATACCTACCATCATACCATGTTTGAAATGCTTGGTAACTGGTCTTTTGGAGATTATTTTAAAAAGGAAGCGATTGAGTGGGCTTGGGAACTTTTGACGGAAGTGTACAAGCTTCCAAAAGATCGCTTGTATGTTTCCGTATTTCAAGGAGATACAGGTGATAATCTGGATAAAGATCAGGAAGCCTATGACCTTTGGGAAGGAATAGTTGCTGAAGATCGAATCATCATGGGTTCCAAAAAGGATAACTTCTGGGAAATGGGAGACACGGGACCCTGTGGCCCTTGTTCTGAGATTCACGTGGATTTAAGATCGGAGGAGGAAAGAGAGGCTGTACCAGGCCGGGATTTGGTTAATAACGATCATCCCCAAGTCATAGAAATTTGGAACTTGGTATTCATGCAGTTTAACCGCTTGGCCGACGGGAGCTTGAAAGAACTTCCTGCCAAGCATGTGGATACTGGAATGGGTTTTGAACGCTTAGTTCGGGCAATCCAGGGAAAAGCCTCCAACTACGATACCGATCTTTTTGGTCCGTTTATCAAGTCATTGGAATTGAGTTCCGGAAAAGTTTACGGTAAAGACGAACCAACAGATATTGCATTTCGGGTGATTGCCGATCATATCCGGGCAATTTCATTTACCATTGCTGACGGTCAGATTCCTTCCAATAATAAGGCCGGTTATGTCATCCGACGTATTTTAAGAAGGGCGGTTCGATATGGTTATACGTTTTTGGGATTTCATCAGCCCTTTTTGTTCAAATTGACCCCCTTAATCGCGGAATTTTTCGGGGATGTTTTTCCTGAAGTCAGAGCCCAGCAGGAATTTATCTCGAAAGTGATTCAGGAAGAGGAGGCTTCTTTTTTGAGAACTTTGGACAATGGTCTTAAGATGATGGAATCCATCAAGTCTGAACTCAATTCCAAGGGTTTGGGAATAATTCCCGGAAAGACTGCCTTTGAATTGTACGATACCTATGGTTTTCCATTGGATTTGACTTCCTTGATCGCAAGGGAAAATGGGTTTTCCGTGGATGAAAAGGGTTTTTCCGAAGAAATGGAAAAACAAAAAACAAGATCCCGTGCTGCATCGGAACAGGAGACAGGTGATTGGGTTTTTGTACATGAAGATACCGGAGTGGAATTTATCGGGTATGACTTTACAGAAACCTATTCCCATATCATCAAACACCGAACCATCACGGACAAAAAAGGAGACCGATTCCAATTGGTCTTGGAAAGAACCCCGTTCTATGCTGAAAGTGGTGGTCAGGTAGGAGATACCGGATGGCTGATTTCAGATTCGGAAAAAATCCGGGTAATTGACACAAAAAAGGAAAACGACCTGATTGTGCATTTTGTGGAGAAACTTCCCGTAAATCCAGAAAAGCGGTTTTCTGCAGAGGTGGATAGGGAAAAGCGTCAACTGACCATGAACAACCACAGCGCGACCCACTTGCTACAATCGGCTTTGAGGGCAGTGCTCGGAGGCCATATCCAACAGCGGGGTTCTTTGGTTAATGACCATATCCTTAGATTTGATTTTTCCCATTTTGGAAAAATGACCGAGGAGGAAATCTCGCGGGTTGAAGAACTGGTAAACTCAAAGGTTAGGGAGAATATATCCTTGATCGAACAGCGAAACGTACCGATCGAAGAGGCCAAAAAGATGGGAGCTACAGCTCTTTTTGGTGAGAAATACGGTGACTTTGTGCGTGTGATCACCTTTGATAGGGACTATTCTGTAGAGCTTTGTGGCGGAACTCATGTTTCCAATACGGGTCAGATCGGTTTATTTAAAATTACATCGGAAGGATCTATTTCTTCTGGGGTAAGGCGAATCGAGGCAATCACCTCAAAAGCAGCAGAGACCTATTTGAGGGAGCAGGAAGCTCTTGTGAAAGAACTTCAGGAGTTGCTGAAAAATCCAAAAGACCTAAAAAAGGCAATTGAATCCTTGATTCAAGAACGAAACGAATTGAGAAAAGAAGTTGAAACCCTCCATTTGGAAAAGGCTTCCGGGATAAAAAATCAGCTTTTAAGCCAATTTGTCCAGAAAGATGGGGTGAACTTCCTAATCGCTCAAGTGGAGCTACCTAATGCCGATTCTCTGAAAAAATTAGCCTATGAGCTGAAAAATGAAGTAGCAAATGCTCTGATTATATTGGCATCCAAGATAGAAGACAAACCTCAGATCGCGGTTATTTTGGAGGAAGGGCTGGTGACTTCCAAGGGATGGAATGCGGGGCACTTAGTCAAAGATCTGGCAAAAGAAATCCAGGGTGGGGGAGGAGGACAGCCTTTTTTTGCTACCGCAGGTGGAAAGGATTTGAACGGACTGGACAAAGTGGTTGCTAGGGCAAAAGAAATGTTTCTATAATCGCAGAAAGTCCTAACCATGTTAAGTGAAGAAGTAAAGAACAAATATCAGTTGGTGGTGGGCTTGGAGGTTCATGCCCAATTGCTTACTGAGAGTAAAATATTCGCCCCTGACTCTACGGAATACGGGAATCTTCCCAATCGGCAGGTTTCTGTGATCACCTTGGGTCATCCCGGCACCCTTCCAAAACTGAACAAAAAAGTCATTGAATATGCCGTGAAAATGGGATTGGCCTGTAATTCAGAAATTACGAGGTACACTATATTTTCCAGGAAAAATTACTTCTACCCAGATTTACCAAAAGGATATCAAATTACTCAAGATAAAGGGCCAATATGTGTAGGTGGAACAGTTCCGATCATCCTATCTGATGGCTCCGAAAAGGAAATCCGCCTGAATCGGGTGCATATGGAAGAAGATGCTGGAAAATCCATTCACTTGGCTGGAGAAACTGATACTTTGGTAGATTTCAATCGGGCAGGTACGGCTTTGATTGAGATTGTTTCAGAGCCTGATATTCGTACGGCTGAGGAGGCTTATGCCTATTTGGTTGAAATTAAGAAACTTGTCAAGTATCTTGATATTTGTGACGGGAACATGGAAGAAGGCTCCCTGCGATGCGATGCCAATGTTTCAGTGATGCTAAAAGGCGCATCCGAATACGGGAAGAAAGTGGAAGTGAAAAACATGAATTCCTTCAAAAATGTTTCCCGAGCCATCGAGCATGAATTTGAAAGGCAGGTTGAACTTATTGAAAGGGGCGAGATTATTATTTCGGAAACCAGGACATTTGACGCAAGTACAGGGACCACTGCCAGTATGCGGACCAAGGAAGATTTGAATGATTACCGATACTTCCCAGAGCCCGATCTAAGTCCGGTGATCATTTCGGAAGAGTGGTTGAACTCAATTAAAACCCAAATGCCGCCTCTTCCAAAGGAGTTATATCATAAGTTTGTTGACGAATATGGATTGCCGGCTTATGATGCGAGTTTCTTGACTGAGTCGAAAGAAATGGCGTTGTGGTTTGATGAACTTTGTTTAAAAACCAAAAATTACAAAGCCGCTTCCAATTGGGTGATGGGGCCGATAAAATCTCTTTTAAATGAGTTTGCCTTACCTATTAGTGATTTTCCGATCAAAGCTGAAACTTTGGCTGACTTGATAAGTTTGATCGATGAAGGAAAAGTTTCATTTACAGCAGCTTCCCAAAAAATATACCCTGAATTACAGCGAGCCACAAAGGAGACTCCTTTTGAAATAGCAAAACGATTGAATCTGATTCAAGAAAGTGATTCCGAATCCTTAAGGCCGATTATTGAACAGGTTTTAAGTGAAAATCAGAAGAAAGTTTTGGAATATAAATCAGGCAAAAAAGGTTTGATTGGAATGTTTATGGGAGAAGTTATGAAAAAATCCCTGGGAAAAGCAGATCCTAAAGTGGCAACAAAACTGTTAATTGAGTTGCTAGAAAGGTAACCTTGTACCTTGGTGTTTTTGCTTTTCGAGTGTTTTAGAAAAGTTTGACTTGAAATGGCATTAAGTGAGATATAATTTATAATAAAATGAAAAAATATACCATGATTGGAGTTTGTTCCCTGGCCTTAATGGCTTTTTTCTCCTGCGGAGGAAATGATGTGGCCACAGAAGGTAAAGTTCAAATTAGCGGGAAGATAGAAAATGCGCCCGAAGGCTTGCTAGTGCTTACCCAATATACTGACAGTCGACCGTTGACCTTGGATACTTTGGAACTGGATTCCAAAGGTGAGTTTACCTATGAGTTGGAAGTGAAGACACCTACCTTTTATGAGTTGAGCATGTATGGACAACGAGCGGTAAAACTTGCACTGTACAAGGAAAATGTCCAAATAAATTATAACTTCTCTGATCCGGCAAGTCTAAAGATTGAAGGATCCAGTGACAGCAAAGAAATGCTAAAGCTTGAAAAACTGATGGAAGAATATCAGTTGACAGTCAATAAGCTCAACGAACAATATTATGAGGCGATGAGCAAAAATGATTCGGAAGCCATCAAGCGAATCCAGATGGATGCAATGGCCTTGGAATCCCAGCAAGGGGAAAAGGTGAAAGATATGATTAGTAGTATGGGAGATTCTTTTGCTTCATTAGCTGCCATAGGTTTGTTAAATCCTAAGAATGATTTTCCATTTATTGATGAGTTGATTACAAGATTGGATAAAAATTATCCAGGAACCTCTTCAATTATGCAGATGAAATACCAATTGGACGAGATGAGGGCACTTTCTGTTGGTCAAACTGCCCCCGATTTTGAACTGCCTGATCCTAGTGGAAAAATGGTCAAACTTTCAGATTTGAGAGGGAAATACGTGTTGATCGACTTTTGGGCGGCTTGGTGTAAGCCTTGTCGTCAGGAAAATCCCAATGTAGTAAGGTTATATAATCAATATAAAAACAAAGGCTTTGAGGTGTTTGGAGTGTCACTGGATCGGACAAAAGAGGACTGGGTAAAAGCAATTGCGGACGACCAACTTACCTGGACCCATGTATCCGATTTGAAGTACTTTAATTCTGCCGCAGCAGAACTCTATAAGATTGAAGCGATCCCTGCTACTTACATGGTTGATCCTGATGGAAAAATTATAGCTAAAGACCTTAGGGGGCCAAGTCTGGAAAATAAGCTTGCGGAACTATTTGATTGACATTGAAAGATTCAAGCATGAATTCAGCCATCTGTAATCCAGAGGGCTTTTTTTATGAAAAAAAGGAAGGAGGAAAAAGTAACCAAACAGTCCTTCCTGTAAAAGTCGTTTTATAAAAAAAGCAATTGAAAAAATTGTTTATCACCCGAGTCAAAATTAATGAAAATATTCAAAAGAAAAACAATTTTAAATTTATTTTTTTTAACAAAATTAGGATTAAAAGAATTATAAATTGAATTATTTTAATTTTATTAAAGTCTAATACCTAGATGATTCGGCAGTGAGCGAATTGAACGGGCAAAAAAAATACCTGCTAGTAAGAAGCAGGTATTTTAAGCAAGCGATTTAATGGCTTATTTCTCGATCTTTTCATAACTGGCAATTACCCCCCTGACCATAGCAGAGCTGAAGCCTTGATGTTCCATTTCGTTAAGTCCGACGATTGTACAACCTTTTGGAGTGGTTACTCTATCAATGGCTGCTTCCGGGTGAATATTTTTTTGAATCATAAGTTCTGCGGCGCCTTTTACCGTTTGGTTAACGATTTTGCTTGCTGTCACCGCATCAAATCCTATCTGGATTCCACCTTGGATCATTGCTCGCATAAATCTCAATACATAGGCAATGCCACAAGCCCCAAGTACAGTGGCTGCTTCCATCAGATTTTCATCAATTTTGATTGTAAATCCAATCGCATCAAATAATTCCTTTACCAAATTTACCTGCTCGTCTTTTGCATTCTGATGGCAAATACAGGTGATGGATTCTTGGATATCAGCCGCTATGTTTGGCATGGCTCTAAATGCAACTGAACTTGGATCAATGATCTCGTACATGTCGGCAAGTGTAATGCCAGTAGCAAGAGAGATGATGATTTGCTTTTTTGGATCAAGCAAAGGATTGATTTCTTTGAGGATATTGGCAACATTATAGGGCTTCACGCCTAATAGGACAAGGTCAGCATTCTGGACAGCCGTTGGATTGTCAGAAATAACGTGCACACCTTTGGATTCAAATTCAGTAAGGACTGAAATATTTCTTTTGGTAAGAGTTAGATTCTTAGGATCAAAGTCACTTTGCATGAGTAATCCGCTTGCGATGGATGTCCCGAGATTACCACATCCTATGATGGCGATTTTTACATTGGAAATCATAGAAATTGAATTTTAATAGGTTTGAAAGACTAAAGGTAATCAAATTGGAGGCCTTTCTGCCAAAAATGAATAATCATCCAGAACCAAGCACCAGAAAATCTGGATAGTAATTAAAAAATAATTGTAAAAATATTTTTACATAAAGTAAAGTTTATTTTACATTTGGTAAAGTAAACACTACTTATTTATCAAACTAATCCAACTATTACTATGCTTTCCAAAATCTTACTGCCCCACCGCTTTCAAAAGTTTGGCTGGATCCTATTTCTTCCATTTTCTGTACTTCTTTTTGCCAACAATTACTTTGATTTCAATTTTCCATTTTTGGAATTCAATCTCAGAGAAGGATCTCTTATTGAAGATTCAAAGGAAAATTTTACCAATGAATTTGCCTTGATCGGGGTGTTTATTTCGCTCTTTCTGATAGCATTTTCCAGAGAAAAGGAAGAAGACGAATTTATTCAAATGCTCCGGCTTGATTCACTTTTAGTAGCCTGCTATGCCAACACTTTTGTACTTATTCTTGGAACTTTGGTTTTCTACGGCTTTGGTTATCTTGAATTTATGGGTTATAACATGTTCACCATTCAGCTGATTTTCATCGCTAGATTTCGCTGGGTTTTGTTTAGACAAAAGCAATCGTTATTGGCTTTTTGAGAAGTTGGTTATGAAAAATTTCATTAAAGTTGAACGGGCTAAAAAGGATATGACTCAGCAAGACTTAGCGGAAAAGGTTCAAGTATCAAGGCAAACTATCAATTCGATTGAAGCCGGAAAATATGTTCCTTCAACAGTTTTGGCATTGAAAATCGCCCGGATTTTTGGGGTAGCTCTGGAGGATATCTTTGAACTTGAAGTAGGAGATTAGTTCTAAATCTTTTAGTTTATTATGAACTTATGGAATATTGGCAATAGCCAAATTAAATTTGATTATTGCTTTATTTAACCTTGCTGCTAAATACAAGAAAAACGTCTTAGGTAAAACCAAGGTAGGATGATTTTTATTTTCCCCGCAAAAGTCTAGGCTTAAGGTTTTTTAACCATTGAGGTAGTTAAGAAAGTTAAGGAACTTTTTTTCAATGAAAAACCATTACCAAAAAGCTCTTTTACCTCCATTCCTTCTTAATTCCCTTAATTTCTTAATGGCAGAAAAAGTGTAATAGATGGTGTCAATCTAGCTGAAAGATCAGAGGTTGAATAAGCATCGTTAACAAAACAGATAAAATTAAGTGTCCACCTATTGACTTGCAAATAATCGGATAATCCTACTAAAAAATCAAAGAAAGACCAGTTTCAAAAAAGGTGGTGGCCTTTATGTCTCAAAATTTTATCGAGTTTATTTTCTGAAGGCAAAGAAGAGTAAATACATAGTTAGTTTTTTGTAAAAAGGTAGATCATTCCAAATCTGTCTCAAAAAGAAAATTTTGATAGGCATTTTTAAGTTCCTTCAGTGCTTTTTCCTCTTTCAAAAAATCAGCTAAATCAATTCCTTTCATGAAAATTTCCTTTGCTTTTTTCCATTCATTTAACTCAAAGAAAAAATGGGCAGCAGGAAAATAAACAGGTAGATAATTTGGAAAATTGGACAATACATAATCAAACATTTTGCAAGCCTCGAGGGGATCTTTTTCTTTGATTTCCAATCCCAAAGCATAGTAATTAAATGGATTTTGGGGTTCCTCCAAAATGTATTCCCTCAGCAGTTGAATCCTGTCCAAATAGCTCATGAATTGTTTTTTTAATTAGTCGTTGACTGTTATTTTCACGCAAAATAAATCTAAAATATTTTAACACTAAACCAATGAAGATTCTTGTTTGTATCACACATGTTCCCGATACGACCTCCAAGATTCAGTTTACAGCCAACAATACCAAGTTTGATTCAACGGGAGTTCAGTTTATTATAGGACCCTATGATGATTATGCATTGGCAAGGGCTGTTGAACTTCGAGATCAGACGGGAGGTACCCTGACGGTGTTGAATGTCGGAGAAGCAGAGACCGAACCCACCTTACGAAAAGCATTGGCTATTGGGGCTGATGAGGCTATTCGAGTTAATTCGTTTCCTAAAGATTCGTTTTTCGTTGCAACACAAATCGCACACTATGCCAAATCAGGAGGCTATGAGCTAATTTTGATGGGTCGTGAATCTATTGATTTTAATGGGGGAATGGTGCATGGAATGGTTGGAGAATTGTTGGAAATCCCCTCTTTTTCTCCTGTTATGAAATTGGATCTGGAAGGAAATACGGTGAAAATGGCCCGCGAAATTGAGGGTGGAAAAGAACAAATAGAGGCTCAACTTCCGCTGATTGCGGGTTGTCAGGAGCCGATTGCCGAATGGAAAATACCAAACATGAGAGGCATTATGTCGGCGAGAACTAAGCCCTTGACTGTGGTGGATCCCATTTCACAAGACACCCAGGCTGAAGCAATAGGCTACCAATTACGTCCTGCCAAAGGTTCAGTGAAGCTGGTAGATAAAAACGAGGTTTCCGAATTAGTGAAGTTGTTAAAAAATGAAGCTAAAGTACTTTAATTTTTATGATTAAATTATTAAAAACCAGAGATATATGTCAATACTTGTTTATATAGAACACGCCGAGGGAAAAGTAAAAAAGACCAGTTTGGAAGCTGTTTCATATGCTTATGCACTTGCTTCTCAGACAGGGGAGGGAGATGTTGTTGCTGTCGCCCTTGGAACGATAGATGATGGGGAATTAGCAGCTGTAGGTATAGCTGGAGCAAGACAAGTTCTTCATTCTTCGGATGAACGGCTAAATGCTGGGGTAATACAAGCGCATGCATCTGCAGTGGCACAGGCATTTGCCAAAGTTGGAGCAAAAACCTTAGTTTTGGCAAAATCATCTCTAGGAGATGCTGTTGCAGCCCGTTTGGCAATTAAATTAAACGCCGGATTAGTTTCTAATGTGGTTGAATTGCCTTCTACATCAGGAGCTTATGTGGTTAAAAGAAGCATTTATACTGGAAAAGCTTTTGCAGAGACCATTTTAAGCACTGAAAATAAAATTTTAGCAATAAAGAAAAATGCGGTGGAACTTAGAATAGCTGGCGAAAATGCAGCCCTAGAAGCCTTTACCGTATCAATTCCCGATTCTGACTTTGCATCCAAAATTGTATCTACTGAACGTTCCACTGGCGAAGTGTTGCTTCCCGAAGCGGATGTTGTCGTTTCTGGGGGACGGGGTATGAAAGGTCCTGAAAATTGGGGTATGCTTGAAGAATTGGCCAAAACGCTAGGCGCAGCCACAGGATGTTCTAAACCCGTATCAGATATCGGTTGGAGACCGCATCATGAACATGTTGGCCAAACTGGCGTAAAAGTTGCTCCTAGTTTGTATATAGCAGTAGGAATTTCGGGAGCAATTCAGCATCTTGCAGGTGTAAATTCATCTAAGTGCATCTTGGTAATCAATAAAGACCCTGAAGCGCCATTTTTCAAAGCTGCGGATTACGGGATTGTTGGCGACGCATTCGAGGTGATTCCCAAACTTACAGAAGCACTTATGGCAGAACTTTAATTTTTGTGGAAAAACTTATTGAACTAGAAATTTTGGGTCTTTCGTCCAACCACTCACAATCCGGTTCGTTTACACTGGTAATGGGAGAAGTGGATGGTGTTCGTAGATTGCCAATCGTAATTGGAATGTTTGAGGCTCAGGCAATTGCAATTGAGATTGAAAAGATTATACCCAACCGGCCGATGACCCATGATTTGTTCAAGTCTTTTGCAGATAGTTTTCAATTTGAAATTGAGCGAATTATTATTTCAGAAATGAAAGAAGGTGTGTTTTATGCCAAAATTCTTTGTAAAAATGAACTCGCTGATGTTGAAATCGACAGCAGACCATCTGATGCCATTGCGATTGCAGTTCGTTTTGGAGCCGGAATATTCTGTTCAGAAAAGGTAATGTCTGAAGCTGGAATAGAGTTTTCCGAGGAAGAGAAAAGACAGGAAGCGAAAGCCTCAAAAACAGTTCATAAGGAAACTTTACCAAAAGAAAGCTCACTTAAAGATCACAGTTTGGATAAGCTGAATCAACTTCTTGATAAAGCAATCCATAACGAAGATTATGAACAGGCGGCCCGAATACGGGATGAAATAAATAAAAGAAACTGAGTTCTTAGCCCTGAAAATTATCAGGGCTTTTTTCTTGCCTAAGATTGGTCTATTTTTAGCCTCTAGAATCAAACTGCATGGAATACATTAGAGGAGCCTTAGGTATAGCTGTCATTGTTTTGGTGGCTTTTATTTTTTCATCAAATCGGAAAAGAATCGATTGGAGACTAGTGATCATTGGAATCTCCTTACAATTGATTTTCGGATTTTTGATCACGAAAGTTGAGTTTGTCAAGGAAGCCTTTCAGCTGTTGTCTGAAGGGTTTGTCAAATTTTTAAGTTTCAGTGAAGCAGGGGCAAGATTTATATTCGGAGATCTGGCAGGAGATAGCTTTGGGTTCATTTTCGCTTTCAAGGTGTTACCGACCATTATTTTCTTTTCAACTGTTTCTGCTGGTTTATATTATCTTGGAATTCTTCAAAAAGTTGTTTACGGCATTGCTTGGGTAATGGCGCGCACCATGAGGTTATCAGGGCCTGAGTCCTTATCTGCAGCAGGAAATATCTTTCTTGGACAGACGGAAGCACCGCTTTTAGTTAGGCCATTTATCCCACAAATGACGAAATCCGAGCTCATGTGCCTGATGACTGGAGGAATGGCCACCATTGCAGGAGGTGTTTTGGCTGGGTATGTAGCTTTTTTGGGTGGGGATAGCTTGGAGCAGCAAAGCAAATTTGCCGCTTACCTCTTGGGGGCATCTATCATGAACGCGCCAGCTGCTATCGTTCTTTCCAAAATATTCATTCCTGAAACCGACAAAGAAATTGTTCAGGATAAACTAGAAGTAAATAAAGAAGCCATGGGGGTAAATCTGATCGATGCCATGTCGATCGGTGCGGCTGAAGGTCTCAAACTATCTCTTAATGTTGGGGGAATGTTACTTGCATTTATCGCTGTGATTGCAGCAGTGAATTTTGGGCTTACTGGCTTGATTGGGGAGTACACTGGCTTGAATGCTTGGGTTGAAAGTTCTACTGCCGGGCAATTCAAAGGATTTTCACTGGAATATCTTTTCGGACAGATTTTTAGGGTGTTTGCCTGGATTATCGGTGTAGAATGGGCAGATACCTTGCAGGTAGGAAGCCTTCTTGGCCAAAAAACTGTGATAAATGAATTTGTAGCTTATCTAAGTTTGGCTGACATGAAAATCGCAGGTTCAATAAGTGAGAAATCCATTGTAGTGGCTACCTATGCGCTTTGTGGCTTTTCAAACTTTAGCTCCATTGCCATTCAGCTGGGCGGAATTTCAATTATTGCGCCAAATCAACAGGGAAATTTGAGCAGATTGGGTTTAAAATCATTAATGGCTGCATCCTTGGCCTGTCTGATGACCGCTACAATCGCAGGAATGCTTTTTTGACATAATTTGGTAGGATGAGGAGCTGAGGAGAATCAAGTAGCAGGTATCAAGTATCAAGAAGATAGGAATAAAAGATAAGGAGATAGGAATAAAAGATAAGGAGATAGGAATAAAAGATGAGAAGATAGGAATAAAAGATAAGAAGATAGGAATAAAAGATAAGGAGATAGGAATAAAAGATAAGAAGATAGGAGATATTGGATAGTATAAGAAAATACAATTGTACCCATCTCAATAGCCCCTAGCTTCAGCTGGGGGAATATATTAATCTGGGAGAGACAAGAAACAAGAGGCAAGAAACAAGATTCAAGAGATAGACAGAAGATAATAAGGGCTGAACCCAAATTGGAATTCTTTATTCTCTTGTCTCTAATTTCTTGCCTCTGATCTCTAATTTCTTGCCTCTAATCTCTATTTTCGCACTATCTACCATACAATTCCTTGCTCACCTGCTCATATTTATCTCCTTCTTTCCAGATCGGACGCTGATCCCAGTTGGCGATTTTTTGGGCTGAGAGAATGTAGGCTTTCCAATACGTTTGAGCGTAGGCCAGGTCAAAATTGCTGACATGATCGCCCGCCTTGTGGTAATATTTGTTGATTTCATCATCAAAAGCCGTAAAACCTAGAGAGAAAGTCGGTGCAGGGATTCCTTTTCTGGCAAAATTCACATTGTCAGATCGGTCGTATAGGCCTTGTTCGGGAGATGGATCCGACACAGCTTTGACACCAAACTCACTTACTGCTTCCTCGATCATAAAATCAGCACTGGTGCGACCCAATCCAATCACAGTTATAATCGACGTATCATTGTATCCTCCATTATCAATGTTTAGGTTGTAAACAATTTGATTGAGAGGAATTAAGGGGTTATTTGCGAAATAGGCACTTCCCAGCAAACCTTTTTCCTCCGCTGTCCAGAGTGCAATCAAAACAGATCGTTTGGGTGGATTTTTGGCAAAATACTTCGCTGCATTCATCACGGCTACTGTTCCTACTGCATTGTCGCGGGCACCGTTGTAAATTGAATCACCCTGGGCATCTGGGGTACCCACCCCCACATGGTCATAGTGCGCGGAAAGTAATATAAATTCACTCTTCAACTTCGAATCTGTCCCTTCTATCCATGCCAATACATTTTTTCCGTCAACTGAACGATTTTCTTTTCCTGAAATGGCCAAAGTAGCAGAAGTCAAGGCTTCTCCTTTGAGCTGATTTTTCTGATCTTCAATCCAGATGTAGGGAAGTTCGCTAGCAGTACCTTGATCCATTGTCATTTGACTTCGATTTAAGTAGTTCACTATCAACTGCCAAGGCACAGAAGGAGCATTAAACCTCTCAATCAGCGCTACTGCTCCAGCTTCTTTGGCGCGCTTCGTTTTTTCTCCACCCAGCGAAAAAAGATCGGAAGGTGTCAGCCGGTTTGGAGCTCCCACATTCGCAAAAGCAATTTTTCCTTTTAAATCTTTACCCGCAAAATCTTCTTCCCTTCCAAAACCGACGTCAACGGATTCAAATGATCCGGAAAGTGAGTTTCCATCCAAAACAAGCATATTTTTTCCTTGGGAAAATTCGGTAGTCCCCATCAATACAGTACCAGATTTTGGCGGAGAAGAAAGTCGAAAAGGGATATTTTGGAAATACCCATCAGCTCCGGGAAGAGGCTTGGTGCCGAATTTTTTCAATTCATCTGCGATAAATGTATAAGCCAACTTCATTTCCGGACGTATGGGATCGCGTCCCATCAGTTCATCGGATGCTAGATAGGTAAATCTTGATATGGCTTCTTTACCATCAAAATGTTTTTCAATATCCTTCTTTTGTGCCAGAAGGATTGTTGTGGAGGCAATCAATAGACCTAGAGTCAACAGAGATTTTTTCATAGGGTGTTAAATTGAATTAGGCTAAAGTAAGGTAATTTTGGAAATGGGCATCTTTGCTCCAGGGAAATTGCTTTTAACTTTTGGTAATTAAAACATGAAACCAAGGGATCAAGAACCTTCCTTTTGAAAACTTGTGGATTTGAACCATTAAGGTCATTGAGAAAATTAAGAATTATGGCTGAGTCTTTTTTGCAGAAATCCTACTTTCATTCGATTTAACAGTAACTCTTAATTTTCTCGTGGTTCACTCCTTGAAACTGGTTTGTTTTTTTCAGTAGGAGGGAAAAATGCTAAGTTTTAAAAGCGATTTCCCTGATCTTTGCTCAAAAATTTCACTAGGATTCCAAATTTAGGTCAACCATAATTTTTTGGAAATGTACGGGTAGGGGACAGCTAATCCCAAGGTTTTTCCTTGTCAATGGATGAATAAAATTCAGTTTCCAGGAGTGGAGGAGAAGGTTTTGGAGAGAAAACTGCCGTTGAAAAAAGATATTCTGCTTGTTATCTCCATGTTTTTTGTCTCCGATAATGTAGTGTCGGATGTGGGCGAGATGCCTTCGGATTTGATGGGTACGGCCCGTCAATAAATCCATTTCCAGAAGACTGTATCGACTGGTAGGGTAGCGTCCAGTAGAATTAAATGGAATTTCAGTTTCTGCTAAGACCCTGTAATGAGTTTGAGCTTCCTGAAGCTTATTGGATCGCTCACTCCGAAGCGGATGATCAATCAGGTCTTCCTTGACCGCTGGGATACCCCTTACTATGGTCAGGTACTTCTTTTCTATTTTCCTTTCCATAAATAGGTTTTTGAGAATAGGAAGGATTTCTTCATTTTTCGCAAAAAGTAAAATCCCACTGGTAGCCCTATCCAGACGATGGACAGGAGCAACCCATGTTCCGATTTGATCTCTGAGTTGGGTCAAAGCATTCTCCTCCTCTCCAAAGGCTTGTCGCGTTCGATGAACGAGAAGACCTGCAGGTTTATCAATTAGTATAAGGTGTTCGTCTTCAAAAAGGATTTCAAGCATAAGGTATCAGCCTCCAAGGCACTAAGGCACAAAAATTCAACGAAGTAATCAAAATGACGTAGCGTGTTTTTTTGCGGAAGTTGTGAAAATATAAATTAAGTTGATTTAGTAGATTGTCCCGGAACCGATGCATTCCTCTCCATTGTACCAGGCTACAAACTGACCTGATGCAATTCCTTTTTGGGCATGCTGAAAAATCACATACAATCCATTTTCTCGCATGACTAATGTAGCCTTTGAAAGGGGTTGTCTATATCGAATTCTGGTTACATATTCAGCTGAATCTCCGGGATTTAAGGCTAAATCTTTTCGAATCCAATGAACCTGATCATTTTTTACAAAAAGACCAAACCGATTTAATCCCGGATGATCTTCTCCTAATCCGGTGTAAATCACGTTTTCTCGGGTGTCCGTTGCGATGACAAAGAGTGGTTTTCCAGTTCCTCCAACCTGAAGTCCTTTCCGTTGACCCACGGTAAAATAATGGGCACCTGTATGCTCACCAAGAACTTTTCCTTGATCTTGGGTGTAATGTACAGGCAGGCAAATTTCATCCAGGTTTTCTTGATCGTAGTCTTTTGGATCGATACCTACAGGCAATTTTAATAGTTCCAAGGCAGTAAGATTTTCAGGAATTTGGATAATTTTTCCTTTTTTCGGTTTGAGTTGCTGCTGTAGAAAATCTGGAAGTCGTACCTTCCCGATGAAGCAAAGTCCCTGAGAATCTTTCTTTTCAGCTGTAATTAGATCTGCTGCTTTGGCTATTTCCCTCACTTGTGGTTTTTGAAGATGTCCGATAGGGAAAAGTGCTTTGGCCAATTGGTCCTGGGAAAGTTGACAGAGAAAATAGCTTTGATCCTTATTGGGATCAGCGCCGGCAATGAGTTGATATACGGTTTTACCATCCACGATTATTTCCCGTTTCTGACAATAATGACCCGTAGCCACAAAATCGGCTTTCAGTTTTTGGGCTGCCTTAAGGAAAATATCAAATTTTATTTCTCGGTTACAAAGGATATCAGGATTGGGAGTCCGTCCGGCTTCGTATTCAGCAAACATGTAGTCAACAATTCGCTCTCGGTATTCTTCACTGAGATCAATCGCCTGGAAAGGAATGCCGAGTTTTTCAGCTACAAGCATAGCATCTGTGGAATCCTCCATCCAAGGGCATTCGTTGGAGATGGTGACGGATTCATCGTGCCAGTTTTTCATAAACATGCCAATAACTTCGTAGCCCTGATCGAGCAAAAGTTTGGCTGCTACACTGCTGTCCACACCCCCGGAAAGGCCAACAACAACTCTAGATTTTGTTTGCATAAGTACTAATTAATGGATTAAAGGTCCATTAGGTTACAGGATGTAAACCTGTCAGAACTCAAGTTAAGTTCACGAAGGTAAAGAATTGGGAAACCATGTTCGATACCGTGGAATGAAAGATTGAAAAATCAGTAAATGGCCAATTTTATTTATCACTTTACTAGTTAGGTGTTTAGTGATTTTAAGAATACCAATACATTTCCAAGATTCGCTTTTTTTGCTTTCAATTATCACTAAACTCCTATTTTTTAGAATTTTAAATACCTAAAAAGTAAATGAAAAAAGTGTGGAATTGGCTTTATCATCTGGTTAATCTTCAGGGCTTGATAAACCTTGTGACAAATTCCGGATATATGAATTAATAATATTCCGCTTCCATACAAGTATGCAAATATGATTTGGTTTTTAAATTTTATGCATTTAAGCAATTTGGTAGTAGGAAATAAAACCAATAAATTTTGGAACCAAAAAGGACACGAACGGCACAAAGTTCTTTTTTACGTGTTTAGTATGGGATTTATTCTCGGCCTTTAAGCGATTAATTCACCTCTTTTCTAGAAAATTATGTTTTAAAGCACAACCCGGAAAAGCTAAAGCTTTGATTTTGAAGGTGTACAAATTAAAATTGAAAGTTTGGGTGTACATTGAATTTCTCATCCCTTTATTAATTTAATGTTCTTCCTATTGATCAATTTATATCCTTAAACACAAACAAAATGAAATTTGGCTAGTGCAAGGATACCGTATATCCATTTATGATTTTTAATTTTTTGGAAAACCATTAAAACCACAACCAAGATTTATATAATCGGAAATTTAAACCGGGGATAAACAGTTTTTTATTTCAATTCCATTCATTTTCTTTGCCCGAAAGTTCCACAAAGGTTAATTGAAAAGAATTATGGCAGTTTAAATTTACCCAACACCGAAGTTTTCTTTTTTCCTCTGATTTTTAAGTGAAAAATTTCTAAAAACATATTCATTTCGATAAGATCCTATTTCATGATTAAATTCTACCGGATTAGTTTACTAATCCTAACTCTTTTTCTACTCGCCCAGAAGGGTTATTCGCAGCGCAACAATAACATCGTATTACGAGACACTATTTTTTCAGAGGGGTATATCAAGCAAGAGCCTGAGGATAAAAAGAATACCGTGTATTTTAAATGGAAAAGGAAAGATCCATGGACCAAATATAGTATAGAAGAAGTAGAGCAATTTTACGTGACTTCCACTACTTATTTGAGAAGAAAACTCCCGATGGAAAAAGGAGGCGAGCTGGTTTTCTTGGAATTGATTCCCAGTCAAAAGGAAGGGTACAAGTTGCTGAGATCAATCGAGAACAAAAAAGACCTTTACTTGGAAACCCAAGAGGGGTTGCAGGTCTTGAATTATGATTTTAAGGACGTATTATTCAAGGTTGACTCAAATCCTTCCTTGAAGCAACTTTTAGAAATCACTAATCTTAAGGCCTATGACATTGCTTATTTCCTGACTCAATCTGGCACGTTCAAAGCACCGAGAACCTACACCAAGCCAACTTCTTTTTCTGTGTTTGCGGGAACAGCAATGACTGTAAATAAATTTAATCTTCCGTTTTCCAATGAATTGGCAACTGTACGCGGAGTCGGAATGCAGGCAGGTTTTTCTTGGGAAATGCTTCCTACCCAAAACAGAATTATCGGAATTTCTACAGGTGTTAATTTAACCCAGGTTACAGCCCACGAATTTATCAATTTTGAGGACTTGCAATCTAAATTTGAAGTGGATGCTTTTCTTGAATATAAGGTAATTCAGATTCCAATTTTAGCTAAATACTATCTGGATTTTAGTCCTCAACAATTGAGGTTTTTTGCAGAACTTGGATATGGACTTTCTTTAATTCAGTCTTCTCCCTATTCTTTGGAGGTAGCTCAACTAAATGGAAACGAAATATTTACCTACAGGCGTGCGGCTGAACTTTCCGGTAATTTCCTTGGGATTTTTGGAGGATTTGGTTTGGAAAAGATACTTCCTAAATCTAAGGCCTTGCAGGTAGGATTGAAATTTTCCAGTCAGGGCACGACAGAAAATGAGCGCCTGCAGCTTACCTCTGGCGTAATAGGATTTAGATTCTAATCATGCTCAGCCCAAGTTGAAACTATGTAAGCGATTAATTTAGCTATCTCAGAGAAATCACTTGTTGGTTTCCCTCTTGATATTAATTAATTGGGTAAAAATTGAATCTAAATTTTGCCCGCAGGGACAATATGGATTTATACTAAAAGAGTTGTTAAAAAGTAGATGCTTTTCTTCATGCAAATTATAAAGTGTAGTATAAAAATGAGATTTCACTATTTGCCCATCCTTTTTCTGGTATTCCTGGCGTTGGGATGCCAGGAATCCGAAATCCTGACACCTAGGACTTATCCATTAATCCAAACACAGGGAGTATCTAAAATAGACAAGGATGGAGCGACACTTTCTATACAATTGAAGCAAACTGGTTCAAATGCGATAGAAAGCTATGGGGTTGACTACTTGGAAACCAAATTACAGGAGAATATTTACATCAAAAGTGAATTCCTGAGGAAAGAAATAAAAGGAACTCCTGAGGAAAAAGTATTTTCAGTTACCATCGACACTGATTTGACCGCAGGAGAAGAGTATGTTGCCCGTCCTTTTGTGAAATTCAAAGAAAAGACCATTTATGGGGAAACCGTAAAATTTGTGGCTCAGGGTTCAAGAACACCGGAAATCACAGAGGTCAATTCTTCCGTACTTGGCATGTGGTTTGAATTTGAAATTAAAGGAAAGTATTTTAGTTCAAGACTAGAAAATAATCAAGTGCGAGTCCCAGGAACAGAAGAGTTCTTGGATATTCAACTGTTAGAGGCAAGAACTGATTTTCTAAAAGTCCGATCTCTACGGAAATTCAATTTTGAGGATTTCATTTCTGATAAGCGATATGATCTAGTTGTCACTACTTTGGGAAAAAGCACGGTGTTACCGGGACATTTCCGATTGGGAGTTCCCCGAATTGTTTCTATTAATACCTTAAAGGCAAAAGTTGGAGATGAGCTTTTGGTTGAACTTGACTTGGAACGAGAGGGAGAATTTATGTATCTGACGTTGGACTATCAAAATCAATCAAAATACGTTTTGCTTCTTTTACGAAAGGTTCAGGGAAAACTTTATAGAACAGTTTTGACTGATTTTCCTCTGGGAATTTATTCACTGGGACTATTGATGGAAGGTTCTTTTACGGTTTATCCCGAAAAGTTTGAGGTCGTTTCCGACTAATTTTCAGAGCTAAGTTGGGTTGTTGGCTAAAAGGTTGAAACCAATCTGATTTGACTTTAGGAAAAGAATTCCTTCTCCTCAAAGTCGCTGAGGGCACAAAGGAAAACCGAACTGTTTAAACCAATGCTGTTAAACAATATTTACCTAATCTTCTAAGAAAAATTATAGAAATTAAACAATTGAAACCTAATTCTTAAATTTTCTTTGCGGTCTCTGTGCCTCCGCGGTGAAATTACTCGTATATGGGAATATTTCGAGGAATTTAGTTCTTTCAAGTCAATAATACTTTGGAACTGGTATTTAGGCTAATTTTCATATAAAACGATTTAATTTTTAAATTTTTTTGTGAAATACCCGAGTTGTTTTGTCCTGAATGCCAAAGGGCAAGAAAAAATTTTCTTTATCTGATTTCCGAATTTGTGGATACGCTTGATTGAACCTCGCCATTTATTTATCGGGCTTTGGATTTAGAAATCACAATTGCTTAAGTAGCGTTAAAAAGGTCAGTAATGTTTAAAAGCTTGGATCCCGATAAGTTCGATCCTATATTAATGGCTGATTTATTCGTTTTCCATGTGCTCTCCCGAGGAAATCGGAAAAGACTACGAAAACGGAAAAGTAGAGTTTGGCCAGGAGGGCAATTCTCATTTATTTTATTGCCTAGGTGACAATGAAAAAATTCTTTTGCCACATGCTCTTCCGAATAATTCGGGAAAGACAGGAAGGTTGAAAAGCTAAAGCTTTGAATGCTATTGGTTTAAAAATTAAAGTGTAAGGACTGAATTAATTTCAAAGATTTTTCTAAGCAATATGCGGGTTTTTCAGTCCAGATACCAAGGATCATACAAATTTAGGTTTAGGTCTATCTTGAAGATATGGATGAGCATTTTTCACCTAGAGTTTATTCAGTGATAAATAACATACGTGCATTTATCCAGATACACATATATAAAATTGTTTAAGTAGCTAGAAATGATTTATTTACTATAAAAATCAAAAGATTAGGCATCGAAAAATATTAGATTTCAAGAAAATTTTTCTCAACAACTCAATTGGTGTATTTTTGAAAAAAATTGTTCCAGTATGAAAAATGCATCTTTGATTTCAGTTTTGGTTTTGACGGTCAGTCTTTTTTCTTGTCAAAAAGCTGTAGAAGTTTCAAAGGAGACCACGTATGAAGTGGTAGGGAAGGCGGAGCTAGTGCCCGGTAATTATGGTGATCTGATAGAGGAACATGCAGTTATTTCTACTATTGAATTATTGGGCAAATTAGAGTCCGAAGGTAAATTCTCAGGCAAAATTTCGGGAGAGATCAAAGAAGTTTGTACCAAAAAAGGATGTTGGTTTTCAATGGACTTGCCCAATGGAGAATCAATGCGCGTGACTTTTAAAGATTATGGTTTTTTTGTACCGACCAATTCCCAAGGTTTTCCAATTGTAATAGAGGGTATGGCAACCTTGTCTCAAACGGATGTGGAGACCTTAAAGCATTATGCTGAGGATCAAGGCAAATCCAAGGAAGAAGTCGAGGCGATCACCGAGCCCAAGAAGGAAATAACTTTTGAGGCAACAGGTGTTATGATAAAGGAAAAAGCCTAAAAATGGCTCTGGCACTTGGCAATCTTAGGGTTGGTCGCGTGTACCGATTGGTCAACCAAGGTGAAGTTCGGAAAATTGAAGTCATGCTTCGCATCTCGGATGATAATTTCAAGGTAAAGGATTTGGAAACATTGGAGTTTTATACGTTGGAAGAATTATTGCAGTGGGGTAGGGGTAAAGATTATGATTTAGAAGAAATTAGATAAAAGAGGGGCTATCAAGCCCCTTTTTAGTGAAAAGCACGGAATCCTGGCTCATAAATGATCCGAACAAAAAAGCCTAATCCTATATCTTTTTGGCTGAAAATTGAAATTAAACCCTTTTTTCTCTCTTTGGCCATGCCTTTAGCCTCGAAGGCAAGCAAGACGCAAAAAACTCTTTTAGCCACGAAGACAGAAAGACGCAAAAAATTCTTTTAGCCACGAAGGCGGGAAGACGCAAAAAATTCTTCCTGCCTTCGTGTCTTCGAGTCTAACAAAGAATTCTTCCTTCCTTCGGGTCTTCGTGGCAAAAAAAACCTATTCCTGCCTTCTTGGCTAACCAAAAACAAGATCACGTAACTATGGTCACAATCCAAAAGTCAAAATTGAGTTAGATTCGGGCTGAATTATTTATACCATGAAAAAAAGTTTAGGTTTAGCCATTGCGAAAGCAAATTGTCCTCATTGCAGGGAAGGCCATTTATTCCCTGTCTCGCCCTTTAGTTATCGCCAACTTTCGGTTACTCACAAACATTGCGAAGTTTGCGGAGCAACATTAATACCTGAGCCAGGCTTTTATGACGGAGCAATGTATATTAGCTATGCCTTTTCGGTGGCGTTGGTAATTACTTCTATGGTAGCTGTTACAGTTTTGGTGCCGAAGCCCAAGCTTTGGATGTACCTTAGTACTGTAGTGGTATTGAATATGTTTTTACTTCCAGCCATGCTCAGATACTCTAAAACTCTTTACCAGTATGGAGTCGGAAAGTTAAAATATCGAGGCTATTAACCTTTTTTCGAAATTTAAAGCCAAACAAAACAGGAGGTTTCTTGCTTATTTTCTAAAGTCTTGATTTTCCTAAAAAAAGTAGTTTAAAATGAAAAGCTGGCAAAAAAAAGTAATAGTTAATGCATTAGGCTACTTTTATATAGCTGCGGGTTTAAATCATTTTGTTTCGCCCGATTTTTATCTCCCCTTGATTCCCCCCTTTTTTTCTTATCCCGAATGGATTAACTACTTATCAGGGGTTGCAGAAATCCTGCTAGGCTTGGGAGTATTATATTTTCCTACAAGGAGCCGTTCCGCTTTGGGGATTGTATTCTTGCTTTTGGCTTTTATTCCTTCCCATATTTATTTCATTCAAGTTGGCTCTTGTATTGACAGAAGTCTTTGTGTGTCGGAGTGGATTGGATGGTTAAGATTGGTGATAATTCATCCAATATTAATTTTTTGGGCTTTTTGGATTTTTAAAAACCCCAAGATGTATGGCTAAAAATGTGTTTGGTGAGCCACTTATACCCTGTAGTCTTGATCCATTAACTGGGTTTTTCAGAAATGGGTGTTGTGAAACAGGACCGGAAGACGTGGGTACTCATACCGTTTGTGCGGTTGTAACAAGGGAATTTTTGGAATATTCGAAGAAAATGGGCAATGATTTGATTTCACCACGCCCTGAATATCGTTTTCCTGGACTCAAACCAGGGGATAAGTGGTGTCTTTGTGCATTGCGCTGGGTAGAGGCTTGGAAAGCAGGTGTGGCACCTCCTGTAGTGTTGGAAGCAACGAATGAGGCGACTTTGCAACGTATTCCCATAGATATCCTTATTTCCCATGCATGGAAGTAATCGTAATTAAAATGAACTTATTGTTATTATTACTAACAATAATAAAAGAATAGCAAACTTTTAGAATAGCGGTTCCGTTATCACGATATTCACATTTTTGCGTATTAAATGGAATCAATACTTAGGAAAATTCGTGTTGACGTAAGCTCTACGTTATATCTCAAAGATCCCTTCAGTTCCGAGTTAGGAATCTCAATCGTAAGGGAAGGTTTAAAAATGATTCATGAATTGGGACTTGAGCAGTTTACTTTTAAAAAGTTGGCCACAAAAATTGGAAGTACAGAAGCGGCAATCTATCGGTACTTCGAAAATAAGCATAAGCTCCTCCTTTATTTTAGTGCGTGGTATTGGGCTTGGCTAGAACATAACCTGGTTTTTTCCACTGCAAATTTGATCGATCCCGAGGAGCGCTTGTCCATGGCTATAAGACTGGTCGTTGAAGGACCCATGTACAAGCAAAATGATTTTTTAGACCCAGAATTGCTGCGAAATATTGTTGTCAATGAGTCATTGAAAGGCTATCTCACCAAAGATGTTGATCATGAACATGAATCAGGCATATTTTCTCAAGTGTACAGATTCGGAGATAGGATATCTGCCATAATTCATGAAATAAACCCAAGTTATTCATTTCCCAAGACTTTGGTTTCCACATTAATGGAATCCAGTCTGATGCAGTCCTTCAATTCCCAACACATGCCGGGGATGATAGATCCCAAATCCGGCATCAAGGATAGGTTCAATTTCTTTCATCAATTAGTTACCAAAGCGATTTCCTAATGCAAAGTATCTCAGGATTAACACCAACTAAGCGATTTTTCAGACTATTGAAAGAGGAGAAAAATCAGGTATATGCGATTTATTTTTACGCTATTCTTAATGGATTAATTACACTTTCGTTACCCTTGGGTATTCAAGCGATTCTGAATTTTATTTTGGGTGGAAGAATCACTACTTCTTGGGTGATTTTAGTAATCATTGTGGCGATTGGAATTATTTTTGGCGGTTTTTTGCAGATTTCCCAGCTTCAGATCATGGAGAAATTGCAGCAGCGGATTTTTTCAAAATCAGGTCTTTCCATTGCATATCGGCTTCCTCGCATAAAAGCTGAAATCCTTCACGGGGAATATGGTCCCGAGATCGTCAATAGGTTTTTTGACACCATCAACCTCCAAAAGGGACTTTCAAAGATTTTGATTGACTTTTCGGCGGCCTTTCTACAAGTGGTTTTTGGTCTATTGCTTCTTTCCTTCTATCACCCTAGTTTTATTTTATTTGGATTGGGTTTGTTTGGTATCCTGACTATAATCTTCTATTTCACGGCACCTAAAGGAATGGCAACAGCCCTGAAAGAATCAACTTACAAGTACCAAACGGCATTTTGGTTGGAAGAGGTAGGAAGAACCCTAAATTCATTCAAATTGATAGGTAGTACTCGTTTGCCAATCCTTCGAGTCGATAAATTGATCCAGAAATATATCGAATTTAGGTCCCAACATTTTAATGTTTTGATTTTTCAATACAAAGTGATGATCGGATTTAAAGTCATGATCGTTACCAGCTTGCTCCTAGCCGGAAGTTTTCTACTTATCAATGATCAAATCTCTATCGGTCAATTTGTTGCTGCCGAAGTCATTATTGTTCTTGTTGTCAATTCTGTTGAAAAATTGATTCTTTCCTTGGAAACTGTCTATGACACCTTGGTCTCGGTAGAGAAACTTGGACATATCATGGACCTAGAGCTTGAACATCATGAGCCTACCGAAAAAATCATCCAAAGTAAGCCTGAGGGACTAATGTTTAGTATGGAAAAGGTGACTTTTCAGCCGCAGGATTCACTTGAACCCCTTTTAAAAGAGGTGACATTGACAATTCAACCGGGGAAAAAGGTGGTTGTCACCGGACGAAGTGGGAGTGGTAAGAGTGCCATGATGGCCTTGTTCTCCGGATTGTATGAAAAATATGAAGGCAAGGTACTGGTTAATGGCCTGTCTTTGGAATACATAAATTTGGAACGGTTTAGGGCAATGGTTGGTGACTTTTTAGAATTGCAACAACTGTTTAATGGAACCATTAAAGAAAACATTTTAATGGGTAGGGATTTTGACCAAAATCAGCTGGACTTTATTCTTGAGCTTGTGGAATTGAAGGAGTTTGTCTATCGTCAACCTCTGGGGCTTGAAACGATCCTTCAGCCTGAAGGTAAGGGGCTTTCAAAAACTTTAGCTCACCAGATCTTGCTGGCAAGAGGATTTGTGGGTCAGCCAAAGGCTCTGGTGATGGAAAATGTACTTCGATATGTGGATTCCAAAGTAAAACAAAAAGTGATCGATTACATGATGAAAGGCTCATGGACGCTAATCATGGTTTCCGATGAGGAATCGGTATTGCAACTTGCTGATGAAATACTAGTCCTGGATCGAGGAAAATTGGTTTTCCAAGGTACCTATGATGAATACAAAAGAGCTAAAAAATAACCGGCCATGTTGAATATATCTTCTAATTCTATAAAGGATTCCATTCCATTCAGTGGAGCAAAAAGCTTGGTTATGACGCTCCCTCTTAAGGAGAGTCAGAAGCGCCTAAGAATTTTGACTGCTGTTTTGATAGCCATGTTTATTATGTTGTTTTTGCCTTGGACTCAGAATATCCGGTCAAAAGGCTACGTGACAGCATTGAGACCAGATCAAAGGCCTCAGACCGTTCATTCGATTATAGCAGGCAGAATTGAAAAATGGTACGTCGCTGAAGGGGATTATGTAGCTGCAGGTGACACTATTTTGAGAATTTCTGAAGTCAAAGACGAGTATTTTGACTCCTTGCTTTTACCCAGAACCCAGCTTCAAGTGGAAGCAAAGTCCTTGTCTGCTCAGTCATATGGTGATAAAGTATCTGCACTGCAGGATCAGATTGCAGCGCTGAGAAGAAACAATATTCTGAAATTGCAACAAGCACAAAACAAACTTAAAATAGCAGAGCTTAAGGTCCAGTCTGACAGCATAGGATTCGTACAGGCAAAAGTGGACTATGATGTAGGGAAGTATCAGATGGAACGAGCAGAGCAACTATTCAAAGAAGGGCTCAATTCATTGACTGTGGTGGAAGGGAGAAGATTGAAGTTTCAGGATGTTCAGGCCAAGCTAATTTCATCTGAAAATAAACTTATGAGCAGTCAGAATGAGTTAATTACAGCCCAGATTGATTTGGATGCAATTGATAATGAATTCAAGGATAAATTAGCCAAGGCTGAATCCGACATGTACACAGCCATGTCTTCCCAGTTTGATGCAGAGGCCACTGTCACCAAATTGGAGAATCAATATTCAAACTACGAGCAACGAACCCGTTATCGGCATATTCTAGCCCCTCAAAATGGATACATTGCTAAAGCCATTCAGGTTGGTCTTGGTGAAACGATCAAAGAAGGAGCAGAAATTGTCAATATTGTGCCTGCTGAAGCGGATTTGGCTGTTGAAATGTTTGTCCAACCTGTAGATCTGCCTTTGGTGAAGGTTGGAAATAAAGTGCGGTTTATTTTTGATGGATGGCCGGCCATCGTATTTTCAGGTTGGCCCCAACTTTCCAATGGGACTTTTGGAGGAGTAGTAGTAGCTATTGACCAATTTGCCGGATCTAACAATCAATATCGAATCTTGGTCATAGAAGATCCGGAAGAGGAACCTTGGCCTGATTTGTTGAGAATAGGTTCAGGTGCTGACGGCATTGCATTATTTAACGATGTTCCGGTTTGGTACGAGATCTGGCGTCAGCTCAACGGTTTCCCTGCAGATTATTATTCTCAGGAAGAAAAAGATAAATCAGCAGCTGCCAAAAAATGAAGAAAGGATTAGTAATCATTTTATTAGGACTGATTTCCATAGGTTCCCATGCTCAAGACCCATTAAAATTGAGCTTTCAGGAGTACATGGATTGGGTTAGGCAGTATCATCCCATTTCAGTTCAAGCTGAATTGAATTTAAGGTTGGGAGAAATGGAAGTGAGACAGGCCAGAGGAGGTTTCGATCCCTTGATTTATGGAAATTTGGATAGAAAGGACTATAAACAATCCAACTATTTTGATAAACGAGAGGCCAGTATCGTAGTTCCTACTTGGATGGGAGTTGAGCTTAATGGAACTTTTGAGCAAAATGCCGGAAGATTTCTAAACTCGGAAAGCAATGTGCCTGCAAGCGGTTTACTTTCTGCCGGTGCTTCGTTTAATTTAGGTCAAGGCTTGGTTTTGGACGAGCGAAGAGCTGCCTTGCGTAAAGCCCAAATTTTCCAGCAGGCCACAGAGGTCGAGCGGATCAATTTTTTGAATGAATTGAACCTTCAGGCTGCGGATATGTATTGGAGATGGGCTTTAGCTAAGGAAAATGTCAAGGTGCTTCAGGAAGGTGTCGAGTTGGCAACGTTCAGATTCAATGCCGTAAAAAGATTCTATCAGTTGGGTGATCAGGCAGCGATTGATACGGTGGAGGCTTTTACCCAGTTATTAAACAGGCAGTATCGGCTTCAGATTGCAGAAAACACGTTTTTCGCAGCATCCCAGGAACTTAGCACCTTTCTCTGGGATGAGGAGGGGAATCCCATGGAATTAAATCCTAACGTGATCCCTCAAGGCCTTTTCGAAGAGTTTAATGTTTCTCCTGATTTTGAAGAGTTTAGAAATCAGGTGATCAGTCATCCGGAACTAAGACTTACTGATTTTGAAATTGCTGGTTTGGATGTCGAGCGTAGACTTAAAACCCAGCAACTTCTTCCAGTGGTAAAAATGAAGTATAATTTTCTATCCGAATCGATTTCTGATTTTAACCCATCTCCTTTTTTTGAAAACAATTACAAATGGGGAGTTTCATTTTATACCCCTCTGTTTTTGAGAAAAACGAGAGGGGCTGTTGGCTTGGCGAAAGCAAAAATCGAAATCAAACAAACCTCCAGGGACCTGAAAGAATTCCAGCTTAAAACAAAGCTGGAATCTGAATTAAATAACTGGACTGTCTTAAATCAGCAAGTAAATACCATTTCTCAAAACGTGAAAAGTCTGGAAGCCTTACTAACCGGTGAATCCAGAAGGTTTGAAATTGGAGAAAGTACTCTTTTCTTGGTGAATGCGAGAGAAGTTGCGGTAATTGACTCCCGATTGACTTTAAATGATCTGGCATCCAAATTACGTACTTCCTATGCCAAAACCAGATTTGCTGCTGGTTTAGGTTTTGATGAGTAATTTCTGTTGTCTTTACCTCAAAATCCGCTCATATGCAGATTCAAATCCCTCCATATCCTCCAAATCAAACAAGTCTCGGATTACTTTAATTACTAGATCAAATTCGGATTGATTCGAGTCCAGCATGGAGAAGTATGTCTTAACTTCTGAAGTGTCTCTGATCCTTTCAGGAAATCTCAGGTAAAAGACAACCAAGGCCACCAGACCTAGGCTAGCATGGGGTGGTGTTTTTCCACTTTTTTGTAAATGAAATTTAAAAATCGGTTGGAGCCTGCTTTTAAACTTTGCAATGGAGTTTAATGAAATATCCGCAAGTTTATGTGAAACAAAGGGGTTTTTAAATCGGTCAATAACCTGAAGGGCATAAGTCTGCAATACCTCTGAAGAAGCGTTTATCGTGGGAAAAATTTCTTCTTCGAGAAGAAGTTGAAGTTCATCAAGATGTTCTTTCTCTGCAACATATTCACCTACAGTTTCATACCCCTTCACTAGTCCCTTTGCCGCCATAAAGGTATGGAGTCCGTTTAAGATTCGGATTTTTCTTAGGGAGTAAAATTCGATGGATGGATTCAAAATTACTTCCGCACTACTGTTAAGGAAGGGGAGTAGGTTTCGATCTGCTTCTTTTCCCTCAATGGCCCAAAAGCAATAGGGTTCTGTCTGTACTAAAAAGGCATCATTTTCCTTTTCAGGTAAGTCGAGATGATTAGGAAAACCGGGCACAATCCGGTCAACAAGCGAAGTGAAGAACCTACAGGATGAATTGACCCAAATGCTAAATTCTTCCGGAAAGTTCCAATTGGAAGCATGCCTGAGTACGAAGTCCTTCAAAATTTCCCCGTTTTTGGGAAGTAATTCACAAGGTAAAATCACAGTTTGCGCATCAGGAAGCGACTCAAATCTCCTGTAAAGCCACTGCGTGAGTCTCCCTGCAAAGGATTCCGGAAACGTTTCAAATTGGCCTTCCTCCTTCCAAACCATGCCTGCCTCTGTTACATTGGAAATGATCCATTTGACTTCCGGACTTGAGGCAAAATCAAAAAAGACGGACTGATCCGAGGGTAGGGAAATCCCTTGTTTGACGCAGGTGATTTTCCGGATTTCTTCAACTTTTTCACCATTTTCTATTCCTGCAACGAGCACATGATAGTTAAAATGCTGGTTTTCCAGCCTGGAGAGTGAATTTCCCCCGGTACTTTGAATCATACAAATATTCAGATTTGCACCAGATGCATTGAGGTCTTCCACCATCGGTTCGATAAATGCCCGAAGAAAATTTCCTGTACCGAATTGAAGAATTTGGATGGGTTTGTTTTCCATTTTGAGATAAATGTTCAGCTTTGAAAATTAATTTACAAGTCTTATGTCAGCATTTGTATTGGTGGAAGTTTCGATTCACGATAATCAACTCTATGAGGAGTATAAAAAACTTACCCCTTCGAGTTTGGAGCCGTTTGGAGGTAAATTTGTCATCAGGGGCTTGCCGGTACAAGTTTTAGAAGGAAGTTGGAATCATGATCGATTGGTTTTGTTGGAATTTCCCAGCAGGGAAAAAGCCTTGGAATGGTACCATTCGGAGACCTATCAACAAGCAAAGAAAATCAGAGAAAAGGCATCCGACGCTAATTTTTTTATCATCGGGTAACTGGGAAATGACACTTTTTAGGTTTTACAGGGACACTCCTCTTTTCCAAGGGATAAAGTCAAAGTTTCGTTTTTCTTCTGCTTTGGTCTGAATGCGCCCACTTGCCACATCAATGATGTAATCCAAGAGTTTGTCTCCGGCTGATTCAATGGTGTCTTCTCCAGTGATGATGCTACCTGTATTGAAATCAATAATATCAGGCATTCTATTCGCCATTTTTGTATTGGTGGAAACTTTAATTACAGGGCTGATAGGATTTCCCGTTGGTGTGCCCAGACCAGTAGTGAAGAGAATCAGATTTGCCCCGCTTCCAGCTAAAGCAGTGGTGCTTTCCACATCATTTCCTGGTGTGCAAAGTAGATTTAAGCCCGGTTTTTTGATATATTCCGTATAGTCTAAAACGTCAGAAATTGGAGCGGTTCCACCTTTTTTCGCTGCACCACAAGATTTAATTGCGTCGGTCAGTAAGCCATCCTTGATATTTCCCGGACTGGGATTCATGTCAAAGCCACTGCCAACTCGTTTGGCCGCATCGTTGTAGGATTCCATTAAGTGGACAAATTTGTTAGCCAGTTCAGTTGTTTCACATCGGTTGATCAGGTTTTGTTCAGCTCCACACAATTCCGGAAACTCCGAAAGAATTGCCGCGCCACCCAGTGCCACGATGAGGTCGGAAACACGACCCAAAGTCGGATTTGCAGAAATCCCGGAGAATCCATCCGAGCCTCCACATTCCAATCCAATGACCAATTTGCTTAAAGGAACAGGTTCCCTAACGAATTTATTTGCTTCTATAAGTCCCTCAAATGTTTCTTGAATAGCCTTTGAAATCAAGGCTTCCGTTGTTCCTTCTTGTTGCTGATCACAAATTACCAGGGGCTTTTGACAACCCAGGGCAGAAAGTTTTTCTTTCAGGATGCTTACCTGTGCATTTTGACAGCCCAGACTCATCACTGTAGCTCCGGCCACATTGGGATGGTGGATATACCCGGCAAGTAGTGCGCAAAGTGCCTCGGCATCCTGGCGGGTGCCACCACAGCCCATGGAGTGGGTGAGAAAACGGATTCCGTCCAAGTTTTCAAAGATTTTAGATCGGCCTTGAAATGCTTTTCGCGAAACCGTTTCCGTAGATTTTTCACTTTTTAGTCCGGAAATGAGGTGTTCTATCTGGATTTCGTAGGGGTTGGGGAGGCTAAATCCCAGTGCATTTTCAAAGGCTTCCTGGAGCAATTTGACATTGGTATTCTCGCAAAAAACCATCGGTAACACCAACCAATAATTAGCTGTACCTACCTGATTATCAGATCGCTTATACCCCATAAAAGTCCGACTTTCCCAGTTGCTGATCTCAGGTGCGTTCCATTCAAAACTGCCTGTTTTTAATTCATAAGACCTGGTTTTATGTCGGATATTGGTAAGGGTGATTGCGTGTCCTTTTGGGATTGTTTGAGTAGCTTCTCCTACCACTGTGCCATACATCAGAATATCCTCACCAAGGTGAAAATCCTTCAATGCAAACTTGTGTTTAGCAGGTACAAATTCCTGAATGTCAATATTTTGTGAGTTAACTTTTATTTTATCTCCAAGCTGTAGGTCAGCCAGTGCTACTCCTACATTATCTAAAGGATCTAAAAGCAAAGAAGTGTTGTACATCGTTTTTATTACTTATTTTGGTCAAATTAGAAAAAAATATTCTTCCATGAAGAAAATTGTCACGATCGGTGAAGTCATGCTCCGACTTTCACCTCCAGGAAATCAGCGATTTTTCCAAACCAATTCCTTTGATGTGGAATTTGGAGGCTCCGAAGCTAATGTGGGAGCAGCATTGTCATATTGGGGTGAGCAAGTGGCTCATATTACTGCCTTTCCTGATCATGAACTAGGATGGGCAGCAGCCGGAAGCCTTCGTAAAAACGGGATTGACACTCAATTTATTCCTTTTATTCCGGGAAGGATGGGCGTGTACTACCTCGAGCAGGGAGCCATGCAAAGAAGCTCCCAGGTAATTTATGATAGGGCAGGTTCTGCTTTTGCCAATTTTGATGGGAAAAGTTTGAATTGGGATTCCATTTTAGCGGATGCAGATTGGGTGCATTGGTCGGGTATTACTCCTGCTTTATCTCAAAATTGTGCTGATTTGACACTTAAAGCGCTTGAAAAAGCCCAGGAAATGGGAATTAAGGTCAGCGGAGACCTGAACTACCGAAGTAATCTCTGGCAGTTTGGAAAAGCTCCACATGAGATCATGCCTAAATTAATGGATCTCACGCAGGTGATTATTGCGGGAACAAGGGATTTTAAACAATGTCTTGATGAGGATTTCAAAAGTTTTACGGAAGTAAAGAACATGGCTTTTGAGCGATTCAAAGGGCTTGAGTTTATTGTCAAGACTGACCGAATTTCCCACAGTTCTTCCAACAACACTATTTCTGCCTCTTTATACAGCAAAAAGAAAAGCTATTCATCCCGATCCTATGAGTTGACCCATATTGTGGATCGAGTAGGAACAGGTGATGCCTTTGCCGGAGGGCTGATTTATGGCTTATTGCACCTGACTCCCAAAGATGCCATAGAATTTGCCATGGCAGCTGGCGCGATTAAGCATAGCGTACCAGGAGATATTTTATTATGCTCTTTACAAGAAGTAAATGAACTTGCCGCAGGAGAAAGCGGTGGAAAAATCAAACGATAATGAGAAACCCAACACCTTTTATCCAACGCATGCATGCCGGTGGCATGATGCCTATTTTCTTTCATCCTGACGAACAGGTATGCCTTGATCTCCTCTATTCTGCCTATGAAGGAGGGGTAAGAGTCATTGAAATGGTCAATAGGGGAAAAGAGGCCAAATCCATTTTTCCCAAAATAAGAGAAGCGGCCGAACGAATGCCCGGACTATACTTAGGAGCAGGAACAATCTATCATCCGCACGAGGCCGAGGAGTTTATTGATATGGGGGCTGAATTCATTGTTGCACCTGTGATGAACCCCAAACTCGGTGAATATTGTGCAAAGGTGGAGGTGCCTTGGGTCCCGGGATGCGGAACCGTTTCCGAAGTTTTTTTCGCGCAGGAACTTGGTTCTGAGCTGGTAAAGGTCTATCCTGCAAACGTTTTGACCCCGGAGTTTGTACCTTCTGTGCATGCGGTGATGCCAAAGATTGAAATTATTCCAACAGGAGGAGTGGAGCCTACCACGGAGAGTTTGAAAAAATGGTTTGATGCAGGAGTACTCTGCGTAGGTATGGGTTCACAGCTATTCAGAAAAGATCTGATTTTAAAAGGGGCTTTTCAGGAAATTCAGGAATCAGTAAAAAATGCCATGACAATAATTGCTTCACTTAGAGCCAATACACCCTGATGAATCGAAACCTATTTCTCCTAGTAGCCTTACTGATCCTGTTTGGATACGGAGGTTGTCAATCTGACTCCCGGATTAAGTTTATAAAAATGGGTCATGCCCAAGTGATTGCCCATCCTGTTCACAATGCTATGGTATTTTTGGCCCAGCGATTGGAAGAAAAATCGGGCGGAAGAATCAAAGTAAAGGTTTATCCAAACCAGCAACTTGGAACAGAGCGCGAATTGCTTGAACTCCTTCAAATAGGAAGTTTAGGGATGACCAAAGTATCTGCAGCATCATTGGAAGCATTTTCGCCCGAAATCAGTGTGTTAGGTTTGCCGTTTTTATTTAGGGATGATTCGCATATCAACAATGTATTGAATGGTGAAATTGGCACCGAACTTTTACTCAGTTCCGAAAAATTCTGGCTCAGAGGTTTGTGTTTCTATGATGCTGGAAAGCGGAGTTTTTACAGTAAGGATAGACCTATTGAAACACCTGCGGACTTAGCCGGATTGAAAATTCGGGTTCAGGAGTCCAAAATGGCGATCAACATGATCAGGGGAATGGGCGGATCCCCGACACCTGTTGCCTACGGGGAACTTTATACCGCCTTACAACAAGGAATTGTTGATGCAGCTGAAAACAACCTTCCCAGTTTCTACAATTCAAGACATTATGAAGTATGCAAATACTTGTCTATCGATGAGCATACTGCAATTCCTGACGTAGTTTTGGTCAGTACAATCGTCTGGAATGAATTAAGTCCCGAAGAACAAGTTTGGTTACAAGAGGCTGCAGATGAGTCGGCAGTCTATCAGGCTAAACTTTGGAAAGAGTCTGTTGAATTATCCATGAGTGAGGTTCAAAAGGCGGGTGTAAAAGTCAGTTATCCTTCCAAAGAACCATTCTTAAATATAGTGAAGCCAGTATATGATTTGGTAGTTGAGGAAAGGCCTCAATTAGCACCACTTATTCAACGTATCCAAAACACAAACTGATGAAGCTAAAGGAAAAGTTAGATCAATTCCTACGGATATTGATCGCCGTATTTATGGGGTTGATGGTTGTAAATGTAACGTGGCAGGTTTTTTCAAGGTATATATTGGGGGATCCCAGCTCCTTTACCGATGAGCTTGCCCGGTACAGTATGATTTGGTTGGGGCTGGCTGGTGCTGCTTATGTTTCAGGGAAAAATGCCCATTTAGCAATTGATATTTTGCCTGAGAAACTGAAAGGAAAAAAACTGCTTTACCTCAAGATTTTTATCCATCTGATGGTAATATTCTTTGGAGCGGTTATTATGGTGTGGGGTGGTGGTAATTTGGTTTATATCACTCAAGTATTGCAACAAAAATCAGCTACGCTCCAAATTCCGCTCTCTTGGGTATATGGCATTATTCCTGTTTCCGGGATTTTGGTGGTGTATTATCATCTCTTTCATATCACTCAACTTATCAAAAACCAGAACTAGTCATGGAGTGGATCAGTATTTTAATTTTGTTGCTAAGCTTTGTGGCCCTGTTGATTCTGGGTGTTCCTGTAGCTTGGAGCCTTGGGCTTTCGAGTTTTTTCACCCTAATCGTTACCGTTTCTGCTTTGCCTTCAGCAACAACCATAGCGCAGCGGATGGCTTCTGGTTTGGATAGTTTTTCATTGTTGGCCATTCCTTTCTTTGTACTTGCTGGTGAGATTATGAATAAAGGTGGCATTGCCAATCGTTTGATTGATTTTGCAAAGGGATTAACGGGAAGGCTTCCTGGAGGTCTTTTGTATGTCAATGTGATTGCATCCATGCTTTTTGGTGCCATAGCAGGTTCTGCCGCTGCGGCAGCTTCTGCCCTAGGGAGTATTTTAGGTAAACGGATGGATGAAGAAGGTTATCCAAAAACCCTGGGAGCTGCGGTAAATATCACTGCCTCTACGACTGGGCTCATTATTCCACCTTCCAATGTGTTGATTATTTATTCGCTTGCGAGTGGCGGGGTGTCTATTGCTGCACTTTTTGTGGCAGGATACCTTCCGGGAATTCTGTTGGGCTTGGTATTGATGGCTACCGCAGCAATATTTATCAAGAAAAACAACCTTCCAGCCGGTGATCCTGTTAGTTTAAGCTTTTTGGTCAGCTCATTTTGGAGAGCCTTGCCCAGTTTGTTTTTGTTGATTGTTGTTATCGGTGGAATTGTAGTAGGCGTATTTACTGCTACTGAAGCCTCTGCTATTGCTGTGGTCTATACCTTGGTGCTTTCCTTCGCCTACCGTGAACTTAAGTTGAGTGAATTACCTGGAATATTGGTTAGATCCTCTGAGACCACTGCTGTAGTTTTGTTGTTGATAGGAACGTCCATGAGTATGTCCTGGGTGATGTCTGCCGAGGATATACCTCAGATGATCAGTGAATTCATGCTGAATGTCAGCGACAACAAGTGGGTAATTTTGATTTTAATCAACATTATTTTATTGGTTGTCGGGATTTTCATGGATATTACACCAGCTGTTTTGATTTTTACTCCTATTTTCCTTCCGGTCGTAACCAATGTTGGTGTGGATCCGGTTCATTTTGGAATCATGATGGTAGTAAATCTCTGTATAGGGTTGTGTACACCGCCCGTGGGTTCCCTTCTGTTTGTCGGGGTATCTATCGCCAAGATTTCCTTGACTCAGGTGTTGAGGCCCTTATTGCCCTTCTTTTTGGCAATGATCCTAGCTTTGGCCTTGATCATGATTTTCCCTGAAATAACGCTGTTTTTGCCAAGGCTCTTCGATTTGCTATAATTGATTCAGTGCGCAGATTTCTTGGTTTTAGAACAGGATTTGGTTTGAAATCCATTGCTTATTAGGATAATTTAAAGGCTGTCTTTTGCAGGCAGCCTTTTTTGCTTTCTGATTTATTGGTTTCAAAAAACAAGATGTTTTCCGGAAGAATGTGCATAGCCAGTAAACCTCCTTTGCAGCTTAGGGGCTTAGCGAGAGAAAAGGAACTAATTTCCTATCGAGAAGGCTACATATTTACCAGTAGAAAATAAAGGGGGAAAATTTTGAACCACCACCTGCACAAAGGGCACAAAGTTTTTTGAAAATGGTCCTTCCTTGATTTTTAATTTTTCCTTTGACCCAAACTGGATTTGTAAAGGGTTTTTCTAAGAAATCATGGTTCAAGGTCACGACCTTGAAAAGCTAAAGCTGTGAATTCTATTGGATTACATTTCAAAACCGGAACTTTTGGGGAACGGTGGATTTTCCATCTTTCGCCTAATTTTATGCGCTATTTATTTTATATATTATGGATATACGGAATCTTACCAGTAGCCAAATTTCATTTTGTTTGAGTTTAGTGGTATAAATCGATACATAAAAAGAGCATCAAGTGATGAGCCGAATGCAAAATTCAAAATACACCCAAACTTCCAATTTTGAATTTTAAACCCACGAAATCAAAGCTTTAGCTTTTCCGGGTAGTGCCCCAAAACATAAATTTCTAGAAAAGAGGAAAAATTAATCGCTTTAGGTCCAAGAATAAATCCGATACTAAACACGTAAAAAAAGAACTTAGCGACCTTCGTGTCCTTTGTGGTTTAAAATTTTATCGGTTTTATTTCCTACTGACAAAATAGCGTATATGCATACTATTTAATTTAAAAACCAAATTATATTTGGCTATTTATATGTAAGCGGATAATCAAATAATCTTTTAAATTTACCAACTAAAACAGGTATTTCCAAGTGTTTTAATACTATTTTTTGATCTATTGGCTTAAAATGAAAAACTAGTAATTGGAATAGGATAGCCTGCCTTAGGGTGAAGGGAAATTCTGAGAAACAAAACATACGTGCAATTATCCGGATACACCCATTCTCTATTGACAAAAGCATGTATTCAAAGTTAATTAATATATTGAGTTGAGCTGGTTTTAGTCTTTACTCCCCATTAGTTATGAGGGTGATAAATCAAAAATTCTATTTCTATTGGTAAGTTCCAAACTTTGTATTATTTTGATTTTATAAAATGCTTCAAATTATACGAGGCCATAGTATGAAAAAGGTGGTTTTAACCTTTCATTCAGGTACACTTTCAACAGTTTTTATGGAGTTAATCAGTCGTGGCAATCGGAGTGTTTCTACCCAAAATTTGAGATTTAGAGGCCTTATAACCGCATGAAAAATACAGAAGCTATTTTAGTTTTCATGAAAAATCCAGTGTTGGGAAAGGTTAAGACCCGTCTGGCGGCAGATTTAGGAGAAGAAAAGGTATTGGAGATTTATAAGTTCTTGTTGACCAAAACTTTCGAAGAGCTGGCAAAACTCCCTCAAGAGAAACTGATTTTTTATTCTGATTTTATTCCAGAGGAGGATCCTGGGTTTCTTTTTTATCAACGGCTTCAAAATGGAATTGATTTGGGGGAAAAAATGAAAAACGCCTTTGATGAGGCTTTTTCTTTAAACTACGATAAGCTTCTTATTATTGGAACTGACTGTCCGGGATTGAATGCAGAAATTCTTCAACAGGCCTTTATTTCTTTGAATCAAACAGACGCTGTGATTGGTCCTGCAGCTGATGGAGGATATTACCTTTTGGGTATGAAAAAGAGAATGCCTCAATTATTTGAAAACATGGAATGGAGCACTTTTTCGGTGTTTTCAAAAACCATAGAAATTTTGGAAATGAATAATTATTCTTTCTCTTTGCTGCCAGTTTTATATGACATTGACGAGGCAAAAGATTGGTTTAAATTTATTTCCGAAAACCCTTATCATGAATTTCCATAAACTCAAGGTTTTTCGTTGCATTCTCGTTCCCTATTGATTTATATTAGGGTTCGGCAATCAAAACTACCCCTCCTTCATCAGTAAGTTCGTCCTAAAAGTTTTCGATTAGATAATGACTTCAGGTTATTTAAAAGTTTCTGCACTGGTTTGCGTTTTCCTCTTGCTAACTGTAAGGGCAATGAGTCAAACCAAAACAGAGTCCCTAAACTATGAAATTGTGGTTTTGGGAGTGAAAATTGGTACCATGATGGCTCAAAAAGTTACTTTACCCGATTCGCTTTTTTACCAGGTGGACAGTCAGGTTAAGTTTTGGTTTTTTGGAAAAGTTGAATTGAAATTCAATACGAAGACTCACTTTTTAGGAGGTAAACTTGTGAAGTCAAGATCGGACTCCAAAACGAATAGGGGGAATTTTTCATCGAAGGTTGATTGGAAAGGCACACACTATGCCGTTAATGCCACTTCCTATGAATATGAAAACCAGAAACCATTGCAAGGGCCATTGGCCTGGAGCAGTGCCAAGTTATTATTTCATGAACCGACTGAAAAAGAACTTTTTTTGTCTGAGGTATATGGCGTTACCGGGCCGATAAAAAAAATTGGACCAGGAACCTATGAAATAACAGTCAATGGTAATACCAATGAATATTATTACACTGCTGGCAGACTGGAAAAGATTGTCATAGAAAATTCAATCAAAAACTATCAAGTAAGATTGGTGAAATAAAGTAAGAATAGTTGAAGATAGCGTTTAAAATATGACCATCTTAAAGAAAGTATTATTTGTACTCTGGCAATGCAATTTATTCATTTTTACCCATGGTTTTGAATCCCAAAGATCTTCAAAGCCAAGTCCACTAATCTATTAGCGTATCCTGATTCGTTGTCATACCAGCCAATTACTTTAACCAGATTTCCCCTTGCAGAAGTAAGTGCTTCATCCAGAATACAGGAATGCGGATTCCCAATGATATCCATGGAAACAATTGGATCTGACTCTATTTGAAGATACCCCTTGAGTTTTCCAGTTGCCTCCATTTTGAATGCTTCATTGACCTGGTTTTTAGTTACCTCTTTTTCAAGCTGTACTATCAAATCGGTCAGTGAACCATCGGGTACAGGCACTCTCATCGCAGATGCTTCTATCTTTCCAGCGAATTCAGGCAATACCCGGTCCAGAGCTTTTCCTGCATTCGTTGTGGTAGGAATAATCGAATAGGCTGCTGCTCTGGCTCTTCTCAAATCCCGATGGGGAGCATCATGCAGATTTTGATCATTGGTGTAGGAATGAACCGTAGAAGCGAAACCTTGGATTATTCCAAAATGCTTTTGCAAAACCTGAACCATGGGAGCAAGACAGTTAGTCGTACAGGAAGCATTGGAAATGATCCTTTCAGCGCCAGATAGTATATGATCATTCACCCCCATCACGATCATTGGAATAGAAAGATCCTGAGCAGGAGCTGAGATGATTACTTTTTCTGCTCCCGCTTTTAAATGCTTTAAGGCTCCATCTGTATGTGTAAACCGGCCAGTGCATTCCATTACCACATCGATTTTAAGTTCTTTCCAAGGCAGTTCTTCAGGATTTGATTTTGAAAGTAGGAGAATTTCATTGTCGTTGACGAATAGATTCTCCTCGGATAGGGCAATTTCAGCTTCAAACTTGCCGTGAATAGAGTCATATTTGAGCAAATGCTTGATTGCTTCCTTTTCTGCCAAATCATTAATGGCAACAAGTTCAAAAGATGGATGGGAGAGTAGGAGTTTTGCGGTGTATCGGCCGATTCTGCCAAAACCATTAATGGCGACTCTTATTTTGGATAGGGAAGGATTCATTATCAGAATTTGATCCGGCAAAATTACATAAAAGAAGGCACTCCTCTTTTAGCAAAATTTTACCCCTTGGATTCAGCTTTTTAAGTTCCTTAATCAAGAAATTTTTTGGCTGATTTTGGGATTGTAAAGTCAACCCGCTATATTTGCACAACCTTTTGAAAAAGCAGGTTTTCGTTTCAAAATGGTCCGTTCGTCTAGGGGTTAGGACGTATCCCTTTCACGGATAAAACACGGGTT
>CAZNND010000008.1:0-76555 GCA_964574365.1 uncultured Limnohabitans sp.
GAAAAAACATCAAAAAAATTCGCTTTAAGGAGAAAATCGGCAAGTTGGGTTAAGAGAATCGAACATTTTATATCTAATTCGTAAAATTCCCTTAGCAGTTTTTGTTTCTTTGCAGGTAAATTAGCTTTTTTTGGAAAATTTCATGGTCTTTATGCCCTTTAGGTCAACAATTTTTTGTCACTTGAGTACAAGAAGATTTTCTTATGATCTTTTTAAAATATCAAGAAAAACATTTTCGAAAAGGTTAGGGATCATAATGGCTTTTCTCAGATTCTTTGGGAGATCCTTAGGTAAAATTTTTTGTTATCAACATGGAGACGAATACATTTCCTTAATTTTTGCAGAACATTGCCAATCTCCTCAACTCTACTTAAGTGTTTCTCATTTTTAAATCCAAACCCTGATTAATAAAAGGCGACCTGCAATCAAGCGGATAGCCATCATTGGCCATCAAAATAAATTGTTCCATTTTATTCGTAGGAGTTAAAATATGACAATTGGTGTCAAAAAGTTGCAGGGAATTTAGAAGTAATGTTACTTGGTTCAAAATCGCCTAAATCATGATTTTGAATAGCCTTATACATTCAAGTATCTAGGAAAAACAACTAATAAATTTGGGTAAATAAAAAATAAGGATGTTATAAAGGGTACGATTTTATGAAACTATTTCTGAATTCTTTCACCGCAAAGTGGCAAAGGAAACTAATGAAAAGCGTAGTAGTTCAAACTTATTCTGGCACTGAACAATTATCAAATCTTTTCAGAAGGATTAAAGGAATCAAGCAATTCTAACCTAAGTCCTAAATTTTCTTTTTAGTCTTTGCGCCTCCTCGGTGAAATCACACGTATTTGGAAAATTACATGGGGTTTATGTCCCACAGGTCAATAGTATTTTATCAATTATAAGTAGGCTTACATTCCTGGATCATGAGTACATTATTAATAATTAAAAATTTTTCAATGAATCAGAATCCGATGATTTTATTCAAAGAAAATCCTATAAAGAGAAGATAGTAAAGAATAAAAAATTAAAGTGAGGCTGTAGGACATAGTTCATTCAAGGGATCAAAAATCATGGAACATATACTAATTATTTATAAGTTCTCTTTTGGTACTAGTAAGTGGCTGAAAAGGACTTCCGTCAGTAAAGGCTATTTGACCTTTATATGTAGTTCAGCTTTTTTGAGCACTTATTCAATCATTTTCTTTTCCCATAAAAAGTGTAGTGCTATCACTCCCTTGGAGTAAATAAGCCATGATTAGGTAAATTATTTAAATATCGACAGATGACGAAACCTTTAAAGGGAAAAAAGTTAAAATTGAATAGTGTGGTGGAGAGGGGTTTGAGTTGATTAGTATTGACTTAAGAAGTTTAATAAAATTTTAATAGTTGTGATACCGATGGATCATCCTGACAATGAATTTTTATTTATCCTCCTGGGAAGCATATTTTTTGCTTTTCTTCTTTTGGCTTTTGTGTTGACAATTACCTATGCCCATCAAAAAAGACAATGGAAAAGCCAGAAAAAATTCTCGCAAATGCAGGCTGACTATGAAAAAACACTTTCTGAAATCAAGCAGGAGATTCAAAATGAAACGCTTTCCTTTATAGGTAAAGAACTTCATGATAATATTGGTCAACTACTCTCATTAATTAAATTAAATATTAATTTAAACAAGCCTGAAAAACTTGAGCAAACCAAGGAGTTAATTGCTTTAGTGATTCAAGAAGTTAGAAACCTTTCAAAATCTTTGGACTTGGATTGGGTTGAAGAAACTTCGCTAGACGAATTCATTTCCAATGAACTCGGCAAAATTGAATCTACAGGGTTTTGTAAAACTAGTTTTATCTCTGACCATTCATTTGATCGAATTTCAAACGATAAAAAATTGGTACTGATGAGAGCTGTTCAGGAATGTTTAAACAATATCATGAAACATTCCTCACCATCAGAGATTTCCATAACGATCAAGGGTGAATCACTTACTGGTAAACTAGAAATTCAAGATAATGGGAATGGTTTTGACCCACTAGAAAAAACAAATGGAAGTGGATTGATAAACTTGAAAAAAAGGCTCGAGAAAGTGGGAGGATATGTACTAATTAAATCTCAAAAAGAAAAAGGAGCAATAATTACAATGGAGTTGCCTTACAGCTGAAATAGATTATCTTTAATTGGTAATTCCTAGATAAATTATTTTTCCAAGTAAATGATCAAAATTGCATTAGCTGATGACCATAAACTCTTTGGAAAGGGTTTAGAGGGTATGCTGGAAGAACACCCTGAATTTAATGTGGTGGGTAATTTTCTGGATGGAAATGAATTGCTTGAATTTTTGAAAATCCATCAAGTAGATATTGTATTAACCGACCTCAATATGCCTGAAGTTGACGGTTTTGAGGTTTTGAGATATTGCAAAGAATTTTATCCTGAGATCAAGGTAATAGTCATTTCCATGTACCATGAGGAAAAAATCTTCAAGGAGGCAGTAAAACTTGGTGCAGATGGGTTTCTTTTAAAAGATGCTGATCCAGAAGAATTGGTTTCAACAATAATAGAGGTTTTTGAAGGTCTTCATCTTGTAAACTTGTCAAGGCTAATTCAGCAAGTTGATCAAGGTAAATTTTTTGATGCTTTTAGAATAAAGTACAAATTATCGAGGAGAGAAATTCAAATCATAAAAATGATTGGAGCTGGCACTAAGAATAAAGATATTGCTAATAATCTTAATATCAGTATATTAACTATAGAGACTCATCGTAAAAATATTAACCAAAAACTCCAGGTTAATTCTTTACCCGATTTGATCAGAAAAGTAAACGAGCTGACTATTTTGGTTAACAATGAAAATAAATTGTAAAAAGTAATTAATCTCTTTCGTTTTTAATATACACTTCGGCTTAGTAGTAAATACACTTAGGTCATAAGAGCAATAATTTAGTTAAATTTAATTTATATATATAAAATTCAATAAGATGAAATAGTTTGAATGATAAAAATTTTGTTGTTTTTGAATATCCCCTTTTTGACCAGTAGAAAAATAACTCAAAAAAAATTTTGATCTACAAATGTCGTTAAATTTTTAAACTGGTCTTTCTTTGATTTTTTAAAAGGATGTATTCGGATAATTGCAGGTATCCAGTCATTCTCAGAAATTTCCTTAATGTAAGGCATCCCTTAGGATTAGGGGAAATTCTGTGAAACAATACATATGTTCAATTATTTGGACCAGCCTATATTTCCAATAAAAGAGTATGTAAGTCAAGAAGGGGTATCTATAAAAGTTCATTTGCCAGATTTGCCAATTCGGATCGCTCTCCTTTTTCCAACTTAATATGTGCATAGAGAGGATGGTCTTTAACCCGGTCGATAAGATAAGATAGTCCATTGGATTGGGAATCAAGGTAAGGGGTGTCTATTTGATATACGTCCCCCGTGAAGATGATCTTTGTGTTTTCACCGGCTCGGGAAATGATGGTTTTGATCTCGTGAGGTGTTAGATTTTGAGCTTCATCGACAATAAAGAAAATGTTGGACAAGGATCGTCCACGGATGTAGGCAAGCGGTTGTATTACTAACTTTTCTTGATTGACCAGCTCTGTAATCTTTTGATATTCCTTATCGGTGTCTTTGTATTGGTTTTGTATGAATTTTAAGTTATCCCATAGTGGCTCCATGTAAGGATTAAGCTTTGATTTGATGTCTCCCGGTAAATACCCGATATCTTTATTACTAAGTGGGACAATTGGTCTTGCCAAAAAAATCTGCTTATAATCCCTTCGCTGTTCCAAAGCTCCAGCCAATGCCAGAAGGGTTTTTCCAGTTCCTGCTACGCCTTGAATGGAAACAAGCTTGATGTTTGGATTCAGTATGGCGTGAAGAGCGAAAGTTTGTTCTGCATTTCTTGGTTTTATATTGTAGGCTAACGTTTTGTCGACACGTTCTAGAATATTTTGATTTGAATTAAAATAGGCGAGAACTGAATTTTTTTCGTTTTTGAGAATGTAAAATGCATTTGCTTTTCGTTTTCTTGACTGCAAAATGGATTTTGCCTCAACAAATCCTTGATTATAAAGTAGGTTGATAGCTTGAGTATTTACATCTTCCAACACATATTTTCCTGTATTTTCAATCTCTGAAATGTTTTTGATTTTACCTGTTTCATAATCCTCTGCAAAAATATCCAGTGATTTAGCTTTAAGTCGGAGATTGATATCCTTTGAAACTAAAATAACTTTTCTGTTCTTTTCATGTTGTTTAAGAAAAAGTGCTGCATTTAGAATTTTGTGGTCGTTTTTTTCCTCCCCAAAAATCACGTTGGCATTAAGGCTGTTTTCCGGGTTCATTAAAACCTTAAAATTCCCCTTTGTTTTTCCATTAAGAGGTGTCCACTCATGAATCATATGGTCCTTGGAAAGATTGTCCAGTGACCGAATAAATTCTCTGGCTTCAAAATTTTTGGTATCATTCCCTTTTTTAAACTGATCGAGTTCCTCGAGTACCGTAATGGGGATTACCACATCGTGTTCGGCAAAATTCAGTATGGAGTTGTGTGCATAAAGGATCACGGATGTATCCAACACAAAAATTTTCCGGTCTTTTTCGGATTTGACTCTAGGCATAAGGAGGAAAATTGAAGAGAATTACTGATGAAATAATTTAGGTAATTATCCCTTCTAAATCTGATTTTTTCAAAAAAATTATTCCTAAAAAATGTCAAATCAAGTAATACCGCTGATAATCAAAAGGTAAAATCAGGGTATATGTTAATGAACTGAATTGGATTCTAAAGAATTATGAAATTGCAGCTTTATTAAAAATGCTCAGACCAACAACTCAGGCATTTTATTTGTAAATACACCTGTTTAATTCTCCCCAAAATTCAGGCATTTTTTCATTCAATCAATCTCTTAATCCAAAAGAGCCCGAATGTCATTATTGTTCAAGGTTTTCATGAAACTTTCTTCGTTGGATATTAGCTCTTCTGCTAAGGCTAATTTACGACTTTGAAGGGCCATGATTTTCTCTTCTACTGTTCCTCTAGTAATAAATTTGTAGATGATTACTTTATTTTCCTGACCGATTCGATGAGCGCGATCAATGGCTTGGGCTTCCACAGCCGGGTTCCACCATGGGTCTAGTAGAAACACATATTCAGCTTTAGTTAGGTTGAGACCCAGGCCCCCGGCTTTTAGTGAGATCAGAAATACCTTAATTCCATCATCAGTTTGAAAATTTTCAACCTGAGCTTTTCTGTCGGAAGTTGATCCATCCAGATAGGCGTATTCAATTTTCTCCCGATCCAAAAATTCTTTTACTATGGATAGGTGTCGGACGAATTGACTGAACACCAATACCTTATGCCCCTTTGAAATTGTTTCCTGAATCATGTAGGTAATGTCCTCATGTTTTCCTGACTCATCTTTGTAATCTTCCCTGACAAGTTTGGGATGATTGGCTATTTGACGAAGCTGAGTTAATCCTCTAAGTAATATAAACTGCTGTCTTCCTCGACTAAGCCCTTCAAATTCTCCTATGATTTTTTCCCTGTAATAAGTTTTGACTTCTTCATAGATTTTTTCTTGTTCTAGAGTCATGTCAGAATATTTTACATGGATTATCTTTTCAGGTAAATCCTTTGCTACCTGTGACTTTAGCCTACGAAGGACAAAAGGTTTGATCATTGATTGAAGCCGGGCAGCTTTGTCTTTGTCATTTTCCTTTTCAATAGGGTGGAGGTAGGTTCTTTTGAAGATGGATAGGTTGCCTAAAAGTCCAGGATTGACAAAATTCATTTGAGACCAAAGATCCATAGTAGAATTTTCAACTGGAGTCCCTGTAAGAATTAACCGGCGTTTACTTTTCAACAAATTGACAGCAGTCGCTATATTGGAAGAAGGGTTTTTGATGGCTTGGGATTCATCTAAAATCACGTAATTGAAATAAAAATCTTTCAGTGCTTCAATGTCTAGCCTTACAATTCCGTAAGAGGTCAAAACAACATCATATCCTCGGAATTTCCAAGGATCTTTTATCCGTTGAGCACCACTATAAACCAGGATTTTTAGGTCTGGGGTAAACTTTTTAGCCTCCAATTCCCAGTTGTAAATCAGTGATGTAGGCATTGCCAAGAGCGATACAAATCCCGGATTTTCCTGTTTCTCATAAGCTAAAAGAGCTAAAGTCTGCACAGTTTTACCTAATCCCATGTCATCGGCCAGACAACCTCCGAATTGGTATTCATTTAAGAATCTAAGCCAGTTATATCCAGCACGTTGATACGGTCTTAAAGAACCTTGAAAAAAAGTTGGCATAGCATAATCTTCGATCGAGTCAAAATTCCGTAATCGCTCAAGCTTCAGACTCATGGTTAATTTAATAAATTCCCCATTTTGGAGTTCTTTTGCTAATTCCAAATGATGTTTTCGAAGAACCAATTGCTCAGTTGTCCGCTCTTCAATGAAGTTGAACAAATCTGAGTAATTCACAAACCAAGATTCGGGAATAAACGCAAATTCACCATTTGGCAATTCGAATTCTTTTTTTCCCTGAATAATTAACCTTCGGATTTTGTAAAAAGGGACCAGATAAACGCCAAATTTAATTATGGCTTTCACATCAAACCAATCGATGTTCTCATTGACTTCAATAGTTATCAATGATTTACCGATGTAATACACCTTGCCGTTGTGATTAGCTTTTTGGATTATTTTGATTTTATGTTCACTTAAATAATCTTCATTTAGCGACAGCCATTCAATTGCTTGGGGCTTAGGTAAGGCTACTTTACCATTTATTATGTTTAATCCTTTCTTTTTGATTAGTGTAACGTAACGTTCCTCTAATTTGGGAGTCCTTACCGTCTTGTAAAAGGTGAAATTGCCATCCTTTTCCTCCATTCGGCAAGAATTACCAGTATTCTCAGCAAGGAGATCAATCATTCCAAAGTCAAGATCCCCATATTTGAATCGTGGCTCTAGGACGATCTTGCTTTCCTGTACTTCATCGATTATTTCTCCAAACAGATTTTTTCCACCACTATTTCCTTGAAGCTCCTTTACAAACAACAGTGCTTCTGGTGCTCCTTGTTCGGAATGAATATCAAACCCCTTTCCAATAACCTCGAATTGTGTGATTAAGGTATTTACAAATCTTTTGTAATACTCTGACTCAAATTTCCGCTCAATTGTAATTCGGCTTTTATTTAAAAATGGTTGAAGCTTTTTTCCGTCAATTCCTTTTTCAAAATAATAGAGTTGCCGTTCTACTATAAGCCAAGCAGGATCTTTACAAATCAAATATCCACCGAGATGCTGCCATTTTAGCTCCTTTCCTTTGAATTTAACCACTGGAAAATATTGTGTATTATATTCACCTTTTTCGAAATGGAAAATTACTGTTGCCCGCTCTGCATTGACCTTAATTTCCTTGCCAGTTGGGGTGCCGTCGGATGAAGTTTCAAAAAGTCTTTTACCAATCAATAAAGGAAGTATTTCAGCTCTTTTTTTCTCTAAACCCGAAAGCAAGCTGTCTTTGATCTTTTTTTCCTCCTCTTTTTCTTGAGGTTTTGGTTCAAAAAGCTTTTGTAAAAAATCTTTCGGTTTAATATTATTTTTCTTCATCAGCGGTTTTACCACCACATCCTGCTGCATGGAATCAATTAATTCGATTAATTCGTAGTCCGACTTGTCTAATCCGGTATCAAATTCCTTTGCATTGGCAGAACTTATATTTTGATAAGCATAAGTCAATCTTCCTTTATCATCTAAAGGAACTACATAAGATTCAAAAAGGTAACCTAAAAATTCATGATTGAAAATAGAATAAACAATCTGAAATGGCTGATCTGGATTAACAAACATCTTTAATATTAAAATATATATAGTTAAGGTTTAAATAAAAATTATAAACTATATGGAACATATTTGGAATCTACAAAAAATCAATTTAACTAGATTATTTATACTTTATGAAATACTATTTTGACTTCAAATGTAGGAAATTTATTTAAAGTCTTGGTTTAATTTGCCAATTTAATTCGTCAATTTAAGTCGTCAATTCAGTTTTTTTCTCAGGGAAAAATCTGTTTTGAAAAACTAAAATAATAGCAACCCCGATAAAAATTGAGGCGTCAGCAATATTGAAAATTGGCCAAAGTGCAGTATAGTTTCCTCCCCAAAGTGGAACCCATTCCGGGATATATCCTTCCCAAATATCAAAATAAAACATATCTACTACCTGACCATGCAACCAAGGGGTTGGAGCATTGTAGGGTGCATTATCCAACCACACCCCATAAAATACAGAATCAACCAAATTCCCAATAGCTCCACCTAAAATAAGAGATATGCAAAAAATATATGTAGGATGATTTTTCTTGTCTATGATGTAAAATAGGTAGTAACCAATTCCTACCATTGCAACTAACCTAAAAGAGGTCAAAATCATTTTACCGTATTCTGAACCGATTTCCATTCCAAATGCCATTCCGGGATTGGTTGTATAATGGAGCTTAAACCAGTCTCCAAAAATTGGAATCTGACCTGGTGTACCAAAGTCCATCTGAAAATGAACAAGCATCTTTACGACTTGATCAATTACAATTATCAGTAATGTAATTCCAAAATACTTTATATAGTTGTTCATTACTGATTAATTATACTTTGACTACATTTACCTCTAACTCAAATTCATCCATATCCAAAAGTACTGAATTTTCAAGATTTTCTGATAGGCTTAGGCTCAATGCCTGTGTTTCAGATTGGATATATTCACCATAGTTTTTAATCGAACTATTCACCAATTCATTATTATCGGCTACAAATACATGAATTTTGTCTTGAACTTCTAGTCCCATGTCTTTTCTAAGGTTTTGGATACGATTCACCAATTCTCGGGCAATACCTTCTTGTTTGAGTTCATCGGTAAGGGTAACATCCAAAGCCACTGTAATTCCCTGATCTGAAGCCACTGACCAACCCGGTACATCTTGCGAGCTGATCAACACTTCTTCAAGGAACAACTCGATCGTTTCTCCTTCTACAACTACCCCAATTTTTCCATCACGCTCGATTTGGTTAATCTCAGTTGACCCCCAGGTATTGATTGCTGCGACCACGAATCGCATTTTAGATCCCAATTTTTTACCCAAAACCGGCAAGTTGGGTTTTACATTTTTTACTAAAATCCCCGAAGCATCATCTAAATATTCAATAGTCTTAATATTCACTTCATTTTTTATCAATTCTTCCACATATTCAATTTGTGTCTTCGTTTTCGGCGAAAGCACAGGAATTAGGATACGCTGAAGTGGCTGACGTACTTTTATTCTCTCCTTTTTCCTAAGCGAATGAACCAAAGAAGAGATATTTTGAGCCAAGTCCATGCTCTTTTCCAAATCGATATTGATTAATGAAACATCGGCACTAATCCAATCAGTTAAATGTACTGATTCTTTTACTTGCTCTCCTGCTTCGGTGAGATTCTTGTACATCCAGTCCGCGTAAAATGGAGCAAAAGAAGACATCAGTTGGGAAATTGAAAGTAAACATTCATAAAGCGTTTCGTAGGCGGCATGTTTATCCGGATTCATATCGCCTCTCCAAAATCTCTTTCTTGCCAATCGGACATACCAGTTTGAAAGTTGATCCACGGTGAAGTTCATGATGGATCGGGTTGCTTTGGTTGCATCATAATTATCCATGGCTTCTTCTACCTCCTTTATCAAGGACTGTAGTTTTGAGATGATCCATTGATCAAGTTCTGCGCGTTCCCCAACGGGTATCGAACTGGACTTATCGAAAATAAAATGATCCAAATTTGCGTACAGAGCAAAGAAATTATAGGTATTTTGGAGCGTACCAAAGAATCGCCGTTGCACTTCAGTTACTCCTTCCAAATTGAATTTAAGGTTGTCCCATGGATTGGCATTGCTGAGCATATACCATCGCAAGGCGTCAGGTCCGTATTCTTTCAGTGTCTTGAATGGATCGATTGCATTGCCCAAGCGCTTTGACATTTTGTTGCCGTTTTTGTCCAAAACAAGTCCATTAGCGATCACATTTTTGAATGCAACACTGTCAAAAAGCATCACTGCAATGGCATGGAGGGTAAAAAACCATCCTCGGGTTTGATCGACACCTTCAGCAATATAATCTGCCGGGTAGTTGGCACTAAAAATCTCCTGATTCTCAAAAGGAAAATGCCATTGCGCATAGGGCATTGCTCCCGAGTCAAACCACACATCGATCAAGTCTGGCTCACGGAACATTTTTTCTCCTTTTTCGGAAACCAAAACAATATCATCTACATACGGCCGATGTAAATCTAGTTCCTTGCCTTCATAGGGGGATTGGGTCATAAAACCCGCAGCGACGGATTTTTCGATCTCAGCGTTCAGGTCTACAATTGAACCAATGCATTTTTCCTCTGTGCCATCGCTTGTTCTCCAGATTGGAAGGGGTGTTCCCCAAAATCTGGATCGGCTAAGATTCCAATCTACAAGATTTTCCAACCAGTTGCCAAAACGACCGGTGCCCGTGGCCTCCGGCTTCCAATTGATGGTTTTGTTGAGTTCGACCATTCGCTCCTTGAAAGCGGTAGTTTTGATAAACCAGCTTTCTAGAGGGTAGTACAAAATGGGCTTGTCTGTTCTCCAGCAGTGGGGATAACTGTGCTCGTACTTTTCTACTTTAAAGGCTTTATTTTCATTCTTAAGAATGATTGAAATGATCACGTCAGTGTTTTTATAATCCGGGGCACTTTCGAGGTCATTGGTATAGTTTTTTACATAAAAGTCGTTTACCCCAAATGTTTTGTGGCTGGTAATTCCATGTTCTTGCATTTTAGCAGAAAGGTATTCACCGACAATTGGAAGGAACTTACCCTGTTTATCTACGATAGGGATCTCATTTCCCAGTTCATCGTGAACAAATATTCCCGGGACATTATTTTGTACAAGGGTCCTAAAGTCATCTGCACCGAAAGCCTTCGCCAAGTGGACAATTCCTGTTCCATCCTCAGTGGTCACATAATCACCTGCCACAATAGTAAATGCCGGGAGGGGCAAGGCTAGACCTTCTATCGGGAAAAGCTGCTCGTATTCCCAACCCAACATACTCCTTCCTTTGAATTCTTCGATCACCTGATAAGGGATCAGTTTGTCCCCTGGTTTATATTGTTGAAAACTTAGCTCGGCAGCTTTTGGATTGAGGTAAGCGGCTAATCGTGCCTTCGCTAAAATTACCACCACAGGCTCAAAAGTGTAAGGATTGAAAGTTTTCACTTTCAAATAATCCAGATTTTCACCTATGGCAAGTGCAGAGTTGGAAGGTAAAGTCCATGGGGTAGTCGTCCAGGCTAAAATGTAGGTGTTTTCCAGACCTTTAAGTTTAAACTGCGCCGTGATGGACGTGTCTTTTACCTCTCTGTAGCAGCCTGGTTGGTTCAGTTCATGAGAACTAAGGCCTGTTCCTGCTGCTGGTGAGAAGGGCTGTATGGTATAACCTTTGTATAGCAGCCCTTTATCGTAAAGTTTCTTCAGGAGGTGCCAAAGGGATTCGATATAGTTGGAGTCAAAGGTGATGTACGGATTATCCAAATCAACCCAATAGCCGATTTTTTCAGTAAGGTCATCCCATTCATGCTTGAAACGCATGACTGTTTCCTTACATTTTTGATTGTATTCAGCGACAGTGATTTTTTTGCCAATATCTTCTTTGGTAATGCCAAGTTCTTTTTCGACCTGCAATTCCACGGGAAGTCCATGCGTATCCCAGCCGCCTTTTCTCTTTACCTGAAATCCTTTGAGTGTTTTATACCGACAAAAAATGTCCTTTAGCGTACGGGCCATCACGTGGTGGATGCCGGGTGTACCATTTGCTGAAGGAGGGCCTTCAAAAAAAGTAAAGGTTTCAGCGCCTTTGCGGTATGCAATAGATTTTTCGAAGATTTGATTTTCTTTCCAATAGCGAAGGACTGATTCTCCAATAGATGGATAATCGACCTGCTTATATTCTTGGTAGGTTTTCACGGTTTGTAATCTAAGGGACTTAAAGAATTGGAGCTTTTGACACATATTCAAGTCATTACACTCAAAACAAGGCACAAAGATAAGAGAATTGGGCTTTGTAGGATTAGTTAATTAAAAATTCAATAGGCATATATGCTTTTTTACCGGTAGAGAATAGTCGCGATAAAATTTTGAACCACAGATGGCAGCAAGGGTGCTAAGTCTTTTTCAACTCGTTCTTAATGGGTTTTTCATTTTTTTATTTGACTCAACTAGAGTTGGGTAACCATTTTTCTGGGAAATCATGATTTAAGAATAACTCCTGTTCCGGAGCATTTAGGGCAGCTTGCCAAAAAGTTTCCTATAGCTTGATTTTAAAATTCTGATTCGCTTGATAGATAACAACTGCATTCTCAAGGGTATTTGAGAAAAATTAAAATTCCCTTGTGATCTTGGTGCCTATGGGAGTAACTAATATTATCGAGCGATTCGTATGGGGCTGAATTTTTTATGATCAATTCTTCTAAAACATAGCCAGTGTTTTCAACGAAACTTGAGCAATTGCTATTTTTAAATCCAAACCCCGATTAAGAAAAGGAGCTATGCAATAAATCGGAAACCCATAAATATCAATACCCAATTTCCAAAGAAATCAACTCTTCCTAAAAGAGATTTTATACAATTGATTTTAAGAAGAATCAAGCCTAAGCTTAAAACATACTATGTTATTGCAAAAATAATAGTTTATTCAATTTGGAAAACGAAACAACATGCTGGCATTTTCTTAAGCGTGCATATAACGTGTTTATTTTACTGGAATTTATATTTGCAGGCAGACATAGTTGCTTTTTTTAACTATTTCAATAAAATGAATTATTTAACTCATGATAAATTTGTGAATTTTAATTTTTTTCGCCACATTTCAGGCAGTCACCCACAGTTTAATGTCATGCGAATTATTTTGGTAACCCAGATTTTGATAATTTGGGTAATTACTTCGTTTAATACCGCATCGAGTCAATCCCAATCCATGGATAAAAGATTGTCTCCATTTGATACTATTTTTCAACCTGCACTAAATTCGCCTGCCTATGTAGTAGCAAGTAAAGACAAGGTAAATTCACTTAAAAAGTATTTTGAAAACGAACTATCCAAACAAATTCAAACAGCAGAATTAAAAGAGGAGAAAATAATTCAATTAAATAATTCATTAGATTCTTTAATCAAAATCACATCCCAATATAAACCGTTAACACAGGCTTCCCCGAAAATTGATTTTTCAACCATTCTTATTGTTGTAAATATAGCCTTGTTCATTGTGATAGTTGGGTTGTTTTTTAATGGATTTCAAACAAGAAAATCGTTAAAAGAGGGAAAGGACAGCTATGGTAACTTGGAAAAAGAATTTGATTTACACAAAAAAAATGCAATTGAAAGAGAAAGAAAGTTGATGAGAAAAGTAATTGATCTTCAAAATGAGATGGATAATAAACCAAATGCAGAAAAGTGATTTCGGGGCATAAAATTTTGAAAGGCAGCTAAATTAAACCTTTCCTCCAAAGTAGTCAGGGTAAACTTTTTATAACTTCTCATAGATTTTTTAAAAAAGAGTCTTGTATAGTCAAATTCTCTCAAAAGTCTTAAACCTTAATTCTAATGCCAAAAACAAGAGCTTTTACCAGGAAAGTCAAATTTTGATTCCCAATCTGAAATTTACTGAGATAGGTTTGACGATTTGGAAATTTTAGATAAGATTTATACTCGGGACTAGCAGAAGATTAAAATCAATCGTATTGACTATTTCATAATTCGTTGGTAATAAGCGACTTAATTTCAGGATTTTGTATAGATATTTTATTGTTTATAAACCATTTGGGGTTGTGAGTCAATTTAGTGGGGAAGGCCCCACTCTGGCTTCAATTGGTAGTTTCCCAATGGATGTTTATCCTGTCGGTCGCTTGGACAAAGACTCTGAAGGACTACTCCTTATCACCAACGATAAATGGCTGAACCATCACTTACTTAATCCCAAATTTGGTCATCAGCGAAGATATTTAGCCCAGGTGGAGGGAATCCCGACCCCTGAGGCACTGAATAAACTTCAATCAGGGGTTTTGATAACCGTGGATGGACAAGAATACAAAACCAAACCCGCCTTAGTAAAAATCTTAGATGCTATTCCAGTCATTCCAGAACGAAACCCTCCAATTCGTTATCGGGCTTCAATTCCGGATACTTGGATAGAACTAACCCTCATTGAAGGGAAAAATCGACAGGTCAGAAAAATGACAGCATCAGTGGGGTTTCCCACGCTACGTTTAGTAAGATTTTCCATGGAAAAAATCAGTATTTTAGGCATGCAAACTGGTGAAATTCGGGAGTTGGATGAGCAAACAGTATACCGGGCTTTAGGATTGACTGGATACAAGATCAGCCGCTAAGCCCGGGAAATTCGTTTTTTACATTTGGTTATTTGAAAAATAGAATGAAGGGAAATCGCTTTTAACTTTTGGTAATTAAAACATGGAACGAAGGGATCGAGAACCTTCCTTTTGAAAACTTGTGGATTTGAACCATTAAGGTCATTGAGAAAATTAAGAATTATGGCTGAGTCTTTTTTGCAGAAATCCTACTTTCATTCGATTTAACAGTAACTCTTAATTTTCTCGTGGTTCACTCTATGAAACTGGTTTGTTTTTTTCAGTAGGAGGGAAAAATGCTAAGTTTTAAAAGCGATTTCCCTGAAATAGAATGAAGGATCAAGAATCTTTCTTTTCAAAACTTGTAGATTGAAACCATTAGGATTATTGAGAAAATTAAGAATTACGGCTAGGTCTTCTAGGGGGTTATTTTACATGTATTAGCTTTTAATGTTGCTCTTAATGTCATTACCTTTCTTCATAGGTCAACTATATCACCCTAATTTGTTACTTCAATAGCATCACAAAAAGCGATTTCCCTGCAGTTGAGCCCTAAGAAAGAATCCATATTCTTAAAAATTCATAAATTAATGACACGTACGAACTCATCTTTTACCGTTATTAAGGTTTAGAATTGTGGGTTGGTACAATTTCTTCTAATTTAGCCCTGCCAATTCAGGTAATTAATTTTCGTGTTATCCATGCATCAGGAAAAAATCGCTGAAGTCGTTCAGGAAGTTAAAAAAGTGGTGGTCGGACAGGATAAGATGGTCAATAGACTACTAATCGGTCTTTTTACCAACGGACATATTTTGTTGGAGGGAGTTCCGGGTTTGGCCAAAACCCTTACAGTAAATACCTTGGCAAAGGTTCTCCATTTGGATTTTAATAGGATCCAATTTACACCTGACTTGCTGCCGTCGGATCTTATTGGTACGATGATTTACAATCAGCAAACCTCTAGTTTTGAAGTTAAAAAGGGCCCAATATTTGCGAATGTGATCCTGGCTGACGAGGTTAATCGATCTCCTGCGAAGGTACAATCCGCCCTGTTGGAGGCGATGCAAGAAAAGCAGGTGACGATTGGAGAGACTACCTTTCCTTTGGATCGACCTTTTTTGGTATTGGCTACTCAAAACCCGGTAGATCAAGAAGGAACCTATCCTTTACCTGAGGCACAGGTGGATAGATTTATGATGAAAGTTCATATCGACTACCCAAGCAAATCTGATGAAATGGAAGTGATGCGCCGCATGTCTAATTTGCAATATGCCGCTGAGGTCAAACCAATTCTATCCAAACAAGATATTTTCGACATCCGAAATCAAATAAACGCTGTAAAAATAGCTGAGCCTTTGGAGCACTACATCATTGAGCTGGTGTTTGCCACTCGCTTTCCTCAGCAATATGGCCTGAAAGATGAAGCAAAATATATATTATTTGGGGTCTCTCCCCGAGCAAGTATTAATCTGAACCTTGCTGCCAAGGCAGTAGCATTCATGGATGGAAGGGAATATGTGCTCCCTGAAGATATTAAAGAGGTGGCTGAAGACGTCTTGAATCATCGGATTTTGCTTAATTATGAAGCGGAGGCGGATAATATTAGTTCGCGTAGTTTAGTGAAAACATTGCTGGAAAAGGTGCCGATTAACAAGTCGGTAACATTGAAATAATATGAATTGTCATCTGGAAAGGCTTCTCACAAGGGAAGCCTTTTTTTATGCTTTCATTGTTAAATCAATATTAAATTCCACCATTTTTTTTAAAAAAACCATAATTCCTTTCCTATCACAGGGGTAAAAAATTGAAGTCAACTTTGTGTCGTAATTCCGAACAAACCATACTTCAATTTATAAAATGAAAAAATTTAATTACCTACTCACACTCATGGCTGCATTTGCGCTTGCTTTGACAAGCTGTGAAGAAGATGAAAAACCCGACAATGGTGTCACTATTGAAGGTATTCCTGCTACGGCAAGAATTGATGCTGGCGCTACCTTGGGCCCAGTAAATGCGACAATCAAAGGTTTAGACGGACTGGTATCGCTTGCTATCACTAAAGACGGAGCACCTTTAACTACTGCCCCTTTATCTGGTACTTCAGCTACTGTTCCATTTTCCTACACTTCGCTTCCTGTTGATGCAGGAAAAAACGTGGTATTTGAATTTAAGGCTACTGATATAGATGGTGATATAGCTACTGCTACCCACGTGTTGACGGTAGGTGCTGAACCAACTACGATACGAGTCACCGGGAATATCACTGCCAACGCTACTTGGGTTACTGGAAAGACTTACATTTTAGGAGGCAGAATAACCGTCACTAATGGTGCCAAACTGACTATTCAAAAAGGAGTAATAGTTAAAGGAGAGGCAGGAACAGGTGCTAATGCAACTGCTCTTATCATCGCGAGAGGTGCTCAAATTGATGCACAGGGAACTGCGACAGAGCCGATTATATTCACTTCTATTGCGGATGAGATTCAGCCAGGTCAAGTTGCATCTCCAAATTTGGAGCCTACCTTAGAAGGTCTTTGGGGTGGAATTATTGTATTAGGTAGAGCGAGAAGTTCTTTTGCAGGTGATGTTCAGGAAATTCAGATTGAAGGTATTCCTCCTTCTGACACCAATGGTCTTTACGGTGGTACAAATGACGCGGATAATTCAGGTATCATCAAATTTATCTCTATCCGCCATGGTGGTGCTAACATTGGCGAAGGCAATGAGATCAACGGATTGACTCTAGGTGGGGTAGGTTCCGGTACAGTAATCGAAAATGTAGAAGTAGTTGCCAACCAAGACGATGGTATTGAGTGGTTTGGTGGCACAGTATCTGTAAAAAATGCATTGATCTGGAACTCAGGTGATGATGCTGTAGATACTGACCAAGCTTGGGCCGGTACATTAGATAACTTTATTGTGATTTGCGGTGTGAATACCGACCACGCATTGGAAATTGATGGTCCTGAAGGTTCTTACAATGCTGCACATACAGTGAAAAATGGTTCTGTAAAAGGTCACCCATCTTCTGAATTTGGTGATTTCAGATCTGGTGCTAGAGGTACATTCGAGAATATTTATTTCTTCAACTTCCCAGCGCCATCAGCAAATAACAACGCCGGTAGAGGAGATTTTTCTTTGAGTGGCGACGCTACCCTTGCAAACTTTGCAAATGGAGTATTGAACTTCTCCAAGTTGGAAGCAACCCTCGCCGAAGGAGTTACTCTTCAGCAAGCATTTAGAAACGGAACAGATGTGCATGCCAGCACAGTAGCTCTAAAAGCCAACACGGTGGGTGCTAACAAAGCAGCCTTTACCGGTTGGACTTGGGCTGCCGCAGCAAACGCGCTAGCCGACTTCAAATAATTATTATATCTAAAGAAGAGGGAAGGACTTGTTTGAGATGCTTCCTTCTTCTTTTCATTAAAAAATTACCTAATAAAAAGCTGTATGAACAAGAAAAAACAGGTCTTAACATTTAGACCGCTAGTTATCCTATTTCTCCTTATTGCATTTCAATTAATTACAGGTTTTGTTTTTGCGCAAACGGGTACCATTAGAGGGGCTATCTTTGATGAAAAAACAGGCGAGCCGCTATTTGGTGTTTCGGTTCTTGTGAAAGAAACTTCGACGGGTGCCATCACTGATTTTGACGGTAAATTTGAAGTGAAACTTAATCCTGGTACTTACACACTTCAAATCTCTTACATTTCTTATTCCACTTTGACATTTACAGATGTTCTGGTAGAAGCGGATAAAGTTGTTGTTCTGCCAGATCTTTTACTAAAAGAAGAGGCATCAGAATTGGAAACTGTTACGGTTTCTGCTTCTGCGATAAGAACTACTGAGTCCGCATTAATGTCTGTAAAAAGAAATGCCCCCAATCTTTTGGATGGAATTTCTGCAAGTACATTTAGACAAATCGGAGATGGTGATGCTGCTTCAGCTGTAAAGCGTGTGACGGGAGTTTCCATTGAAGGAGGAAAGTACGTGTATGTTCGTGGCTTAGGCGATCGATACACCAAAACTGTTTTGAATGGGGTGGATATCCCTGGATTGGATCCGGACAGAAATACCATCCAAATGGATATTTTTCCTACCAATGTGATCGATAACATCATTGTTTCCAAATCATTTACAGCGGAATTACCCGCAGACTTTACTGGTGGTGTGGTTGATATCGAAACAAAAGATTTTCCTGAGGAAAAGACCTTTAGGTTAAGCATTTCGGGAGGTTTAAATCCTGCTATGCACTTTAATTCAAACTATTTAGCTTACAAAGGAGGTAAAACAGATTGGTTGGGTTTTGATGATGGTACCAGAGCTAACCCCACAGGTGGGAGTACAACTATCCCCCAATTTGCAGATGTGGTCGGTAATCCAAACAGTACAAGAGGTCAGGAATTTCAAAATATTCTAAGAGGTTTCAACAAAACATTGGGAGCGTCACCGCAAACTTCCCTTATGGATTTTGGCATTAGCCTTTCATTGGGTAACCAAATTGTAAGACCAAAAGCTACTTGGGGATATAACGCGGCATTGACTTATAAAAATGATACTGAATTTTACCAAGATGCGCAATTTAATCTTTTTGCCAAGCCAATCAGCCAGTCCGTAACGGAGATGGAAGCTTTGGAAAGACAGGTAGGTAATTATGGCGTAAATAGTGTTCTTTTGGGTGGATTAGCCGGTATTGCTTTAAAAACACAAAATTCTAAGTACAAACTTAACTTTATACATCTCCAAAATGGGGAATCGAAAGCTGGCATATTTGATTTTGTTAATACCAACCTTGGAGCAAACTTCGAAGCAAAACAGTATAATCTAGAATACAGTGAAAGAGGGTTGTCCAGTGTTTTATTTTCTGGCACACATTTTTTCAAGAACCGAGCATGGGAAATAAATTGGAAACTTGCCCCTACCCGATCTACGATTGATGATCCAGACATTAGATTTACACGATTTAGAGAGCCCAATATGACTATTTCTTCCGAAGTTGGCTTGCCAGCAAGGATCTGGAGAAATTTGGAAGAGATCAACTTAGTTGGAAGAATTGATTTAGCAAGAAATTTCAAACTGTGGAATCAAGACGCCAAATTGAAATTTGGAGGTTCATACACATTCAAAGAAAGGGAGTTTGAAATTCAGAGTTTCCAGTTCCCAACAGGAAATGTTCAACTTGATGGTAATCCAAATACTATCCTTAACGAATCGAATCTATTTTCAGCTACAAACAGAAATGGAGTGAGATACAACCCTGATTTTATTCCAAATAACCCGAATAAATTTCAATCAGATCTCTCAAATATTGGAGGATATGTAAGTGCTGAGGCTAATCCTCTTCCTAAGCTGAAGTCTATTGTCGGCCTGAGAGTTGAAAAATATTCCCAATATTATTCAGGAACTAACCAAAATGCCACTATCGTTTTTGATGATAAAGAAGTATTGGAGGACCTTGATTTCTTCCCAACTCTTAATCTGGTTTATGGATTGAAAGAAAATCAAAACTTGAGATTCTCCGCTACCCGAACCATAGCAAGGCCTTCATTCAAGGAACTTTCTTTTGCTGAAATCCTGGATCCGATCACAGGCAGAACTTTTATCGGTGGCCTTTTCCAGGAAACTACCAATGGAGGAACGGAAGTACTTTGGGATGGAAACTTAAGATCGACCCGAATCAACAATTTCGATGTACGCTGGGAGGCTTTCCAGCAAAGAGGTGAAATGTGGTCCGTGGGTGCATTCTATAAGACCTTTGAAAACCCGATTGAAATCGTACAGTTCCTCTCCGATCCAGGTTCTTTCCAACCTCGAAATGTCGGTAATGGAACCGTTTTGGGGGTGGAAATGGAATTCAGAAAATCACTCAGCTTCCTTTCCTCGAGATTGGAAAACTTTCTTTGGACCGCCAATTTGACCCTTACCGAATCTCGAATCAACATGTCGGCTACCGAGCTGAAGTCTAGAGAACTTACAGCAAGAGAAGGTCAAAAAATTGGAACTACACGTGATATGGCTGGTCAGGCCCCTTACATCATTAACACAGGTATCTCTTACAATAATTTCAGTAATGGTTGGGAGGCAGGATTGTTTTATAATGTTCAGGGACCTACCCTTAATTTGGTTGGCTTTGGAAACAGAACTGATACCTACGCAGTGCCGTTTCATGCGCTGAATTTGAATATTAACAAGACTTTTGGGGCTGACGAGCGCATCCGAACCAGTTTGGGAATTCAAAATTTATTGAATGATAAGCGAGAGATTATCTTTAGCTCATTTGGAGCTCAGGATCAAATTTTTACTCAGCTTGCACCCGGCACGAGAGTTAATTTCAGTGTAGGATTTTCTTTCTAATTTACATACAGCTTTTTTATACAAAAAAACCATCCCGTGTGGGGTGGTTTTTTTTTATAGGTAGATTCACTTCTTTGCCAGTGGAACTGCAATCATTACAAGATATTTGGTTCGATATTCAGCGTTCGATACTTGTCCACCGAAGGAGGACTCGACATTAATTATTATGCAGATACGTTATTTTGCCAGTAGAAAATAAAACCGATAAAATTTTAAACCACTAAGGACACCAAGGTCACTAAGTTTTTTTAATCCGTTCATCCTTGGATTTGTACTCGGTCTAAAGCCTATTAATTCTACATCTTTTCAAGAAAATTATATTTCAGGACATTACCTGTCCAGGAGAATTTCTGGAGGGCTGAAAGCTAAATCTTTAATTTCTAAAATGTGCCAAATAATAATTGGATTTGGGAAGTGCCTTTATTTTCCCATTCCTCTCCAAACGTTATGCTTTTCTTTTTGATTGATCTATGTGTATATACTCTTCTTTGCCAGTGGAAAATAAATTCGATAAAATTTTGAACCACAAAAGACACGAAGGACACAAAGTTTTTTTTCGAATTCCTCTTTTTTCGAGTTTATCAATTTTTGGACTAAAATCAGGTTGGTTAATCGTTTTTCTAAGAAATCATAGGTTATGTACACAACCTGTCCCGAAGAATTTCGGAAATGTTTAAAAGCTAATGCTTGGATTTCGAGGGATTAAAGTTCAAAATTGGAAGGTTGTGTGTGTGTTGAATTTTCCATCTTGCTCATCACTTTATACGCTTCTTATTTATCGATTTATACCCCAAACTCAAGCAAAACAAAATTTGGCTACTAGTAAGGTTCCGTACATCCATATTAATTATTTATCGTCCACTATACAGCCCTCAGAAGTCATTTCTTTCTTTTTATTCATTTTTTTCGCTCGTTTCAACATCAAATTTGGCTACTGCCAGAATTAGGTATATTCCTATTTTTTAATCATGGATTTTGAGACCAATTAGCTTCTCGAATTGGAAAATTGACTACTTTGAATCATGTTTAGTAGAACAACTTTTATTCTGGCAATGTTGATTGCGACATTTGAATTTCAACAGCCCTCCTTTGCTCAGGGAGAAATGCCCTCCGAAAAATTTTGGGAAAATCTTCAGGCCCATTGTGGAAAGGCCTATGAAGGTAAATTAATTTCACCGGAATCTGATCAAAGATTTGAAGGACGATTGGTTATGCAGGTTAGATCCTGTGAAGAAGGACGTATACGAATTCCGTTTTTTGTAGGCGATGACCCTTCCCGTACTTGGGTGCTGAGTCTAGAGAATGAAGGGCTTATTCAGCTGAAGCATGACCACCGACATGAGGATGGATCTGAAGACAAAGTCACACAGTATGGAGGAAAAGCTTCCAATACAGGTTCAGCTACTACTCAGTTTTTTCCTGCAGATCAGTTTACTGCCGATCTGCTCCCCGCCACCGTAGGTAACGTTTGGTGGATTACCTTGGATGAGACTTCTTTTTTACTTATAATCTGAGACGATTAGGTTCGTCCACCGTATTTATTGTGAAGTTTGACTTTACCCAACCTATAGAGGTACCTGACGGACCTTGGGGATGGGTGGACTAAAATGAATGAAGCATGAATAATTCCTTTATCGAAATGTGGAGAGAGGGAAGAACCCGATTTTCCAAACTTCTTGAGACTACAACAGCGTCAGATTTGTCTAAGCGAAATGGAGGCAGCCCTAATTCTGCAGGATTTTTAATTCGCCATATTGCAGAAGTGGAGCTTCTTTTTGCGAAAAATGTTTTTGGCTTAGCTGAAGTGAAAATTGTTGCAAAAACACTGATTGCAGGAAAAGATACGGGAGAATGGACTGATCTTTCTGAGCTTAAAGAAATCTCTGCCTATGCTGCTGAAATGCTGGAGAGGGCAATTTTGGCACAGTCAAACTGGGATGAAATTATAGAAACTAAGGAGTTTGGGAAAAAGACAAAAGCAGAATCCTTGGGAAGAATTACTACACATACCGCATATCATGCTGGTCAATTAGCCTTGGTCTTAAAATATGGTAAGTGAAGCCTAGGTTAATTTTTGGATGATTTCTTCCGAAGCGGGATAGAAAGGGAGTAAATCTGCCGCAGTAAAAAGCTCAAAATCCCTGAAATCAAAGCCTGGAGCTACCACACAAGATACAAGAGCATAGCTGTCTTTCTGATCCACTGAACTGCCAAAAATAGTTTTAGCCGGCACAAGATGCTGAGGACGCGCATTGGTTTCATTAACTGGCCCAAGCTTTAGAATTTCATGCCCTTTTTCACCTAAAATATGAACGGAAAGAGGGCTTCCTTCATGCCAAAACCAGAGTTCATCACTTTGAATGCGATGAAAATGAGAGACATCCTGAGATCTCAGCAAAAAGAATATAGAGGTAGCAAGTTGACGCTTTTCTCCGTTTGGATGATTAACTTGCTGTGATGACCTAAAAGTTTCCCCATAAAATCCTCCCTCTGGATGTGCTTGAAGTCTCAAGATATCAATCAACACATCAATTCTCCTTTCGGTTGAGCTCATGCATAGGTCTTAATTAAAATATCAACGATTCGCTGAGCGGTCTTGCCGTCCCAAAGTGGAATTCCTTGGTATTGTTTCCATTCTCCACGCATGATTTTTCCTAAGTAGGGTTTCAGTTTGCTTGGATCGGTACCGACCAATTCATTGGTGCCAAGCTGTATGGTTTCAGCGCGTTCAGTGTTGTTTCTTAGTGTAACGCAAGGCACATTCATAACTGAAGCCTCTTCGGTCACGCCACCGGAGTCTGTGATGACCCCTTTTGCATTTTTAACCAAATAATTAAATTCAAGATAACCTAAGGGCTCACACATGTGAAGGTTTTTGGCATCAATTCCCAGGTTTTGAAGATTTTTAGCTGTACGTGGGTGAACAGGGAAAATAATGGGAAGGCCTTCTGTTCCATCCAAGATCGCATCGATCATCGCCTTTAGCGAATGCTCTTGATCTACGTTTGCCGGTCGGTGCATGGTCATGACAAAATACTGCCCTGATTCCAATTTTTCGAAATGCTCTCCTTCAGGTTTTTTGAAATTAGGCATTTGAGACATTAGGGTGTCGATCATCGTGTTTCCTACAAAGTGAATTTTCTCCTCGGGGAAACCTGCTTTTCGAAGGTTGGTATTGGCAATTTCGGATGTGGTGAAAAAGTGATCGGTAATTGAATCTGTGACCATCCGATTAATTTCTTCTGGCATACTGAGGTCACCTGACCTTATCCCGCCTTCTACATGAGCCACATCGATTTGAAGTTTTTTGGCTGCGATGGAGCAGGCAAGCGTACTTGTAACGTCTCCCACCACGATGACTAAATCAGGTCTGTTTTCTAAAAGTTCTCGTTCGAAAGCCACCATAATTTGCGCTGTTTGTTCGGCTTGGCTTCCACCTCCACCACCAAGATTTGCGTCTGGATCTGGTATGGAAAGCTGCTCAAAAAAATCTCCTGACATTTTTTTGTCATAATGCTGACCCGTATGTACCAACCTGAATTTTACATCGAGACCGTCTGATTTTTTCTTTTGTAGGGCATGAATGATTGGGGCAACTTTCATGAAATTGGGTCGAGCCCCTGCAACAAGTGTGAATGTAGGCATGAGTAGATAAGAATATGAGTTAAAATTATGAAATAAGCGCTTTAGTCTGGTATGACTATTTTAAAAACAAACATGTATTCTTCTCTTTTTCGTTTATTTTGCATGAAGTTTTATGGATTCCTTTTAATTTGAAAAGGATAAGAAAAAATACCAATGAAATCGAACTTTTTCGCTTTAATTTTCTCGCTACTTATATGCTTATCCTCCTGTGTTTAAACTGTCGAAAATCAAAGGTTGATCTATTCCAATAATTTTTCAACAGTCGATTTAACCCATTTTGAAAATGGAAGGCTCTTTGTGTGGAGAGGTGATACAATAGCAGGGTATTATAATAATGAAGAAGTTGCAGTTACTTTGAAGAATTTAACTATCCATAACTACTTGGAAGTGTCTATAGAAATCCTGATTCATGACAGCAGGGATGGTAATGCTGACGACGGAATATAAGATCCTGATTTTTGGTATATGGGTTTGGATAAAAAGGAAACCTATCCTACTACCTTTTCCAATTCCCCGTGCGTGGCCACATTTTGTCTCTATCAATCTTTTCCGAACCCTTTTTTTCGCCAAAATCAACCTAAAAGTGGCTCAATTCAAGTGAATTTACCCGGGTTTTGTACTTTTGGCACCACTGCAAATTATACCTCAAGGTATGTAGTTCAACAGTATATAGAACATTCTTCTTCAAAGGTAGGAGTGTTTATGGGGGATCAACTCAAGCAAACCAACAGTCCAAACCCACTTTGTGATGAATCCTGGTCGATTGCGGAAATAAAAGTTTTAGCTATTCAAACCCTCAATCCATGAAAAGGCTAGTTCAATTTTTTTCACTGTTCCTTTGGGCAATTTGTGTTCAAGCGCAAAGTATTCCTGTAGGTACGCCCTTATTTGAAGATTACCTCAGAAGATTACCGCTTACTGGTCAACTTGATTCTTCAAGTTCCTTGATGATTCGTCCTATTTTACCTGTCGAAGCCTTTAAATTAGATCATGCCTTTGCATTGGACAGTTCTCTGAAGCAGGATTGGAATACATCCAGATTTTCTTTTATCTATGGAAAAATGGGGAGAAGAAAATTTGTTTTATTGCCCATCTCCTATAGATCTCAATACAATTCGGAATATGCTTTTGGAGGGAATGACGGGGTAATGATTCCAAACCGAGGATTGCAGCAAGTGGCAAGCCTTGGCTTGTATGCTGACCTATGGAAGTTTAGCATTCAATTGCAACCTGAATTTCTGACAGCTCAAAATCGGGATTATTTGGGATTCCCCATCGAGCATCAGGCCACTATCCTTTTTTATTATGAATACATGAACAGGTTCGATATGCCTGAGCGTTTTGGAAATCAGCCTATCAAACGTCTTTTTCCAGGACAATCAAGTTTTCGATTAAATCTCAATAAAATTTCATTGGGCATTTCCACAGAGAATCTTTGGTGGGGACTGGGGAGATGAAATTCGCAGTTGCTCGGAAATAATGCGCCTGGCTTTTGGCATCTGACTTTAAATTCTAGAAGCCCTTTAAAAACATTCTTGGGATCTTTTGAGGGTCAAGTGATTGCCGGATATTTGACCTCCTCCAGTTATTTGCCACCTTGGCCAGATTATTCCATTCAACAAAATCCGGTCCTTATGCATAAGCCAATAGATGGCAAAGATATATTTCTGGCCTTGTATTGACCTATCAACCCCGCTGGATTCCTGGTCTTTTTCTGGGTTATGGTTCTATTAATCATATGTATCGTTCGGATTTGATCAATTTGCCAGACTATTTACCCGTGTATAATGGTAGGAAAAAACCACAAAATGTCTATGATCCCGTTCAGGCTAAAGGTCAGCAATTTAGTTCTGGATTTTTTGTTGGTTAAGTCCTGAGGGTAAGTTTGAATTCTACGGAGAATATGGAACACAGGATAATGACAGGCCCTTCACAGATTTTATTTCAACTCCAGAGTCAGGGAGAGCATTTACTTTTGGATTTGCTCACCTGCTCGATTTGAAAAAGCCAAATCGATTTTTAGAGCTCAGTTCGGAAATTACACTTTCCGGTCAATTTATCCGTGAGGACATAAGGCAACTTCGAACCTGGTATATTCATGATCATGTGAGGCACGGCTATACCCATGAAGGGCAGGTATTGGGTATTGGAAATGGGCCTGGAAGCAACCTGATTTTTGTGGGATTAGCCTGGATTGAAGGATTAAAGAAGCTTAGGGATTCAATTGGAGAGAATTGAATACAATACTGATTTTTATTATTATCGGTACGAAACTTATAAAGATTTCCGAAATAAGTATGTGGATTTAGTTCTTTCTTTCGCTCTGGAGTGGAAGTTTGGAAATCTATTGTTATCGGGAAAATTTCAGTTTGTGTCAACTTTTAATTACAAATGGTATCTGAAAAATGATCCTAGACGGTATTTTGTGCCCGGATATGACAGGAAGAATTTTGTTGGATCTCTAAACTTGGCTTATTTATTTAATTGATAGTATTTTCCTCTTTATCATCTGTATTAGTGTGTAGGCTATTTTTTTTGAATCCTAAATTTTAAACCCTTGGGGAGGTACGAAGTGCCTATTTCTCTTAAAATAGTGATCCAAAGTGCCGTCCGATTGACTAGATTATGTTTCCAATTCCATGAAAGTGGTTTTTCATGGTATATTTTCTTCCTTAAAATTTGATCCGAGGTTAAAAAATATCCATAAAATCCCATCTTCATTTCAGAAATCAGGTCTAGTGAAAATTCTTTTTCCCCAAACGGATGTAAGGGTATTGGGAAAATTTTTTGAACTATTTTACTACGATGTAGTCCTTGATAGGTCGTCCACCAATAAATTTTCCTCTTAAGAATGATGGAGGTTCTTTCGAGGACATCAATTTTACCGGAAGCTTCTTTAAAAAAACAAGTGTTTGACAAATTTGGGTATAAATTTTCCATACCAGGTATGGCTAAAGTAGCTCCAGGGTTTTCTTCCAAAATGGCTACCAAACTTGAAATGTAATTCGGAAATGAATAATCATCGTGTGGATTTATAAAACAATAATCACTATTTCTTGAAGCTTCAATCCAAAGATTTTCTGAGGTTCTAAACCACCCTAATTTTTTTTATTTTTTTATTACCTTAAACCTCTGGTCCTTAACAGCAAATTTCTCACATATTTCAAATGTTCGATCAGAAGATGCATCATCGCATATCTATATTTCAAAATTTGGATATTGTTGTGTAGCAAGGGCATTTAAAGTACTCTCAATGAAATTTGCCGCATAATATGCGGGGATAAAGCCGATAACCTTGGGATAATCCTTCACTACTAATTCAAATAAGTTGTTTAAGTTAACTCTTGATCAATTTTTTAAAATATGGGGAATTTATTGAATATATCGATTATAGACTTTAACGAGTAAAACTAGTCCTATTTTGTAAGATTCGGAGAAGTTGCTAAAATAAAAAAGTCTTAGCTATGAAATTTTATTTGGAAAAAACAGGGAAGCTTTGGGTTAATGCCTTTCAAACTTTTTCCCACACAGCTTGCCCTTTTACGGCGGGTAAAAGTATGTGGTAAACTTTGTAATTGTGTCCTAATTCCCGCAGGGCTTACTAAAGTTCAAATGTGACCTAGTAGGGCTAATCAATCGCTTTGTTGGCAGAAATCTCTTTCATTTTTTTCTTTGCAAAAAGAAAAGACCATTTTTGCAATCAATAATTGAAGGTGTATGAAGGCTGAAAAAGATAAGGTAGTAGCTGTTTCCTATTCGTTGATGGTGGATGATGGAGAAAATGGGAAAGAACCATTTGAAAAAGTAGAAGAAAATAAGCCATTCTATTTCCTTTTTGGCTATCAGAATGTGCTGCCTTTATTTGAGCATGCTATCGAGGGAAAAAGTGTTGGTGATACATTTTCCGTATTTATTGACTTTGAAAATGGCTACGGGGACTATGATGAAAATAAAAAGGTAATCATTCCAAAAGCTAATTTTAAAGAAGAAGGGAAGAAAAATAAAGATCTTTTGAAGGTGGGCAGTGTAATTCCAATGCAAGATAACCAAGGCAATCAAATGCGTGGTGAAGTGCTAAAAGTGGATTATTTGGGGGTTCACATGGACTTCAATCCGCCTTTGGCTGGATTTGACTTGTACTTTGAGGGTAAGGTAGTCGCTGTCCGAGATGCCGAACCGGTTGAAATTGAACATGGACATGCGCATGGTCCTGATGGGGGACATCATCATTAATAGGATCTAGGACACCTGAGAATACCGGGAAATTTCTTTGCTAGGTGATTAGGGATTAAACATGAAATGAAAAACAGATTTTAAATTTCAAGTTCCTCAAATAGCTAAATTGTAACTGATTTTTGCGTAAAACGAATAATGGAATGCATAAGAAACCTGAAGCTATCAGGAGAGTTTATTTCTTCTCAGTATGGTATCCATACGTTTTGTAAGCTAAATCTATACTTAATTCACGTAGGCCATCTATTCGCTCTGAGGGATATAAAACGTAGGCTTTGGAAAGTTGGTTTATAGCCACCCCGTAATTCTGTTGGTTAAAGTGGGTAATTGCATCATTGTAGTATTGCAATCCTGCTAATTCCAATAGATTTACCTTCCTGAAGATTGCGGTGGCAGACGGATCTTTAGCTTTTCCAGAAAGAGTCTTATTTAGCTCGGAAGGATTAGTTTCATTTTTAGGTAAATACGAACTTAAGTAGTTCTCAACTTCAGAAGAGCTGGTGATCATGCCTCCCACAGGGAGGGTACTTTCTAAAATAATAGTTTTTCCTGAAACCAGTACTTGAATAAATACATGGTAGTCTGTCTCCAAAATGTCAAATTGAAATCCAAATTTATCCAAAAGCATTCCCAAAACTGCCGATCCGCTCACACAATCATACTTGCCTGTGCTCAGTAGGGTAGTAAAGGAGGAATGTTGTTCGTATTTTTTAAAAAGCCTTTGATGGGACTTTTGAAAAATAGCCCTCAGTAGGGACAGCTTATCCGGATTTTTTGAAGCTTTATCCGAAAGCTCTTCCACTAGATTCACCCATTTTTCATCTGAGATATCGGGGGTGACTTTTACAGCCTTGAAAAACTGATAGGGATCGGACTTACCTAAGGTCCAGATCTGTTTTTCTGTTTCGTTTTCAAAAGTAAGATTTCCGGAGTTAATCCAATTTTCCTGTGAATAGCCCTTTAAAATTATTGCCACCCAAAGAGAGACGACTAAAATTACCTTGCCCATACCCTGTTATGTGAGCATTAATTTTAATAAAAAAAATTAACAATTACATAACATTGAAAAAATTGAAAAATAAAAAAGTCAATTTCTAAGCCATCAACAGAAGTCTATTTGTGATGATAAGGCTCATTTTGTAGAATTGTAAAGGCACGGTATGTCTGTTCTATAAAAAATGGGCGGATCATTTGATGTGAAAAAGTCATTTTTGAAAGGGAGATTTTACCATTTGCTCTAGCGTAAACTGCACCAGAAAAACCATAAGGGCCACCAATCACAAAAACCAATTGCCGAAGCCCCGAACTCATCTTTTTTTGGAGGTATTCGGAATATTCCACCGAAGTAAACATTTTCCCACGCTCGTCTAATAGAACCAATTCATCAGAAGATTGAAGTTTTTTCAAAATTAATTCTCCTTCTTTTTCCTTTTGAATGGATTCAGACAGTGATTTTGTGTTTTTTAAATCCGAAATAACTTCCAGTTCAAACCTAATGTAGTGATTAAGTCGATCTTCATATTCCAAAATAAGTTCTTGAATCGCTTTATGGTCTGTTTTTCCGATTACCAAAAGTTTGATTAGCATGTTGTAAATATCATAAAAGTGCGAATATTTTTTTGTTGAGTTTTTTGGAATTGATTTTTACTAAGTATCCGGAAACTTGTCAGAAGTCAAATTATATTTGGTTGCAGCTTCATTTAACCTTAGCGCTAAAAACAAGAAAAACCCGTTTAGAAAAACCAGAACAATTTCAACGTTCACTCCAAAAGTTTACTCGTGTGATTTTTTTAACCATTTAGGAAATTAAGAAGGTTATGGAATCTTTTTGTGATAGAAAACCCGGTCCAAAAAGCAATTTTTCTAATTCAGTACTTCTTAAATCCCTTAATAGTGGAAGAGCTTTAAAAAATGTTGTCGATTCTGCTGAAAGATCAAACTGTTGAAAACCCAGTATTAATCAAATAGGTAAAATTAAGATTCCACATGTTGACCTGCGTGTAAACGGATAATACTATTAAAAATCAAAGGAAAATAAGTTATTATAAGGTAGTGCAATTCTTTGCCTTGGTGGTTCAAAACTTTATCGGGTTTATTTCTACTGGCAAAAGGTGTATTGGGTAATGGATTTTTTCTGTTGTAAATTATTTGGAAGTAATTCCTAAAAAATTAATAAAATATTCCTAAAAAATTAATAAAATATTCCTAAAACATTAACTATAAATCAACTGTTGTATACCCATAAACCAAAATTATTTATAACCATGAAAAAAGTACTTTCTATTGTGATGGTGATGACACTTTTCTTCGCCTCTGCCTTTACACCAAAATCAACCTCCATTCATGAAGTTGATGCGGACATTGTTGATTTGGCGGTTTCCACTGAGTTTTTATCCACCCTAGTAGCCGCAGTAAAAGCCGGAGATCTTGTTGGGGTTCTTAAAGGTGACGGCCCTTTCACAGTATTTGCTCCTACGAATGAAGCGTTTGCCAAACTTCCTGCAGGCACTGTAGAGAATTTGCTTAAGCCAGAAAACAAAGCGCAACTAGTTGCAGTGTTGACTTACCACGTAGTACTTGGTAAAGTGATGTCTTCCGACCTTAAAAATGGTATGAAGGCTAAAACTGCTCAAGGCAGTGAAATTACAATTACGCTTAAGGATGGTAAAGCAATGGTAAACAACGCCACCGTAACAGCTGCTGATATCGTAGCAAGTAATGGAGTGGTACACGTGATTGACACGGTCATTCTCCCAAAAAACTAATTTGATTGACTAGATAAAAAAAGCCCGCTTAGTTAGCGGGCTTCTTTTTTAAAGGAGTTCTTTCCGTTTTAGAATGGTCTCCAGAAATTTTTTGTCATTGTCTGAATTGAATATCTTAAATGGTAAATGGATAAACTGGGCTTTAGAAAGATAGAGGACGAAGGCATCCTTTGTCAGTTCTACCCGCTTAATCATGTTCCATTGCACTGGCATTCCTTCTCGAGCATTTATTTTCATCAAAATTTGTCTGCTGTCAATTTCATAGGCCATTTTTTGAAAAATAGGCTTATTCTGTTCCATCTGAGTCACACCGGTAAATTGAATCGCCCAAAACAGGACATACAAACCGTAAGCGATGATTGCCCCAATAATCCACCAAATCGAGGCAATCCAGAAATATCCACAACAAATAACAAGTGCGATTAAAATTACCCACCACTGCTCTTTCAAAATGGATTTCAATCCCATTTTGATGTATGTACCTGTTTGAAGCTGGTATTTCTTGGTTTTAATGATCATTGGTTCATATTTTGAGTCGGCAAATATCCACCTATCTCGGGGATTAAGCAAATAAACACCAATCCTTAATATCCATTTAGTAAAACAAATCACCCGATACTATTGATAAAACAAGGCCATTCACTTACCTTTTCAAAAATTCTTTTGTTATGAACAGCCTGGTGATAGATTTGATTGTCTGTGGACTTGCTTACGTAATTCTGGTTTATTTTATAACTGCAATCACAAAAAATACAATCAACAAGGGGAAAAGTAATAATGATGGAGACGGAGGCATAAAAAATAGTACACCACCTCAAATTGACCTTCCTCCTGGCGTGGTTTGGCCTTCAGATGCTCCAGTAAAATCACTTGAACCAGAATCAGAACTGGTTTAATGACATTTCTCACAAACACCCTGAACCAACAGGCTCATTTCTTTTTTTTCAAAACCTTTAGGCAATTTGATTTGAGGTAAGGTAATATCCTCTAGACATGTGGTTTCTCCACAACTTTCACATTTGAAATGTACATGCTCATGACTGTGTGAATGTTCGGTTTCCCTGTGCGTACACAAGGCATACTTAGTGGCACCGCTATCGTCCAAAACTTTATGGATTAAATCTTTGTCCAAGAAAGTTTTTAATGTTCGATAAATAGTTACCCGGTCAAATTGGTTATTCAAGGTTTCCTCCAAGTCTGCATGCGAAAGTGCTATGTTTTTGCTCAAAAATTCTTGGATAATCTCAAGACGGCAATCGGTGATACGCAACTTATGGGTTTGCAATATGGAATTGGGGCTGATCATTTTGGTCTCCTGTTTAAGTTCAAATTAAAAGAATTGTCATTTAAAAAACCCATTTCATTAAAAAATCATTTGACATAATTCCCGAAAAGTCCCTTCAGTTAAAAAAAAAATCGCAGGCATACTTGTATCTCCTTCTATCCGATCCATTGTTGGAACACTAAAGTAACTCCTTATATACTTTTATGTATTGGATAATCGGGTATTTGATTATCCGCCTACTTACAAGTGGAGAAGTCTAAGCTCCATGACATTTGGAAAATAAAAAATATAGAGCTTCTTCGTTCTTATTTTTAGCGCAAATTAGTTGGCGAAACATGGCCTTAAATGAATATCCGGCTAAAACAAATAGCCAAATTAAATTTTGTTTGAGTTTTGATTCATGAATCTATAACTTGCATATACGCTTTTTTGCCAGTAAAAAACAAAACCAATAAAATTTTGAACCACAAAGGATGAAAAGCTAAAGCTTTGATTTTGAAGGTGTACAAATCAAAATTGAAAGTTTGGGTATGCGTTGAATTTCCCATCCCTTTGTTTAGTTTGGGTTCTTCCCATTGATCGATTTAAATCCTTAAACTCAAACAAAATTAAATTTGGCTACTGGCAAGATTCCGTATATCCAAAATCTATAAAATAAATAGCGCATAAAATTAGGAGAAGGATGGAAAATTCACCTTGCCCTAAATCGCAGGTTTTAAATGTAACCCAATAGAATTCAAAGCTTTAACTTTTCCAGATCGTGAGCTTAAACCATGATTTCTGAGAAAAACGCTTTACAAATCCAGTTTGAGTCAAAGGAAAAATTAAAATCAAGGAAGGACCATTTTCAAAAAACTTTGTTTCCTTCGTGCACTTTGTGGTTCAAAATAGTATCGCCTTTATTTTCTACTGGCAAATACCTGTATATGCAAACTATTTGATTTACAAACCTAATCATAGTTGGCTACTTATACACAAGCGGATATTTATAATCGGGTAAGTGAATAAATCACTAGGCAAATCCTAGCGAAAGGGATAATTTTGAAATCTTAAGCAAAAAAAACAATCATGTCTGTAGTTACATATATCTCTGAAAATAAAGATAGATTCCTCAGCGAACTGCTCGATTTGCTGAGGATTCCTTCAGTAAGTGCTGATCCCAAATTCAAAACCGATGTCTTTGCGGCAGCGCAATTCGTCAAAGAATCCCTTGAAAAAGCCGGAGCCGACGTAGCCGAAATCTGCGAAACAGCCGGATACCCAATTGTTTATGGTGAAAAAATTATCGATTCATCCTTGCCAACCGTCCTCGTGTACGGACATTATGATGTACAACCGGCAGATCCATATGAACTTTGGGACTCGCCGCCCTTCGAACCTGTTATCAAAAGTACCCCTAATCATCCCGAGGGAGCCATTTTTGCCCGGGGATCAGCCGATGATAAAGGCCAGTTCTACATGCACATTAAGGCCTTCGAAGCGATGATGGCTTCTGGCGAATTGCCTTGTAATGTCAAATTCATGATCGAAGGCGAGGAAGAAGTCGGTTCGGACAACTTGGACAAATTCGTTTTAGCCAACAAAGAGCGACTGAAGGCGGATGTGATTTTGATTTCCGATACGCACATGATCAGCATGCAGGATCCTTCCATCACGGTAGGACTTCGCGGCATGGCTTACATGGAAGTGGAAGTGACAGGTTCCAATCGCGACCTTCACTCGGGCACTTACGGCGGTGCCGTGGCTAACCCGATCAATGTGCTGTGCAAAATGATCGCATCCATGAAGGATGAAAACGATCACATCACCATTCCGGGGTTTTATGAGAAAGTACAGGAACTGACTGCTCAGGATCGTCAGCGATTGAATGAGGCACCTTTTGACCTCGAAGAATATAAAGGAAAACTCGATATCGAGGATGTCCATGGTGAAAATGGGTACACCACCATCGAACGAGTAGGTATCCGTCCGACCTTGGATGTTAACGGAATTTGGGGCGGTTACATCGGAGAAGGAGCCAAGACCGTTCTTCCTTCAAAAGCCTATGCAAAAATCTCAATGAGATTGGTTCCTGATCAGGATTGGCATGAGATTGCGCAGCTTTTCGAAGCGCATTTTAAAGCGATCGCTCCAAAATCCGTCAAGGTAAAAGTTAAGGCTCATCATGGAGGAGCTCCTGCAGTAGTATCCGATTCTTCAATCGGTTATCAGGCCGCTGAAGCGGCCATGGAGGAAACCTTTGGAAAAAGACCGATTCCAACCCGGGAAGGGGGTTCTATTCCTATTGTAGCTTTGTTCCAAAAAGAATTGGGCAGTGATCCGATTTTGTTTGGCTTTGGTTTGGATACCGATGCGCTTCATTCACCCAATGAACATTATGGGGTGAAAAACTATTTTATTGGTATCGAGACCATCGCAGCTTTCTTCAGACACTTCAGAAGTCTGAGTGGAAAGTGATCAGAGTCGCTAAAAGCCCTTTCCAAAGAGCTTAATTCGAACCTCAAGACCTACATCCTTGTTTGCCAGAGTAAATCCAAACCTCGCATGACCTCAACCTCCCAAAAGATCGGCAAGCTTCTGCTTCCGGTTTTTCTTTTGATCTCCTTCCTAGCCCAAGCCCAATTGGTAAAGCCTCCTAAGTGGACGTTTTCTTTAGAACCAAGGGAACTACAGGTGGGAGAAAAAGCCACAGTGATCATGGAGGCGGAAATTCCGATGGGTTGGTATGTGTATTCCAATGATTTTGACAAGGATTTGGGTCCACTTCTGACCGAGTTTGTTCCTGCCGAATCGGGGAACTTCGAAGTGGCCTCCAAACTCAAAGCCATCAACCCCAAGAAAAAGTTTGATGAGGTCTGGAAAGGTGATGTCACCTATTTTATGGGGAAAGGGCGCTTTGAGCAGCCCATCATGATCAAAGCTTCTTCGGGTACGGTTAAAGCCTCGCTCGAATATCAAATGTGTTCTGACCTGACTGGGCAATGCATCAATTATGAGCAGGATATTGAGATCAAGTTTACGGCGAAGGAAGGCACGCCGAAACCACTACCTTCCATGGTTGAGGAAGTACCTGCTAATTCAGAAGTAGTTGAGGTAAAAACAGAAACTATTTTTCAAGATTCGGTAACAACAGATTCACCATTTTTACTGACAGAAACAGAAAGCAGCGCGATTTCGGAATCCCAAGATTTCACTGCCGAAGGAGAAACTGAATCGCTGTGGGGTTTTATGGTCTTGTCCTTCTTGGCCGGATTGGCGGCATTGATTACGCCATGTGTATTTCCGATGATACCAATGACGGTGAGTTTTTTTACTGGTCGATCTAAATCCAAAGCACAAGGTATTCGCCAAGCGTTCATTTATGGGATCTCAATTATTGCTATTTATACGGTTGCTGGTACTGCCGTAGCCGCTATCCAAGGTCCTGAGTTTGCCAACTGGCTGGCGACACACTGGATTCCAAATGTGTTCTTCTTCGGAATCTTCATCTTTTTCGCACTGGCGTTCTTAGGCATGTTTGAGCTGACTTTACCATCCAGCTTTGTCAATAAAATCGATGCAAAGGCTGAAAAAGGTGGACTGGGTGGCGTATTCTTCATGGCATTCACTTTGGTGTTGGTATCTTTTTCCTGCACCGGACCGATTGTCGGATCAATCCTGATTTCCTCTGCTGGCGGTGAATTGGTCAAACCGGTGTTGGGTATGTTCTCCTTCGGCTTGGCCTTTGCCATTCCGTTTACCTTGTTTGCGATTTTCCCGGAATGGATGCAGCGGCTACCAAAGTCTGGCGGTTGGCTGAATTCGGTAAAGGTGGTTTTGGGCTTCTTGGAACTTGCCCTTGCCTTCAAATTCCTTTCCATTGCTGACTTGGTATATCATTGGGGCATTTTGGATCGGGATATTTTCTTGGCGATTTGGATTGTGATTTTCTCTGCTTTGGGACTTTATCTCTTGGGAAAAATCAGACTGCCTCACGATTCCAAACTGGATCACATTGGCGTTCCTAGATTGCTTTTGGCCTTGCTGACCTTTGCTTTTGTGGTCCACATGATTCCCGGACTTTGGGGCGCTCCGCTCAAAATCCTTAGCGGATACCTGCCTCCGATCACTACCCAACAATTTAAAATAGAGGGTGGTATCGCTTCAGGGGATGTTCCTTCCAACGCTACAGAAGTGATAAAGTACAGTGATCGGCTGAAAATCCCGCATGGAATCCAGGGTTACTTCGAATACGAACAAGCTTTGCAAGCCGCAAAGAGGGAAGGAAAGCCACTTTTGATCGACTTCACCGGACATGGCTGCGTGAATTGCCGAAAGATGGAAGAAAATGTCTGGGTCAATCCCCAGGTGTTGAAGCGCCTGAAGGAAGATTTTGTAATGGTGGCACTCTATATCGACGAGCGGCTGGAACTTCCGGAAAGCGACTGGTACACCTCAAGCTATGACGGCAAAGTGAAAAAAACGCTTGGAAAACAAAACGCCGATTTCCAGATCACCCGATTCAACAACAATGCCCAGCCGTATTATGTCATCTTAGATCATAAAGAACAGCTTTTGGCCAAGCCAAGAGGATATAATACCGATATCGCGGCATTTGTGGAGTTTTTGGATGGGGCGAAGAAAATTTTCAATGAGCAATGAGCAATGAGCAATTACCAATTTTCAATGTTCAAGGAAGAATTTTTCTTGAACATTGATGATTATTTCGCAATGATCAATGTTCAAGGATTTCCCTCCCCTGAGCATTGAAAATTGAGTTTGATGATTGATCATTCAAATCGCCAAGGATCAAAAGGAAAATCTTCCTGGTCAACAATCTGAATGGCTGAAAAATCCTGATGATGTGGATTGATCAAAAAGTTGAAATCACCAGGTATCACATCTGAAGCCACCTTCAAAACACAATTTTTCCGCTCAGTTACAAACACATCTCCAATCTTTTGGGCGTCTAAAATTTGAGGAAGGCTATTCCAAATGGGAGGTAAGTTTTCTTTGAATGGCATAGTGATCGAAATGTAACTTGGGAAATCAATTTCAACCATTATAAAGTCCTTTGGCAAAATGGATAAGGAAAGGTGCACTGACACTTCAGCCATCGCCAAAGCCCGACCGTCCGCCCAGTAAATCAGCTCGGTTCCTTTGGAATTCCATCGATTACCAGAGAGGGCAGCACCTTTTCCGGATAACTCTATTCCATACTTTTTTCGTATTATCCGAAAAACCCGCATTAGACAAAAACACCTTGATCGATCCGATGAAGCTCATTAAGCACCAATTCTTTTCCGTAAGAATACCTAAGTAGCTCGATAGGACGTCGATTCCCGAGTGCATGGCTGCTGGCATTAAGCCAAGCGGTAAAATCCTCACCTTTGTCAAACACCTCCAAACCTACAGCAGTCACTTCCATCAACTCGATGATCTTCTCTGAGTGAATCGAGCGGAAGATATAGCCCGATTCTTTTTTGTAGCGCTGGAGCGACTTAAGAGAAATGTCCAAAAAATCAGACCACTCCTGATCGGAAAATGGAGTCATCTCCTTGATAGACAAAAAAAGAGAAATGGGAATACCCTGAAGAATCAAATCCACCGCTAGCATCCTATCCGAAAAAACCTGCTTAAAGAGCCCCCCTTCAAGATTGGATATCGTGAATAACAAGGAAGGCTGGTAACATGGGTGGCCATCTCCTCCGCTACCCTATTTATGTGTTGAAAATCAGAATCGCTCACGTCATATAAATTTGTCTGTTATTTTATGACAAATTTTCAGAAATGGTTTTCGAATTCCTATTTTTCAATTTTCCCGTAAAAATTAACCCTCAATAATCCGGTTTTTCACCGCCTTTTGGACGGCCTCAATTTTATTGTGAACTTGGAGTTTGGCGTAGATATTCTCAATATGCTTCCGGACAGTTTTGGGTGAAATGAACTGATTTTCACCGATTTGCTGATAGGTGAGACCTTTAGCCGTTTGTTCAAGAATTTCTATTTCCCTAACGGTAAGCCTTGTTTCTTCCCTGGTTTCTGTGAAACCTGGAGGGTTTCGAAGCAGTTTTAAGGCTTTCATCGCAATGGATGGATTCATCACTGCACCTCCATTGAGGACATCCAAAATTCCCTGATGCAGGGTAGGTGGATCTACTTCCTTGAGGAAGTATCCGTTGGCACCGGCCTGAATCGAGCGGAAAATGTTTTCGTCATTATCGAATACGGTCAGCATGATGATCTTTATCTGTGGATATCGTTGGTTAATCTGAGCGATTGCTTCAATCCCTTTCATTTTGGGCATTTCGATATCCATCAGAATCACCTGGATAGTTGAATCCTCCTGTAGTTTTTGTAAAAGCTCTTCTCCATTGGATGCCCAAAATTTGATTTCAAGATAAGAGAAAATAGAAAGCTTTTCTAGGATAGCCCTGAGCAGGTAACTGTTATCCTCCGCAATTGCAAGGTTGATTTTCATCCCTATTCTCTTTTTGTTTTAGCAATCAAACAAGAACCTTCAAAAACCCAAATTATTCAACAGGATGGTCAACAGATGCTTATCATGGTGCCATAACCCGCTTGGGAAACAATCTTTAATTCTTTACCGATACGTTCTGCACGTTTTTCATAGTGCTCATACCATTACCGTTCCTGGTTTCAGTCCCTAATCCCTTTCCGTTATACATTACAGAAAGACTGATTTGATTTTCTCTAAGTTGTGATATAAAGATTTCGACTTTGCTAGCGTGTGAATGCTTGATTGCGTTGTTTACTGCTTCCTGTGCAATCCTATAAAAATTCACTCCTTCCAAAGAATTAAGGTTAAGCTGTTCAGTCATTTTTTCGTCAAGGTGCAGTTCAAACTGGATATTCAGGCAGGAATCTTTTGCTTTTTGTAACAATCCAGCAAGTCTTCCGCAAAGGTTCTGAAGTGAAATTACGTCTTTGTTCATTGCCCAAATAGTATCCCTAAGCTCATTGATTATATCGGTTGTAAAGTGGGAAATCTGATCGAGTATTTCCCCGAGCTTTTCTTTGCCTAAGTTGACATACTTCAGCGTAGTCAATGAGGAAATAATAAAGGTAAGTTGGGCTCCTATATTGTCATGGGGGTCGGCAGCTATTCGGTTTTGCTGGTCTTGAAGTCGCTTTTGGGTTTCTTGCTCTGCGTAAAAAGACTTAAGCTTGGCATCTTTTTCCAATTGAAGGGCTTGGTTTTTTTGACGGTAATAAACGAAAAACGAGAAGCCCAAAATCAACAAGAGGGCTAAGACAAGGAGCAAGATCTGGTTGTTTCGGGTTTCAACCAACAGTTTGTTTTCCGTCAAGGCCACCTGCGATTCGGCAAGTTGTCGTTCCTTTTGTTCCACTTCATAGAGGGTCTGGATTTCACCGATCATCCTAATTCTGTCTTCCTTAAATATGCTGTACTTCAGTTCGGAGTATTTTTCCAGGTAATCCAATGATTTAGTAAGATTTCCTCTCTTTCGGTGGAATTTGAATTGCTCGTAGAGATAATCTCTCAACTTTTCTCTTGATTCACTTGCCAAGACATACTTGTAAGCAGAATCCATCAAAAATTCTGCTTCGCGATAGTTTTCAAGGAGATAGGCAATGGTCGCAAGGTTAGTATAATTGGTGGCTATTTTATAACTATTAGCTGCTCTGTAGTTGAACTTTAGCGATTTCTGTATCCATTTCTTTGCATCTGCAAAGTTTTTCTTTTTTAAAAGGGTGTTTCCTATATTATTAAACGTATTGGTAATTTCCGCACTGTCAAGCTCGGGATAAAGATCAAAAACCTGGTAGTGATAAAAAAGGGCGGAATCAGGCTTGTCCCAATCATCAAAATTGATGGCGATGGCATACAGGGCAAGAGCTTTAGTCTTGGGAAGTGCTTTTTTGTATGACTGTAGAATTTGCAGCCCTTTTTTTCCAAACTCCACGCCTTTATCGTATTGCTCCATGTCATGATAGACAATGGCGATGTCCGCAAGCGAATACCCGATTCTGTTGGTATCCTGTACAAGCTATGCACTTTCCAGTGCCTTTTGTCCATAGAACATGGCCATTTCTCAGTTCCCCAGAATAGATTCAAGGTACGCAAGGTGCTCATAGGCAGTAAGGTATATTTCTGGCTGCTAGTTCAAGTTTAGGTGTTCCACTGCCTTTAGGAAGGTTTTTATTGCATCTCTGCGTTGACCATCATTCATTTGATAGGTTCCCTTATAAAAATAATATGCCACTGAATCTGATTTGGTTTTGAGTTCTTTTTCGATTTTATCCAAAAACACAGGAGCTGATTGAGCATCTTTTATCCCTTTTTCGAGCCTAGTCTTTAAGTCCTGTCCAATTGACCAACTCGCCAAACTCAAAAAGATCCAATGAAAAATAAGAATCTAAGTGGCATAGGTAAACGGTTTATTAACCGGAATTCACCAACTGAGAAATCGTATTAATTTACTGAACTGTGGGGTTATTGATTATAAATTAATCGTTTTGAATGAGAGTTTAATCTTTGCTTAGCTTGAGAAATATGAATACGATTTCTGATGCATTTCTTAGGGTGATTTAAAGTATGACAAACAGATAAAAAAAAATACCTTTTGACCTACAATAGGGCAAAAGGCATTTTATCAGATAAAATAAAAATCAAGGATAAATCTCTTCCAAAATCTGTGCTAATCGTACACTGGCCGCTATCATTCGCTCCTCGGCAATGTGATAATTTTCATACATGTATTGATAGCTGATTTTCTTATTCTCTGGAAGTTTGTACACCATTGGACGATAGCTTACTGCCTCATTCAACCAATCTATCATGGAAGCCGAACGGTACTTGGCACGAAGTTCGGGTGTTAATCGGCGATATAATTCATTGGCTATTTCAGTATAGCTCATGCCCTGTCTATCGATCATTCCACTATCCCAAAGCGCATGAAGATTGGTAGGTTGATTAAAAAATTCAATTTTTACATCATTTCCACCGCGGTCATCACCAGTACCAACATGCAGCGGCTGATGAATATCCTCCACCATGTGAATCAGCATTTTAAGCTTTTCCGATTCGGTTTTGGGGTCTAATCCTCCTTTTTTTAGCTCAGCCTTGATCCGTTGGATGGCCTCGTATGCATCACCGGTTTTTTCCTGTGTGGAGGGGTCATACTCTCCATTTTTACTGTTGAGGTAGTGCCAAGTGGTCGCATAATCGTAACTCCTATCGGAACGGATATCATCCATCCAGGTACCACTTTTACTCAAAGAGACAGGATATAGGATTCTCTCTATCTTCTTTTTGGTTGATTTTTTCATCTGTCGCTCAGCCATAAATCCAATCAGGTAATGGCCCAATTGCCCCCAAGCAAAAGCCTGGGAAGAGAGAACGCTGAGAAATAATGTGAGCGTTATAATTTGAAGTCTTTTCATAATAGGTTATAAATGTCAGTAACAGTTCACTTCGAGGCCAAAGTGAGGACTTAGAAGTTAACTTTTAGAAAGCTCGAATACTGCCAACCAAGCCATTAGACCTGCACCGATTTCCAGTGCATCTTCCTCAATATCGAAAGTGGGCGTATGAACTCCGGAGACAATACCCCTAGCTTCATTCCGAGTTCCTAAACGGTAAAAACAGCCGTCAATTTCCTGGGAATAAAAGGCAAAATCCTCCGCTGCCATCCAAATATCCAGATCGAGGACATTTTCCTCTCCCAAATAGTCGCGGGCAGCTTCCATGGATCTGGCAGTCAATTCAGGATCATTTTTTAGAAATGGATAGCCTTTTCTGATTTCGAAGTCAAGTTTACCCCCCATGCCTTCCACAATACCATGGGCAATTTGAAGCATTTTTTCATGCGCTTTTGCTCTCCAAGTTTCATCCAGTGTACGGAAGGTTCCTTGGATTTTCACTTCATTGGGGATCACATTGGTAGCTCCCAAGGCCTCCACCCTACCAAAGGAAAGAACAGAGGGTATTTTGGGATTTGCGACCCGACTGACAATCTGCTGAAGTGCCACAATCATGTGTGAAGTAATCAACACCGGATCGATAAAAGTTTCAGGCATTGCGCCATGACCGCCCTTTCCGGTGACGGTGATGTAAATTTCATCGGTACTTGCCATGTAGAGTCCGGGACGAAAACCAACCTTTCCGGCAGGAATCATAGGCATCACATGTTGTCCGAAAATGGAAGCAGGCCGTGGCTTTTCAAGTACCTGATCTTTGATCATCAGAGACGCACCACCGGGAACAAGCTCTTCACCGGGTTGAAAAATCAACTTGATGGTTCCTTCAAACTGATCCTTGATTTCGTTGAGGATTTTTGCAGCTCCAAGAAGAGATGCAGTGTGCGCATCATGTCCGCAGGCGTGCATGACACCAGGATTTTGGGATTTATAGGGGGTATTGTTGGCCTCCATGATGGGAAGTGCATCCATATCGGCACGGAGTGCGACTATTTTTTTATCTGGATTTTTGCCCTTGATTAAAGCAGCCCAACCCGTGGTCGCCTTCGATTCAATTTCACTAATTCCAATTTGAAGTAGCTTTTCCTTTACAAATGCGGCAGTCTTAAATTCTTTGAAAGAAAGCTCAGGATTGGCATGGAGATGTCTTCGGGTAGAAATGACTTCCTCCTTATATGCCTTAGCAAGGGATTTAATTCTTTGCAGGAGCATTTGGATCGTATGTAAGAGGGGGCACGTATTCTTTTCTTTGAAATCTATCCTGAATAATTCTTGCCGAAGGAAAAACTGATTTTACCCTTGAAAAAACACGCTGGGCTTCAAGCTTGTAGGCATACTGTCCAACTTTGACCAAATACCTTGGTTGTTGGTATAGCATGTCAGGTGAATAATCAGGGAAATATAAACTTAGATCATCCCTTGTTTTAAATGCTATGCTACGATCTATCCCAGAGTAAATAAGCACTGTAAATCCGCTAAAGAATGGCTCAGATTTATTTTTTTCATAAATCTTATTTCGAAGACTCGCCAACTCATCATCCACAGACAAAGAGGAAGACAGGACTTCCTGAACAGGAACCTTTCCAACTTGGCGAAAATCCGGGAAATCAGGTAATGTACTGGTTAAATTTTCCTGATAATTGACTAAAGAGGGTAGTCCTTCAATGGGAATATTGGTTGTGGGTTTACAGGCCCAAACAAGGATTAAAAGACCAATTATCCAGAATTTTTCCATCATGCTTTAGTTTTCAATAATCACGCAGTGACCATCTACTACATCCTGCTCCACACTTTTATATTTTACGGCAACTTTGGTTCTCCCGTCCTTGTATTGAACAGAAACTTTATCATTTCTACCATAGACTTTTTCTGTCTTTCTAGGAGCGATGGGTTGGGGTGCTGGTCTTCCTGCATTTGCTGCTGCAGCACGATTGGCTCCTGGATTCAATGTGCTACCTACTTCTGCTTTGGAAGCCTGAACTCTCGTTTCTTGTGTACGTGGTGCTTGGGCTTGTTGAACCTGAGCAGGATCCTGCTTTGGTAAATCAGCGCGGCTGATGAAAGAAATCATATCTTCATTTAGCTTACCAATAAAGCGCTTGAACATCTCAAATGCTTCAAACTTGTAGATCAACAGCGGATCTTTTTGTTCGTAAACCGCATTTTGAACCGACTGCTTCAAATCGTCCATATCTCGAAGATGTTCTTTCCAGTTTTGGTCAATTATGGCAAGTGAGACATTTTTTTCAATAGATCGAATCAGTTCATTGGCTTCGGTTTGGATTGTTTTTTCCAAGTTACATACCACTCCGATTTGTTTGATTCCATCTGTGATTGGTACCATAATGTCTTTTACCGTTCCACCTCTTTCCTCAAAAACCCTTTTGAAAATAGGAAGGGCAACTTCTGCCATCAGGAGGTTTTTTCTCTGATAGGAACCAAATGCGGTCTCGTATAATTCCTGTACCAGTCTGGTAGAATCCTTTGATTTCAGATCTTTTTCAGTGATCTGGTAATCTACTCCCAAAGTTGTGAAAATGTTCATTCTCAGATTTTCTACATCTTCTGTGGACTTACCCATTTCGATTAGACTTTCGCATACATCATAGAGGATGTTCAAAATATCTAGCTCTAATCGATCACCTTTTAGCGCATTTCTTCTTCGCTTGTACACAACCTCCCGCTGGGAGTTCATCACATCATCATATTCCAAAAGGCGCTTCCTTGTTCCAAAATTGTTTTCCTCAACCTTTTTCTGAGCTCTTTCGATCGATTTGGTAATCATTCTATGCTGGATTACCTCACCTTCCTCAAGTCCCATCCGATCCATAAGCTTAGCGATTCGATCAGAACCGAAAAGTCGCATCAAGCTGTCCTCAAGGGAAACGAAAAACTGGGATGATCCCACATCACCCTGACGTCCCGACCGACCTCTAAGCTGTCGGTCCACTCGACGGGATTCATGACGCTCGGTACCTATGATGGCTAAACCACCAGCTTTTCTGGATTCCGGAGTAAGCTTAATATCTGTACCTCTACCTGCCATGTTAGTTGCAATAGTCACGGTGCCGGGTTTCCCTGCTTCAGCTACAATATCCGCTTCACGGGCATGTTGCTTAGCATTCAAGACCTGATGTGGGATTTTCTTTAATGTAAGCATCCGACTGAGCACTTCCGAAATTTCCACAGATGTAGTACCTACCAACACCGGTCTTCCCTGAGCTACTAGTTCATTGATTTCATCGGTCACAGCGTTGAATTTCTCCCGAACGGTCTTGTACACTTTATCTTCTCTATCCTGACGGATGATAGGTTTATTCGTAGGGATGACGACGACATCCAATTTATAGATTTCCCAGAATTCACCCGCCTCTGTCTCTGCAGTACCGGTCATTCCTGCTAGCTTATGATACATCCGGAAGTAATTCTGGAGGGTAATGGTGGCATAAGTCTGTGTGGCATCTTCGACTTTCACATTTTCTTTCGCTTCAATGGCCTGATGTAAACCGTCAGAATACCGCCTGCCTTCCATGACACGACCAGTCTGTTCGTCCACTATTTTGACTTTACCATCCACAAGGATGTATTCTGTATCCCTCTCAAACATACAATATGCTTTGAGCAACTGGTTTACGGTATGGATACGTTGAGCTTTGACTCCGTAATCTTTAATAACTTCTTCTTTTCGGATTAGCTTTTCCTTATCATCTATAGACTGGTCCTTCTCCAATTCTGCAATCACTACACCGATATCGGGAAGGATGAAGAAACTTGGGTCCTCGTTTTTGGCAGTCATTGTTTCGATTCCCCTATCTGTCAAGTCCACCACATTGGTTTTTTCATCAATGGTAAACAATAAAGGCTCATCTGCCTCTGGCATATTCCTCTTGTTATCCTGCAGATAGTAGTTTTCCGTTTTCTGCAGAATTACCCGAATACCTGGTTCTGACAGGTATTTGATCAACGGTTTATATTTTGGAATTCCTCGGTATGCCCTAAATAATGCCAGGCCTCCTTCTTTATCATTACCATCAGCGATCTGTTTTTTGGCAGTGGCCAGAAATCCCTGAACCAGCTTTCGTTGTTCATCCACTAAGGTGGAAACTCTCGGTTTCATTTGATCAAACTCATGAACATCGCCTCTTGGAACCGGCCCAGAGATGATCAAGGGGGTTCTCGCATCATCGATCAATACGGAGTCCACCTCATCGACCATTGCAAAATGGTGCTTACCCTGTACCAAATCTCCTGCTTCACGTGCCATGTTATCCCTCAGGTAATCGAAGCCAAATTCGTTGTTGGTACCATATACAATGTCACTTGCGTAGGCCTTCTTTCTTCCAATAGAATTAGGTTGGTATTTGTCGATGCAATCCACGGAGAGGCCATGGAATTCAAAAAGTGGGGCATTCCATTCCGAGTCACGTTTGGCGAGGTAATCGTTGACAGTTACCAAATGTACGCCTCTTCCCGAAAGAGCATTCAGAAAAGCAGGTAGGGTCGAAACTAGCGTTTTACCTTCCCCAGTCGCCATTTCGGCAATTTTTCCTTTATGCAACACCATCCCGCCGATCAGTTGGACATCATAGTGCACCATATCCCACACTACTTCATTGCCCGCTGCTATCCACTTGTTGTGCCAAATTGCAGTTTCACCCTGAATTTCAATATGAGGCTTGGAAGCTGCAAGCTCCCTGTCGCGAATGGATGCCTTTACTGTTAATTTTCCATTTTCCTTAAATCGGCGTGCGGTTTCTTTTACAATAGCAAAGGCCTGCATCATTACATCGTCCAGAACTTTTTCAAGCTCCGTATCCCGATCCTTTTCCAGTTTGTCTATTTCATTAAACAATTGATCCTTTTGATGGATCGCTTCAGAAGGAAGAGTATCAATTTGACTTCTTAATCCATTGATTTTGTCGTCGATGGATTTTAGTCGTTCGTTGATCACCACTCGTATTTCTTGGGTTTTTTCACGAAGCTGGTCATCGGTCAGGGACTTCAATCCTGAAAAAATCTGATTTATTTCAGTGACTTTTGGAAGTAATTCTTTGATGTCTCGGTCGGATTTGGTTCCAAAAATTTTGGCTAATCCTTTTGCAATAAAATCTAGCATGATATTCTGTTGAATCCCTTTTTGGGGCTTAAAAATAAACCCTTTTTATTAGATTTGATAATGGGTTGTAATGTATTGAGGCCTTCTTTAAATTGAATTAAATGGCAATTTTCCCGCTAAAAACTCTCTCAGCAGGCCCAATCAGCCAAATAGCATGAAATCCTCCTTTGGAATCCTGTTGAAATTTTACGGACAATTCGCCTCCAAGGGTTTTTATTTTTACCAATTCAACCTTTTTTCTTGAACCAAAAACTAGGGCTGCCGCTGTTACGCCTGTCCCGCAAGAAAGCGTTTCGTCCTCCACTCCTCGTTCATAAGTTCGCACAAATACCTCTCCATCATTGATTTCTTCAACAAAATTGACATTGCTACCACCGGGTAAATAGCAGGAATCATATCGTATGGATTTACCTTGATCAAACACGGGGTAATTCTCAATATTTTCTACAAACCGCACATGATGAGGAGACCCTGTGTTTACAAAATAATCCCCCAGACTTTCGTTAATTCCTGTGACATTCCCCATTAGCAACTCAATCTGATTTCCGACAAGTAGCGCTTCATGAGGTCCGTCAATTGCCAAAAAACGTGTTTTCTCTTTTACTATACCTAAATATGCGGAAAAGGCTACCGCACATCTTGCCCCGTTTCCACACATGCTTTGGCTACCATCGGCATTGAAATAGATCATTTCAAAGTCGAATTTAGGATGATTTCGGATGAGGATTAAGCCATCGGCACCTACTCCGAATTTTCGATCACACAGTTTTTTTACTAGAGTAAGGTTTTTCTCATCAAATTCCTGATCTCGATCATCAACCATCACGAAGTCATTTCCTGTCCCCTGGTATTTGTAAAAAGAAAGTTCCATTTTATTTCATTTTTTTGCCGAGATGTAGCTGTTCCATTTCATCGGAACATGCAGACACAAACTTAACCAACTTGTCCAAAATTAGGCTCCTTGGTCTTGAGGCAATTCCGAAATCGTCAGAATATCCTTTGTTTTCGCAACTATATCCAGATTATTTGGGTTATTGAATCACGTAAAACACGGCAGACTATGAAAGATAAAAAAACAGGAGTAAGCAGAAGAGAATTCGTAAGCAATACTGCAAAGGCAGGTCTCACGTTGGGGCTTGTCGCTGGTTCCGTTTCTGAGTTAATGGCAAAAGAAGTCAATTTGCCGAATATTTTATCGTTTCAAACGGGCTTCTCTCAAGTTCCACTTCCCTACGATTACAAAGCGCTTGTACCGCATATTGATTCAAGAACAATGGAAATCCATTACACCAAGCATGCTGCAGCTTATGCCAGTAATTTAAGGGATGCAGCAAAGGATGAGGGAGTGGATACCTCGAAACCCTTAGAAAATGTCCTTGCTTCTATTTCTAAGTATTCTATAAAAATGAGGAACAATGGAGGCGGGCATTACAACCATGAACTGTTTTGGAGCATCATGAGTCCAAATGCCGGAGGAAGGCCTGAAGGAAAATTGATGGAAGCAATCGCGGCCTCCTTTGGATCATTCGAGACGTTTGTTTCCCAATTTGAGAATGCCGCCAAATCGCGGTTTGGGTCCGGTTGGGCTTGGTTGATCGTTCAGTCAGGAGGAAAACTTGCAGTAAGTTCTACCCCTAACCAGGATAACCCATTGATGGATGTTGTAGAGGTAAAAGGCACTCCGATACTTGGCTTGGATGTTTGGGAGCATGCCTATTACCTGCATTACCAAAACCGGAGGCCAGATTATGTAAGTGCTTTTTGGAATATTATCAACTGGAAAGCGGTAGCGGATCGATACCAGGCTACCCTTTAAAGATTTCCATGTGAAGGCCGGAAATTCCGGTCTTTTTCTTTTATTTCAAGTTTGAATCAAGAATTATACAACCATGCAAGATCCCAAGTCACTTACCTCAGTTGCCCTTTTTCACCAAACATTCAAGCATCCGGTACTTCCTGAACCTACCATTCCCTCCGAGACGCGCTGCAATCTACGTGTATCCCTATTGTCGGAGGAATTAAAAGAGTTGGAGGAAGCGATTGAAAAAAAGGACATTGTCGAGATCGCAGATGCACTTTGTGATTTACAATATGTGCTTTCAGGAGCAATTTTAGAATTTGGTTTAGGTGAAAAGTTCAAGACTCTTTTTGATGAAGTGCAGCGCTCAAATATGAGCAAGGCATGTAGGACCGAGGATGAAGCGAAAGCCACAGTACAGCATTACGAATCCAAAGGGACACCTTGCTTTTATGAAAAGGAAGGGGATCTTTTTCTGGTTTTTAGGGAAGGGGATCATAAAACTCTAAAATCAGTGAACTATTCTCCGGCGGATTTGAAGGGGATACTGGAGGAATAAATCTCAAGGGATAAAAAAGCTGACTAAAACTACTCTGTCATATTCAGAGAACTTGGTAAAATCTTATAAGTTTTATATGTGTACTAAAGGCCTAGAAAAAAATAAAACATGAGTAAAATCTAAGAATCACCCTTTTCCCACATACTTGTAAGGTCTTTGGGCATTACATCTGTGAAAAACTTGCCTGACGGCAGTCAGGTCTGTTGGAACTTTGAAATACTCGGCCGAGTTGCCCTTGGTTCTTCTAAATTTTCAAATGTGACAAAGTAAGATTAAAACAAAAAAGCCTCGATTCCATAGTGATTGGATCGAGGCTTTTGTACCAGGAGCGGGAATCGAACCCGCACGGCCGATATGGCCACAAGATTTTAAGTCTTGCGTGTCTACCTATTCCACCATCCCGGCTTACTCTACCATTCAGTAGAGATTTCAGTAATTTAGAAAAAGTACTGAAATGAAAAAGCCCTTTATGCAAGGGCTTTTCGAGCGAGAGACGAGATTCGAACTCGCGACCCCGACCTTGGCAAGGTCGTGCTCTACCAACTGAGCTACTCTCGCAATAAAACATGCCCGACCTTTGTCTAAGCGAATTGTGGATGCAAAGGTAACCCTGTAAAATATTTTTGCAAGGTGTCTGGCAATAATTTTTTGAGTTATCTTCCAAATTTTTCTTTCAGGCTTGATTTCCAGAACGCAACGAAAGCAATAATCTTCAACAGTTGTTCTAAAAACAATTTCACCATAAAGGTTCTTTAGAAACTTTCCACTACAAGCTCATTTATGGATAGAACGCCAAATCGATCAGATTTTCATGGGGAATAAAACAAAACCATTTACTCCATTTTCTTTTTTATCTCATGCAATTTAAGCAAGGCTTCGATAGGTGAGATGGTATTGACGTTGATCTCATCCAAGAGTTTCTTTGCTTCAGTCAGTTTGGGATCCATTTCAAAGAGGCTAAGCTGGAAATTATTTTTGGGAATGTTCTTCAGATTTTCTTTTTTATCCTTCAGGGCTTTGTCCTTTTCTAAATGGGTCATTATTTCTGAAGCTCTCAATACCACTGGATTAGGCATGCCTGCCATTTGTGCGACGTGAATACCAAAACTATGCTCACTGCCTCCTTCTTTTAGTTTCCGCATGAAGATTACCTTGTTCCCAACTTCTTTGACGGCAACATTGAAATTTCTTATTCTCGGAAAGTCATTGGCCAGTTGGTTTAACTCATGGTAATGAGTTGCGAAAAGAGTTTTTGCCTTGAAATTGGGATGATTGTGAAGAAACTCCACAATGGACCAGGCGATTGAAATCCCGTCATAGGTAGAAGTCCCCCTGCCAATCTCATCCATCAGCACAAGGCTCCTGTCTGAAAGATTGTTGAGAATGCTGGCGGTTTCTGTCATTTCAACCATAAATGTGGACTCTCCTTTGGAAAGATTATCCGATGCACCTACTCGGGTAAACACTTTATCAATGATTCCGATTCGGGCAAATGTTGCCGGAACAAAACTTCCCATCTGTGCCATTAACACAATGAGAGCCGTTTGCCTTAATAAGGCTGATTTACCAGCCATATTCGGGCCGGTTATAATCATAATTTGCTGACTATCATGATCCAGATAAATGTCGTTTGGCACATAGCTTTCCCCAACCGGAAGTTGCCTTTCAATCACAGGATGTCGCCCGTCTTTAATTTCTAAGGTCTCGGTATCCGAAATTTTAGGCCTGCAATAGTTGTTTGTCAGCGCGACCTTTGAAAAAGAAAGCAGTGCATCCAAAGTTCCCAGCACGCGAGCATTTTGCTGGATTTGGGTTACATACTGTGCAGCTTCCTGCACAAGATCCTGAAAATACTTCTGCTCGATGGAAATCATTCGTTCCTCTGCATTCAGGATTTTTTCTTCATATTCTTTCAGTTCCGGAGTGATGTATCGCTCGGCGTTCACTAAGGTCTGCTTTCTGATCCACTCCGCAGGTACTTTTTCTTTGTGGGCGTGGGTCACCTCCAGGTAATAGCCGAAAACTTTGTTGTAGGAAATTTTAAGGGAGGAGATGCCCGTGTTCTGAACTTCCCGGAGCTGAATTTGAACGAGGAAATCCTTACCCTTATTGGCTAGGCCTCTGTATTCGTCCAATTCGGTATCCACTCCGTCTTTGATTACGCCTCCTTGGTGAACAAGCATGGGCGCATCTTCTTTAAGTTCCCGTTCTATTTTTTCCAACAAAAAATCACAAGGATGGATCTGATCCGAAAGCCGCTTTAGAGTCGGGATTGACTGGCTTTTAAGCAGCTCTTTGATTGGAAGTGCAGATTTCAAGGCTCGTTTGATCTGGTTCATTTCCCGTGGATTGGCACGTCCCACAACCACTTTGGAAATAAGTCTTTCGAGATCTCCAATATGCCGGAGATGGCCGAGAATTTCCTCAATGAGAACAGAATTTTGGTGAAAGAAATCTACCACGTTCAGCCGTTCTTCTATGGGTTGCTTTTCTTTTAAAGGAAGTACCATCCACTTTTTCATCATTCTGGAGCCCATGGGAGTCACCGTCTGATCCAAAATTTGGATTAGTGGAACACCGCCCTCATGCTGAGGATAAACGAGTTCAAGGTTCCTGATTGTAAACTTGTCCAGCCACACGTATTTTTCTTCGGCAATTCGTGAAATTGAAGAGATATGCTGGACTTCTCGGTGCTCAGTTTCCTCGAGGTAAAACAAAATTGCCCCCGCCGCTACGATTCCAAACTCCAGCTCCTCAATCCCAAATCCTTTCAAGTTGGCGGTGCCAAAATGGTTTTTGAGTTTGTCGTAAGTGAAATCAAACTGATAAACCCAATCTTCGCAGTGAAAGCTGATAAACTCATTTTTGATCAACTCAGCGGCAGTCTTTTTTTGTCCTTTCGAAAAAATAAGTTCTGAGGGGGCAAAGCTTTGCAACAACTTTTCTACATAAGCTGAATTTCCCTCTGCGCACATAAATTCACCGGTGGAGACATCCAAGAAGGCGATTCCATGTTTTTCCTTTCCAAAGTGTATAGAGGCCAGGTAGTTGTTTTTTCGGGTATCCAGCACTTGGTCATTGTAGGATAGCCCTGGCGTGACTAATTCAGTAACTCCCCGTTTGACGATTCCCTTGACCATTTTGGGGTCTTCCAATTGATCGCAGATGGCTACCCGATTCCCTGCGCGAACCAATTTAGGGAGGTAGTTGTCCAAGGAATGGTGGGGAAAACCGGCAAGTTCGATGTGAGAGGCTGCTCCATTGGCTCTTTTGGTAAGGACAATATCCAAAATTTTGCTAGCTATGACGGCATCTTCGCCAAAAGTCTCATAGAAATCCCCCACCCGAAAGAGCAACAAAGCACCGGGATGCTTCGCCTTGATGGCGTTGTACTGTTTCATCAGGGGAGTTTCCTGTCCGTCCGTAGATTTGCTCATGGGTAAATTGGAATTGTCGTAATTTTGAACCGGGAATAAACCCTGAAAATAGCCGATTGACAAAGGACATCAAAAAAGATGAGAAAATTAAGTATGGAAGAGTTGGACAGATTGTCTGTCGATGACTTCAAAAAGACCGACAAATCTCCCCTCTTATTGGTTTTGGACAATGTTCGCAGTCTCAACAATGTTGGCTCAGCCTTCCGTACGGCTGATGCATTTAGAATAGAGAAAATTTACCTGTGTGGAATTACCGGTACGCCTCCTCATCGGGACATTCAAAAAACAGCACTTGGCGCCACCGAGTCCGTGGAGTGGGAGTATTGCAGCAGTACGCTGGAGGCATTAGAAAAGATTCGTCAATCCGGCGTCAAGATTTGTGCATTTGAGCAGGTCACCGATTCGGTTAAGCTACATGATTTTACTCCTTCCCTAACCGAAAAATATGCCTTGGTCTTTGGAAATGAAGTATTTGGTGTGGATGAGCAAGTTATGGAATTCTGTGATTTTGTGCTTGAAATTCCCCAGCTTGGCACCAAACATTCTTTAAATATCTCGGTGACCTTGGGTATTGCCGTTTGGGATTTTATGGTGAAAATGAAGCAAGTCTAAGTGACTAGCCTTGGAATTCTCAACCATAAATTGTTCCCCCACAAGAATCTCTGCTAGCTCCAGTCACAGAGGCCAGACAATTCACTTCCCCTCTAAGCTTCAATGTGCCAAGGAAGGCAAAAATCAAGGCTTCTTTAAACTCAATCAGCTCTTTACTTGCCTCAAATTGCTCCCATTTTTTGTGGAGAAAATGATCCAGTCTTTCGATAAAGTACTGATTATATGCGCCTCCACCTGTGATCAGTATGGAAGGATTTGTACTGGATTGGTAGGTTTGGATGGTGGAGGCGATTTGGTAGGCAAAGTGATCAACTAGCGTGCTAAGCTTGTCTATGGGGGCAAGACCACTCTGCTCCAAAAGGGGCATGAAATCCCGTTCCATATCCTCCCTTCCGAGGGATTTGGCGGTTTGAAATTGATAAAAGGGCAATGAATTGAGCCGGTTGAAAAGCGAAAAGTCCGTTACTCCTTCCCTTGCCCAATTTCCGTTTTCGTCATAGGATTTCCCCAGTTTCTTTGCTTCCGCATTGAGCAGCAGGTTGAAAGGCGAGGTATCGAAAGCGATTCTTCTTCCCTGAAATTCCATGGAAATATTTGATATTCCTCCGAGATTGATGCAAAAATCCACATCCGGGAAAAGCAGTCGGTCACCCATTGGAACCAAAGGGGCTCCCTGCCCGCCAAACTGAACATCCAGCATCCGAAAGTCATTGATTACCCGTTGTCCTGAAGCGTGGTGCAATGCCCAGCCGTTACCAATCTGAAGACTAAGGTGTTTTGACGGTTGGTGGAATACTGTGTGCCCATGAGAAGCTACAGCCATGGGTTTGAGCTGATTTTCGAGACAAAAATCCTGCACCTGGCTACCCATCCATCTTCCGAATTCCACATCCAAAAGCGAAAGTTCCAGCCCAGAGAGCAGGTGGCTATTGGCTAGTTTTTGTCCTAAATCATCCGGAAAGGGGATGGTTTCTGCCAGTATCAGCTCAAACCTCCAGCCTTTGTTTTGTTCAAAATGGCAGTAAGCCACGTCCAAACCGTCACCGGAAGTGCCAGACATGAGACCAATAAGCGAGTATCTTTCCTTGTGCATGGGTTAAAGATTGTTAAGTAAGAATGCTTATCAAAGATAATTTTCATTCTGGAAAAGTGGCTCTTTCAATAATTCCTATTTTGCGGTCAAATGAGTCAGTTGGTAATCGACATCGGAAATTCAAGAATAAAATCAGCGGTATTTGAAAAAGATCGACTGTTGGGGGAGTACGTTTTCCAGTCTTTGGAGGAAGCGATCGAGTTATGGAAAACAAAGGGTTTTACAAAATGCCTTTTGAGTTCAGTAAGCTATTCTGAGACAGAATTAATGAATAAACTTCCCTTTGATTTTGATTTTCTGACTCATCAAACGCCTATTCCGCTAAAGAATAGCTATGGAACGCCTGATACACTTGGCTTAGATCGATTAGCAGCGGCAGTTGGGGCCTGGCATTTGGCAGGTGGAAGACCTGTTTTGGCGATCGATCTCGGAACTTGCATCACGTATGAATTAGTGGACGATCAAGGGGCATACCTTGGAGGCGTGATCAGTCCGGGAATGAAGATGCGCGCGCTGTCTATGGCCCATTTTACTTCCAGGCTTCCTGAAATTACCCTCACTAATAAGCCAAAAGCCAGCTTTGGAAATTCAACAAGCTCCTGTATGGAAGTAGGAATTTGGCTTGGCATACAATTAGAAGTAGAGGGATTTATTTCTTTGTATCGTCAAAAATTTCCCGAAATAGTCATTTATATCTGTGGAGGTGATTCTCAATCTTTTGAATCATTGGTAAAAGACCACATATTTGTAGTCCCAAATTTGGTTCTGCATGGACTAAATTGCATTCTAAATCACAATGTTGAGTAAAACAGGGTTAAAAACGTTGGGTGTTCTATGCACCCTTTTATTATTTACTAAGGTAAATGGACAGACAAGCTCTTCCATTTACAGTGCTTTGGGCATTGGTGATTTCAACTATGGTGGACTCACACATAATCAAGGCATGGGGGGATTGGGAATTAGTTATGCTACTGGCTGGCATGCCAACGTGGTAAATCCCGCATTAACCACGAGAAATACCATTTTTAATTTCCAGGTTGCTCTCAACTACAAGCGGATCAATGCCAACAACAGTCAGGAAAGGTCATTGGTTGATGGTGGAGGTCTTTCCTATCTTGCATTTTCATTGCCCCTAAAGTCCGGGAAATTTACCGCCGGAATGGGGCTTGGTCAAATTTCAAGTATCAATTACAGGCTCAATGTAAATACCCCTGTAGCCAACTCTGATTTGAGGTCTTCCAATTCTTTGGAAGGAGATGGAGGAATTTCAGAAACCTACCTAAGCTTTGGTTATCTGCTTGCAAAAAATCTTAGTATTGGACTTCATGGTTCTTATTTATTTGGTTCATCTATCCGAACAAGTCAATTATTGATTTTGGATTCTAAAAATGTGGAAGTGGGTAGGCCTTCTGAGTATTACGAAAGAGTAACCGTTTCTGACGTTGGACTGAAGGCTGGGATTCATTATTTCTTTAAGACTTCTGAAAAGACGAATCTGCATTTTGGCGCCATCTATCAAAAATTGGGAAATGTTAACGGAACCGCGTTTGCAAAATTAGCATCTCTTGGACAAGCTGACAGGCCAAATTCAGATGGTGATTTGATAGCTGACAATCAAAAAGGCAGTATTTATATTCCTAATCGATACGGAGCAGGGATTACTTTTGAGAAAAACAACAAATTTGTAATTGGCCTAGAAGGGCAATATCAGGATTTTGTCGATTTCAGGAATTTCTTTGGTACTCCGTTGGCACTTCAGGCAATCAAAAAGGTAGGTCTTGGAATTCAACTAGTCCCGGATTATCTGAATTTTGACAATATTTTGAAAAGATCAACGTATCGTTTTGGGTTGGAATGGATGCAGACGCCTTATCTATTAAATCAGACGAGTATTAACGATATTGGCATTAACTTTGGGACATCTATACCTGTAAACCAATTGTCTTTGTTGAACCTCGCATTTAAGGCCGGCCAACGTGGAACACTGGACAATGGGCTGATTCGAGAATCGTATGTAAACATAACTATGGGTCTATCGCTTAATGACAACAGCTGGTTCTACAAAAGAGTATTTGAATAAAAACTGATTAACCAATTAACCAAAAACTGGGTTTTCCCAGAATAAAAACCGAATAAAACCTATACGACAATGAAAATTAAATCAACCCTTCTTGTCTTCGGAGCTTTGCTCCTAGCTGGGTTTGCAAAAGCCCAAGATGGCTGGAATTGGCCTGCGGATCCTGCTCAGCAAGCTAAAGCCAGAGAATTGAATGCGGCCTACACGGATTACATGAAATCAGAACAGTTTGTGGAAGCGACTAGGCCTTTGAATTGGCTTTTAGTCAATGTTCCAAATCTGAATGAATCAATCTACATCAATGGTGTAAGCGTGTATAAAGGTGCAGCAGATAAAACTGCGGATGCTGCTCAAAAGCGTATCTACCAAGATAGTGTCTTGTCGATTTACTCCAAGAGGGGAGAAATGTTTAACAACACTCAGAAATGGATCGAAAACAAGGCCTATTTCGCATACCAGTTCTTCAAGTTGGACAAAACCAAATTTTCAGATGTAATCGCCGAATTTGACAAAGCCATTGAATTAAATGGAAATATCAATCACCAATTGGTACCCGCTTATTTTGATCTGGTGTATAAGAACTACACCTACAATAAGGCCTACACAGGTGAACAGGTTTTAGCGCTTTATGAAAAAGTAAATAAGCTATTAGACAAATCTGCTGCAGCAGGAAAGGATGTTACAGCCTCCAAGGGTACCGTGGAAAATCTCCTAGTTGCAATGGAGTTGATCAATTGCGAATTCATCGAAAATACTATGGGGCCGAAATTGATAGCGGATCCTACCAACGAAGAAATTGCTAATCAGATTTTCAAGTACTCTGTTCAATACAAGTGCTACTCTTCAAATTCATTCCTGATGGCCTTGGAATTGATTGATTCAAAGAATCCCACGTTCTCAACTTCTCAAGTCAGAGCTATGAAATACATGGCAGCTGGAGATTTTAATAAAGCCCAACCTGTTTGGGAAAAGGCACTTACCCTTGCGGAAACTGACAAGCAAAAAGGGGAGGTTCAAATGGAGCTAGCAAAGGTTCATACACAAGCTGGAAGAAAATCAGCTGCCCGCGCTGCAGCTAAAGAAGCTGCCTCCTTGGACGCAGAATTGACAGGCTCAGCCTATTCTTTAATTGGTGATTTGTACATGTCTTCATTCAATGATTGTCGTGGAGGCGAAAGCCGCGCTAAGGATTACTCCGTATTTATCGCTGCCTATGGAGCTTACCAAAAAGCTGGTGATACCAAAGGCATGGGAAGTGCCCGTTCAAGATTCCCTTCCAAAGAAGAATTATTCACCGAAGGTCTTAATCCTGGAACAGCCATCAGCACGGGTTGCTGGGTGGGTGAGACCGTTAGCCTTGCCACAAGGGATTAAAAGTATCCGAGTATGAATTTAAAGGCAGCCTACTGGTTGCCTTTTTTGGTTTATTTGGTTCCAACAATCCTAGTATCTTTGCCCAGTGAAGAAAAAACTTGCCATACTTCTTTTTTCTCTTTCTTGTGGACTGATCTTGTCCTGTAGGGAATCTGTTGATCCTACTTCAGTACCCGTTTACGATGGCCCAATGAATTCTGCAGTCAATATTCATCTGATTCATAGCGATTCCGCTGTCCTAAGATCTGAAATTATTGCGCCTAAACAATGGGAGTTTTTTAATGGAAATATTGAATTTCCTGAGGGCATAGATATCAAAATTTTCACTAAGGAGGGGGTTTTGGAGACCACTCTGCGGGCAGATAGAGGGTATTTTATCCGGGATCAAAACATGTATCGTGGAAAAGGCGATGTACAGATTCATAATTTGATTAAAGATCAACGACTTCAAACTGAGGAAATATTTTGGGATCAGTCTCGAAGAAAAATATACACGGATAAATTTGTTACTATTCAAGAAAAACAAACGCTTTTTAATGGTACAGGAATGGAAGCAGACGATACATTTTCCACGTATCAGCTTAAAAAAGTTAGAGACAGTCGCACCTTATTACCTGGTGAAGGCTTATGAAACTGATTGATGTAATACTGCTGTCTCTTTCTCTTGCGCTCATTGTTGTAGGAATTCATCAAACCCTAGTGCATGGAATTGGATCTGCTTACGCTATATTCATGTTTGCGGTGGGACTTTTGTTTTGGTTTCAATTGAGAAGACATCAGGGGAATGAATCAACGGCGCCTACTCAGCAAAAACCAAATAAATCAAAAAAGAAAAAATGATCATGGAGGCTTCCTACCTGTTTTATGTGTTGATTACCCTACTTTTTTCCGCATTTTTTTCCGGAATTGAAATAGCTTACATCTCTGCCAATAAATTGCAAATCGAACTTCAAAAAAAGCAGGGATTACTTAGCGGTAAAGTGCTAAGTAAATTTATGCAGTACCCGGGTCAGTTTATCGGTACCACATTGATTGGAAATACCATCATGTTGGTGCTTTATGGTATATTTATGGCTTTTTTACTTGATCAACCCTTGCGGTCAATTTTCCCTCAATCCTTTTCCAACGAAGCAGTTATTTTGATTTCCCAAATCATCCTTTCGACTATCTTGGTATTGATTGCTGGGGAGTTTTTACCCAAAAGTTTTTTTATGCTCAATCCAAACCGGATGTTGAATTTTTTTGCTTTGCCTTTTTTAATAATTTATTACCTAATGTATCCGATTGTTTGGCTAATAGTAGGGCTTTCCCGATTGTTTATCATCAAAATACTCAGGTTGGACTATAACGAGGAAAGGCCTGTTTTTACAATCACGGACCTCAATTCCTTCATAAAGGACCAAATGCGTCAAGATCGTACTCCGGGGAAAGTTGAAATTGACTCTAAAATTTTTGACAATGCCGTAGAATTCAAAACCGTAAAAGTCAGGGAATGTATGGTTCCCCGCACTGATATTGTGGCAGTGGAGGTAGATGATTCAGTAGATGAGCTTAAAAAAATATTTGAGGAGAGTGGACATTCCAAAGTCATCGTTTATCGGGAATCCATTGATGAGGTAATCGGATATTGCCATCATCTAGAGCTATTTAAAAAACCGAAAACCATAGAGGATATATTGACTCCTATTATCATTGCTCCTGAATCTGCCTTGGCAAATGAATTGCTTATTCAATTTATTCAAGAACGTAAAAGTTTGGCCTTGGTAGTAGATGAGTTTGGTGGAACTAGCGGGATTGTATCCATGGAAGATATCATTGAGGAGATTTTTGGTGAAATAGATGATGAATTCGATAACGAGGCACTTACGGAACAGCTGATTGGAGACCAAGAATATTTGTTAAGTGCTAGGCTTGAAATAGATTATCTCAATGATAAATATGGCTGGAATTTGCCTTATGGAGATTTTGAGACCCTTTCTGGTTTTATCCTTTCACTCACAGAAAATCTTCCAAATAAAGGTGAAACGATTACTTATGGGACATTTATGTTTACCATCATGTCCAAGCAGGACCATCGAATTGAGACAGTACGTCTGAAAATCAATAACTCGGATATTTTTTAGTATAGACAATGTTAGTGGCGAAATTTTGAATTTCGCCTCTAATCCTATTATTTTGCGACACTTCAAAAAAAGCGTACTAACTACAATGGCGTTAATTAAGGAAATAAGACAGCGAACAGGTCTTGCAATCGGTGTAATCGCCGGCGGTTTGATTCTATTTCTCTTGGGTGGGGATTTGTTAAACCCAAATTCGACCTTGCTGAATACCAATCAAAATATCGTTGGGGAAATTGCAGGTGAGGAAATTACCCTAGAGGAATTTGCCCAAAAGGTCGAGGAATTTAAGGGCTCATTTCAACAGCGGACAGGAAGGCTTCCTTCCGAACCTGAAATGGTTTCCGTCCGGGAACAAGCTTGGCAGGCCATGATTGTGGAACGGGTATTCGATGAAGAATATGAAAAATTAGGACTATCAGTTTCCAATGCTGAATTGGTCGATATGGTTCAAGGGAAAAATATTGTTCCAGAACTTCGTGCGCAACTGACCAACCCGCAAACAGGACAGTTCGACAAAAACCAATTAATCACATTTCTTCAATCCTTAGAAACAGCTGATCCAGGACAACAAGCATTTTGGGCACAACAAGAAAAGCTTTATGCCCAATCCAGAAATCGTGTCAAATATGACAACTTGTTGGCTACATCAGAATATGCCACAACGGCTGAGGCAAAACTTGAGCACAAATCATCCACAACCGTAGCCGATGCTTCTGTTCTTTTTATTCCCTATTATGCGATTCCCGACGGGGATGTTGTTTTAAATGACAGTGATCTTTCGGCCTACTTCTCCAAGAATCAAGAAAAATTCAAGGTGGGTAACACAGCTAATCTGGAATATGTTTCATTTAGTATTTTGCCAAGTGGAGAGGATTCTGCAGCTGTAATTTCTAGAATTACAGAATTGACCGAGCAGTTGAAAACTATAGAAAATGATTCGGTTTTTGTTAGTCAAAACTCTGAAATTCAAGCTCCCTACCTTACAATAGCTCCCGGAGATCAGTTGCCTGCTTCCCTTACCGGTAATGTTGAACAATTTGTGCAAGGTGAAACATATGGGCCTTTTATCACAACTAATTCTTCTTATGTTTCTTATAAGATAAGTAATCAGTATGACGGAACCCCTAAGATGAGAGCTTCCCATATTCTATTTAGTACTGAGGGGATGGATGAGACTGGCAAAGCTTCTGTAAAAGAACAAGCTGCTAAAGTATTGTCAGATATTAAAGCAGGTGGCAGTTTTGCTGAAGCAGCAAGACAATATGGCCAAGATGGTACTGCTCAAAACGGGGGTGATTTAGGTTGGTTTGCCAAGGCTGATTTTGTTGAACCTTTCGCAATTGCAGCTTATGCTGCCAAATCCAAAGGATTATTATCCAATGTGGTTGAAACTGAATATGGTTTTCATATCATCGAAGTGACTGAGCTTCCAAGTTCCAAATACACGAAGCTTGCAGTTTTAGAGCTGGAATTAGTTGCGTCTGATAGGACAAGGAATGATGCCTTTAGAAATGCGGATTCGTTTGGTGCGGAAAGTGGCAATCGAAATGAGTTTACCGAAAATGCAACCGATAAAGGATATCGAATCCTTCAGGCCAACAACGTAGATGCTACTTCGCGTAACATTAACAACATTGCTAATGCAAGAGAGGTTGTCATCTGGGCCTTCGGAGATGCATCCACAGGAGAGGTATCACCTGTTTTTGAATTGGATAACACCTATATCGTTGCCACTTTAGTCAGTAGAAAAGAAGAAGGAAAGGCAAAGCTTGATGATGTAAAAGACCAAATTAGACAATTGGTCTTAAATGAAAAGAAAGCAGCAATGATTAAGGAAAAGCTTGCCGGTAAAAATACTATAGAGGAGATGAAGGCTGTTTTTCCAGATGCTTCTTTGAACGAGGTTCCTGGTCTCAAATTGAATACTTCCGTAATCCCAGGAATAGGTTTTGCACCAAAGGCAATTGGTTCCATATTTGGTTTAAAAACCAATGGACAACTAACTCAGCCTGTGCAAGAAGATATTGGCGTAGTTGTAGGCAAATTAAATAATCTTATCCCAGCAGGGGAAATTGGAGACTATACCTCCTATCAAGCTCAATTGACACAGAGCGCTTCCCAGCGGATGTCTTATCAGATAATGATGGCTCTGCAAGATTTGGCAAAAGTAAAAGACTATAGATACAAATATTTCTAATCATAATTTTCTGAAACCCATGCCGAAAGTCATGGGTTTTTCGTTTCTTGAGGAATTGGTTTCAGAGATGGAAAACAAACTTGACAGGACTGAATTTAAGCAAAAATTGGAGGCAGTGGGTGAATTCCCCATGATATATCTGTTTAAATTCATTGTACCTTCTGGAAAAGAAATAGCTATTGAGAAACTTTTTCCAAATAAGGAGGTAATTCTTAAGCCAAGTAGTGGGGGGAAATATGTGAGTGCCACCATTCAAATGGTAGTAGAAAGTGCAGATTATGTAATTGCGATCTACGAAGAGGTTGCTCAAATCGAAGGGGTTATTTCGCTTTAAATTCAATGCTATGTGGGTAGAGGAAAACAACATCCTGACAAAGAAATTTATCTTTAAAGACTTCAGGGAAGCATTTGCTTTTATGACTCGAGTGGCATTTTTGGCTGAAGAGCATAATCATCATCCCAATTGGAGCAATGTTTATAATTCGGTTGAAATTGGGCTCACTACCCACGATGAAGGAAATATAGTTACAGAAAAAGACAGGAAATTGGCTGAAGCAATAGACCAGATTTTTTCATGAGTAACCCACAAATCAGTCTTTTTTTAATTCCGACACCCATAGGAAATCTTAAGGATATTACGCTTAGAGCTATTGAACTATTGAAGTCTGTCGATGTTGTCCTTGCTGAAGATACAAGAACAAGTGCCATCCTACTCAAGCATCTACAGATTTCTAAGAGTCTTCAAAGCTACCATAGTTTCAATGAGCATAAGGCCGTTGAGAAATTGGTGGATCGGATGAAGCGAGGTGAGGTTTTTGCCTTGGTTAGTGATGCTGGCACCCCGGCAATTTCAGATCCAGGGTTTTTATTGGTAAGAGAGGTCCTTGCCGCTGGCCTGGAAGTTCAATGCCTTCCCGGTCCTACCGCATTTGTTCCCGCCCTAGTCAATAGCGGTTTACCAAATGACCGATTTATATTTGAAGGCTTCTTGCCCCATAAAAAAGGGAGAAAGTCGAGATTGGAATCCCTGGTAAATGAACTACGAACGATGATTTTTTATGAGTCTCCCCATCGATTGGAAAAGACACTCGAACAGCTTGCAGAAGTATTTGGAGCCGAGCGGCAGGCTTGCGTTTCCAGGGAGCTCACTAAAGTCCATGAAGAAAATATACGAGGGAGCCTTGTCGAACTTCTTGAGTATTACAAAACCCATCCCTTGAAAGGTGAAATTGTCTTGGTTGTGGCAGGTCGTCCTGAAATTAAAGAAACCAGGGAGGAAAAGCAGGAGAGAAAGAAGGCCGATTGGGATAGAAAACGAGAATAGAGCTTAGGATTTGGTTTTAGCATAATAAGAGAAGAACAGACAAGAAATAGGATATTGTTTCTAAACATTCAAATTACTACCTACCTATGATTTACTACGAAACGCTTACTCGACTTTTAGGTCAAACCCAAGAAATCGCCAAGGAGGTTGGGGCTTTTATCAGGAAGGAAAGGCAGCATTTCGATAGACAGCAGGTGGAGCACAAAGGCTTCAATGACCTGGTGTCCTATGTGGATAAGGAAGCAGAAAGGCAAATAGTTGAAAAACTTCAAGGTATTTTTCCAGAGGCAGGATTTATCACCGAGGAAGGCACCAATACTTCAAGAGGCGAAATATTTAATTGGGTAATCGATCCCTTAGATGGTACAACCAATTTTATCCATGGCATTCCGATTTTTTCGGTCAGTATTGCCTTAATGGAAAGAGAGCGGGTTATCCTAGGCGTGGTGTATGAAGTAAACCGCGACGAATGTTTTTATGCGATGGAAAAGAGAGGGGCCTTTTGTAATGGTACACCTATCTGTGTTAGTTCCGCACCGGATCTTTCAGCCTCCTTGATTTCTACTGGATTTCCCTACTATAATTTTGAATTGATTGACAAATATCTTAATTCCATGAAGTCTCTGATGCAAAAAACCCATGGTATTAGACGCTTGGGTTCAGCCGCTGTGGACCTATGTTATGTTGCTTGCGGTCGTACAGAAGGATTCTTCGAATACAATCTGAATTCTTATGATGTGGCAGCAGGGGCGCTTATTGTTCAGGAGGCAGGTGGAAAGGTGACTGATTTTTCAGGAGAAGGGGATTATATTTTCGGTCGGAAAATCGTGGCTAGTAACTTGTTGATTCATACAGATTTTTTGGCTGTTTTGAATGAGTTTTGGAAGTAATTCAGCCCAATAAATAATACCAAAGAGCGATTGAAAGGGCAGAAATAGGCATTCCAAGTCCTGAGAGCAACGTTGCCAATTTGGGCTGAAGACCAAATTGGATGGCAATGATTGACCCAGTAATCATCGGAGCCATGCCACTCTCGAGCACGGTCACTTTGAATTCAAGAGAATTCTTTTCCAAGAAGAAGGAATATACCAACCAAACCAATGCTGGCGCAAAAATCAGCCGGTAGACAAGCCCATACCAAAAAAAGCGGGAGGATATGGATTTGAGGTCCACAGAAAATCTCAAACCAATCACCAAAAGCGCCATCGGAGGCATGGTTTTTCCGATCAAGCGAAGTATCGGGACAATTTCTGCAGGGGTCGGAATATCAAGAATTCCCATGATAAGAGTTCCAATCAAAAAACCAAAGGGAGGGAATTTGATGATTTTAATTGGAACCTTTCTAAGGCTTTCGCTGTGATCTCCGTAAAGTGAGCCTACCAAAATTGATAACGAAGAAACCAGCAAAAAAGACCCCCCCTGATCAATTAGGAGAGCTGTTGGTAATCCTTCTTTTCCATATAAATTTTCAATGATTGGAAATCCTAAAAATGAGGTATTGGCCAAACCGGATACAATGATCAGGCATCCTGTGACATTTCTTCCCCAATTCAATTTTTTTCCCAGTGTTCCAAAAATTGCCCAGGAAAGAAAGAATGTGAACCAAGCTGCAGAGATTGGAATCAAAAGGTTCCAAGAAGGTTGAATTCCGGGGATATAGAGTAATGCCAGTGTAGGCAGCACCACATAGATGAGGTAGGATTGGACTATGTTGGCAAATTGCTTTGCTCTTAAACTCGAAAATTTTTGTAGGGCTAAGCCCAAAAACAAAAAACCACAGGCGATAAAAATTGCCGTCATTTTAATCTCGTATTTGACCTATTCGTGATCAACTTAGGAATAATTTTGCAATTTATTTTTCTCCCTGAATATCAGGGAAATCGCTTTTAAAACTTACCATTTTTCCGTCCGACTGAAAAAACAAACCAGTTTCATGTAGTAAACCACGAGAAAATTAAGAGCTACTCTACTGTTAAATCGAATAAATTGGGATTTCTCCAAAAAAGACTCAGCCATAATTCTTAATTTTCTCAATGACCGTAATGGTTATAACCCACAAGTCTTCAAAAGGAAGGTTCTCGATCCCTTCGTTCCATGTTTTAATAACCAAAAGTTAAAAGCGATTTCCCTGCCTTGAATATGCTTAAATAGATTCTAATCGCTAAAATTCATAAATCCTTCGATTTCATTCAAGTCCGAAGCTTTTTCTTTTTTCGTCAAAATAATTTTTTAAATCAGGGTAGATAGGACTTTCTGCTTCTGGAATTCCATCCAGAACCAAGCGCATCGTTCCCTCGAACTGATCCTGATTGAGCTGTATTCCTTCAATAAGATAAATAAACTCTTCCATACTCAGGGGATCCAAGCAACTTGATGGATAAAATAAATACTCGTTCCCATAAAAATCTACTGCTTCAAATTGAATTTTCCCCTCAAGGGAATGTGCATAAATACTGATTTGTTCACCCCAGGTACTTTCCGGGTAATGCAATTTGGCCAAAAGGCTTGAAGAAGTTCCCTCGGGGAAGTAGCTAGGTGGCTGAAACTTAAAATCGATCATGATATCACCATTTGGATACCAAGATCGTGCATGTTTGGCAGAATACTGGTCTGGAGGTTGTTTTTTCATCTGTTGGAATAGATTCCTTGGGCTTCTACTTGTTGGTTTCCCCGTTTCAATCAAATTTCGAGACCTCTTGAATGAGGTAGTGGCAATTTTATGGTATCGAGGAAACACAACTGTTTTTTCACATTGGATTATCGATACTTTAGGCCTATTTTTGGACTTCTTTAGTCAAACCCGGAAATTTTTCCGATTCATCCTATTTGCTTTCAAACCACTGATTATGAAAAGAGATTCGCTTGTTTTTGACCTGATTTCCAGAGAAGAAGACAGACAAAAAAGAGGCATTGAATTAATAGCTTCCGAAAACTTCACTTCAAAGCAGGTAATGGAGGCTGCAGGAAGTGTACTGACCAATAAATATGCGGAAGGTCTTCCAGGTAAGCGATATTACGGAGGTTGCGAAGTGGTAGATGAAATCGAGCAGCTTGCCATTGATCGGGCCAAAAAATTGTTTGGCGCTAATTGGGCTAATGTTCAGCCTCATTCTGGTGCGCAGGCCAATGCAGCGGTCATGTTGGCTTGTTTGAAGCCTGGTGATGCGATTCTTGGCTTTGATTTGTCACATGGTGGTCACCTAACGCATGGCTCACCCGTTAATTTTTCGGGTAAACTGTATCAGGCTAATTTTTATGGTGTTGAGGAAGCTACTGGTTTGATTGATTACGATAAAGTAGAAGAAAAAGCTTTGGCGGTAAAACCAAAAATGCTCATCTGCGGTGCTTCAGCTTACTCCAGAGATTGGGATTATGAAAGATTGAGAGAAATTGCAGATGAAGTTGAAGCGATTTTGTTGGCTGATATTTCTCACCCTTCCGGATTAATCGCCAGAGGACTGTTGAATGATCCCCTGGAGCATTGTCATATTGTAACGACCACGACCCACAAGACCCTCAGAGGTCCTAGAGGAGGATTGATCCTGATGAGGGAGGATTTCGATAATCCATGGGGATTGACTACTCCCAAGGGAGAAATTCGAAAAATGTCTTCTCTTCTCGATATGGGCGTATTCCCGGGTACTCAAGGTGGACCTTTGGAGCATATTATCGCTGCCAAGGCCATTGCATTTGAAGAGGCACTTTCTGATGACTACATGCATTATGTAGTTCAAGTGAAAAAGAATGCCGCTGTCATGGCAGCTGAATTTATTTCCCGAGGCTATCAGATTATATCTGGAGGCACGGACAACCATTTGATGCTGATCGACCTTCGAAATAAGGACTTGACAGGTAAAATCGCAGAAGAAACGCTAGGAAAAGTGGACATCACCATCAATAAAAATATGGTGCCTTTTGACACCAAGTCCCCCTTTGTAACCTCGGGTATGCGCGTCGGTACTGCCGCTGTTACCACTCGCGGGTTAAAAGAAGAAGATATGAAAAAAATTGTCAGTTTGATTGACAATGCGCTTCTGCACCATGCTGATGAATCAGCCCTCGCTACTATCAAGGCAGAAGTAAATGACTGGATGGTTCAGTTTCCATTATACTAATTATTCTTAGATTAAAGTGGCCTTAGATCAATATAAAGACGAAGAAGAAGGAATGTCCTTTTTGGATCATTTGGAAGCACTTCGCTACCATATCCTTAGATCGGTAGCAGCAATTCTAATCTTTACCGTGATCGCCTTTTTGGCGAAAAATATTGTTTTTGGAATCATTATTCTTGGTCCGTCAAAAGCAGACTTTATTACCTATAGAGTTTTGTGTGATCTCGGCAACCTTCTGGGCATTTCTGCACTCTGTATTGATGAGTTGCCATTTACAATACAAAGCCGACAGATGACAGGACAGTTTACCATGCACATGACTTCAAGTGTAGTGGTAGGTTTTATTGTAGCATTTCCTTATGTGTTTTGGGAAATATGGAGATTTATTAGTCCAGGTCTGTATCAAAAAGAAAAAAATGCCGCAAGAGGTGCTGTATTTTTTGTCAGTTTCCTTTTCCTATCCGGCGCAGCATTTGGCTATTTCGTTCTTTCGCCCCTTTCTATCAATTTCCTGGCTAACTACCAGCTTGATCCTACTATTTTAAATGAGTTTGACATAACTTCCTATGTCACCACGCTGACTATGTTGGTTATCGCTTCGGCGATCATGTTTCAGCTTCCCGTGGTGGTCTATTTCCTTTCCATGTCTGGATTGGTCACCTCTCGTATGTTGAAGGAATACAGAAGACATTCGATTGTGGTCATTTTGATCGTATCGGCAGTGATCACCCCTCCAGACGTGATAAGTCAATTGCTCATTTCTATGCCGATTTTGGTTCTTTACGAGCTTGGGATAATAATTGCCAAAAGACTTGAAAAACAAAAAGCGCTGAAACTTGCGCAAGAAGAACAAGAACGAGAGTAATAACCAGGGTTATTAAATAGACCATGACCAAAAAAATCGCTATTGGAGGAGATCATGCAGGCTTTGACTATAAAGGCAAGCTAATTCAAAGACTGCTTAAGTTGGGGTATGAAGTTAAAGACTTTGGTCCCTATTCTAATGATTCCGTTGATTACCCAGATTTTGTTCATCCCCTCTCTTCAGCCGTGGAGCTTGGTGAGTTTGATTTTGGTATTGTGATCTGTGGAAGTGGAAATGGTGTTGCCATAACAGCAAATAAGCACCAAGGGATTCGTGCTGCACTTTGTTGGAATGAGGAACTGGCATCTTTATCCAGACAGCATAATAACGCCAATGTACTGGCACTTCCTTCCCGATTTATCACCTATGAAATGGCTGAAATGCTTACTGAAATGTTCCTTACGACTCCGTTTGAAGGTGGAAGGCATCAAAGCAGGGTAAATAAAATTGCTTGTTGAAAAATTCAAAAGCTGATCAGGATAATTACATCGGGCTCGATTTTTTCTAAATTTTGAAATAAAAAATCCTCTTCAAATCAACTGAGGAGTCAAATGGCACCCCAAAAATTCATATGGATTATCATATAGAAGTTTAAATAGAAAAGCAGAGGGGAATTCTGGAAAATTAATATGAAAAGTGGGAAAGACTTTCTTTGTGCTTTTCCTGCTTGACCTGAAAGAATAAGAAGATTTATTGATCGAATTATAGCCTGATCATCAAGTAACTGACTTCTTTATCTCTCGCTAAGTAGCTAAACTTCTAAGAAAGTTAAATGGTTAAGTGAATTCTTAGCGGTTTATACAGGTATTACGTATCCTCAAGATTTTACTTCGTATTTTAGGAATTGGTGGTTAGATTAAAAAATGGCAATTGCTTAGGTAGCGTTGAAAAATCAGGAATGGTTAAAAGCATTGATCCTATTAAGTTTTATTCTATTCTAATGGCTAACCTATTTCTTTGCCACTAAGACACGAAGAGGGAAAGATAGGGTTTGGTCATCATGGCAACTCTCATTTCTTACTGCCTTAGCGCCTTTGTGGCTAAAAAAAATCAATTGCCTCAGGCACTCCTAAATACTCGGGAAAGGCACCAAAGCTGAAATGCTAAAGCTTAGGATTCTTATAGTTTGCAAAACAAGCTCAAAGGGGTTTAAAGGAATTTTAGGATCAAGCGATTTTATTTCCAAGATTTCCTGGGAACGACCTGGGTTTTTCTGTCTTTCATTCCAAAGAGCTTGATAAATTTGGTTTACCTGTAATCCGAAAATTTGCAGAAGCATTTTTTAATCACAGGTAATTCTGGTAAAACGGATTTCCGTGCTACTGTCCGGCTACGTCTTTTTATCATACTTGGAAAGCTTATAAAAAAATCCTGTCAGTCTATGAATCTGACAGGATTTACAAAATACTCAAGGTAAAAATATCAGTTCTTTTGCGAAGCCAATTGTTTGGCCATTATCAGTGCATTATAGAGGTTCGCTATTTTACCTGACTTACACAGTTGATCAAGTTTTTTTTCTTCTTCGCCTACTACAAAGGATATTGGAACTGTCAATCCTGACTCCATGATGATTTTTTTCACTTCCGGAGCAGTGAGCTGAGGGAAATAGGAGCGGATAATTGCCGCAACGCCGGCCACAGCCGGGGCGGCCATCGAAGTGCCACCTTGGAAATCATAAGAATTCCCCGGCATGGTAGAATAAATTCGATCTCCGGGCGCAAAAATGTCCACATTCGTTTTGCCATAATTGGAAAAAGAAGCGATCATGCCGTCTCCATATTCGGGGGATAAAGCCCCCACAGTCAAGTAATTGTTCACGAATTCGAGTTTGTTTTTACCCATATGGTCATTTGGGAAATTGGTAGATTCGGGAAGATCCAAATCAAGCCCATCATTTCCTGCGGCATGAACAAACAGTACATCCTTGCTTGCTGCGTAACTCAATGCATCAAATACCCATTCAGCTTTTGGGGAGAATTTTTTTCCGAAACTAGCATTGATGACGCTAGCTCCGTTATCTACGGCATATCTAATTGCATAGGCAACATCCTTGTCGTATTCATCTCCATCTGGCACTGCTCTGATGCTCATGATTTTCACCGCTCCAGCGACACCTTTAACCCCTTTTTTATTATTTCTGCTGGCAGCTATGATACCTGCAACATGGGTACCATGGCTTTCTTCGGGATCCCGAATATTCGGATTTCCATTACCATAACTTGCATCTGAAAAATCATAAGCATTATCACCGACTGGTTTTCGCCCATCAAACTCAAGATTAAGGTTGTAATCAACCTGTGCCTGATAGTATTTTATACCCTCCTGAAGCTCTGAAAGTGCTGATGGAATATCTTGGCCCAACCCCAGTACTTGCATCAATACCCCTACTAGCTGCCTGTCCTCTGGTGTTTGCGGTTCGAATTTTTCCAAATCAGCTAAGGAATAAAAATCCTTCCCAAGTCTTTTCTTGACGGTCTCATGGGCCTGGCTCACAAATTCTACAATTTGCCGGATTTGAGGAAGTGCGTTTTTTGCTTCCGGTAGCATAGAATCCAACTCATCCAGTGCCTTTTTTTGAAGCTCCTCATCACCCAATTTTAGTTTAAGAATTCGTGTTAATTCCAATTGCTCATGATAGGATTCTCCTAAAAAATTATAGCCATGAACATCATCAACATAGCCATTTTGATCATTATCTATTCCATCACCAGGCTTCTCATCGGAATTCACCCAAAATAAATCTTTCAAGTCTTCGTGTTCAAGCTCAATTCCAGAATCAATTACAGCGACCACAACGGGTTTTCCCTTCTTCTTTTTTATGATTTCCTGATAAGCACGATCAACACTCATGCCGGGCACAGTGTCCCGTATCAGGTCGAGATGACCCCACATCTTTGCCTGGCTCTCATTCAAGTCTAATTTTTTAGGAAAGGTGTTTTGATAGGTCAGAGGATCTGCGGTGATTAGACCTGAGCTGCTGCAGCTCATTACCAGGATTCCAACAGCCAGTCCTGACAGAGGTCTTACTAAAGATTGATACTTCATAGGTTAAAAGTAACTTCTCAGCGTTAAAGTTTTCCTATTTGGTGTGTTAAAAAAGTCAAAAGAATGGATTTCATGACGAAGTTTAAAAGTGCAGCCCAATTAATCACTTTCTAACATAAACCCCCGGCTTGGATTCTACATAAATGTCTTTTAATAGGGGAAGCTCTTCCAATAGATTTTTGTAAACCCCTTCTTGATCTAAAATTACATCAACTTGCTGTTGAATTATTTTCTGGTAGAGTTCAGCTTTTTGGTGGAGAGATTTTTCTTCCCTCAAAAAGTCTTTGGTCAAATGATAATTCAAAAATGGCCCACCTGATTTTGAATCCCTGTAATAGGAAAATTCATTTCCCATAACCATTAGTGTTTTACCTTTAAAAATTTCTCCTGACGGGACTGGTGTGATATAATACCTTGAATCTATTGCTATTCGCTGTTGCCAGTAAAAAATTCCAGCGATTGGCAAACCGATAATCAGTAAGGCAAAGCATAGTTTGGCGAGCCATCCGGATTTCAAATAGAGAAAGAACTGATTGATCAAATAAGTTAAGCCGGGAATTATTAGGAGAAGCTGATAAGATGCTTGTCTTTTGGCCATAATAAGAGCTGCACTTGAAAATAAAAGCCAAAAAAGTATCAATTGTCTTTGTTTTTGTTGATTTATGTTGCCTCCAAGTCGGAGTATCCCGATAAAAAAGCCTGAAATGGCCAGAAGTATTGGGAAAATTCCTAAAATAAACCAGCTGATAATAGGCTGATACTTATACTTTTCATAGCTAAAAACATTTTTCCAGACTAAAAATGCGTCTTCGAGTCCGTCATTCCAGAAGTAAAAAAGTAACAAAAGCAAAATTGGAAGGATAAAACCTGCTAGGCTTAGAAATAACTGTCGTATCGAAAAACCTGAAATTACCAATCCGGTGAATATGATGTAAGGTAGAAAAAGCAAAAAATTTATGTGAAAACTTGCGGCAAGACCCCCATATAATCCAATCAAAAGGGTCGATTCACTGGTTTCTTTTTGTAAGGTGGTCTGGGAAAATAGCTGTTCTAAGGCCAACATCAGAAACATACTCCCTAAAAGAGGAGGAGAAATTCTCATCATATCAAAGGAAAAATGATATAATGCTGCCATGATGATTGCAGGCATGTAAGTGTTTTCATTAAATACCCGGTACTGAATAAGAATAGTGTTCCAATAACCGATTTGGATAAAAATGAGGACTCGTCCAAGTATTTCATAAACCAATTCACTCCTTCCAAAAATCAGGTGAACTAAGGTGAAAACGGCAGCAGATAAAGGACCAGTATCGTCAATGACATCTTTAAACAATAAATTGCCTTCAGTTAGGCGCTCGCCCAAAACTATCCAAAGCAACATCGGTTGGGTCGTCGGAAAAGGGAAGAATATCAATACTACCCCTGCGAAAAGTACGAAGTACAGGACAACAGTAGCGAGTCGAACAGGATCGTTAATTTTAAAAAAACTGTACAAAATGGTATGATTTGACTGGTTTCGATTCAAAATTAAATGATGCCCAAGTATTTCGCTAAATTTGTATTACAAATACTAGACATGGAAAGCAAAAGACAACAAAAATACGCCAAATTAATTCAAAAAGAACTTGGCGATATTTTTCAAAAGGAGGCAAAATATCTCCTAGGAAAAGCCATGGTTACCATTACCCGGGTAATGGTAAGTCCAGACCTTGGTTTTGCCAAAATATACCTCAGTTTCCTGCTGGCGGATCCAAAGACTATTTTTGAAGTAATCAATGATCACAAAAAAGAAATTCGCCATGCCTTGGGTAAACGAATAGGTAAAACGGTTCGTATCATCCCTGAATTGGCTTTTTTCCCTGATGAATCAGCCAGTTATGCCCAACACATGGATAAGGTAATTTCAGATTTGAACATTCCGCCTGCCACTGAGGAAGATGAAGAAGATTTAGATTTATCCTCCAAGCAACAGTGAATACCAGTTCGTTCATAGCAGGCAGATATTTTCGGAGTAGGAAAAAGCGGAATTTCATCACAGTACTTTCCTTTATCTCCATGGTCGGTGTCGCCATAAGCACTATGGCTCTTGTGGCCGTTATGTCTGTTTTTAATGGTCTGGAAGATTTAATCAGGAGTTTGTTTGCAAGTTTTGATGCAGAATTGAAAATTGAACCGATTCAAGGGAAAAGTTTTTTGGTGAGTGATGAATGGTTGGATTCGATAAGAGCAATTCAAGGAGTTGCAGTGGTAACGGAAGTCATAGAAGACAATGCCCTACTTGAATATCGGGGTAATCAACAAGTGGCTCGAATAAAGGGCGTTTCTGAAAATTTCTTGGATCAGAACAGATTTTCCAATGGATACTTTTGGGGAGATACTACCTTGGGAACTGCTATTCGGCCTGGGGCAATTTTGGGCAGAGGCTTAGCTTTTTTTCTTTCTGTGAACTTAGGGGAAATTAATTCCTCACTTAAAGTTTACTATCCTAAAGCTCCCCGATCCGCAGGAAGTATCGATCCCAATCAACTCTACTCCAGTGCCCAGCTCGAGCCTAAAGCTTTTTTTAGTATTGAACAAAGTTTTGATAATGAATACGTGATTGTTCCGCTTGAATTCTCACAAAACCTCATGAATTATGGGAAAAAACGAACTTCCTTGGAAATAAAAGTTGAGGATGATGCAGCAATTCGCGAGGTTCAGTTGAAATTGAAAAATATTTTGGGCAACAATTTTTCAGTTAAAAATGCAGATGAACAGCATGCAGAACTTATTCGGACGGTCAGGATTGAAAAATTGTTTGTCTTTCTAACGCTTACCTTTATTCTTGCCATAGCATCGTTTAATATCTTTTTTTCCTTAAGCATGCTTGCTATAGAAAAGAAGAAGGATATAGCAATTTTAAAGGCTATGGGGGCAAAAAACTCCCTCATTCGTAAAATTTTTCTTAAACAGGGCGCCCTTATTGCTTTTTCGGGTGCAGTACTTGGTTTGTTCTTTGGATTTCTATTAGTGGAAGCTCAAGAGAAATTTGGGCTGATCTCCTTGGGTATCTCATCTGGAGTGGTCGATGCCTATCCGGTCCGGATTGAGTGGACGGACTTTGCATGGATTAGCTTGGCAGTAGTCGCCATTACTTTATTTGCTTCTTGGAGACCTGCCTGGATCGCCGCCCAGGTCGACCCGAAAAAAGAACTTTAAATCAGTTTGATTTGCATATTTTTTCCCAAATGCTGAGCGCTTCTGGCATTCCCAAACTCTTTGCCTTAGCAAGATCTTGACACGCAGATTTGGAACCTGAAATGCGGTGTAAGGTGATTCCCCGGTGATAATATCCCCTTGCATCATCCGGATCATAGAAAGTCATAAGTGTAAAGTCTGCCAAAGCCGATTGTAATTCATTTATTTTGTACCTCGATTGCCCTCTGTGCAACAGATATTCTGGATTCCTTGGATCGATTTCGAGTGCCTTTCCAAAAGCTTTTTCCGACTCCCTGAAGTTTTTTAGACTGGCCCAACTCGTTCCAAGATAAAACCAAAGTTGAGAATCATCTGGTGCCAGGGTAAGGGCTTGAAGAAAATCATCTTTCGCACCACTGGGGTCTTTATGAGTGAGACGGTAATAGCCACGCTGTTTGAAGGGTTCCGGGTGAACAGGCAATGCTGCTATGGACCTAGTCAGTTCCTCAAGTGCTTTTTCGTCAGTTGATTTGGTTAGAAAAATCAACCGCTGTCGGCTAAGGTAGTGATCGGGGTTTAGTGCCAATGCCGTTTCATAGGCCAATTTCGCTTCCGACTTTTTTCCAATCAAGGCCAAGGCTTTGCCCTTTTCTGAGTAAAAATCTGGCTCATCAGGTTGATTTACTAGTGCGGAGTCCAGATAAATCAAGGCCTGAGAAAACTCCTTCATTGCTATGCTACATAAGCCCAAATGATAATAAGCTTGGCCATGATTTAAAGACTGAGGAGTGAAAATCTGTGAGAATCCTGTCCCTGAAGAAGACTTTCGATAAATTACCTGGCTGGTTTCTCCTCTGGGCAAGCTAATATAGGATTCAAAATCTTGCTTTGCCTGTGCAAAAAGGCCATTTTGATATCTTGTACGACCTCGCTCCATATAGACTTCTCCATGATTGGGAAAGAAACTCAAGTAAGCCGTGTAGTCAATATCAGAAAGTGAATAATCCTTAAACTGATTCAGAATACGTGCTCGGTAAAGATATACCTCTCCGTCATTTGGGTGATCCCTAAGCCAAGAGTCTAGAAGAGAAAACGATAGATCAAGGTCATTTTTTTCAAATGCCTCAATACCCAACTGTTTTCTGTGAGCATCTTTAGAAGCCACCTGAGAATAAACATCAGTGGCTAAAACCAGAATGGATAAAAACAATAAATTACGCATCATATAAATGACTTGCTTCCCCTGATTCGATCAGAAATAATGCTAGATAACATCTGATAGAACCCTAAAATTTAGAAGAAAAGGACTGAATGCCATAGTCAAAACTGTAGCAAATAAGTTTTTTACTATACAATTTTAAAAAACTGCTTAAAATTTTATGCATATACGCTACTATTCCTTGAAGAAATAAAACCAATAAAATTTTAAACCACAAAGGACACCAAGGTCACGAAGGTCATTTTTAACGTATTCATTCTTGGATTGATACT
>CAZNND010000009.1:0-30349 GCA_964574365.1 uncultured Limnohabitans sp.
ATCTTATTTCTATCTTATTTCTATCTTATTTCTATCTTATTTCTATCTTATTTCTTTACCATCTCCTCCAACACCTCCTCAATCTCCGAAATGGAATTGAATAGCTGCTCGTAGCTGTCGATCACCCAATAGTTTTCCTGGAAGTGGTCTTTCCAGTATTCGGTACTCATGATGTGGCGGACGTCGTAGGGGAAATGTTTGGGTTCGTCAGAAAGTGAAAACTTCGTCTCTCCAGTCGAACTCAAAATTCCCGCTCCGTAAATCCGCAACTCACCCTCTTCGCGAATCAGTCCAAACTCGATGGTAAACCAATATATCCGGCTAAGAAACTGGATGGCCCAGGGATTCTGAATGTGCTTCAAGGCAATTCCACTTAGCTTTTCCAGAAAATCCACATAATGCTGATTGGTCAGCAAGGGCATGTGGGCAAAGGCATCATGAAACATGTCCGGCTCCTCGAGGTAGTCCAGTTGCTCCATTTTACGCAGCCAGGTTGAAGACGGAAAACGCTTGTTGTTCAGCAAGCCGAAAAACAAATCGTCATCAATCAAGCCCGGTACCACCTGCACTTCCCATCCAGTAGTCTTGGCGAGGATCTCGTTTAGTTCCTCAAAGTTGGCGATGCGTTCAGCGGTAAAGTTTACTGCCTTAATCCCTTCCAAATAGGCTTTTGAGGCCGCTTTGGGCAGGTTGGGCATCTGCCTGTCGAAAAGAATCTTCCAGACATTAAAATCCTCTTCTGTATAAGCGGCGTAATCCTGCCGCATGTCTTTTAATCTCGGGTCGGTAAAGACCCAGTCTTTGGGTTTCGTAAACATGGTATAGTTGGGTTTATAGTACTGAAACCCTCCAAGGGTTAGCCCACCCTTGGAGGGTTAAGCAAAAAAGGCCTACACCGAATACGGAATAGGCCTTTCTAAGTTCTTCAGCAAAAACCAAGGTCATTCCTATTCCTCATGGGAGGAGATGATACGAATGATGTACGTAGGTTCTTGAAGTCGGATTCATGATGTGAAGTTAAGCAAGGAATTGGGTAGGGGCAAGCAATTTTTACAGCAACGCAAACGTATTCCTTTTTGCGAAAATTTCTTTATCCCATCGACAAATGATTTAGTTTCATCAAATTCCAGGCTTTGCAATTACCCTTCCGAAATCTGTCAAGCTATCCATTTTATTTTAAGCCCCTCAAATTCATTCCTAAACTTGTTTGTGATTCGTTTCTGGTGTAATATTACATCAAACAAGTGAATTATGGCACGACAAAGCATCTCACTCACCCAACCCAATGACGAATGGCTAAAATCCCAAGTGGATAATCAGGAATACTCCAGCAAAAGTGAATTGATCAATGATCTCATTAGGCAAGCCAGAAAACAGCAAGCTGAAATAAATTGGCTTAGGGCAAAATTGGAAAGAGCCGAAAAGGGTGGGGTTACATCAGATACAAAGGAGCAAATTTTAGCTGAGGCAAAAGCTTTTTTAAATGGCTGACTATAAACTAAGCGAGGAAGCCGAAGAAGACTTGATCCGAATCTACCAATTTGGAGTAAAAAGGTTCAGAATGAGTCAGGCCGATCGCTATTTGGAAACCATTTTCAATTGCTCTGAAAGGATTTCAGAAAGACCATTCTCATTTGAATCAGTAAATCACATCAGGAATGGATATAGGTGCTGCGTATGTGGATCCGAAAGGATTTATTTTCGGCTAAATCAGGATACGGGCGAAATTATGGCTATTATTGGACGACAGGATTTATCTGATATTTTATGATCTTTTTTGTTCCACTTCTCCCGAAGCAGGACACTTATTCAAATCCGATATTATTATTAAAAACAACTCAAACGTTTTCCTTTTTTCAAAAATTTCACGGATCCAAGAGCTGAGTATTCTACTTTCAGAATTCCCATTATTTGGACTTGAACTTAATAATGAAACCGACAAGCAATAATTAACAGCTCGGAATTCTGAAAAGAATAAACCAGCCGATGTTCGCCGTCAATCCTCCTCGAACAGAAGCCTTGCAAGTCATGTTTTAAGGGTTCTGGATTTCCAATTCCTTTAAATGGCTCTCTGATGATCGCTTTAACAAGTTTATTGATTCGCTTGAGCTTTTGCTTATCGACCGTCTGCCAATACAAGTAATCCTCCCAAGCCGTGAGGGTCCACACGATTCTCATTCCTCAATCAGCGGTTTCTCAACTACTTTGCCAGCTTTTGCTTCCTCGAAAGATTTCATTAAAACCTCTCGGTTTTTGCCTGAGAGCAAATAGCTCGTTTCCTTGAGCGCATTATATTCGTCCAAAGAAATCAAGACCAAATCCCGATTGTCCTTTCGCTTGATGATGACTTCTTCCAAATCATCCACCACCAAATCAAACCATTTCTTCAAATTGACTCTCAAGTCTGTGTAATTCACCACTTTCATTGTTACGGAATTTTGTCAAATGTACATTTTTCCGTACGTAATCAAAAACTCTTTGGTTTGGGTTTTCTATCAGAAAAGATTTGATTACAACAACTCGAACGTTTTCCTTTTTGCAAAAATCTCCTTTATCCAAGCAGCCAATCTCGCACTTTGCGCAAAGTCCAAGGTTTGTTGTCCATCAGAATAGGCTTTCTCCGGTACTTCATGGGATTCATAGATGATGCCATCTGCACCGGCCATAACCCCTGCCAAGGCCATCTGCGGCACATAAGCTCGGATTCCGATGCCATGCGAGGGATCAACAATTACGGGCAGATGGGATTTTTCTTTCAAAATCGGAATAGCGTTGAGATCCAGGGTATTTCGGGAAGCTCGTTCATAGGTTCGGATACCCCGCTCACACAAGATCAGCTTTTCATTTCCTCCGGAGAAAACATACTCTGCGGACTGTAGTAATTCCTCGATCGTCCCGGAAATTCCCCGCTTGATCATCACGGCTTTGTCCACTTTTCCCAATTCGTCCAGCAGGTTGAAGTTTTGGGAATTTCGGGCACCTACCTGATACACATCCACATAGGGATACATTTCCTCGATTTGGGAAGTTTGCATCACTTCGGTGACAATCTTCACTCCGGCTTCGGAAGCAATGGAATGCCACAATTTCAGTCCCTCGATTCCCATCCCACGAAAGGCGTATGGGGAAGTCCTGGGCTTAAACACTCCGCCTCGCATCATGGTAATGCCGTTTTCCACGCAGTGGTTGACCACTTTTCGTATCTGCTCTTCGGATTCGATCGAGCATGGACCGGTGATAATGGCCATTTCCCCGTCTTTGATAAAGACTCCATCTCCAAGATCAACAGAAGTAGGCTTGGCTTTCCACTTTTTGGAAACCAGTTTGTACTCATCCGAAACAATATGAATGTCCTGTATACCGTCCATCTGCCCTATACGGCGGATGTCAAATTCATTTTTGCCGATACCGATGATATAGTCGCCGAGTTGGGTTTTGACTTCGGTGGTTTTGTAGCCGATCTCGTTGACTTTGGAAATCAGTTTTTCTTTTTGGGAATCGGTGATGTCGGGCTGTAATTGAATAATCATAGGGAAATACGATTTACGAGTTAAGATTTTTGATTTACGACGCTTTTTTGAACTTCACTCCCAAAACCAAAAATCTAAGCTTTGGAATCAAGGGTTGGGGTCCATGATGACCTCGTAAATCGTAAATCAAAATTCTGAAATAAAATTAGTTTATAGAGCATTTACGCTTTTTCAGTACGATTACGGCACTTTTTTGAACCTCATTCCCCAAACCAAAGACCTAAGTTTTTAGAGTCAAGGGTTGATGTTCAAATTGACCTCGTAAATCGTAAATCAAAATTCTGAAATAAAATTAGTTTATAGAGCATTTACGCTTTTTCAGTACGATTACGGCACTTTTTTGAACCTCATTCCCCAAACCAAAGACCTAAGTTTTTAGAGTCAAGGGTTGATGTTCAAATTGACCTCGTAAATCGTAAATCAAAATTCTGAAATAAAATTAGTTTTTATATGGCTTTAACACTTCTCAGGTAGACCTGAATGTCCTGGCTTAGGTTTTGAGAATTTTTTACTTTTTTGATAAAAGCTGAACCGATAATCGCTCCGTTGCTGTATTGGGAAGCTGTGCTGAAGGTTTGGGCATCGGAAATGCCAAAACCGATCAGTCGGGGATTTTTCAGGTTCATCGCTTTGACTCGCTCGAAATAGGCAATCTGCTCGGCAGAAATGTCCGCCTTAGCCCCGGTAATCGAATGAGAGGATACCATGTAGATAAATCCATCTGTATTCTCATCAATTTCACGAATGCGCTTTTCAGAAGTCTGGGGAGAAATCAGAAATGTATTGACCAATCCATAGGAGTCAAACAGGCTTTTGTATTCATCCAAATACTGCTGCATCGGCAAGTCCGGCACGATCAATCCATCAATACCCACTTCCTTGCACTTTTTGCAAAATTCCTCCATCCCAAACTGGATAATCGGATTCAAATACCCCATCAGCACCACGGGAAGGTGGATTTTGGCACGAAAACCTTTGAGTTGTTCAAAAAGCATCTTCATGCTCATCCCATTTTCCAGCGCGATGGTGTTGCTTTCCTGAATGGTGGGCCCATCCGCAATCGGATCAGAATACGGAACCCCGATCTCGATAATGTCAGCTCCCCCCGCCTGAATAGCTTCCATGACCGGAACGGTATCCTCCAGCTTTGGAAATCCCGCAGTAAAATAGATCGAGAGCACCCTATCTTGTTTGGTAGTGAATAAGTAATGTATCCTGTTCATCGTTGTTTACAATTTTAAATGTAGGGTTTGAAAATTACGATTTACGAATTACGATTTACGAGGTGTTGAGTAGAGTTGAGCCATTAACCAAAATCAATCCATTATTGGATTTAATGATTGAGGTTCAAATGATGTCGTAAATCAAAAATCGTATATCATAAATCAATAATTTCCCCACTTGATATACGTCTCCAAATCCTTGTCTCCCCTTCCGGAAAGGTTGATCACGATCACGTCGTCTTTGCGGTATTCGATCAGGTTCAAGGCATGTATGGCATGTGCGGTCTCAATCGCAGGTATGATTCCTTCCGTTCGACTGAGCAAAATTCCCGCTTTCATGGCATCTTCATCCTCTACCGCCACAAACTCTGCCCTTCCAATATCAAATAAGTGCGCATGAACTGGACCAATTCCCGGATAGTCCAAACCCGCAGAAATGGAATGTGGCTCAACCACCTGTCCATCTTCCGTTTGCATCAAGATCGTCTTTGATCCATGCAAAATCCCCGGTGTACCAAGGGCTGTAGTAGCTGCGGACTTGCCAGAATTGACACCCAACCCTGCTGCTTCGGCCGCAATCAAGCGAACTTCAGGTGTATTGTAAAAATGGTAAAAAGCTCCTGCTGCATTGGATCCTCCACCCACGCAGGCGATGACTGCATCCGGGCTTTCACGTCCCTCTTTTTGCTTCAGCTGCCACTTGATCTCTTCCGAAATCACAGACTGAAACCGAGCCACCATCTCCGGATAAGGATGTGGACCTACAACGGACCCAATAATGTAGTGAGTTCCTACTGGATCATTGATCCAGGCACGCATGGCTTCATTGGTGGCATCTTTAAGAGTTTTGGAACCGGAGGTGGCAGGCACGACTTTGGCACCAAGAATCCGCATCCGCTCCACATTGGGACGCTGACGCTGAATGTCCAGCTCACCCATATACACCGTGCAGTCCATCCCCATCAAGGCACAAACCGTCGCGGTCGCAACCCCATGTTGGCCGGCACCGGTTTCGGCAATAATTCGCTTTTTCCCAAGTCTTTTGGCCAAAAGGATCTGTCCCACGGTATTGTTGACCTTGTGTGCTCCAGTATGGCAAAGATCCTCCCGCTTGAGGTAGATTTTTGCTCCGTATTTTTCTGAAAGCCGGTTGGCAAAATAGAGGGGCGTAGGACGGCCTACAAAGTCCTTCAGTAAGGTCTGAAAATCCTGCTGAAAGTCGGGACTGGCCACAATTGCCTCATAGTTTTCCCGCAGCTCCTCTACATTGGGATGGAGCATTTCAGGGATATATGCCCCGCCAAACTTTCCGTAAAATCCTTTTTCATCTACACGTATCATCTGTTAATGGTTATAAGGTTGTTAGTTATCAGCGCCTGATTGAACCAGGCGACTTTTAAAATTTTTCAGTTTTTCAATATTTTTTAATCCTGGCACATCCTCAAATTTGGAATTGAGATCTACGCCTTGAAGTTGGGGAATTTGCTTTCGCAAAGCCAAAACTTCAGCTGCACTTTCCTCATCCAATCCCCCACTCAGCAAAAAGCCTTTTTCAAAGGGATAAGTTTCCAAAACTATCCAGTCAAACCGATTTCCCGAACCCCCATGCGCTGGGGTAGCAGTATCAAAGAGAAATTTGCCCACAAAAGGAAAGTAGGACTCCAGGCTTTTCCAATCGATCTCTGCTCCTACCGATACCACTTTCCATAGCTCTGCATCGGTTTTTTCAGCAAGTTGTTGGACAAATTCAGGAGACTCACTTCCATGAAGTTGGATCGCGGAAAGTCCGAATAGGCTCCCTTTTCGAAGAATTTCAGCTTCAAGTTCATTTACAAAAACTCCGACTTTTTTTACCGAAAGCCCTTTCAATTCAACAGCCTGTTCATCTGAGACATAGCGAAGTGATTTGGGATAAAAGATCAATCCCATCCAATCCGGATCAATTTCCGAAATCAATCTTCGGATATTTTCCGGCTCCCGCATGCCGCAGACTTTGATTTCCATCAGGCAATTGTTGGTTGACTGGCAAGTAATTTTTTGAATTCCTGGATGAAATTGTAGGCAGCTTGCTCAGGACGGCTGGATTTCATGAAGTTTTCTCCAATCAGGAATCCGTCAAAACCTACATTCTTCAATTGGATCAGGGTTTTCGGATCGGAAATTCCGCTTTCGGAAATCTTCAAAAATCCGGCAGGAATCCGATCTACCAGTCCGAGGGAGGTTTCCAGAGACACCTTAAAGGTTTTAAGATTCCGATTATTGACCCCAACCAAATCCAGGTTGTCACAAAGGCTTCTCTCCAATTCCTCCCCGTCATGCACTTCCATCAGTACCTCTAGGCCTAAGCTTTTCGCAAAACTAGCAAAAGACTTGAGCTTCTCAGGTTCCAAAGCAGCGGCAATCAGCAGGATGCAATCTGCTCCAATGGACTTTGCCTCCAGAATTTGGTACTCATCGACCACGAAATCCTTTCGGAGAATCGGGCAATAATTGAATTTTCGGGCGATTTTCAGATCCTCATTGGTTCCTCCGAAATACTCCTTGTCAGTCAGAATCGACAAAGCCGAAGCACCTGCCTGCATGTAGCCAATACTGACTTGCTCGACGGAGGCCGTTGCATTGATCCAGCCTTTTGACGGGGACTTGCGCTTAAACTCAGAGATTATCCCCGACTTTTCAGGATTGGTAATGTACTTTTTCATGGATACCGTAGGACCTGAGAAAAACGGACTTTTTTCGAGCACCTTTACGGGTAACAAACTCTTTTTCTCCTCTACTTCCCTGAATTTATCCGCAATTATTTTATCTAAAATATTCATAGTCAATGATTAAGCAAATGAAACGGTAGTTTGGGGATTGACCAGGCCATTAAACACTTGAAGGGCTTTTCCACTGAGCAAAACCTCCCCGGCTTCCAAGACCGCATCTGCAAAACTCAACCCTTCCCGGGCAGTCACCAAAGCGGCAGCGGCATTAGCAATCACCACCTCATTTTGGGCTTTTTCCCCTTTTCCACGAAGAACCTGTTCAAAGATTTTTGCTGATTCATCAACCGTATCGCCCCCCTTGATGCTTTCGGCAGTGAGCTTGGAGAGCCCGATATTTTCAGGATGATACAGTTTCTCTCCTGAATTAGAAATCATTTTAAAAGGTCCCGTGAGTGAAATTTCATCATATCCATCCAAGGCATGGAGAATAGAAAATTTTCCTTCGGTTTCCTGATACAAATAGCCATACAGCCTGGCAAGTTCGAGACTGAACACCCCCACCAACTGCTTTTTAGGAAAACTTGGATTGACCATTGGGCCGAGCATATTGAAGAAAGTTTTCACTCCAAGCTCCTTTCGGATGGGAGCCACATGTTTCATTGCAGGGTGAAAAAGAGGCGCATGCAAAAAACAAAGTCCTGCTTCATCGAGGGAGCGGCGGATTTCCCCGATCTCATTGGTAAACTGATAGCCGAAATATTGGAGCAAATTAGAAGAGCCGCAGATGGAAGAAACGCCCGTATTTCCATGCTTGGCAACTTTTTGACCGGCAGCGGCAACAATAAAAGAAGAAAGCGTGGAAATGTTGAAGGTGTCTTTTCCATCTCCTCCAGTACCACAGAGATCCATCGCATCGTATTCAGAGATTTCTACTGGAATACACAACTCCAGCATGGCTTCTCGAAATCCGCGGAGTTCCTCCACAGTAATGCTTCGCATCAGGTAAACCGTCATAAATGCAGCGATTTGACTGGTATTGTAACCTCCTGTGGCGATATTTTTGAGCACTTCACGAGCCTGATCCTGGGACAGGGTTTGGTGGGCTATCAACTGATTTAGAATCTCTTTCATTTTAGGTTGAGTGGATGATGGGTAAAAAGCAAATTCTCAAGATTCCAGCCAGTTTTGGATGATTTTAACCCCATTTTCGGTCAAAATACTTTCCGGATGAAACTGAACTCCACGGACATCCACCCGGCGGTGACGTACGGCCATGATTTGCTTATCAGGAGTTCTTCCAATCACCTCCAAATCCGGTGAAAGTGTGGATTCATCAATTACCCAGGAATGATAGCGACCGATGTTGAAGTTTTTGGGGATACCTTTAAAGAGCAGATCATCCTCCACGGTCACCTCAGAAGCTACACCATGAAGGACTTCTGACAGGTTGATCAGGCTACCACCAAAAGCCTCCCCAATCGCCTGATGTCCCAGACAAACCCCCAGAATGGACTTAGTGGAAGAATATCTTTTCAACAATTCGGGCATAATTCCGGCTTCCGAAGGAACCCCTGGCCCTGGAGAAAGGAGGATTTTATCGTATTGATTGACATCTTGAATGCTGATTTTATCATTCCTGTACACCTCCATAGCTTTAGCATATCCCAATCGTCTGACGATATATACCAGGTTGTAGGTGAAGGAGTCGTAATTGTCAAGTACTAGAATTTTCATTTATTAGATTGGAAAATTGAAAGATTGGAAGATTGAAAGATTATTTTCCAGAAGGCTTCCTTCGCTGCTTTTCAAATTCTCTTAAGTACTTAATTAAACCTTTTACCTCACTAGAAAAAAGGACTAAATCATTGTAGTTAAATTCATAGACTTCTTTTCCAATTTTTCCTGCTTTCATCATTAAAAAAAGCTGACTTCTGAGCTCTCCTGCTGAACCTTTAGAAATTTCCAGATATCGAATAAATTGCTTATTTCCATTGTATTCGAAACCTTCAGCAATATTATTTGAAATTGAAATTGCAGCTCCGATTAGCTGATCTTTCGCACGATAATCCTTTACCATTTTTTCAGAATCGACCATTTCATAAATTCTGATACCAATCTCTATCGCATGCTGCCATACAGGCAAATCTTCAAAGCGCTCGTATTTGGCCATAATTTTTCAATTTTTAAATCTTCCAATTTTTAAATTAAATCTCCTCCGCCGCCCGCAACGCCACTCTCAGCGCCTCCAATTTATTCGCCACTTCCTGCAGCTCTGATGGAATCGAACTTTTGGCAACTACGCCCGCCCCTGCTTGGAAGCGAAGGTGATTGTTTTCGGAAACAAAGGAGCGGATCAAAATGGCGTGATTGAAGTCCCCGTTGAATCCCAAATAACCGATCGCCCCGCCATAAAATTGACGGCTCACGTTTTCGAGTTCATCGATAAGTTCCATCGCCCGGTATTTTGGCGCACCGGAAAGTGTCCCTGCCGGAAAAGTATCCGCCACGAGCTGAAGCGGATTAGCACCTTGAGCCAGCTGACCGGTCACTTTAGACACCAGATGAATGACATGGGAGTAGTATTGAATTTCTTTAAACACTTCTACCTCCACCAAGTCAGAAGATCGGGAAAGGTCATTTCTGGCCAAATCCACTAGCATGACATGCTCGGAATTTTCTTTGGGATCGTCGAAGAGCTTTTTGGCCAACTCCGCGTCTTCGATGTCGTTGCCTGTCCTTCGGAACGTGCCAGCAATTGGGAAGATGGTCGCCTTGCGATTTTTGACCACAATCTGGGCTTCCGGCGAACTCCCAAATACTTTGAAGGAGCCGTAATCAAAATAGAACAGATAAGGAGAAGGATTGACCGAGCGGAGTGCCCGATAGACATTGAACTCATCCCCCTTGAATTCGGAGGAAAAGCGTCTAGAAAGTACAATCTGGAATACATCTCCCCTGAAGCAATACTCACGGCCTTGGTTAAGGATCTTCAAAAACTCCTCATCGGTATAATTGGAAACTTCTTCTCCTACAGTTTTGAAGGAGTAAGCTGGAATATTTTTATTGTTGAGTAGCGTCTCGATCTCTGCAATGTACTCGGGATTGTTCGCCCCAGCGACTCTGTGCTCAAAGAGATAAAGTTCGTTTTTGTAATGGTCCACCACGATGATGTTTTGGTACATCGCATAGTGCATCATCGGGATTTCATTCGGTGTGGTTTTGCTGAGATTGATATCCTCAAACCAGCCTACCGTATCGTATTGAATGTATCCAAAGAGCCCGTTGGTGCTGAACTTGAACTTGTCCGGGGTGGGGTCAAATTTGTTTCCGAAAGCCCGGAGACAATCCATCAGTCGATTTTGGGAGGTCACTTCATAGCGCGACTGCGTCCCATCGGGGAGTTTCTCGGTTACCAAACCAGCATTGAAATCAAAGGCGGCAAGGGGATTGAAACAGATGTAAGAGTAGCTGTTTTCCTGGCCATGGTAATCGGAGGATTCCAGCAAAATAGGATTGGCAAACCGATCCCGGATCTGAAGGTAAATGCTGACCGGGGTGATGGTATCTGCCAGTCGCTTTCTGTAGGTAGTGAGAATCGGATACTTGACGTGGTTCATTCGTGGTATTTTTTTTGCATAAAAAAAGGCTTACCGGGAAATCCAGTAAGCCTTTTGAGTATGTGCTGCGCTAAAATTCAGGCAACGGCTTTCTGAGCTTTCCCAGGGAAAGTTGAAGAATGCCACCACCAATATTTCTTTGCGATTGTTTTCATAAGACGGGAGCAAATTTAGAAAGGGATTGGAAAAGACAAAGCATGAATCTAAATTTTTGAGATTATTTTTGAAAAAATTTTAAAATAACGCTCATGGCTAAAGCAATTTCACAATACTTCAAGCGGATTTTTGACGATTATCAGGTGCTGGTGATGATCAATCCGGTAGATTTCACGGGAATCGAACTGATTGTCCATCCGGACGGGAAGATCGAAAAGACGGAAATCCAGGCGGATGAGGAAATATTTGAAGATTTAGAGGCGGATGAATTTCAGCCTTGCAGCCCCTTGGAGTTTCAGTTGACGCTGGGAAAAGCTTGAAAATTATAAAATGTTATTTCAGAGAACCAATTGTTTGAGGATTGGATTTTATATCTTTATGAAAGAACGCACCTTAGAAATTAAATAAGAATGAAAGTCCTCCTCGATATAGAAGATCAAAAACCTGATTTTGTGCTTGAGCTATTGAAAAATTTAAAATTCGTAAAAGTAAAACCCATTTCAACCTATAAAGCGGAAGTATTTGAAAACATCAAACAGTCCGTTGACGAATTCAATTTAATCCAAGAAGGAAAAATCAAGGCTATCCCTGCCAAAGAACTTTTGGATGAATTATGAAGTAGTAGCCATACCAAATTTTGGGAAGGAACTCAAAAAACTGGCAAAAAAATACCCTTCCCTCACAGAGGACTTTAAAGCTTTGATTCTAAGTCTCGAAGAGAACCCTCTGCAAGGGATTTCTTTAGGAAATAGCTGCTACAAAATCAGAATGGCGATTACCTCCAAAGGAAAAGGGAAGTCCGGAAGGGCAAGGATAGTTACTTTTGTAAAAATCAGTCAGACCCACTGTATATCTTCTCTCGATTTACGACAAATCAGACAAGGAAAATATCAGCGATAAAGAATTGACAGAATTGCTTCAATCCATCTCCAGTTAAATCCTACACTTTTTTACAAGGATTTATTTACTCATTTTGTCATCTACCAATCTTCAAAATTCCCGACATTTTTACCCAAAAATCAGGCTAGCCCTTGACTTGATTCCAATTCTATTGTTTAATTTATAAACATTAAAATGTTAACGATTTTAACATTATGATGTTAAGCTGCTTCTCTAGAAGCAGGATATATTTTCAGCTCAGTCCGGCGTCTGGAGACGCAGGACAACGGAATTAGGCTCGTCAATCGTAATTCGTAAATCAAAAATGTTCATCAATTGCCATTCCCACTTCAGTTTCAACTACGGAACCATGTCCGTGGAGGCCCTGATCGCTGAGGCGAAAGGCAAAAAACTCGACGCCCTCGCCCTCACGGACATCAACTGTACTGCCGGGATCTTCCCTTTTATCCGTGCTGCGCAAAAAGCCGGTATCCATCCCGTGATCGGTATCGACTTTCGCAATGGCGTGCAGCAGCAGTACATCGGTCTGGCAAAGAATCAGGAAGGGTTCTTCGAACTCAACAAACACCTGTCCGAGCACCTGACTCGAAAGCGAAAATTTGAGCCCTATGCACCCAAGTTTGAAAATAGCTTTGTCATCTACCCCTTCTCGGAAAAAGCCCTTCCCCTGCGGGAAAACGAATACATCGGCATTCATCCCAGCCAACTCAACAAGCTGTTGACTTCCCCTTGGTATCGGCGCAAGGAAAAACTTGTACTCCTGCAACCGGCCACCTTTTCCTCCAAACTCGAATTCAATGCCCACCGGCTTTTGCGGAGCATTGACCTGAATACGCTGCTCAGTAAGCTCCCGATAACCGAGCAGGCCGACCCGAGCGACCAACTCTATTCCTATGCCGACCTGATCGCCCGATGCGAAAGCCACAGCTACCTGCTTGTCAATGCCCAAAAACTTCTGGAACAGTGCCAGTTTTCCTTTTACTTCCAGGCGGTCAAAAACCGACGGGATATACTGGGTTCGGACTGGGAGGACTTCGACTTTCTCCGGCAGGAGACCTTCAAAGGCGCACTTCGCCGCTATCCGGATATCAACCCACAAATCAGTCAACGGATCGACAAGGAACTCGAACTTATCCAGCAAAAGGGCTTTGTCTCCTACTTTCTGATCAATTACGACATTGTGACCTTTGCGCAGCACCGCAACTTCTACCATGTGGGCCGAGGCTCCGGCGCCAACAGTATCGTGGCCTATTGCCTGGGGATTACAGATGTGGATCCGATCGAACTGGACCTGTATTTTGAGCGGTTTATCAACCTGTATCGGGAAAATCCCCCCGACTTTGACATCGATTTCAGTTGGACAGACCGGGATGAGGTGACGGACTACATTTTCCGCAAATACAATGGAGAAAAAGAGGAGCACGTGGCGCTACTGGGTTCGTACAATACCTTTCAGTACAACTCCATGCTGCGGGAATTGGGAAAAGTCTTTGGCCTGCCCAAGACCGATATCGAGTCCCTGATCCACCATGCAGACAAAGAAGGCTACGAGCCCGATCAGTTTGGGAAGCTGATTATCAAGTACTCCCGGGTGCTGCATGACATGCCCTCCCACCTGACCATACACGCCTGCGGAATACTGATTTCGCACAAGCCCATCCACTACTTTACGGCAACGGACATGCCACCGAAGGGATTTCCTTTGGCACATATTGACATGCATATCGCCGAAGATATCGGGCTCCACAAGTTTGACATCCTGAGCCAAAGGGGACTCGGGCACATCAAATCCACGCTGGAACTCATCTATCAAAACAAAGGGGTAAAAGTGGATATCCGGCAAGTGGAAAAATTCAAAAAAGACCCAAAAATCAAGGAGCATCTGCGAACAGGGCACACCATCGGAGCCTTCTATGTGGAGTCCCCTGCGATGCGCATGCTCCTGGCAAAAATGAAGGCCGACACCTACCTCGAGCTCGTCGCGGCCAGTTCCATTATCCGACCCGGCGTAGCTCGATCCGGGATGATGCGGGAATACATCCTCCGGCATATCGATCAGGAGCGCCGAAAGACCGCCCATCCCGTGATGGCCGAGATTATGCCCGAAACCTATGGAATCATGGTATATCAAGAGGACGTGATCAAAGTGGCTCACTACTTTGCAGGACTGAGTTTGGCTGAGGCCGATGTGCTGCGAAGGGGCATGAGCGGCAAGTCCCGATCCAAAGATGAATTCCAGCGGGTGAAGGACAAGTTTTTCGAAAACTGCAAAAAGCTGGGCAGGGAGGACAAGGTTGCTAGTGAAGTTTGGCATCAGATTGAGAGCTTTGCGGGATACTCCTTTGCCAAAGGACACTCGGCCTCCTTTGCGGTGGAAAGCTATCAGAGTCTGTACCTGAAGGCCTACTTTCCACTGGAATTTATGGTCGGCGTGATCAATAATTTCGGGGGATTTTACCATACCGAATTCTACGTCCATGAACTCCGGATGAACGGGGCCGATATCCAGGCACCGCATCTGAACGAGAGCGAATACCTGACCCGGATCACCGGGAAGACCGTCTATCTCGGCTTCATCCACATGAAATACATGGAAAAAGCCAGCGTGGAAAAGCTACTGGCTGAGCGAAGAGCTAACGGTCCGTTTTTGGGTTTGGCGGATTTTGTGTCCCGGGTGCAGATCGGTCTGGAGCAGCTGCTGATTCTGATCCGGATCAGCTGCTTTCGGTTTACGGGAAAAACAAAGCAGGAACTGCTCTGGGAGGCGCATTTTCTTCAAAACAAGCGAAAGGCGGTGGTGAGTACGAATGAGCTTTTTCGCTCAGCGACAACGGAGATCAGTTTTGGCAAAAAACCTCCGGAAGTTCCCAACCTGGACGAGACGGATATCCGGCAGGACATCCTCGATCAGATCGACATCCTGGAGTTTCCGCTGGATTCTCCTTTTCACCTGGTCAAAGACCAAAGCGTCCGAGGCATCAAAGCTCGGGAAATGACTCAATATTTGGGAAAACACGTGACCATCCTCGGCTATTTGGTCACGGTCAAATACACCCGCACGGTAAAGGGCGACGTGATGAACTTCGGTACCTTTCTGGACCGGGAGGGGGACTGGATCGACACGGTGCATTTCCCTCCCGTGGTGAAAAAATACCCCTTCAAAGGCCGGGCGATCTACCGGATTGAGGGAAAAGTGGTGGAAGAGTTCGGCTTCTACTCGATCGAAGTGGAAAAGCTGGAGCGCATGGCGTATTGGAATGCGGGGGAGTAGGTTTTTGCCATGAAGGCAGGAAGACACAATAAGTTATCCTGCTTGATTGGGGAATGACTTCATTCCTTCAACTTGTAAACCACTGAATATTTCAGTCCAGCTGAATGCTTGCCTGGTCCGACTAATTCCTGAGGTTCCCTACCATCTGGATACAAGAGATATGTGAATTCCATAATCTTCCCACTTATTCCTGTAAAATTAAAGATATCGGGGGTTTCGGGATTGACATTTTCTAAAAATTTAAATCCTAAATACACTCGTTCCTGAGGTGATAGGATTATTTCTTTTGTGGAAAGATCTATGAACATCCTATTTTTCAGTTTTCCCGTCACCAGATATTTTTGAGGAAAATCTGTGTAATTTAACATCGGTAGTCCATCCTTTTCCCTGATAAAAACAGGCTGAATATAAAAGCCGGAAGAATCCTGTTCCCAATCATAATTGAAAAAAAACTCCAAGCCTTCCAATTGAATGGAAGATTTTTCCGGGTTTGAAAAGCCTGATACAATGGCGATTTTCCCTCTTAGTCCAGATCCTAAAACTTCTGCTTTATTCTCGCTATGCTTTTTGGAGAAATTGGAGAACACCAAAATCTGATCGCTGGGAACGATTTCTACTGGCTCCAATTCAATTACTTTAACATCTTGACCAAATGATTTTCCCCAAGTCATATACAGAATAAAACAAAATATCAATATTTTCTTCATAATCATCAGTTTGAATAGTGAGGGAGAGGCGATCACCTCTCCCAAACTGGATTACATTTGACCGCTACAATCAATTCCACTTAATTCGGTAGTTGTTCCAACATTAATCCAAAAGAACCGCTGTTTGCAAACAGTTTTGGTGATGATACAAGAGTCCCCACCTCCTGTGGTCACTTTTCACATTCCTGACCAAACATTTTTGCATCAGCCTTAGTTGGTATGAAAAATATACCTGCAAACATTAAGGTAATTACACCTTTTGAAAATTTTGTAAGTTTCATTTTTAAAAGAGTTGTTGCTATTCCCTTTCGCACCATGCCGGGAGGGATTGTTTGACCCGTTAAAAATCAAAATTCTGGCGCATCATCTGATTTTGAACTAATATACCCCCCCCGAAACTACAAAAGCAAATTTTAATTACACTATTTTTAATTTTCTTTTAAAAAAGTATTTCGATAGTCTTTTGACACACTGAATCACCAAAACCAGCTAATTCGAATTTCCCCTCGAATCGATCGAAGTGGAAAAGCTGGAGCGCATGGCGTATTGGAATGCGGGGGACTGAGCGCAAAAAAATCTCTAGTTAACCTTTCTTTCGAAGGGCCAGCTTGCAGAGAAGGAAGTTTTTAGAAAAGGAAGTTTGTGAAATCTACTACGGCTTTTTCTCTGGATTTCTCCAAGTGTTAAACACAGAATAAACCAGGATGCTTTCCTCCTGCAGTTCAAAAATTATCAAAAAAGGAAACTTAGAAACAATATCTTCCCGATAAGGTGCCCTTTTCATAGGAAACTGCAGGGGTTGGGTCAAAATACGATCAAAACAGTTGTCCAATTGAGCTAAAAAAATCTCTCCTAAACCAATCTTAGTACTTTCGTAGTAGTGATACTGTCTCGTCCTGAATTTACTTGACACTTTTTTATTGTTTTTCTTTTGTTTTCAATCAATTTAACTGCCCTTCTTGCCGGCGAGGGAATAGGTTGATTTCGCCCTAATTCTGCGCCGGCGCTGGTGACATTATTCTCTTTTTCACCCTGGGTTGCGTCGTTCCTTCCCGATATTGCAAGCTCATCGGGACTTACGCCTTACCCAGGGCTATTGAGAGGTTTAACCCCTCCGGGGTCTTGTCTCTCTTGACTCCTCGATAATCTCAAGTCTGGCCTCTTCTTTTAGCGTTAATTTCAGCTTCATTTCACCGATTTTCTGGCATCCTCTTTCACTTCTTCCCATGAAAAGGAATCTGAATAACCGGAAAAATGTCTTTCTCTTATCTGATCAAAAATTTTATAAACATCCTCCGTCAATTCGGAATCCTTGAAAGGAACAGCATCAAGTATTTACTTGATTTTTTTTTATCACACTTTCTTCCTCAGTCCTGAGAAGCATCTCGATCAATTCCAGTTTCGTTGCTTTTACATCCATTTTTAAAATTCTTTGGATAAATATACCAATTTCCGGACCAGTTGGTTCCCTCAATTCCAGACCTATTCTACTTACTAAATACCGTACTAGAATGTGGAGGATGGCTGAGCGTCAAAATTCTCTCCGGTGGAAAGATGTAGCGAAGGGCCAGGTTGTGGGGAGAAAAGTTTTTTTTGCCAAAAAGCCAATTAGACCCAAAGATAAATTCTTAGATAGCAAACTCTAGAGCACATCCACCTTTCTAAAGCACACAGCAACCATCAAAGACGGATCAGGAACTACTTTTAGAATACATTTCATTTTTAATCAATTACTTGTAGGAACACCTAAGTGACACCTTTCCTCTTTCTGATCTCATAGAAATTCAAAAAAAATTAAGTGAAACGAATGTAAATCAGACAAATTACATTATCTTACAAGACAAATTACCGAAAATAACCATGGCTAAAAAGATCCCACAAGTAAAGGAGCCAGCAGCAGCCCTTTACCAAAATGCAAAAATGGGTGTGGAAGACATTCTCCGACTGGATTTAGCAGACTTGGACGAGCCACTCTCCCGATTGGATACCTTCCGCAATGGCCTCGACAAAAACTCCTTCGAAAGCTTCAAAGCGATCTCTGGTCTTGATTATGAGACTTTAGCAGATGTCTTGGGCGTCTCTGCCAAGACGCTGCAGCGCAAGGAAGTATTTGATATCGGACAATCCGAGAAGCTGTATCAGTTGGCTGAGCTGTATGCTGTTGGGATTACTTATTTTGGAAGAGAGGATTTTAGGCGATGGATGGAGCGGCCGCTTTTTACCCTTGGTAATCGCATTCCGTTAGATCTAATCGATGTTTCCGAAGGAATATCCCTTCTCAAAACCGAGATCATGAGACTTCAGCACGGGATTGCTGTCTGAGTGATGAAAGCCTATCGAATTGCACTCACCCCGTTTTGCGATGCAAGCGGAGAAGGCGCCAAGCTGTATGGAGGACGATGGAATTTACCTGGAATTCCGGCAATTTACGCTAGTTCGAGCTTGTCTTCTTGTTTACTCGAAAGGCTTACCATAGATCCGGAACTCCTTTCTGCTGAGCGGTATTTGTTCTATTCAGTGATGGAATTCACGATTCCCGACGCCTTGATTTTTTATCCAAGCCATACGGATTTACCATTCCATTGGGATCTTATTCCCGCCATCATAGCCTCCATGGACTATGGAAGTACCCTTCTGCGATCTGGTCTCACTTGCTTTGGTGTGCCTTCGGTGGTGGATGTAAGTTCAGTGAATTTTGTCCTCAATCCCCTTTCGCAATATTTCCATAGATTAGAGCCCACAACTTATCCCCTGACCTTAAACAAAAGGCTGATCCAATGAAGAATCATCAAATCGGCTAGGAAAAAACTTTGCCTGATCACCTTGTACCAGAATTCTTCAAATCAGGAATTTGCATTTTTTTCAAATTGATTTAATTTCAAAGCAAATCACCTACCCATGAAAATCCTTCAGACCGCACTAATCCTTATTTTCACCCTCCTGATCGTACCCATTTTCACTTACCTGTTTGGGATTCCTTTGGGAGAAAAAGAATGGGAAGCTTTGGGCGTACTCATGAAAATCTGCGGATTTTCTATCGCCTACTGTTTTATCGTAGGCGAACTCACCCACAACAATAGCCAAGTTGACAAATATTGGAGCATATTGCCCATCATCTACGCCTGGGTGATGGCCTACTTTGGTGATTTCAGTCCAAGAATGATCTTAATGGCAAGCTTGGTGACAGCCTGGGGAGTCCGACTGACCTACAACTTTGCCCGAAAAGGTGCCTACCGCTGGAAATTCTGGGAGGGCGAGGAAGACTACCGCTGGGAGATTCTGCGGAAAAAACCGGAGTTTCAACCCCGCTGGAAATGGACGCTATTCAATCTGTTTTTTATCTCCGGCTATCAAAATGTGTTGATTTTGCTGTTCACGCTCCCCATGCTGGTGACCATGCAGTTTGATGGGATTCCACTTGGAATTTGGGATCTGGTCGTGTCCGCAGGGGTGTTGTTCTTTTTGGTTTTGGAAACTGTGGCTGATGAACAGCATTGGAAATTTCAAAGCGAAAAATGGAAACTTATCGGAGAAGGGAAATTACTCCACGGAGAATTTGCCAATGGATTTTTGGACAAAGGCCTTTGGGCTATTTCCAGGCATCCGAATTATCTTGGGGAGCAGGGTATTTGGGCTTGTTTTTATGTTTTTTCTGTTGTTGCTTCCGGACAATGGCTCAATTGGTCAATTGTGGGAGCAATGCTTTTGCTGATTCTATTCCAGGGCAGCTCTAATTTCAGCGAAGAAATCAGCGCCTCCAAATATCCCGAATACAAAGATTACCAGTCACGAGTACCCCGATTTATCCCCGGTACCAAAGGGGAATCAAGTCCCAATCCGGCACCAAGCTCCTGATTTTACGGTTTATGCGGAGTCAATATTAAGTTTTTGAACTCCACTTCTGCACCTTCTGCCTGTAGTGCAATCTGGCCTTTTTGAGCAGTGGCTCCAAATCCGTCATTGACCAGGTCGCCGTTTACCCAGACGGTGACCTTATCCCCTTCACATTTAATTTTCATCCTATTCCATTCGCCCAAGGGTTTTTCAGAGTTGTCGGTCAGGTTAATTATCCTTCGCTCTTTCCCTTCCGAAATACCCCATTTTTCCTTTGGTCCGCGGCGTTGTTCCATATTTTCCACCTGAATATCTTCCTGAATACACCAAAAATCGCCCGCATTGGAATGCATCATCTGAACTTCGATCGATTTGGGAAACATCCCATAGAGCGATCTGGGAGTAGAAGCATGTACCAAAACCCCACAATTGCCCGGTTTCCCAGCAAAGCGATACTCAAACTCCAAGGTGTAGTTTTCGTAACTTTTTTCCGAAATCAAATGCCCACCTGGAGTACCCAAACTCACCAACAATCCTTCTCTCACGATAAAGGGTTTTCTGAGACTACTGTCTTTTTGAAGATCAGGCACATCCATGTACCAACCCTTCAGGGACTTCCCGTCGAAAAGTGATTCCTGACCGAAGGAACTTGACATAAATACCAAAAAGAATATGAGAGTTGAAAGTTGTTTGATCATAGTTTTTATGGAGGCTTAGAGCATTTGAAGGTATTCAAAATTCAATTCTGACACAAATCGAGGGAACGAACACCCATGTGCTAAAAAAAGATCAAAGATTATGACTATCCGCTTTTTTGAAAGTAGCCAAATTCCTTACCAATGAATCTATGGACTTGTCTAGTTTTAGGGAAATGGGTTTTATAACTCACCATTTTTTCCAGCTACTGAAAACAAATTTCATGGAGTTAAAATGCAAAAAAACAAGAACTATATTTAAAGCGAATACAAGTGGAATTGCCAAAAAGAAAACCTAGCCATAATTCTTAATTCCCTCAATGCTATAAATGGTGTAAATCCACAAATTGTCAAAAGAAAGGTTTTCGATCCCAATGCTCCACGCTTTTAAAGACCAAATGTTAAAAGAAATTTCCCTGAGTTCATCTCAAAGAAAATACCGGTAATAACTTGGCTATTTACGTACCTAAGGCAATAGCTTTACCAATAATGTCCGTAAAATGGAATTTTCACTTTGATCAAAGAATTACCAAGGCATCCGCCAAATCAAGATCCTCAATCCATTTTAATTTACAGACCAAATCAAATTTGGCTTGACGTTATATATGTGGATATTTATTTTTGATTGATTTTTATTTTTAAGAAATACGTAAAATTCACTTAATTTTATTTTTATCACGTAAAATATATTATCATAACTTATTTTATGCAAAAATTAAATAAACCTTTCAAACATTACCAATGGAATAAAAACGAACTTCAAATAGCCTAATTCTCAATTTATAACTAGAAAAATACTGAAGCATTGGATTAAGCTAGGGAATACACTTAAAAAAACAAGAAACTATTCGATTCCCATAAACTGAAATACAGGATGTTTAGGCACAAAGGCTACCTTCATTTATTTTGAAACGGATATTGGTATTATTTTGTCATTTTTTTTAGGTTCAACGTTAGCATTTATTATATCCATCAATCCATTATTTTAAAAACCATATTCATAGAGGGATGCCGCTAAAAAATCCAATTGGTCGTTACAACTTTGAAAAGGTGCAAAGCAGGGCATTTCGACAGGTTTATCTCTACTCAATTTTAGTTCCCTGTTCCCAACAAGACCTGATAAAGAAGTGTACAGGAATACATGAAGCACACCTTTTCTTTAATTTTCTAATTTTTTTTTATGAATATACGGAATCTTGCCATTAGCCAAATTTCATTTTGTTTGAGTTTAAGGATATAAATCGATCAATGGGAAGAACCTAAACTAAACAAAGGGATGGGAAATTTAACGCATAGCCAAACTTTCAATTTTGATTTGTACACCCTCGAAATCAATGCTTTAGCTTTTCATCCTTTATGTCCTTAAACCATGATTTCTTAGAAAAACGTCCTACCAATCCAGTTTGAGTCAAAGGAAAAATTAAAAAATCAAGGAAGGACCAGTTTCAAAAAACTTAGTGCCCTTCGTGTCCTTTGTGGTTCAAAAATTTATAGGTTTTATTCACTACCGACAAAATAGGGTATATGCATATATTTTTTTTAAAATAGGCAGGAAGTTAATTCCCCAGCTGTTCCTAAGGCATTAATGGTTAAAACCCCGAAGAATAATTCAATATTCGTAAATACCCCAGTCATCCCAAACTCCCAATAAAAAAATAGACCAGCAATACTACATTTGAAATATAAAAATTATAGATGGATTTTATGATCAATACACAAATCACCTAGTTGAAAATTAGTCAAACTTATGGGATTTTAAATACCAGGTTCTATTATGTGTTTATGCGTTTTGTGCGTATTACATTCAATTTTTACGTAATAAATAAAGTGACAAATAAAATTTATTCCAATGAACATTCAATATCAGTTGAGGATTAAAGTAAGACATAGCAACAAACCCAATATTTGTTCATAGAAAAGATAAAAAAATTAGTGAAAAAATTAAGAGCATTAAGGATCCGACACCTCTTCTTCTCTTGATTTAAAATTAAAAAATAGATAAAAAAATCACCCTCTTATTTATTTTAAATTTGAACTTTAATCTTGATCAAATATATGTTATGATTTTAAAACAAAAGTATTCTCAAATAAAAATTTAGATTTTTTGTTTTGCATTTTTTGCAAAAAAAGTAGAAATTACTAGACATATTTTGCAAATAATACAAAATATCTAGTATAGTTTAACTTTTTATGCAATTTCCGCAAAACTATATTACCAGAAAAACATGAAAGATTCCTTCAAAAAATGTGAATTCAACTTCTGTCCTAATTTCTATCCAATTGTTTTCGATTCTATAGCCTAGACCAACGCCTAAGACATGTAGTACACCATAGAATTTCCTTTAGCGTGAAGACTTCTGACTCTCCAAAAAAAATAGAGTATCCCGAGCATCTATGGATTTCGGTTCATTTCAACACCGGCGCAAGCACTTCTTTTTTCCCATCTATCCCATCAGGAACCGGCAGTCCTAACAGTTGACATAGCAAAGGATAAATATGGATATTTTGAAAAGGCTCAAGGGTAGTCCCTGTCTTTATTTTTGAGCCTTGAGCATAAAAAATCCCCCACATTTCCTTATCCCTTGGACTGTATCCATGCTCCCCAAACACCTCGGTTTTAAACCGTGCAGAATTATTCTGGTACCTGACCATACCCCGCTCATCTGCCAAGTAATGTCCCAATTTGGGAAGAATTAGCAGATCCCCGATTCGTTGTGGAAACTTGCTGATATCGGTGTAATTCTTGTTTTCGGACAAGTCATCAATTGAAATATCCGCGTTTCTTTTTAGAAGTAGTTCTATGATTTTCGATTTTTCAGCTGGATTTCTCAGGTGTAGGTGAGCTAATGCCCCATTATTAACCACTCTTGCCTCAATGCCTTCAGTCAATTGATCCAAATTGATCAAGTTCTCTTTTTTCACATCAACCATACCGTGGTCAGAGACTAGGATGACATGAATATCCTGATCGGAACTTTTCAATCCTTCAAACAATGCCCCAAGTTCCCGGTCGAGTTTGTACAAGGTTTTTTTAAGTGCTTCATCATTGGATGGGCCAAAGCGATGCCCCGTATCGTCCATGTCTGAAAAATATAGGGTGATCATACGGGGACGCTCCTCCTCGGGAAGTTGTAGCCAATCAAAAACTTTAGCAATTCGAGTCAAATTGGGCACACTCCCATCATAATCGTAATAATAACTTGGCCTCACCCCTTTGACAGGAGCCTCCGAACCCACGAAGAAATAACTGGCAGACTTGATCCCATGTTGCTCCGCCCATACCCAAATTGGAGTTCCCCCATACCAATAACCATCCTGGACGATATCCCGATTGCCCATGGTATAAACTTGATCTTTGAAAGGTTCATAGAATGCATTGTCCACCAGGCCGTGATGCTCAGGAAGCATGCCGGTTGCGATAGTATAGTGATTAGGAAAGGTTTTGGAAGGAAAAGAGGGAATTAGTCCCTTTGCAGCAGTGCCCTCAGCAATAAACTGTGTCAGATTTTCAGGTTGAAACCGCTCAACATAATCGTATCGAAACCCATCCAAGGAAATCAAGATTAGAATGGGTTTCTTCTCCTGAGAAAAGGCGGTCAGAGCTTGGAAAAACCAAAAAAGAAGCAGTATCCTTCGCATTTTTTATTTCAAAATTACCGATACCTCCTTGAGAAGCAACCAATTTTTTAGAGATTCAAGCCTATTTTTACACAAAATGAAAAATTTACTACTCCTGCTTATACTTGCCTTTTCTTCCTGTGTACAGGCTGAAAAACCCAATCGGCCCACTAGCATCCTGAGCGACGAACAATTACTCGACACCATTCAATACTATACCTTTCAATACTTCTGGAAAGGGGCCGAACCCAACTCGGGCATGGCACCCGAGCGAATTCATATGGATGGAAACTACCCTGCTAATGATGCCCACATTATCACTACTGGAGGTACAGGAATGGGTTTAATCGGGATTTTAGGGGCTATTGAGCGAGGATGGGTCGGCAGGCAGGAAGCGGTCGCCCGATTTGAAAAAATGCTGACTTTTTTGGAAAAAGCAGATCGGTGGAACGGCATTTGGCCACATTGGCTGGATGGGAGAACAGGTCGAGTCCAGCCCTTTTCTCCCAAAGACGATGGAGCAGACTTGGTCGAATCCGCATTTCTGATACAGGGCTTGCTGGTCGTAAGAGAATATTTCAAAGCTGGAAACGAAACTGAAAAATCTATTGCTGCCAGAATCGATAAACTTTGGAAAGAAATGGACTGGACTTTTCATACCCAAGGAAAAGAGACACTTTACTGGCATTGGTCGCCCAGGTACCAGTGGGAGATGAATTTCCCCCTTGAAGGGTACAACGAATGCCTTATTGCTTATGTCCTTGCTGCCGCCTCACCAACCCATGCCATTTCCGCTGAGCCATACCATACAGGCTGGGCAAGATCGGGAAGCATCCGTGCCACGAATGCAGGAGGATACGGATTCCCACTTCAGCTCAGACACAATGGTGCCGAGCAGTTGGGAGGGCCACTTTTTTGGGCACATTATTCCTATTTAAGTCTTAACCCCAAAGGATTAAAAGACAAGTATGCCGATTATTGGCAGGAAAATCTTAACCAAACCCTAATCAATCGGGCCTGGTGCATCGAGAATCCCAAAAAATTCAAGGGGTATGGAGAAAACCTCTGGGGACTGACTGCATCGTATTCAATCAATGGTTACGACGCTCACCGCCCAGGAAATGACACCGGCGTAATTTCCCCCACTGCTGCCGTTTCCTCTATTGTATACACCCCTGAAGAATCCCTCAAAGTGATTCGAAATCTGTATGAGAATTATGAGGAAAAAGTATTTGGACCGTATGGATTCTATGATGCGATGAGTCCGGAGCACAACTTTTTCCCAAAGCGGTATTTGGCAATCGACCAGGGACCGATGGTATCCATGATTGAAAATTACCGAAGCGGGCTGGGTTGGAAATTGTTCATGCAAATCCCGGAAATTCAGGATGGCTTGCAAAAATTGGGTTTTAGCTACCAGTAAGCGGATTAATCCACCACATCCAAACGCATCAACCAATCATTCTGAATTTCATCCCCGAAAGGAAAAGGATGGCTTCCAAAGATCCGGAGGCCATTTTTTTCATAAAACCGGATGGCACGTGAATTATGCTCCCACACCCCTAGCCAGAGATATTTTTTCTGGTGTTGCTTCGCAAAAGCTATGGTGGTATCGAGCAACTTTAGTCCAATACCTGAACCCAAATAGTCTTCTAAAACGTACAGTCTTGCAATTTCCAGACTATCAGGGTCTTGCACATCCGTTTGTGCCGGCACTTGATTGACTTTGGTGTAGCCGATGATTTTTCCTTCCAACTCAGCCACAAAAAACGTAGAGGCCGGATTGGCCAACTCCTTTTCAAACTGGGAAAGCGTGAATGCTTCGGACATGTAGGCATTCACATTTTCGGGCTTATTACCAGCGGTAAATGCCTGTATAAAAGCCGTTTTTGCCATATTCAGCAAATTCAGCAAGTCTGATTTCTCCGCAATCCTAATTGTAGTCACCGTCCAGTTGAGTTAAAGTTTTTTCAAGGCCACATCCACCTGAGAAACAGGATATTCTCCCAAAATAGCCCGATAGGTTCCTTTCGAACTGATAACCACAAAGCTTCCACAAGGATAGGGGTATCGAAAGAAAGTTCGTTCAAAAATCCCATCCGGATCGGCTTTCCAGGTTTGAATTCCCTCATATTTTTCTAGTCCGTGTGGGTTTTTATAAAAATACAAAGGCCCCTCTGCCAGGTGCTTTTCAGCATAGCGCAACAGGGCCTTGTGTTTATTTTTGAGATAGGCTGAATCTGAAGCCCCGGTGGAATTACACTCGTCCTTTCCGGGATAATATATGATGATGAGGGGTTTTCCTGCCTTGAATGCTTCCTCCAAGCCCAAGGCTTGGTAAATGGGTTTGGCATCCACCACACCCACCGGCATCCGGTGCACGAGTTTCATGTCTCCCGGCTGATCAGCAGGAACCCCAAAATAAGGCCCGTTTAGGATTTTATCCTCGTATTCGGTTTTTACGATTCTTCTGCCAAACTCATTGAAGTAGGTTTGGGCAGTCAGTTTTACTGAAAAAGCCAAGACAAAGAGGATGAAAATTGAAATCTGCCTGATCATATCTGCAAAATTGTACTGAAAATTGAAGAAAAAAATATGCATCAGTTTCTTATGTATATAAGTTTTTGATATATTCGAATCAAACTTAACACCATGTCAAGCAACGGGCTGATTAAAGGAAGCCTTCAGACCATCATCCTCAAGCTATTGGAGGAAAATGAAAAGATGTATGGCTACGAAATCACCCAAAAAGTCAAGGAACTTACCGCCGGAGAGATCAAAATCACCGAGGGAGCGCTTTATCCGGCACTACACAAATTGGAAGCTGAAGGATTGCTGACCACAGAAATCCAGCAGGTGGATAATCGGGTGAGGAAATACTATAGCCTGACTAAGGATGGGCACAAGGAAGTCAGTTCCAAACTTGCCGAGTTGCAGGCTTTTGTCGAAAATATGCAGCGGATCATCAATCCGGGATTGAAGCCGGAATTGGGATTTTAACTTTTTGAAAAATGAGAAGGCTATCCGAACAAGAATTCAAAGAAATCCAACGGTCAATTTTCCATAAGGAAATTTCTTCGGCTGAAGTCCTTGCTGAGATCTATGACCATTATGTGAGCCACTTGCAGGAATTTTCCGAGGAAAAATTCGGATCCCAACTGTTTGAATTGGAACAAAAGTTTACCTACGCCTATTGCCATGCACTTCAATCCAAGTTCAAAAAATCGGTCAGAGAAGACATCAGCAAAATCCAGTGGCAGGTCCTCAAAAGCTATTTTTGCACATCCAGATGGATCTATGCAGCGGGGATTTTGGCAATTATCTTTTCTGTAGCCAATCAGGCCAAGTCTCAGGAAGAAATCGGAATCCTATTAGCATCTCCTTTTATTTTGTTGGTGATCATGAGTTTTGTCTTTGACCAAAGTGTGAGACAAAAAACACGACAGATCAAACGCATTTTTAAAGAAATGGGAATTCCTATTACATCAAGTGCATCCATGCCCATTTCTGAGCGGATTTATTTACTGGTTATGCTTGCCCAGGTTCTGATTTACTCTCCGAAACTGTTATCAATTGAATTGCCTTTTTCGGACTTGGTGCCTGGCATTGCCGCGGTTATTACTGCTTTGTTGATCCTCTATATGCTTTCTCTTTTGGAGGTTTGGAAAATCAAATCCAAAACCGCTTTGATATGAGAACTCTTTCCCCTCAAGAAATCTCCCGCATCGATCAGCGGCTGGAAAGCCTGAATATCCAGTATCTCGAAATCCATCACGAGATCCGGGACCACTACTTTATCGAGTTGGAGAAGAAGCCGGCAGCCGAGTTTGAAGCCACTTTTCAGCAACTCAACGAGACTTTTGGCTGGTCGGTGGTGAGGAGGATGGAGAAGGAACTTAGAAAAGCAACGGTTAAACAGATCGGAGCTCTGCAATGGCTGGCAGTACGATTTTGGGAATTAAGTCTGTGGGAGCTTTTGGTGGTAATTTTGATTTTAGCCAGCTTAATTACCGCATATTCTTTTTTTGGCTTTTCTGCTATTTTCTCCGGAATGGGAATAATTGCCATTTCTGGTTCGGCGATTATTTGGACAAAATTGGGTTGGAGAAAATCACTCAACTTCTCGCTCACACGACACAAACCAATCCCTGGCTTTTCAGCAGCGATGCTGATCCGTTTAAGTTTGGTCTATGGATTTTTCACCTACGCCCCGATAGGAATTCAATGGAGTGGAGGATATGAACCCAATCCCATTTTTTCTATTCTATTTATCAGTCTTGGACTGACCATGACCATTTATTTGCTCACGCTAGTCAAAGTAAGCGTTGAAAAAAAACCAAAAACAGCATGAAACTCTCCCCTGCCCAAATCTCCGCCCTCAAAAAACTCATCTCCTCCAAAGGCTATGAGGAAATCGACGTACAATATGAGATTTTGGATCATGTAGCTTGTCGAATCGAAGTGCTAATGGCCGAAAACCCAACACTAAAACTGGATGATGCCTTTCGGAAAGCCCATTCCGAATTCGGGATTTTCGGCTTTTCCGACTTGGCAGATTCCTATCGGGAAAGCATCCGGAAGAAGTTTTGGAACCGATATTGGGCGAGTCTAAAAAGTTTATTGAGTTCCTATCGGGTGATCTATCTTTTTCTCCTTGCCTGGACCTTTTATTTCATCAGTGAAAACTTCACCCTATTCGGTGAGCAGATGACTGCCCCTTTTTGGGGAGTGGTAGGACTAATGTTGAGCATGGTCTTTTTGGTGATTTATTACCATCGCGTGAGCAGAGGATTCCGGCATTACGCTACATTCAAACATGCCCTGAGCTTTACAGGCGGGATGCATTTGATCATGCAGTTTGCTCTTCAAGGATCAAAATACCTGACTACCCCCGAAATTGCCTTAGAATTCACTTTTCAGGGAGTTTTTGCTTGGGTAGCCATCATTTGTATGCTTATCGGCTGGATTTCCATCTTCCTTTTACCTGGCATTATTAAAGAAGCAGCTGATGAAACCCAGCGATTGAAGGCTATCTATGAGGAATGAGCTTTTTGATAGGGTTAACTATCCAAATGAATTCAGGTCGTGAGTGGGGACACTCACGAAGGCGAAAGAACCAATCCAACTACCAGAACTTGGAACTTGTCGCCCCGGTGAGTGTCCCCACTCACCGAAACCACCGCTCTTTCAAGAACTTTTTGCGCCCCTATTTCCCCACAAAATCACCAACGCCGCCGTTCCAAACATGATCAAACTATAAATCGCCGACGGAATAGTCATCACTGAATTCATAAGGAGAGTCGCCGCAATCGTAATCCCCAAGGTGCCATTTTGGATTCCGGATTCAATGGAGATGGTCAGCCGTTGACGAAAATCCAATCCGGCCATTTTCGCTACCCCATATCCCAGACCTAAGGTGGCCAAGTTCAAAGCTAGTGAGGCAGGTCCTGCTTCAATGAAAAACTGCACCAGGTTGTCTTTTTCTTTGACTATAGCTGCCACGATGATGATCACAAAAAACACTGCTGAAATCTTCCTGAAAGGCTTATCCCATCGTTGCGCAAGCTGCGGAGCCTTCTTAAGTACCAACATTCCAATAGCAACCGGAATGATCGTTATCAGCAAAACCGAAACAACTGTACCCAAGACATTCAGTTTGAGTTCCTCTCCTTGATCCATAAAATGACCAAGTGAGAAATTGACCAAAAACGGAATTGTTATTACCGTAATCAGCGAAGAAAAGGCAGTCAAGGTAATCGAAAGTGCCGAGTCCCCCTTGGCACGGTGGGTGATCAGGTTGGAAGTGGCGCCACCCGGACAAGCCGCCAAAATCATTAGTCCTACCGCCAACTCCGAAGGAAGTTGAAAGACTTTAGCAATTGAAAAGGCAATAAGTGGTAATACTACAATCTGATTTATCAGCCCGATGCCCACTGCTTTAGGGTAAATCAATATTCGCTTAAAGTCAGCAAAAGTGAGGCTCAGCCCCATTCCAAACATAATGACGGCCAAGGCTAATGGCAAAAATAATTCGGTTAAAACACTGGATTGCATGGTTTTTTAGGTTATGGGGTGGTGAAGTTGTAAGGT
>CAZNND010000009.1:30449-34144 GCA_964574365.1 uncultured Limnohabitans sp.
GTAAGGTTGTAAGGTGGTAAAGTTAAAAGGTCTTTTCATAGGGATGAGTTATGGAAATTGGGTATTCTCTTACTTGGTACTTTGTGCATGGTACTTGATACAATGTCGCTTCTTGCCTCTTTTGTCTAGCTTCTTGATACTAGCTACCTGATACTTCACTACAGCATCCCTGCCACAGCAAAGCCAATGTACGTTCCTATGGCATTTCCTAAACTCCCCACCAAGACTCCAGGAATCAGCAAGTCAGGACGGTTGAGGCTTTCTGCCGCGGCAATTGCCGTGGTATTGCCCCCTACATTGGCCTGAGAAGCTACGGCAATCACATCCCAATCCATCTTCAACAATGCGCCAACACCAAAGATTATCAAGCCGTGAATTAAAACCAACAAACCCACGAACAACAAAAGGGTTCCTGCTAACTCGCCTGTCTGTGCCAAAGCTCCAAAATCGCAAAGTGTCCCAATTACAGCCAGGAAAATAAGAATCATGAAAAATCCTACGGTTTGTTTACCGTACAATTGTTGTACAGCAGGAAATTGTGCTAAAATCAAGGCAAGGGAAGTAAGAAAAATAATTTCCGGCACCTGAGGAAACCACGCTACCAAGGCTTTACTTACTGTCATCCCCAACAGACCAAGGGCCAGTAAAGAGGCAATTGAAGAAATGGAGATATACTCTACTCCCTGTGATTTTTTTTCCGTATGCGCCGAACCAAGCTTTTTTCTCGGGAAAAATTTCTGAAGGTATTTTGGCAAGATGAGTGTTGCGATAATCCAAGGTGTTCCTATCAAATTATCGACTACCGTGGCAGCAGCATAAAGATTTCCGTTTTGGTTGACCTCGTAATTCAAGGCGATCGCATTGAAATTGATTGAACCACCAATGTAGGTTCCAGTAAACATTCCTGCAACAGCAGGGGCTAAATCCCCGATTTGAACTGCGGGCTTGACCAAAAACCAGGAAACCAAGACTCCGATCACAGTAGCCATGGAACCAAGTAAAAACATCGTCAAAAGTGGCAATCCTGCCTTTTTTACACTTTTCAAATCCACCTCTAGCAAGGCTATAAATATCCCCAAAGGCGCCAGATAAACAAATACTCCATCATACACAGGATTGCTTGTCATTGCGCTAGGTATCACTCCAAAATTGGAAACCAAAGCACAGATCAAAATCACCCAAATCGGTGTTCCCACGGTTCTTCCCCAAGGAAATCGGGTAAGCCAATTGCCGAAAAACACAGCTATGCATAGGGTTCCTGCAATGAACAGGGGATCTTGGGTGAAAGTCATGAGGAAAAATAGAAAAAATCAACCAATTCCTCAGAACCAATACTGATTACTTGAAAAATTTCTGCACTGATCCTATAATAAACTCCACCTCCTCGTCCTTCAAATAGGGATTAAGTGGCAGCGAAAGGCCATTTTTAGCTAAATTACGGGCACTTCCAAAATTACCTACCGATAAAAACGGCTTCATGTCTGGAAGTATTTGGGGATAATGAATAAGGGAACGGATTCCTCTACACGCCAAAAATTCTCTCAACGCATCTCTTGAACCAGTCTGAACCACAAACAAGTGGGCGTTATGATCCCTTTCCAACATCCCTTCAGGCAATATCAATTCCGGAATCTCAGAAAATGACTCTAGGTAAGCTTTCGCTATGGCTTTCCTTCTTTCCTGATTTTTTTCGAAATCCTCTAACAATACATTCAAAAAAGTCGCCTGAATAGAATCCATACGGCTATTTCTCCCAACCACCTCATGGTGATCGCGAAACGGCTGACCATGGTTGAGCAGCAACCGGATTACTTCTGCTAAGGTTGAGTCTTGAGTCAGACACATCCCCGCTTCTCCTAAAGCTCCCAGATTTTTGGTAGGATAAAAACTCAAACAGCCCACATCTCCGAAGGTTCCTGCAGCCTTTCCTCCCTGAAAAGCTCCAAAGGCTTGAGCAGCATCTTCGATCACCTTAAGATGAAGTCTTTGGGCTTTTTCCATCAGAGATTTCATTTCGACCGATTTTCCGTAGAGGTGAACCGGAATCACTGCTTTGGTTTTTGGTGTCACCGCTTTTTCCCAGTCTGATCTTAACAACCCTTGCTGATCGGTATCCCAAAAAACAGGTTTTCCTCCCACCAATACCACCGCTTGTGCAGTACTTACCCAAGTCATCGCAGATACAATTACCTCATCTCCAGTGCTGATTCCCAAAGCACGTAAGGCCAATTCCAAAGCATCGGTTCCATTGGCGCAGGAAATAGAATTCTTGGATTTCAAAAACTCAGAAACTGATTGCTCAAAAACTTGCACTTCTTTTCCTCCTGAGAAAACCCCGGCATCTAAAAGTTTCGAAAAGCGATCCTTTAATCGACTTTTCAGACTTTCTTCCATCCTACTCAGATCAAGAAAGGGTATGTTCATCGAGAATTTTGGCAAGTTGGAGACTGAGATTTTTGCGGGAAAATTTCTCCAGATCGGATGCCTTGATTGTGCTTGAAGCATCATTGATCAAAGTCCTAAGCTGTGTTCTGATCCCTACTTCATCCGAATGAGCCAACACCCTACCCGCACCAGCATCTTTCAAAATTCGGGCAGAATCTCCATGTGGGTCACCCAAAGCCAGCACCGGAATTCCCGTTGCGAGGTATTCAAACAACTTCCCGGGAATATTTCCCTGAGCATTTTTGGTATCTGTCAGGATTAATACCAGCACATCTGATTTAGCATAAAAGCCAAACACCTCTCCATGAGAAACATATCCAGCAAAGTGGATTCGGCCCTTCAGCCAGGCATCTTCCATTACATAAGCCTGAACCTGCTCACTTACTCTGCCCACAAAAGTCCATTTTATTTCTTCCTTTCCATCTTGAAATTCAACCTTTAAAGCCTGCATCAGAGGGATCGGATTACGGATAGCATCAATAATCCCGGAGTAAACCAAATGTAGTTTTCCGACTTCTTTTTCTTTAGGAAAAAAACCAATAGGGATATCGGCTGGATCGTAGCCATTGGTCAGGAGATGAATCCTTCGATGAGCGAGTTTTTCCAAATCCCGCTGAAACGTTGGTGAGATGGTGAGAATCGCATTGGCCTCCCTAAGCACAGTTTGCTCTAATTCCGCATGCTTTTTCCTTACCCGAGAGGACATCGGTAGCTTATCCAGAAATTCCCACTGAGACCAGGGGTCCCTGAAATCAGCAAGCCAAGGTAATCCCGTTTTGCGCTTCAGGTTTCGCCCGATCAAATGCATGCTATGGGGTGGCCCTGTAGTAACAATAGCTTGGAATTGGTCGTTTTTTGCCAAATCTGTCAGAAACTTTACAGAAGGTTTGACCCAAAACATTCTTGGATCAGGAACCAACAAATTGGCTCTTGCCCAAATTGCTACTTTTTCCAAAAACCCCTTTTCCTTTTCCTCCAGAAGTCTTCCGGGATGGATTTTGGTGTTTCTTTTCACTTTGGAGAAAAGCTGGTACGGTTCCCAAATCGGAAATTTAATCACTTCGAACAGCTTAGACACCTCTTTTTCCAAACTTTCATCCCGAAGATCGAAGTCAGGATTTTCAGGAGTAAAAATTACCGGTTCCCAACCAGCTTCAGGCAGGTATTTGGCGAATTTTAACCACCGCTGAACCCCAGACCCTCCACTTGGGGGCCAGTAATAGGTAATAATCAGGACGCGTTTCTGCATA
>CAZNND010000009.1:34244-74009 GCA_964574365.1 uncultured Limnohabitans sp.
AGTACGAGGTACAAGGTACAAAGTAGGAGGTACAAGGTACGAGGTACAAAGTATAAAGTACAAAGTATAAGGTACCTATTCAAAGTTCATTGTTCAAACTCCTTGATGATTGATAATTGAATTTGATCATTGATACAGATCAATGGACAATGTACAATTACCAATGGGCAATAACCAATGAGCTATCATCAATGGATAATGAATAATTTCCAATACTTGGGTTGGAGTCCATTTGGCCCATGAGTTTGGTCATTGATCATTGAATTTGATCATTGAGCTTGAACATTGATCATTGAATTCGATCATTGCCTATTCTCCTTGCGCCAATGAATATCCTCGTACTCCGTCGAAGGTATAAAGATGCTCTGTTTTAATAAAGTCAAAACCCAGTCTTTCAATTTGCTGCAGTAAATCCAGAATTTGAGTATGAGAGACCAAGCTTCCATCATCGGTTTTGAATCGGCATCTCCAGTGATCTGTACAGAAGGTTTCCTTTAGCCCTTCAGGGAATACTTTCACTCCCCTGTTGGTAATTAGGTGAAGCTGTAGCCCATTAGCATTGGCTTGACGAAGTGTTTCTCCGATCACATTTGGATCACGCCCATCCTGATCCCAATCGATAAACACATCCACACCTATCAGTTCCTTCTTGGCTTTTGGCTTAAGTCTAAGTTTGGTATCCAAGGGTTTGATTTCGCCTTTCTCAAAAGAAGCTGGAGTCATTGACGCTGGCAATTGGCCTAATCGATCGATGACCGACTGTGCAAATTCTTGGGTGCCAACTTTTTTGGAAGAGAGCCCCTCTTGGTAGATATCTCCAGTATGGATTCCAGCCTCCAGGGTCTTCATCCATGAGTTGGCGATTTTCTCTGCTACGTCAGGCTGTCCGATGTGTACCAGCATCATAATCGCTCCGTTGAGCAATCCAGATGGATTCGCCATGTCCATTCCTGCAATGTCCGGCGCCGAACCGTGAATGGCTTCAAACATTGCGACTTCTTCACCCACATTGGCCGAACCACCTAGGCCCACCGAACCTGTAATTTGAGCGGCCACGTCAGAGATGATGTCTCCATACAAGTTTAGAGTCACAATAACATCAAAAATTTCAGGCCTTTCGGCAATCAGTGCAGTCCCAATATCAATGATTTTGTGATCCGTTTGGATTCCGGGATATTCCTTAGCGATTTCATCAAAAGTTTTATGAAATAGACCATCAGCCAACTTCATAATGTTGTCCTTGGTCATACAGGTCACTTTTTTTCGGCCATATTTTTTAGCGTACTCAAAAGCATAACGTATGATTTTCTCTGAACCGGGCTGGGATATTATTTTCAGACACTGATAGACTTCATTGGTTTGCCTGTGCTCGATGCCTGCATACAAATCCTCTTCATTTTCTCTGATAATCACCAAATCTGTCTTTGGAAAATGAGTTTTGATAAAGGGAAAATACGCTTTGCATGGCCTTACATTTGCGTAAAGACCGAAGGATTTCCGGGTTGTCACATTGAGAGATTTGAAGCCACCTCCTTGCGGGGTAGTTATGGGTGATTTCAAGAAAACCTTAGTTTCCCTAAGTGAGTCAATTGCCCTGGGTTCCATTCCGGAACTTATCCCTTTCAGGTAGACCTGCTCTCCTATTTCAATTACATCATACTCCAATTGCGCACCAGCAGCTTCCAAAATAGCCAGGGTGGCTTTCATGATTTCAGGACCAATACCATCTCCATAGGCTACGGTAATTTTTCGTTTGGAGGACATCGTATTAAATTTTGGTTTAGATTTTTCAGCCCAAAAGTAAGCAAAATGAGCCAAGGGCTTGGTTTTTAACCTTTAATTCATTTTATCATTTAGATTAATAAATCAGTAAACCTTTCATTTTTAATTAGTTGCAAAATCTAATCCCCAGGGAAATCGCTTTTAACATTTGGTAAATAAAACATGGAACGAAGGGATCGAGAACCTTCCTTTTTAAGACTTGTGGGTTATAACCATTAAGGTCATTGAGAAAATTAAGAATTATAACTTAGTCTTTTTTGAAGAAATCCCACTTTTATTCGATTTAATAGTAGAGTATCTCTTAATTTTCTCGTGGTTAATTACATGAAACTGGTTTGTTTTTGCAGTCGGACGGAAAAATGGTAAGTTTTAAAAGCGATTTCCCTGATATAATCCCCACTTAGATTTGTCATTGCAAATGACTGGGTTATATTTGTCCATATCATCCTTAAAGAATCATGACCGAATTTGCCAACCTCCTCCTAGAAGAACAAAACGGGGTTCTCTACTTGACTTTCAATCGTGAAGACAAAATGAATGCGCTAAATTTTAGCACTTTAGAGGAGCTGAAAATGGTATTTGAACGAGTTCATGATGATAAATCCATAAAAGCAGTAATTCTCACTGGTGCTGGAGAAAAGGCATTTGTCGCAGGAGCAGACATCACTGAAATTGCCAACCTCAATGAGGTGAATGCGAGAAAATTTGCCGAAAACGGGCAGGAAATTTTTTCGATGATCGAAAACTGCCACAAACCGGTCATTGCAGTCACAAACGGATACACACTTGGCGGCGGATGCGAACTTGCCATGGCCTGTCACATGAGAATCGCCACCTCCAATGCAAAGTTTGGGCAGCCTGAGGTGAATTTGGGGATAATCCCTGGATACGGTGGTACACAAAGACTAAGCATGCTGGTAGGTCGTGGAAAAGCTAACGAACTGATGATGACTGGAGATATGATCAGTGCTGATGAGGCAAAAAGTTTGGGGCTGGTGAATTATGTTTTACCCACCAAATCCGAAGCCATTGAAAAAGCGGAAGAGATTATTCGAAAGATTATGAGTAAAGCTCCACTAGCCATCGGGATGATTGTGGACTGTGTCAATGCTGCCTTTGCTGAAGAAAATGGGTATCAAACCGAAGCAAATTCTTTTGCACGCTGTGTAAAATCCGGTGACTACAAGGAAGGTACTTCTGCATTTTTAGAGAAGCGTAAACCCGTCTTTCGGGGAGAATAAGTGACTCCCAACCGATGAGCCAACTCAAAAAACTCGCCGGACAAACGGCCATTTACGGACTGAGCAGCATTTTAGGGCGTTCCATTAATTTTTTCTTAATCATCATCTACACTGCTTACCTGGACAAGTCCGCTCTGGGAGCATTTACGGGGATTTATGCATTGATTGGATTCCTAAACATCGTTTTTACCTACGGTCTCGAAACCGCCTTTTTCCGATTTTCAACAGGGAAAAATCTAGACCCAAATAAAGTTTACAACAATTCACAATCCTTGATCCTTACCTCAACCCTGCTATTGGGTTTTGGATTGTATTTACTTTCACCTTGGCTATCAGAAGCCATGAATTATCCGGGACAGGATTACCTATTCCGATGGGCGGCCCTAATTTTATCCTTCGATGCTATTTTAGCTATTCCTTTCGCAAAGCTTAGATTAGAAAACAAGGCTCTTGCTTTCGCAGGTGCCAAGCTAGTCAATATCCTATTAAATGTTTTTTTTAACGTTCTACTTATTGTTTGGATTCCTGATTGGATAGCAGCTGGCTGGATTGACCCTACTATTCTCGGATATCAACCCAATTGGGGAGTGGAATATATCCTGATGGCCAACCTTTTAGCCAATGGATTAATTATTCCATACATTTGGTGGAGGACAGGATTTTTCAGGTTTTCATTGGAAAAAGAAATCATCTTACCCATGTGGAAGTATGCGCTCCCACTGCTTTTTATGGGATTAGCGGGAGTCACCAATGAATTGATCTCCCGACTGCTTTTCGAATATTTGCTGCCAAAAGATTATTTTCCTGGTTTGACATCTAGGGAAGCCGCAGGTATTTTCGGTGCGAATTTTAAGTTGGCTATCCTGATGAACCTAGTCATACAAGCATTCAAGTATGCAGCGGAACCTTTCTTTTTCCGTGAATCCACTGACAAAAATTCGCCCCAGCTGTATGCACAAGTGATGCATGCCTTTATAATTTTTTGTTCCATCTTAATGATCGCCATCTCAGTCAATCTTTCTTGGATCGGCCCTCTTTTTCTCAAAGGTGAAGGCTATGCAAGCGGATTTTACATTGTTCCAGTTCTCTTAATGGGGTACTTACTCTTGGGGGTTTATTTCAATCTTTCCATTTGGTTCAAACTTACGGACAAGACAAAATATAGCTTTCTAATCACACTTATCGGAGCTTTGGTTAGCATAGTGGTGATTGTCGGCTTAGTTCCGGTATGGGGCTTTATGGGTGCGGCTTTAAGCACGCTTGCCTGTTACCTAACCATGACGATCATCTGTTTTTCCATTGGTCAAAAATTCTTTCCCATCCCTTATCAAACAGGAAAAGGCATATTCTACCTGATTTTGGCATTTGGGCTTAGCTATGTGGGATTTTACTTCGATGCAAGTTCGGACTGGATGAATTTTTTGCTCAAAAATACCGCTGTGCTGATCTTTTTGGTAGCAGTGGTAGTTTTAGAAAGGAAACAGCTCTTTTCTCTAATCCCGAAAAAGAAAGCAGGTTAAAACTTGTTTTTACTTCCCTCCGTATTCGGGAAATGTTCAATCAAATTGACCAAAAGGCATTATGTTTGTGGTTTGTTCGGCAATTCCCTAATCAAGTGAATATATTTTCAAGACGGATTCTTATTTTTATGATGGTGGGCATGCCATTTTTGGCCCTATCCCAAGTAAAACTTTCAAAAAAAGAAAGTAAAGAAAGGGATAATGAAACCAAAGCCAGTCGATATTTCATTGAAGGGGAAAAGTCATTGGTTTTGGGAGAACTTGATAAATCCTTTTTTTATCTCCAAAAAGCCCTAGCCTACTCCCAGAATCAACCAGCAATTTCTTACAAAATTGCTGAGGTCCTAGTGAAATCAAATCAGGCCAAAAAAGCACTTCCTTATGCAGAGAAGGCTGTAAATGAAGATCCTGAAAATAAATATTATGCGCTGATGGTTGCCGAGATTTACACCAATCTCAAACAACCGCTTAAGGCTGCGGAAATTTTAGACAGACTGACCAAAGACTCCCAAAAAAACCAGCAATACAATCTTGATCTAGCTTCCATCTACCTCAATGCCAATGAATTTGATAAAGCCTTGGTGGTTTTGGACCGGGCCGAAGAATATTACGGGGTTAGAGAACCTTTCACCATTCAAAAACAACGGATTTATCTCCGAAAAAACAACCTTTCCAAGGCAATCGACGAAGGAAATAAGCTTATTGATGCGTTTCCGGGAAATCCTTCCTATGTCCTCAATCTAGTGGAGATTCTTTACAACAATGCTAAAATTGACGATGCACTTTCCTTGGTTTTAGAAGAAATCAATAAGTATCCCGATCAGGCAGAACTTCAGATGGCAGCCTACACACTATTGAAAGAGAAGGGAAATGGGCAAGAGGCAAATAAATTTCTGTTCCAGGCATTCCGCAGTCAAGATCTTGATTCCCAAACAAAGACCAAAACCTATCTCAACCTTCTTGGAGAAATCAAAACCAGCGAGCGTGATAATCTACTTAATCAATTGGAACAGATATTGGGGGAAGTGAATCCCAACGATGGTTATGTATTTGCAGCTTTTGGGGAACGAAAAAAGTATGAAAACAACCTTCCTGAAGCCATCCAATTATTTAAAAAATCAATTGCCATTCAACCCAAAAACGCCACAGTCTTAGAGGAAGTCATCCTCAATTCTTTTGGGGAAAATGCCAATTTTGAGGAGTTGGAAACTTACACAATGATTGGTGTGGACGAATTTCCAAATGCAGCGGAATTTTGGTTTTACGATGGCGTGGTCAAATCTGCCAGAAAAAAAGATTCCCTAGCAGTTATTTCTCTGGAAAAAGCGATAGAACTAAATGCTGGGAAAAATACACAACTGGACCAAGTAAGTTATGGCTCTTTGGGAAATAGCCTTTACCAACTTGGACAAGGGGACTCGGCCTTTATAAATTTCGACAAAGCCTTAAAAATCAACCCAAATGATGATCAAGTTTTGAACAATTACGCTTATTTTTTGGCTATAGAAAAAAAGGAGCTCGAAAAAGCCAGAACCATGGCGGAGAGAGTTGTGAAAAAACATCCGAAAAACTCCACTTACTTGGATACTTTGGCCTGGGTTCTCTTCCAAATGGGAAAGTATGAGGATGCTTTTCGATACATAGAACAAGCTGTAAAAAATGATCAAAACCCGAGAGGAGTACTTATGGAACATTATGGAGATATCCTGTATCATTTGGGAAAAATAGATGAGGCAATTACATGGTGGAAAAAAGCAGAAGGATCACCTGAAGCATCAAAATCAATTTCCAAAAAAATTAAAGATGGCAAATATCATGAATAGATTTTTCTTAATAGGCACGATCATCGGAATCTTTTTTCTGGTGGGTTGTTCAAAAAAAACAATTCTCTTTGAAGGAGATCGTACAATGGACGAATTCGAACCTACGGAGGCTCAATACAATTATTTGAATGCAAAAGCAAAAATCGTAATCGAAGAGGAATCAGGTAAAATTACTAGAGGAACTTTGTCGGTAAGAGCTAAAAAGGATGGTTTTCTTTGGTTTACCATGTCCCCGGGCTTGGGTATGGAAGCAATACGAGGTCTTGTTACAGAGGAAAAAATCCAAATTCAGGATCGGGTTTCGAAAGATGACGTGAATCTCACCTTTTCCGAATTTGAACAATTGTTTGGGTTGAAATTGTCTCTAGACTTATTTCAAAATGTTCTTTGGGCAAATATTCCCTACCCGGTTTCCTTTCAAGACAAACTTGTGAGGACAGGAAAAAGATTCGAATTAACCCAAGTTCGGGACAAAGTCCGTTACTTCAGCAAGGTAGAAACAAGTCATGGAAAGGTCTCGGAGTTTTCCAGTAACTCCTTGGATGACCGAGGAACAGTTTTAGCAAGTTTCCCAAATTTTCAAAATATAGATAACCAGCCTTTTCCAACTGAGGTGTTGTTCAAATTGGCCTATAAGCTACCAGAGGGAAGCCAAAACACAAAAATTCACATCAACTGGACGTCAATAAATCCAAATTCGGAACCCTTGAGTTTCCCTTTCAGATTTTAACTTGCCATGATCCGGATTACCCGTTTGATTTGTATTTTTTTTTTCCTGACAGGTATTACTCAATCATTTTCCCAATCAAAAAAATCCAGGGAAGAACTTGAGAAGGAAAAATTGGAAGTACAGGCGCGTCTTCGAGAATTTGATGCCGTCCTGAAACAAACCAGTGCAACAAAAAAAACATCGCTAAATGAATTAAATGCCTTAACAAAGCTATTCCAAACTCAAAATCGACTGGTAAATACCCTCGACCGAGAAGTTAATTTGCTGAGTAGCGAAATTTCCTCAACAGCAAGTCAAATCTCCTCTTTAGAAAAACAGCTGAAAACGCTTAAGGCTGAATATTCCAGAATGATATACAATTCATCGAAACTGAATCGCAGTTTGTCTATCATCGCATTTGTTTTTAGTTCTGCCAATTTCAACCAGTTGTACATGAGGCTTAAATACCTTCGTCAATACAGCGAAAGCCGAAAACAACAAGCCAACCAAATCGAAAAACTTACTTCAGAATTAGCCGATCAGAAATTAGCGCTTGCCGAACGGATGCAGAGCAAAGAAAAAGTGCTTATTGAGGAAAAGACTGAAAAGGAGAAGTTGGAAAAATTGCGGAAGGAACAACAAGGTTTGGTCAATACCTTATCCAAAAAAGAACGAGAAATCCAGCGGCAGATTACAGCTACAAAAAAACAGCAGGAACAGCTCAATCGAATGATTAAAGCTGCGATTGAGGAGGAAATACGTCGGGCAGAAGCAGAGTCAACCAAAGCAAATTCGACCACAACAAAAAGAGCCGGAACCTCGATGCCAATGACACCTGAGGCTGCTGCCTTGTCAAGCTCTTTTGCTGGAAATCGCGGAAAACTTCCCTGGCCTGTTGAAACCGGATTTATTTCGCTCGGTTTTGGTACTTATCCACACCCCACATTGAAGGGCATTGTTTTGGAAAGTGATGGCCTTGAAATCCGAACCCAACCCAACTCAAACGTGAGGAGTATTTTTGATGGCACTGTAAGTAAAATTTCCACACTACCGGGTTATGGCTTAACAGTTATTGTCAAACATGGTGAATATTTCACGCTTTACAGTCGATTGAAATCTGTTTCGGTTAAAGTTGGACAGCATATCAAAGCCAAGGAAATAATTGGTTTGGTCGCCACAAATGCAGATGGATTGGCTGAAGTACACTTTGAAACATGGAAAGGACTTCAGAACATGGACCCTTCCGCCTGGATTACTGCCAAATAGGTACAAAAAATGGCAATTCATAAAAAAGTTTAAATCAGACAGCAGGAACCTTGACCAAGCGCCCTAGTATTGTATATTTGTAATCCTGTAAATCCTTAAACACACAGCATCATGACTACATTAGGTTTTATTCAAAATATGGGCGGAGGTTCGATTATCTTGATCATTCTCGTCATCCTCCTCCTGTTTGGTGCCAAAAGGATCCCTGAACTTGCCCGTGGGCTGGGTCGAGGCATTAGAGAATTCAAAGATGCTACAAAAGACGTTCAGAAAGATCTTGAAGATGGGCTGAAAGAAAACAAGAAGTAATCCCGAAAGCCAATTGACATTGGAAAAATTTAGTTCATTCGACGAAATTAAAAAATCGCTCGAAAAAAAAGAGACAAATTGCTGTGCAATTGTCAAGTATTATCTCGAAAACATCCGGACGAAGGCGCACCTCAACGCCTTCGTCGAAGTTTATGAGCAATCCGCTTTGGAGCAAGCTGATCGTGTCGATGAGAAAATAAGCAGAGGAAATGCCGGCAAACTTGCCGGAATGGTCATCGGAATTAAAGATGTCCTCAACTATGCCGGACACGAATCAAACGCATCATCAAAAATCCTTAAAGGCTATATCGCTCAATTTACCTCCACAGCAATTCAACGACTGATCGATGAGGATGCAATTATCCTTGGAAGACTAAATTGTGATGAATTTGGAATGGGCAGTTCCAATGAAAACTCCACCCATGGCAAAGTCTTAAACGCCATAGATGAATCCCGCGTTCCAGGTGGATCATCCGGAGGTTCCGCTGTAGCGGTACAAGCAAATTTATGTACGGTATCTTTAGGAACTGACACGGGTGGCTCAGTCAGACAGCCAGCAGCTTTCACCGGCGTAGTTGGAATGAAGCCCACCTACTCAAGGGTATCCCGTTGGGGTTTGATTGCCTATGCTTCCTCCTTTGATACAATCGGGGTCTTCTCAAGAACAGTGCAGGATAATGCCTTAGTTATGGAAATAATGGCAGGGCATGATGAAAAAGACAGTACTTCATCCCGACGACCTGTTTTGGCATACAGTGAACTCCTCCATTTTACTAAAAAAACAAAAATAGCCTACCTTAAGGAAACCTTAGAATCTCATTCACTGCAGCAAGAAATCAAAGAAAACACTGTCGCTGTTCTGGAAAAACTTAAGGAAGAAGGGCATCAAGTACAAGGCGTTGAATTTCCACTTTTAAAGTATTTATTACCAACCTATTATATCCTTACCACAGCCGAAGCTAGCTCCAATCTCTCCAGATTTGATGGGGTAAAATATGGATATAGGTCTCCTCATGCGCACAATTTGGAAACTATGTACAAGTTGACAAGAAGTGAAGGCTTTGGCGAAGAAGTGAAACGGAGAATCATGTTGGGAACTTTTGTGCTTTCGGCCAACTATTACGACGCCTATTTTACGAAGGCCCAAAAAGTTAGAAGATTAATAAAAGATTATACTGAGAATCTTTTGAATGAATTTGACTATATTATCCTGCCAACAACGCCGTCTACCGCTTTCAGGTTCGGTGAACACAGCGATGATCCTGTAGCCATGTATCTGGAGGATCTCTTCACCGTGCAAGCTTCGGTATCCGGCGTTCCGGCGATTTCACTTCCTAATGGGGTTGATCATCTTGGGATGCCTATTGGATTGCAGGTAATAGCCAATTCATTCAAGGAAGCTGAACTGTATGCTTTCAGTACTTATCTTTCAGAATTAACCTTTTAAACTTTTAAAACATGAAGAGGAGATGGCTTAACTTTCTAGGTTTAGGTGTAATTACCCTTATGCTACCCCTGCATACTGTTTTTTCCCAAGAATACTCTCCAGCAGTCGAATTCTCTTATGCAGAGGAAATTTTGCCCAATTACCACTATGAATTTATTCCTGATTTCACCTTTGATCAAGTTGAAGAAAGGATTAAAAAAATGGAAACAGGATTGCCCTTTCAATTAAACGACAGGATTTTTTCATTTATCCAATATTTTACAGTTAGGAATAGGGAGTATACAAAAATGGTTTTGTCAAGAACAGACAAGTATTTCCCGCTTTTTGAAGAAACACTGAGAAAACATGAAATGCCGATAGAAATTAAATTTTTATCAATCGTCGAATCTGCCCTTGATCCAAAAATAAAGTCCCGTATGGGCGCTATGGGACTCTGGCAATTCATGCCCGCCACGGGAAAGATGTATGGAATGCATGTCAACGCCGATATTGACGACAGGATGGATCCGGAATTATCCACCGAGGCTGCCGCGAAATATCTTAAATCCCTGTACCGAATGTTTGGGAATTGGGAAGTAGCTCTAGCGGCCTATAACTGTGGCCCGGGAAATGTGAGAAAAGCTATTCGAAGATCTGGAGGAAAAACTACATTTTGGGAAATCTACAATTATCTTCCCAAAGAAACAAGAAGTTATGTCCCTCAATTTCAGGCCATTCTATATATTCTTAACCACCTGGAAGACCATAATTTGAGTTTAGAAGATCCATCCTACCCAATTGAATATGATCATATTCGCTTCGGAAGAGCATTCCAGCTAGAAAGACTTGCCGATTTAGCAAAGCTCTGCCTAAAGGATCTGGAAGAATTAAATCCATCCATTAAAAACAAAACCGTTCCCGAATCAAATCGGGAAATGAGTATTCGAATCCCCAAATCCAAATCACTTTTTCTGAAAGAAAACTTTGCTTGGATTACCGACTCCCTTGGAAATCCCAATTCTAACCTAACCTTGAACCCAAATCTAGCATTTGCAGAATTGAAACTGGAACCAAAACAGTCAAGTCCCACTACCAGCATCACATACAAAGTAAAAGCAGGAGACGTGCTCGGAGGAATTGCTTCGAAACACGGCATTACAGTAACTCAACTTAAAGAATGGAATAATCTGTCGGGTAACCTGATACGTGTAGGTCAGACGCTGTTGATATTTTCGGTTAAATCCATAGGCCCAAACCAAACCAACACAAGGAATTTAGCTGAAAACCCCAAAGATCTAAATCCCAAAACCTATACGGTCAAACCAGGAGATTCACTTTGGATCATTTCACAGAAACACTCGCTATCAATCGAACAAATCAAACGCCTGAATAATCTTAATTCCAACCAAATCAAGCCTGGTCAGCAACTGATAGTTGGGTAATATTGCAAATCGTCCTATCTATGCTTTTTTTTGGAGGATATTTCGTAAACACATAATAACATATCAAAAATCACAGTGAAGCTTACACTTTAATCTATTCTAATTTATGAAAGTATTGAAAACTCTTCTTGCAGTAATCTTCCCAATACTGATTCTTTCATGCGGTGAACAGAGTAAAGAAAGCACAAACAGTTCAAAACCTAAGGCAAAAGGATCTATTGGAGAAATTGTGCTAGCCATTGATTCCACCAAATGGGCCGGCCCAGTTGGGGAGGAATTGAGAGCTATTTTTGAAGCAGACCTTCCTGGTATGATTCGTTCGGAAGCGATGTTTAAAGTGCATAGAGTAGATCCCAGGGCAATGACCAGAATGCTCAAAATGTACACTAACTTGATTTATGTGACCACATTTGATGACAAAAAAGGTGGTAGTCAGGTTATCAACGCCCAATTTACCAAAGAATCCAAAGAGAAAGCAGCTGTGGATCCCAGTCTTTATTCCTTACGAATGGAAGATGAATATGCCCAAGGCCAAGAAGTCCTCTATTTATTTGGCAACAATGAGCAAGAACTTATTTCAAACCTTAGGAAAAACAAGGATCGACTTCAAAATCTTTTTGAGGTAAGAGAACGTGGAAGACTTGAAAAAGGACTTCTAGCCAGAAAAAATTCGGAAGCTCAAAGTGAGGCCAGGAAAAAGTTGGGCATTGAAATCGTTCCTCCAATTTCCTATCAAATCGCTAAGTCAGAAAATAATTTCCTCTGGCTTAGGCAACCAACACCTTCTGAACGAAGGCCAGATATCAGCATTTTTTTCTTTCAAAAAGACTACAAAAACGAGGAACAAACTTTCCCGGAAAAGATCCTGCAACTTAGAGATTCAATTGTTCAAAAACATATTTTTGGAGATCCCGCTGATCCGAATTCATTCCTTACCAGTGAAAAACAAATTCCTCCTTCATTCCGAAACCTGGTTATTAATGATAATTTTACTATAGAAATAAGAGGAACCTGGAAAACAAACAATTTAAGCATGGGGGGAACCTACCTTGGGTATTTGATGATCGATGAAAAAAAGGGGAAACTGTACTACATGGAAGGTTTTGTTTACTACCCTAATGAAGTCCACAGAGATGCTTTAAGGGAAATTCAAACCATACTTTTAAAGACCAATATAAATTGGACTGAAAGCCAAGGGACCTAGACCCAGTATAACTTTCCATTTATGCCGATTAAAATCAGAAGAGAAGACGCACTAAATTATCACAGTCAAGGTTCGCCTGGAAAAATCGAAGTAGTTCCATCCAAGCCCGTATCAAGCCAAATTGATTTAGCATTGGCTTATTCTCCAGGAGTAGCCGAACCCTGCAAGGAAATAGCCCTAAACAAAGAGAATAGTTACAAATACACAGCTAAAGGCAATTTGGTCGCGGTTATATCCAATGGCACAGCTGTGTTAGGTTTAGGAGATATAGGCCCTGATGCTTCAAAGCCTGTAATGGAAGGAAAGGGAGTTCTTTTCAAAAAATTTGCGGGTATTGATGTTTTTGATCTGGAAATAGATGAAAAAGATCCAAAAAAGCTGATACAAATAATAAAATCTTTAGAACCAACTTTTGGGGGTATAAATCTGGAAGATATCAAAGCCCCTGAGTGCTTTGAAATTGAACAGACTTTAAAGCAACAAATGAGTATCCCTGTCATGCATGATGATCAGCATGGTACGGCAATCATATCCGGGGCTGCGCTACTCAATGCGCTTGAGCTTGTAGAAAAAAATATCCAAGATATTCGCCTTGTGGTAAGTGGTGCAGGTGCGGCAGCGATTTCTTGTCTTCGGTTTTATGTAAGCCTTGGCGTCAAAAAAGAAAATATCATCGTCTGTGACAAAGATGGAGTTATCCGAACAGATCGGGAGGGACTTTTAGCGATTCATACAGAATTTGCAACGGACAAAAACATCCACACAATTTCCGAAGCGCTGCCAGGTGCAGATGTGTTTTTGGGACTTTCTGCAGGTAATATAATTTCTTCGGAAATGATCATCAGCATGGCTCCCAATCCGATTGTTTTTGCTTTGGCAAATCCGGATCCGGAAATTGATTACGATACAGCTCTCAAAGCAAGGCAAGATGTAATTATGGCAACAGGCCGCTCAGACCATCCAAATCAGGTTAACAACGTCCTAGGATTTCCCTACATCTTCCGTGGAGCATTGGATGTGAGAGCGACAGTTATCAATGAAGAAATGAAACTGGCTGCTGCCAAAGCGATAGCAAAGTTAGCAAAGGAGCCAGTACCAGAGATTGTTAATAAGGCTTATGGAGAAAGCAACCTTGGTTTTGGAAGGTTTTATCTTATTCCTAAACCAGTGGATCCGAGATTGATCACTACCATAGCCCCTGCTGTGGCCAAAGCCGCAATAGAATCCGGTGTTGCAAAAAAAGTAATTAAAGATTGGGGAACCTATGAATTGGAACTTCAAAAGCGGATAGGAATCGATCAAAGGCTTATGTCTATTGTAATTGGACGGGCTAAAAAAGATCCCAAACGAGTAGTGTTCGGTGAAGCTGATAACCTTAAAATCCTTAAAGCAGCTCAAATTATTCGGGACGAAAAAATTGCGATCCCAATCTTGCTCGGAAATAAAGAAAAAATCATCCAACTGATTTCCTCAAATTCCCTTGATCTTGACGGGGTCACTTTGATTGATCCTGTGGAAGAGCCTGAGCGGATCGAAATATTTGGTAAAATTCTCTACAACAAACGGCAAAGAAAAGGAATGACAATCTTTGATGCCAATCGGCTGGTCAGAGAGCGAAATTATTTTGGGGCCTTAATGGTAGAAACCGGAGATGCTGATGCATTTATTTCCGGACTTACCAGAGACTATCCAAAGACCATTCTGCCTTCCCTTCAAACCATTGGGGTAAACAAAGGAGTGAATCGTGTGGCGGGTATGTACATCATGAACACTCCTCGAGGACCCTATTTCTTCGCTGATGCAACGGTAAACCTAAATCCTACAGCGGAAGAACTAGTCGATATTATTGGTTTGACTGCAGATGCCGTGAAATTTTTCAATATGGAACCAAGAATTGCTTTGCTGTCCTATTCCAACTTTGGATCAGCTCAAGGTGATATTCCTGCAAAAATGGCTCGTGCTACTGCTTTAGCTAAAGAAAAATACCCACATCTGATCATTGAAGGTGAAATGCAGGCCAACGTCGCATTAAATCAAGAAATTCAACGTGAGGTTTATCCATTTTCTGCCCTGTCTAAAAAAGATACACCGGTAAACACACTTATTTTTCCAGATCTCGCTTCTTCGAATATCGCCTACAAGCTTTTAGCCGAACTAGGTGGCGCTGAAGCTATTGGCCCGATTCTTTTAGGAATGAACAAGCCTGTTCATATCCTTCAGTTGGGTAGTTCTATCAGGGAAATCGTCAATATGGTAGCCATCGCCGTAGTTGATGCCCAATCCAATAAATTGAACTTATGATCGCTTACCTTAATGGAAGACTAGTATTCAAAGATCCAACCTATGTCATAATCGATGTAGCGGGGATAGGTTATCAAGTGAAAGTATCCCTTCAGACTTATTCGAAGATCAAGGATGAAGAACAAATCAAGTTATTTACTTATCTACAAATCAAAGAAGATTCCCATACTTTATATGGATTTCGGGAAGAAAATGAAAAACGCTTGTTTCTTCTTTTAATTTCCATCACAGGGGTGGGAGCAAATACAGGTTTGATGATTCTCTCCTCACTTTCTACTGAGGAAGTTGAACAGGCTATTCTGTCAGGAAATGTTGCAACTATTCAGGCAGTAAAAGGAATAGGAGCAAAAACTGCCCAAAGGATTATTTTGGAATTGAAAGATAAAGTCGGAAAGTCATCCTCCATTGACCCATCCACTTCGCTTGGTTTTTTGAAATCAAACAATAAAATCCAAGAAGAAGCGTTACAAGCGCTAATGACTTTGGGTTTTCCTAAGGCTGTGGCCGAAAAAAATATTGCACAGGTGTTGAAAAAAAACACGGGGGAAATTTCCTTAGAAGATTTAATTAAAGCATCTCTAAAAACACCTTAATTTGAATCTGGATTGGACTTTCGGCTGTTATTGACTTTTTGCGCAAAGAAATCTCTGAACATTTTTCTGTTTTCTTTGCTTATTTTGAGTTTGATACTGGTGTTTTCACCTATTCAAGCCCAACAAGCTATTGGAAACAAGCAAAAAACGGATTCCCTTAATTTGAGAAGACTCTCACCTTCATACCTGCTTTGGCAGAATATGAAAACCAATCCACTTTACCCTTACAAAAACCCAAATTTAAATACACGCCATACCCTCTTTCAAAACTCTCCTGTCAAACAGCAGATTAAGGTATCCATTGATTCAACTTTAAAATACAACCTAGTCGATCAGGTTGACAGCAGTAGTATAGGTAACGAGCAAGAATATGATTTTGATAAGTTTTCCCAACTTCAGGAATATAAAGTCAGACAGGAGTATTGGAGATCCAGAGCCAGGGGAATTGACGGAGAAAGTGCAGTAGCTGGTAGAAACCTGATACCTCCATTGACAGTAAGTCCAACTTTTGACCGTATTTTCGGTGGAAGTGAAATCAATATTGTACCCACAGGCTATGTAAACCTTGACTTTGGGGCCATCTTCAGAAGAGTAGATAATCCTACATTACCCATTCGGCAACAGCAAAACGGGGGATTCAACTTTCAACAGCAAATCCAAATGGCCGTCAATGGGAACCTCGGACAGAAAATGAAACTCGGGGCAAATTTTGATTCCAACAACTCGTTTGATTTCCAAAATCAGCTGAAGCTTGAATACGACGGATTCGAGGAAGACATACTTCAGTCTGTAGAATTGGGAAATGTGAGTCTTCCCATTCAAAACCGGCTAATCCAAGGGGCTCAAAACCTGTTTGGGGTGAAAACTCAGATGCGATTCGGGAATCTTAACATTACTTCAGTAGCCTCTACCCAGCGAGGCAGAAGAGACAACCTGGTGATAGATGCGAATGGACAAGGAAGATCCTTTGAAATTCAGGGTTCACGATATGATGAAAACCGACATTTCTTTTTAGCCCATTTTTTCCGTGAAAACTATGAAAAATGGTTGAGAGGCTTGCCTCAGGTACTTTCCGGTGTAAATGTGACTCGAATTGAAGTTTATGTCATGAACCGGGCAACCAATACAGAAACGCTCAGGAATTTTGCAGCCTTTATGGATTTAGGCGAAGGCAGAAGGCTATTAAATCCTACTAACCCATCCATTGGACAAGGGAATCCTGCCAGTCCAGCAGGAAATTCAGCCAATCAACTTTTCTCCAGTATCAACTCGAATCCGGGCTTCAGACCATTTGATACAGGTTCAAGAGCCATGGAATCTAGCCTAGGGCTTAGAAAGGGAGTCGATTTTGAACAAATCAATGGTGCGAGAAAATTGGACCCTAAAGAATATTTTTTCAATCCCCAGCTCGGATTTATTTCCTTGTTCAGAAAACTCCAAAATGACGAGGTTTTAGCTGTTTCTTACGAATACACCTACAACGGGCAAGTTTTTAAAGTAGGCGAACTCACAGAGGATTATCAGGCAAGAAAAGAAGATGAACTGATTTTTTTGAAGCTTTTGAGACCCGCTCGAATCAATACCAGGATACCAACCTGGGACCTGATGATGAAAAACGTGTATAGCCTCAATTCCAGTCAGTTAATGAGAGATGGTTTCCAGCTCCAGGTAATTTACAGAGACGATCGGACTGGTCTAGATAACCCCTCCTTACTCGAAGGTTCCAAGGTCAAGGATGTCCCCTTAATTCGACTAACTGGACTCGATAACCTAAACCCCCAAAATGACCCCGCACCGGATGGCAATTTCGACTTTGTGGAAGGCATCACCATGCTATCCGACCGAGGCTTGTTGATTTTTCCTGTTTTGGAACCGTTTGGGTCAAATTTGGAGAAGAGATTCGGACCTGAGGAACTTGTTCTGAAGGAAAAATACGTGTACGATACACTTTATCGGACGACCCAAGCCGACGCAGAATTAGTTACCCGATTAAACAAATACTTTATCAAAGGAAGACTTACGGCGGGATCAGCGAGTGAAATTCAATTACCCGGGCTAAATATTTCTCCAGGCAGTGTAATTGTGCAAGCAGGCAATATACCTTTGACCGAGGGGGTTGATTTTACCATTGATTACAATGTCGGCCGCCTGGTCATCATCAACGATGCCATCCTTCAATCAGGCAAACAAATTAACGTAAGTTTTGAAAAGGCTGATCTGGTTTCTTTTCAGACAAGAAGTCTTCTTGGTACTCGCTTGGATTATTTGGCAAGCAAAAAACTTAATATTGGAGGCACTTTTCTTTACCTAAACGAGCGTCCCAATGTCACTCGGATCGCAACAGGAAATGAAACCCTCAAAAATAGCCTTTGGGGAGTGGATATTAATTACAACGATGAATCCCGCTTTTTAACCAAGCTTGCGGATGCACTGCCATTTACGGATACTAAAGAAAAATCTTTGGTTCAATTTAATGCGGAATTTGCCCACTTAATCCCAGGAACTTCAAACAGGGTGAGTGGCGATGCTGCGTCCTACATCGATGATTTTGAAGCAGCCGTTACTCCTTTCTATCTTGGGGCACAAGCCAATCAAACCTGGAAACTTGCCTCTACACCACGGGTTCCTGACAACAGGTTTGATTTGAGTAATCAGACAGAAGATAATTTAGGCCACGCCTACAGAAGGGCGAGACTGGCATGGTATAACATTGACAATATTTTTTATCGGGAAAGTGGGCCGGGAGTTCCGACAAATATTAACTCTCAAGACCGAAGAAACCATTATGTCCGTAGAGTTATTCCACAAGAGATTTTCAAAAATCAGGATCGGGATGTCATTGTCGTTCCCCAACCTTTATTTGAAATGGCCTTTTTCCCCAACGAACGGGGAATGTACAATTACAACCCAAACCTAACCCAAGAAGGCTTACTACCAAATCCTAGGTTAAATTATGGAGGCGTCACCCGTGCAATTACAACAGAAGTAGATTTTGACCGGACAAACATCGAATACATCGAATTTTGGTTGATGGATCCTTTTCTCCCCGGAGAAAACGGAAAAGTCTTGGATGGTATTTTTAACAGGAACAATACCACAGGAGGCAAACTTTTCATCAACTTAGGTGACATTTCCGAAGATATCATCAAGGATGGAAGCCATTCTTTCGAAAACGGACTTCCAGCAGATGGCGAACCAAGTGAAACGAACCAAAATGAATGGGGTAGAATTACCAGGCAACAGTTTTTGATACCCGCTTTTGACAATTCAACATCATCCAGGGTAAATCAGGATGTAGGTTTGGATGGCTTAAAGAATGAAGATGAAGCAACCTACTTTAAGAATAGATTTTTAGATAGGCTGAATGTTTCTCCAGCCGTAAAAAACACCATTTCACAGGACGTTTCAGCAGATGCTTTTCAGTATTACCTGGATTCAAAATTTGATGAGGCAAACGCCAAGATTTTGGAACGTTATAAAAAATTCAATGGAACAGAGGGGAATACGCCTGTATCTGCTGACCCAAACCTACCTTTCACTCCTTCAGGAACCAATACTCCTGATAATGAGGATCTCAATACTGACAATACGATCAATGAGCTTGAAAATTATTATGAATATGAGATTGACCTGAGACCGGGTCAGCTGAATGTCGGTGAAAATTACATCGTGGACAAAGTCACGCACAATGAGTCAGGAGACCAAGTAAACTGGTATTTATTCCGGGTACCTGTTAGACAGCCAGATCGTGTCCAAGGCGATATTGCCGGATTCAAATCTATCCGATGGATAAGAACCTACCTCACCGACTTCCAGCAACCTGTGGTTTTGAGGATGGCTGAGTTCAGGATGGTTGGAAGTAAGTGGAGACTTTTCCAGGAATCACTTTTTGAAAGGGGATTTTTTGAAATTCCAGAACCCGACAATTCAAATGTTACCGTTGATGTGGTAAACATCGAACAAAATGCCCAGGGCAGTGACAAATCCAGCCCTTATGTGCTTCCTCCTGGTATTCAGCGAGACCGGGATAATACATCCACAGTGGAAAGAAGACTTAATGAACAATCACTTCGTATTTGTGTAGATGATTTGGCTCCAAAAGATGCTAAGGCTGTCTTCAAAAATCTCACCATTGATCTAGTGCAATACGAGCGTATCAAAATGTTTTTCCACGCCAACAGTGAAAACGCAAAAGATGGAGAAGTAACCGCATTTCTGAGATTGGGAACAGATTACACCGACAACTACTACGAAATCGAAGTGCCATTAAAAATCTCCCAACTTGGGACTAATGACCCCATGGTGATTTGGCCAAAGGAGAATGAACTTGACATTGCCATTCAGGAAATTGTAGGGGTCAAAGTAGATCGTGACAATACACAGTCACCGCTCACGCTTCCTTATTCAAAGGCAATTGGACAATACCGAGTAACAGTAGTCGGCAGGCCTGAGCTGAGTATGGTTCAGGGCATGATGATTGGGGTGAGAAATCCGGGAACTGGAATCGGTACTTCAAAAGATATTTGCGTTTGGGCGAATGAGCTTCGGGTTACAGGATTTACCAAGAGCAACGGATGGGCAGCCAATGCCTATCTAAACACCAAAATTGCAGATGTCGCAGTAGTCTCTGCTTCTATCCGTCATAGTTCGATAGGTTTTGGAGGGCTGGAAACAAAGCTTTCACAACGAGCCAGGCAGGCCACCACCCAATACGATATTTCCACGACTGTTGAAGTGGATAAATTATTACCGCAGGCACTTGGTGTCAGTATTCCTGTATATTTCTCTGTGGAAAATGCCAGCACCAGGCCCGAATTTGACCCCTTAAACCCGGATGTACCGTTTGATGTGGCATTGGGTAAATTTGAAACCAATGCGGAAAAAGACGCCTACCGGGACATCGCCTTGGATCAAATGAATCGGAGAAATCTAAGCTTCAACAATGTAAGAAAGCTTAAAAAGAATCAGGAAGCTCCAAGCAGGATTTACGATCTCTCTAACCTTGCATTTTCGTATGCCATTGGTTCGGTCACCCAATCCAATGCTCAGCTACAAAACTATAATTTCAAAACAAATCGAGGTAACGTAACCTACAGCTTCCAACCAAAAGAATGGAAAATTACACCCTTCCAAAAATCAGAGGGGATGAATAATCCATATTTGAAGCTGATTAAAGATATCAACCTCAATCTTTCACCCACCCAACTTTTGGCAAGGATGGATGTTGATCGGAGATTTACCAGATCTCAATACAGAAATGACCAACTCAGTACAGCAGGTGTGGATCCCCTTTTCCAAAAATCTTTTTTTCTTAACAGATCTATCGCTGTCAATTGGGATCTTTCAAGCAGCTTGAGGGTTGATTTTACCTCTACCGCCCTGGCTGTGATCGACGAACCAGATGGAGATTTGGATACCCAAGCTAAAATAGATTCAGTAAAAGCCAATTTTCTGAAACTGGGACGGACAACCAATTACAATCATTCTGCAACACTAAACTATTCGTTTCCTTTTAATAAAATTCCGCTTACAGATTGGGTTCAAGCAGATTATAGAATGTTGACCTCGTACACTTGGCAAACGGGTGCAATCGGGCAGCGAGACACTTTGGGAAATATTATCCAAAATACACGCGATCAATCAATTACAGGTAAATTGGATTTATTGAAACTATATAATAAAAGCAAAAAACTAGCAGCTCTCAATGCTCCTAAGCGGCCTTCGATTCCCGGACGAAAAACACAAGAGGCTACAGACACCATTGGAACACCCATCACCAACGGAATTCTCAAATTTCTGATGATGCTTAAGGAAGTCACGTTTAACTATGGGGTGGTTGAAGGAACATTTTTACCGGGATATATGCCGAATACAGGCCTTCTAGGAATGGATAGAGCATGGGAAAATCCAGGCTGGGCTTTTGTCTTTGGTAGTCAAAACCCTTCCTTGCGCTATCAACTTGCCCAGAACCAATTCATGGCACCAAGTCCAGAATTGACCCAGAGCTTCAGACAAAACCGGGCAATGAACATGCGTTTTACCGGATTAGCTGAACCTATACGGGATTTTAGGATAACTTTGGAGGCTAAAAAACGCGAAATGGGAGATTACAATGAGATATTTAGAAACTCTATTGATAATCCTGGAAATTTCCAATCCCTAAGTCCAAATCGGCTTGGTTCTTACAGTATATCCACAATTATGATAGGTACTACTTTTTCGGGAATAAAGTCTCAAAATGAATCTAACTTGTTTACGGACTTCGAAAATTTTAGATCTATCATTCAACAGCGCCTTCAAAGCCAGTCACTTACTCAAGGAGAATTTGGAATAAACGGGCAAGATGTGTTGATTCCATCCTTTTTAGCAGCCTATTTAGGTAAGGATCCCAATACTTCCACTATCAGCTCCTTCCCGAAAACTCCACTTCCCAATTGGAGGGTTGATTACCGGGGACTTTCAAGACTGAAAGGATTGAGTGAAATTTTCAGCAGCATAAATCTTACCCATGCCTATTCTTCAAACTATGACGTGAGTAACTTTTCCAATTCGCTACAATATCAACAAGGACTTGAATTATTCAACACGCTTCAGCGAATTCAGCGTCCAAATCTCACCAATCTTGAGGGCCAATTCATTCCAATTTATATACTCAACCAAGTGGTCCTATCTGAGCGATTTTCCCCACTTATTGGCTTGGATATCCTTACCAAGCAACGGATGAATATTGGGATCAATTACAACAAAGAAAGAAATCTGGGGTTGAATCTTTCTAATGCTCAGATAACCGAACAGCGAAGCAACGATTTTGGACTGACACTTTCTTATACCAAAGCAGGGGTGAAAATACCATTCAAAATCAATGGCGCACAAAAAGTATTGAAAAATGATCTTCAAATGAGGCTAGATGCAAAAGTGGTAGATACCCAGCAAATACAAAGAAAAATAGAGGAGAAGGCAACTGTCACCAATGGAAATTTCAGCTTCCAATTTCGGCCAACAGCAAGCTACGTAGTTAACCGAAGCTTAAATCTAACCTTCTACATTGAGCGGACTATCAACGATCCAAGGGTAACCACGTCTTATAGAAGAACAAGCACCGCTTTTGGAGGACAGCTACGTTTCAATCTTTCTCAATAGATTTTTTTAGCAAATCCATTTAAAAGTCGTTTTATTACTCCTAATTTTAATCACTCAAAAAAAACATAAATATGAATTTTCCACAGGAACTTAAGTACACCAAAGATCACGAATGGGTAAGAATTGACGGGGATGTAGCTACGGTTGGAATCACCGATTTTGCACAAAAAGAACTAGGAGACATTGTCTATGTAGAAGTTGAGACTCTCGGGGAAACTGTAGAGGCAGGGGAAGTCTTCGGTACCGTAGAAGCAGTAAAAACTGTATCTGATCTTTTTATGCCATTGACCGGTGAAATTCTTGAATTCAATTCTGAGTTGGAATCATCGCCTGAGATGGTAAACGAATCTCCTTATGAAAATGGTTGGATGATTAAAGTTAAAATCTCAGGAGAATTACCCTCTGATTTGATGGATGTAGATACCTACAAACAATTGATAGGACAATAATAGAATGAATTTAAGATTCTTCCTTGCCTTATCTTGGTTGATTCTGATCTGTATTGCTATGCTTACTCCCGGAAAGGATTTGCCAGAAGTCAATTTATTTGATTTCCAAGACAAATTCATTCATCTTTTCTGTTTTTCCATTCAAGCCTATCTTTGGGCTGGAGTTGGAATAAAGAAAAATGAACAATTATCCAAGAGTAAAAGAATATGGATCAACTTTTTAGGTTTTGGAATCTTAGTGGGAATTCTTTTAGAAACCATTCAGCAAGCTATTCCTAACAGATCTTTTGAATGGATGGATATGCTAGTCAATGTAGTTGGAGCCGTTTTAGGATTTTTTGCATATTTAAAATGGCCTTCTATTAAATTCATTTTGGATTAGTCTTCAATAATTCTTACACTTGTTAGTAAATCAGAAACGATTAACCTGTAAAAACCAAATTCGCCATGGAAGCAAAAAAGTCTCCTAGTGCTGACTTAACCAAGAAGGTGGGAATGTTCACCAACCTTGGTTTGGCAGTAGCTGTAGGTCTTACTCTTGCTGCCTTCGAATATAGGTCAGTTGACGATGCTTCCCTCAAGGATATGGGTAACGTTAACGACAATTTCGAAGAACTGCTTGATGTGCCTATCACAGAACAGCCACCACCACCACCTCCTCCTCCTCCAATGGAGCAACCAATCATTCAGGAGATTCCTGATGAGGTAGAAATTGAGGAGAAAATTGAAGTTAACTTCGACGTTGACGTAAAAGAAACTACAGTAATCAAAGAAGTAGTTATCTCTGATGCTCCTGTAATTGAAGAGAAGCCTGATGAAATTTTCGATGTAGTAGAAAATCAGCCAAACCCTCCGGGTGGAATGTCAGGATGGAATGAATATCTTTCCAAAAACCTAAAATATCCAACCCAGGCAAGAAGGATGGGAATTGAAGGAACTGTAATTGTTGTATTCGTTATCAATACTGACGGATCCATTCAGGACGTAGAAGTTCTTAGAGGAATTGGCGGTGGTTGCGATGAAGAAGCGGTCAAAGTTGTTCAAAACGCTCCTAAGTGGGAACCTGGAAAGCAAAGAGGACGTCCGGTACGGACTAGAATGAGACTTCCAATCCGATTTAAGCTAAGCTAAAATCATAAGGCTGCCATATGGCAGCCTTTTTTTATTCCACATAAATTAAACATCTTCTTTCGTTGGTATTCAATTCGTGAAATAAAATTTGAAAATGAATTTTACTAACATACGGAATTCTGTCAGTAGCAAAATCTGATGTTTAAAGGAGTGAAAGGAGCGAAAAAAATGAAAAGCAAGAAAGAAACGACTTCTAAGGGCTGTTTAGTGGACGATCAATAATCCATATCGAATCCTCCTTCGGCAGACAAGTATGGAACGCTAAATATCGAGCCAAATATCTTGTAATGGTTGAAGTTCCACAGGCAAAGAAGCGTATATACCTATGAATTTTTTGTGTATCTGCTTAATTGCCCTTAAGGTTGGATTTATTTGGTTAGGACATGAATCAGGAAAAAGGTCTTTATTGTATTCGATACTATGTTCATAGATGGTATGACGTTGAATGAATTGGGCTATTCGATTAAATCAACAAAAACATAAAAAGGATTATGAATATCCGACTATCTACAAGTAGCCATTTTTTACCTTTCATTCTAAAAGGAATTGTTGATTGAAAAAGAGCTAAAAATTGCCTGCCAAGAAGATTTTTAATGAAAAGGAAAGAAAGAGACTTCCTTAGTGCCTTTCCGCCTTTGCAAGAGATGGCCTAGAGACTTATATATCTAATCTGATCCTATGAGGATAATTTTTCTCTCAAAAACGCTTAAGGCGCAAAGAAAAATTAAAATTTTATGGATATACGGAATCTTGCCAGCAGCCAAATTTCATTTTGTTGGAGTTTAGGGGTATAAATCGATACAAAAAAAAGCATAAAGTGATGAGCCGAATATAAAATTCAAAACACACCTAAACTTCCAATTTTGAGTTTAAAACCCTAGAATTTAAAGCTTTAGCTTTTCCAGGTTGTGTACTTAACCTATGTTTTCTTAGAAAAACGATTAACTAACCTGATTTGAGTAAAAAATGGTAAAACGCGAAAAAAGAACAATTCAAAAAAATTTTGTGTCCTTCGTGTCCTTCGTGACCTTCGTGGTTCAAAATTTTATCGGATTTAATTTCCACTGGCAAAGAAACGTATATACATATAAAATTTTTCAGCCTTTTTCCGATCCAAAAATCGATTCTTTGGGTAGTTAACTAGCTTGTTTTTAGAAAAAATGTTTTAATAAGGACATTGTTTCAATCAAATAAAAAGTAAATCAGGAACTGGAATTTCCAAAATCCAGTCTTTTTTACTTATATAGAAGCGGATAATCATGAAAAGGATTAACCACAATTAACACATCCCTAACCTAGGACCTCGTATAGAAAAAAATCGGTAGCGTTCCGAAAAACTATGTTTCATTCTAATGTATCTAGGAAACAAAGGTGCAACTAGTTATCGAGAAAATCACATCCCACTATGTTTTCTAGGTTGCTTTGTGGTTTTTTTATTCTTTCCCTAGTTGGTGAATCAAAAATCTTTGATAATCCCGCTTATAGACACCTACTAAAACAGGTATATCCACCGGTTTTACAACCATTTTTTGACCTATTGGAACCGAAATAAAAACTTGTAATTGGAATAGACTAACCTGCCTTTGGATTAAGGGGAAATTATGAGAACTAATACAAACGTGAAATAATCCCGATACACATGCTAATTTATTGCTTAGGAATTTAGTTACTTGTAAATAAGCAGATAATCCTAATTCCGAATCAAAAAAACCATTACTATTCGCTTAGAAATGCCTTATTTTACAAAATATTCAGGGATTGCTCCTTAATCTTTTCAAGTTCATCCTTCATTTGAATCACTTGTTTTTGGATTTCAGCATCATTTGCTTTTGATCCTATGGTATTTATTTCTCTTCCAATTTCTTGGGCAATAAATCCCAACTTTTTCCCCTGATTAACTTCCTCAGCCATGGTTTTTGTAAAATAATCCAAGTGCGTTTCAAGCCGTACAAGCTCCTCAGTGACATCAATTTTCTCAAAATAATAAATCAACTCTTGTTCAAACCTGTTGGCGTCAAATGAATTTTCTTCCATCCACTGGGAAAAATGAGACCTAATTCTGGTCTGTATGTGCGTCTTTCTAATAGGTTCATATATCTTGATCTTTTCAAGATTTCTACGAATCGCATCCAAATTTTCTATCAGCTTTTGAAAGAGAGCTGCACCCTCATCTTTCCTAAACTCATCACATTTTTTTAAGGCGACTTCAAGAATAAGTTTAATTTGATTCCAATCTTCACTTTCTTCACGCTCCTGTGTAAGGGTGGTCATGACATTAGGAGCCTGAAGCGCAAGTTTAAACAAATCACTAGACAGTCCTCCAACGGAATCAGCCAATTTTTTAAATTCACTAAAGTAGGTTTTGAAGAGATCCTCATTGATACTAACGGGCAAGTGTTGCGTACCCTTTGGTAGAAACTCAATTGAGATGCCCACTTTTCCCCTTTCCAAAACAGCCTGGGTGAGGTTTCTTATTTCCGGTTCTTTGTCTGAAAATTGTCTCGGGCTTCGAACGGAAAGGTCAAGAAACTTAGAGTTGAGCGTGCGAACTTCAACTTGAATGACCATCTGCTCATTCTCTAAACCTGCTACCCCATAGCCGGTCATGGATTTAATCATAATCAGGATAAATTAGAAATTATACCCTAAGGTAAAATAAAACTTGAGATCTTCAGCTTTATAATTTCTAATGGGACGGGCTACATCAAATTTGACATAATAATTGAGAAGAACCGTCCTTAATCCTGCTCCATAACTTTGTAGCCATGGATTATTGAAATTGTTTAATGTAATCACAAAGGGAGAACCCGGAGTATTGATTATCTCAGTATTTTGGTCATTTACCCTTTCCCATGGAGCGGCATCATTCCAAGACGAACCGATATCATAAAACCCTACAACTTGGAAGTTCTTCACAAAATTTGAAGTAATATTTCCCCTGGTTAGGTAAGAAAATAACGGTATCCTCAATTCTGAAGAAAAGGTAATTACATTTCTACCCCTAATCTCATCGTAATCATACCCCCTCAAATCCACAAAATCCGCAAATAGAATATTTGAATTTTCATTCCCTGATGGATTCCTCACTGGAGAAGGCTCAGGCCGATTGGTAGGCGGGTTGTAAAACTCATTGAATAGCCAATTGTCCATACCACCCACAAGGTAATTCTGAGGGTTAGCGCCAAAGAAAGAACCAACATAAAGTTTGGATGCAAGAACAATGTTTTTGTGGATCTTTTGATAATTACGAAAATCAAGATAAAAATTACTGAATGACCTGTTGCCCTGATTTAAACCTTGATGGTGTGTAAATCCTACTTTTCCTTTTGCTCCTGTAAAGGAATAAAGGCCCATGGGTTCCGTTCTGTCGTAAACAAATTCCGCTTTTCCACCCAAATAGTTAACATCGAATCGGTTTTGATCCTGGACTTTGCCATAGACAATCGAATCTGTATTGAGGTTGAAATATTGCGATTTAGCCAAAAAAGGTGCTACGTAAACTCTGGAATGAATATTCAATGGATATGAGACCCCACCCTCTATCTTTGTAAGGACATACTTTTGAAAGGTAATATCATCCTCGGATATCCGAATCGTTTTTCGATCATATCTTCCCCTAAAGTCTAATCTTGATTTTAAATATTCATATTCAAACCAAACATCTCCTCCGGAATTAAAGTCCAGAGCTGTCATTATTCCCCCAGTTACAGAATGATTGTCTAGAATATCGGACATTTTACCAGTAAGACTGATCCCAAATCCCCTTAGTGGATCAACCACAAACCTTGAATTGATATTATTTGTGAAAAATTGAGGCTCCATGGGTCGTGGTCCTGACACTCTTCTCTGCAAGGATTGTTTCCTAAATGCCTCCAAAATATTTGATCGGGTAGGTTCCTGTCTAATCAATCCTTCTTGTTGGGTGGGTACCGTGGTAGGTGGTAAGGTATCAAAGACGTAATTTTCTGTATTCACACCTTTTTTAGACTCAAACCTTAGTCTATTAAGATCAATCGAAGAGGATTTTTTTGTAGTCGTATCCTGAGCAATTATCGGAGTGATTGGCTCGGCAGGTGCAGCTTCCTTAGGAGGAGTTGCAGGATTCTTAGATTCTAGTAACCTTCTTGCGGCAAGTCGTTCATTCAAATCCTTTGCTTGTGCTAATTGAACCCTTGGCGTACTTGGAGTAAATTGATCTGTGTTGCTTAACTCTTCAGCAAAAAGGTATGACTCTTTACCATATCTCACCGCATAGGCGATTTTATTCATACGATTGGATACGTCAAAAACTTCCACGCTTTTGTCAAATGCTGATATCTGACTTGAGATTTGATTACCGATATTGTGGCGCATGATATTGGTAATACCGCTCAAATCACTCAAATAAAGCAAGGAATTGCTATTCACCTTCCTGGGCATCAGGTTTTTGCTGTTTGCATTGGTGATTTTGGTAAAAGTTGTAGTGTCTTTAAGGACTTGAGCTACGTACAGATTATACTGATTAGGAAGAACTCTAATGTCTGGGGTAGCCGTAAGCACTGAATCAGGAAGTTCAGTAAAGTTGGAAGAATAAATGATGGTGGAGTCGTTTAAAAAAACCGGACTCAAATCATCAAAAATATCATTGGTCAACCTTTTTCCCTGACCTCGGACATTGAGTGTATAAATATCTGTTCTCCCATTGGAAATAGCAGAAAGAACCATATTCTTTCCTGAATCATTAAAATCCAGACTTAGAATCTGGGTAATATTCCTTAGAAAAATTTTATCCTGAACCGAACCGTCAATAGATCGCTGCCTGAGGGTGGTAAATCCTCTTTTAAATGAGGCAATGGCAAGAATGGCAGAATCTCTCCAGGCAATTACCGGAGAAGATAAATTGGGTGGGAGCTCCTCAAACCTAGCACCTCCCTGAAAAATTATCTGCTCTGACCCTGAAGAAATATCACGGACAATGACTTTAAATTTGCCTGCATTATTCAGTACATAGGCAAGCTGAAGCCCATTTGGACTGAACTCTACATCTGAAATTGAACCATCCATCCTTGAGGCGGTGGTTGCTATCGCATTTTTTGAGTCAATTTTTTTGAAAGAATTGTAAACGGGCTCGTTGACTCTCAAGTAGAACTGCTGCCAATCGGTAAAAAATGTCTTGATGTTAAGTCCGATGGTATTGGCAATGCTATTTTCTTCGTTTCTATTGATTCTTGATAGATTTAGAATACTGGAAACATACCTTCGCCCATATTTTTCCGAGATATAATTCCAAATGGACTGCCCCACCAAACCTGCCTCGATCCCAGTTAACGTATGGATTTTGGGATTTTTATTATCTTTTAAAAATTGTCTGATAAAATCATCCATTTCTCGGCTCCAGCCTTTAGCTAAATATAGCGCAGCACCATCCACGTACCAATCAGGAAAATCATTGACAAGATTAGCTTGAAAAGCGTCCGCAACTGACGCACCATAAAGCATTTCTCTAATGATTACTTTAACTGTCGCAAAAATCACGTCTTCCTTAAACTGATCCATTCTGCCTTTATAGGCAACCTCTGCGATCAATCTACTGAATTTGGTCTGACCTTCTTCCGTATATTGTAGGGCATTCAAATCAAGATTGCTCTGCAAACGTTCTTCAGGTGAGTTGTAAATGTAAATTTTTGGTTTGGTGTAGGCTACATAACCCACACTTTGAGTTATTTTGTCAAATTCAGACTCCAAGAAATCAATTGCCATTTTGGCATTTGGTCCGCCTCTATCATAATAATAGACCTCAAAATTATTAGAGGAATAGAAGTACCACTTGAATTCTTTATGCTGAACCCTGTTTTTTCCAAATCTTTCTTGGTCAAACTGGGCTAATGCCTCATAAAAGCAAAGTGTTAGACAAAATAAAAGAGCATGCCGAAGTACCTGAATTCGCATTCGTGACTGAATTATTGAGTTTAAATATACTTAAAATACCTTGAGATGTCCACCTCCTGAATCAATGGTTTAGATTCAAGGAGAAAATCCCTCATCATCCTGCTAAAATAGGGAATTAGGGAAACACCTTTAGCTCCGAAGCCATTGAATATGTAAACGCTTTGATGGATCGGATGTTTACCTAAAAATGGTTTTCTATCCTTCGTGGCAGGACGAACCCCGGATTTATGTTCTATCACTTCGCTAACTTCTACCTCAACCAAGGTATTTAATTTTTCCAAAAGTTCTGCCTTTGCCTGCAGGGTGGGCCCTTGATCCAGATCATGCCAGGTGTAGGTTGAGCCCACGCGGAAATTTCCATTTTCTAAAGGAACCCTGAACACCCCTCGGTTTAAAATGCATTGTGGATTAAAATCCTGCTTTACCTCCAAAATTTCTCCCTTTACGGGCGCAAAAGGCAAAAAGGAGAAAAACCTCGATTTCATTGATCCAAGCCCATTGCAATATACCAAATGCTTAATGCGGGAACCTTTATAGATCCAACCCGACTCATCCTGAGTCAACTCTTCCTCCAGAAAAGTCCCCTGAATTAGGCGCTCCCCAAAAAATCCCTTCATTCCTTCAAGCAAATCAGGAATATTCAACCATCCGGAAGCGTTCAATAAAACTCCTCCAAAGGGATCTTTAACTTCTTTAAATCTGCTTTCTGTGTAGATCTTATCAATAAAATTCTGGATGACCGGATCGCTGGAATGCCCCATCCATTCATTTTGTTCCTCAATAGAAAGAAATGGGCGGTAGATTTTTTCAGGATTCAGAAATCTTCTTTCTGTTATGTCCTCCATTTCCCGGTAAAAAGGCTCAATAAATGGAAAAATCAATTCACCCATCCAAGTTTTAACCATCTTCCGCCCTGTAACCGGATTGTATAGCCCCGCAGCAATTCGGCTGCTTTGATTTTGGTCGGACTGATCAATCCATGCCACATTTTTGCCTTCCTTCATCAGGAGATACCCAAGTGAAGTGCCCGCCAAACCTTGACCGATGATTAAAAAATCTATTTCCATACCCCAAATTAAACCCATAATTCTTTACTTTGCTGTATTCTACTCTACTTTTCAGATGCTCAACATCAAAACCTTCACGTTTAACCCTTTTCAAGAAAACACCTACTTGATTTATGATGATTCTGGGGAATCGGCTTTGATTGATCCGGGTTGCTTTACATCCACTGAACGAATGGAATTGGACGATTTTGTTAAATCCCACAACCTCAAAGTCAAACAACTTTGGAATACACATTGTCATATTGACCATGTCTTGGGTAATTCGTGGGCAATGAAAAACTATCAGGTTTCACTTTTCATCCACCCAAATGAAGCGACTGTTTTGAAATCCGTGGAAGTATATGCACCAAGCTATGGCTTTCATGGATATGAACCGTCAATGGCAAATACCTATTTAGAAGAAGGACAATTGCTTCAGGTGGGTAGTGAACAAATCCAGGTTCTATTTGTGCCAGGACATTCACCTGGTCATGTGGTGTTTTACCACGAACAAAGTACAACTTGTATCGCAGGTGACACCTTGTTCAATGGCAGCATTGGGAGAACAGATTTACCCGGGGGTAATCATCAGCTGCTCCTGCGAAAAATAAAGGAGCAATTATTTACCTTGCCTTTAGAAACGACTATTTATCCAGGCCATGGACCTAAAACAACCATCGGTCAGGAGAAAATTCACAATCCATTTGTAGGAGAAAAAGCCAGCTTTTGAAAATTACAGCTCAACTACCGAACGCACTCACTCTTCTGAACCTGTTATCAGGGATTATGGGTATTATCTGGGTTTTGGATGGAAATATCCACTCAGGAGCCTATTTTGTCCTCATAGCCGCAGGTTTTGATTTTTTGGATGGATTTGTGGCAAGACTTCTTAAAGTTCAAAGTGACATCGGAAAAGAACTTGATTCTTTGGCAGATGTAGTTTCTTTTGGCGTATTGCCAGGAGTGATTTTATTCGCATTGATTCGTTCAGACATCTCTCCGGAAGGGTTCTCCTACCTACCATTGATTGTACCTTTACTTTCAGCCTATCGTCTTGCTAAATTCAATTTGGACAGCAGACAGAGCGACCGATTCATCGGCCTCCCAACTCCTGCAAATGCGATGCTCCTTTCCACAATTCCACATTTGGCTGAACGGTGGCCTACTCTTGGAACCTTTTTGATGCAGCCTTGGGTGGTGATTGGAATTGCTTGGATTTTTGCAGTTCTGTTGATTATTGAACTTCCTCTAATTGCGCTCAAATTCAAAGATTTCAGCCTTAGAAAAAACACCTATCGGTACATTTTGATTGGCTTAGGACTAGTAGCTATTAGCTGGTTGCAACTCGCTGGAGTTCCTCTCTTGATTTTATCGTATATTGGGTTGTCTATTTTAGAGCAAGTCGCAGGAAATGAATGAACACTTATAAACCCACGACAGTTGGTTTTGTATTTTTGATTTTGAGCTTTACAAATTCTTTTGCTCAGAATCAATGGTTCAAATTTGGGATTACCGAATCGGGAGTTTATAAAATCACAGCACTTGAGGCCAGACAAAAAGGTTTTCAGGATTTGTCAGAACTCGCATTTTTTGGATACCCCAGTATGCTTCCTCAGAAATTGGACTCTGCCCAGCTAAGTTTACAGGAAATTCCCTCATGGAAATCAACAGATGCACTTTACGTTTTTCTTGAAGGGCCTAAACACATTGAACTGTCGGAGACGGGATCTGTCCAATTGTTGAACCACATCTACACAGATACCCTTTACTATGTACTTGGAAAATCAACAGGACCTCAAAGGATCTTGGAACTAGAAGGCTCCCCGAATAGCCCAGATGGTGGCTTGCCATTTTACTCATTCAAAATCCTTAAAGAAGAAAAAACAAATCTCCTGAATTCAGGAAGGTCTTGGTATTCAGACCCCATTAGACAAGGGCAAAGCCTGGCTGTGAATTTTGGAGTAAGCTCTAATTCATCTAGTCCTTGGCTTTTGAAAACGAAACTAATGAGTCAATCGGAAAGTCCATCTCAAATGAGGATTTTCTCAGGCAATGAACAAGTTTCTACAATAGATTTTAATCCCATTCCAAATTCCATTTATGGCATCAAAGGAAGGGAAGAGTTCCTTCAAATTGAATTTATTCCTGCAGGAAATCGCCTTAACCAACTCCGTTTTAGTTTTCAGGGAACTGGGGCCGGTTTTCTAGACTATGTAGCTGTAGGGATTCCAGTCTCGATAGAAAATTTATCGGATGGAATTTATTTCAGTCAAAAAGCATCTCCCGTTTTTTTACCAAACGGAAAGCAACTTTGGGAAATCAGCGATTTTTTTAAACCTGTTTTCTTCACCTCGGGGAAATCTGCTACGGGCAAAAAATGGGTAGTTTTTTCACCATCCTCTACAAAAACCATTACCAAATTAATCCCACTTCCAAAGCAACTTTACCCCGTAAGCGAAGCAGAACTGCTGATCATCACAAGTCCACAATTTCTGCAAGCTGCAAACCGACTTAAAGCCCACAAAGAATCGCTAGGAATACCAACCGAAGTGATTGGAATTTCAACAATTTTTGATTGGTATGGCTATGGAAATAAGGACATTACGGCAATCAGAAATTTTTTAGCCAAAACCTACCAAGAAGGCAAATCCCTTAAAAATGTTTTGATTTTAGGAAAAGGGACCTTTGATTACAAAGGCAAACTGGGCGGAAGACCGAATTTGATCCCCATTTACACCAGTGTAAGCAGCCTTGATCCACTTACCACATTCAGTTCAGATGACTATTTCGCATTGCTTGATTGGGGACAAGGAATTTGGGAAGAATCCAAAGAAGGGGATGAACAGCTGAAAATTGGGATTGGAAGAATTCCCGCTATTAACAGTAGGGAGGCTTCAACTTGGGTAGAGAAGGTAATTCACTATGAAAAAGAAGGATTTTACGATTTCCCCAGCAACATGCTTACATTTTTAGCAGACGATGGTGACAATTCTATCCACATGCGGGATGCGGAAGTTCATGCAGAATATTTAAAAAAAAACCACCCCTTTTACCGAAGTCAAAAACTTTATCTCGACCAGTTTGAGCAACCAAAAACAGGCAATACCCAAAAATCCCCCACAGCAAAAGAGGCGCTTGAAGAAATTATTGAACGAGGGACTCTGATTTTGAATTATATAGGACATGGCAACGAGACCACCCTAACTGCAGAAGAAATTTTTAAAATTCAGGATATTGAAAATTGGAAGCAACAAACTCCCCTGCCCTTGTGGGTAACTGCAACGTGCGAATTTGGCAGGCATGACAGTCCCTTTTTACGATCTGCGGCTGAAGAATTACTCTTTGCAGATCGTAAGGGGGCTATTGGGTTACTTAGCACGGGAAGACCTGTATTCAGCAGCGTCAATTTCAAACTTAATCAAGCTTTTATTGAGGAGGTTTTCAAATCCGAAGATGGATTTGGGCAAGATTTGGGAACGATCTTTCGAAATACCAAAAACTTAAGTCTAAATGGCCCATTAAACAGGAACTTCTCTTTGCTCGGAGATCCGAGTTTAACATTAATCAGTCCTGAACTCAAGGTTAAGGTTGAGCAACTTTTGGATTTGCGAACTGGAAATCCCAAAGATAGCCTTGGCAGCCTAGACCAGGTTGACCTTATAGGAGTGATCTCAGATCCACTTACTGAAGCCCTTATTCCAAATTTTGATGGAAAATTCAGAGTTGAACTTTGGGACAGACCTTTTAAACAAAAAACTAAGGGAGATGAAAACAGCCCCTTTGAATTTGAATCTGAAATCAACCTGCTTTTCAGGGGTGAAGGAGAAGTTAAAAACGGGAAATTTTCCGCAAGGGTGATCATTCCAGAATTAGCCAACAAAGAACCGGGCGAGTTGAAATTCAGAATTTCTGCCTTAGATATCGGAAAAAATACGTACGCGGGGGGGGGGCGCAAAATTGAACTCCGTGAAAAAAAGGATATGCCAACATCCACAGATGGTGAAAGTCCTGAAATACGCATTCAAATTCAAGGATCTGAACAAACCAACTATCTTATAGCTACGAGGCAAGTGGAAATCACTGCGAATTTTTCGGACCAAAGCGGAATTTATATTTCTTCAGAGAACCCGGAAAAAACACTTTATTTTCGTGTAAATCAGAATAATCCTATTTACATTAATCAAAATTACAAAGCTTTAGAAGGAGATTTCACAAAAGGCGAGGCTAAATTCCTAGTGAGGGGGCTTCAGGAAGGGGTTAATGAAATTGAGCTTGTCGCCTGGGATAATGCCGGAAATAAAGGTCAATTACGGTTCATCATTGAAGTCAAGGGAAGTGATCAAATCAAAATCATGGAACACCAGGTTTTCCCTAATCCAGCTTCAGAACAGACTACCTTTAACTTTCGACACAACAGACCTGGTGAAAACTTTGAGGCTACTTTGGAAGTTTACAACAGCATTGGTCAAATACTTTTTTCTGAAACCGTTCGTTTTGTAAAAGCAGAGGAAAGTATTCAGGGTTGGAACTGGATTTTTTTCCAGACCAAAACAAAATATCCAGCGAAAGGAACCTATATTTACAAATTATCGCTTAAATCAGAGCTCGGACTGGATTCGGACACTGTGAGCGGAAAACTGTTGATTCAATGAATAAAAAGGCCGCTTTAAAAAAGAAAAGCATATTCACGGTAGTTTTTGCTTTGGCTGGATTAACATCTATTGCACAGAACAGTGTGATTATATCCGGACAGGATCCCAACCGGAGGGTAATCACCACCGCCGTACCTTTTCTCAATTTCGCTCCGGATTCACGTCATTCCGGAATGGGCGATGTAGGAGCCGCTTCTTCACCTGATGCAAATTCTGCTCATTGGAATGCAGGTAAACTTTCTTTTATCAAGGAAAATACTGGGTTCTCCCTATCTTACTCTCCCTGGTTGGGAAAATTGGTCAACGATATGTCTTTAAATTACCTTACCGGATTTAAGCGAATAGATGAAAATTCCGCTTGGGGCATGGATATACGGTACTTTAATATGGGTGACATTGAGCTAACAGATGGGAGAGGTAATCCTGTAGGAGAATTTAATCCTAGAGATATTTCCATTGGTGGAACCTATTCAAGAAAACTTTCCAAAAATTTTGCTATCGGAATTTCTGCAAGATTTATCCATTCTAATCTTTCAGGAAATATTTCTTCCGTAGGTGGTTCTGAGGCAAGACCGGGAACAAGTCTAGGAGCGGATATAGGTCTTTACTATCAAAAGCCGATTTTAATTGGTAAGAAAAGCGGTACTTGGTCTTGGGGCGCAACTATTAGCAATCTCGGACCAAAAATAACCTACAACAGTGCGGAAGATCTAGATTACATTCCAACCAATTTCAGAATCGGAACTGCCTATAAAATCAATTTTGATACCAACAACTCGCTCACCTTTCTCTTGGATGCGAATAAACTAATGGTTCCAACACCTCCAATTTATAAAACTAATCAGGATGGAACCTTAGCAACAGATGAAAATGGCAATCTAATCATTGCTGCAGGGCAAGACCCAAAGAGAGCATTGATCGCTGGAATGTTTGGTTCATTTTCCGATGCACCCGGTGGATTTGAGGAAGAACTGAAAGAATTTACGGCATCTTTTGGAATGGAATACTTATATGCCCAAAAATTCGCTCTTCGCTCGGGATATTTTTATGAAGACAGATCTAAAGGAGGAAGAAGGTACTTCACTATGGGAATAGGAATTACGATGAAGAAATTAGGGCTTGATTTTTCTTATTTAGTGCCCCAAGTTCAAAATCACCCACTTGCTGAAACACTCCGTTTTACACTTCGCTATTCAATTAATTCAAATTGATGGGGCTGGATAGATCCAAAGCACCGGAATTTTCTATTCCTACAGACTTCACCTTAAGTTCTCCGATAAAGACGCAATTAAATTCGGGGATTCCTGTATTCTCTTTTCAAACGCCCGGTACCGAAGCTTTTAAAATTGAGGTAATTGGAAAATCGAGTAGAAATCGGATTCCTTTACATCAGGCTTTGGTTCCATCATTTACTCTTCAAATGATTCTTGAGGGGACTACAGATTTTTCAGAGGAAGTTATTTCTGAATTCTTGGATTTTCATGCCACTGAAATACATCCAACTCTTTCCTTTTCTAATGAAGGTTTGAGTCTTCTCAGTACACGAAAGCATCTTTCCGATGTTGTTCCCTTTTACAAATCATTATTCACCCAAGCGACATTCCCTGAAAAAAATCTGGAAAAGAAAAAGTCCCAACGAAAATTAGCCTTACAGTTGGAAAGGGAAAAATCTTCTAGTCGATCAAACCAGTTGTTTAGAAAAGCCCTCTTTGGTGAACATCATCCCTTTGGTCAGGAATTGACTGAAAGACATGTTGATTTGATTAATCCAGAAATACTTAAAAACTATTATCATCGAAACCTTTGGTCTGATTGTGAGATTTTTATAAGTGGTAACTTTAATGAAAAGGAACTTTTTTTGGTTTATGACCAGCTCGAAAAGCTGCCAGTAAACTCTTTTTTTGAAATTCAGGATAATTGGAGTCTTCAAACAACTAAAATCATCCATGAAGAACGACCTGATGCCCTTCAGAGCAGTATTCGAATCGGCAGTTGGTCAATTCCAAAATCCCATCCCGATTTTCATGCGCTATCGGTGATAAATACTGTTCTTGGGGGTTATTTTGGCTCTAGGTTGGTAAAAAATATTAGAGAAGAAAAAGGCCACACCTATGGGATAAGTTCTTCACTTGTCGAAATTGGAACCTACAACTATTGGGTAATTGGTGCTGATGTCCAAAAGAAGTACAAGGATGAGGTAATTGACGAGATTTACAAAGAAATAGAGCGGATAGGTACAGAACCCATTTCCCAACAGGAATTAGAAATCGTGAGGAACTATATCATCGGACAGCTGTTTTCTAAATTCAGTTCATCATTTGATTTGATGGATAGGTTCAAGGCGGTACATTACTCCGGGCTTGATTTTAGTTTTTATTTAAAAAAGATGGATTTTCTCCAAACATTAGACTCGGAAAATTTATTAGTACTGGCTAAACAATATTTTTCAAATCCAGATAAAATTCTGGTATCAGTGGGCTAGTTTAGAATAAAGCCAAGTAATATCCCACTTCCTTTTCGACCAAATTTTATACAAGATAAATTTCGCGTTACTTATCCCCAGATGAGTACCCAATTTGACCAACTCTCGGGCTGACTCGAAATTAGCAGACCAGAGGGCATGTTTTAATTCAAATTGCACCCGCTCAGCCAAAGCTGTATTCTCCTCTTGTGTACGGTTCATGTTCAGAATTTTTGCACAAACTTTCACTGTGCTTGGCAGCATTTTAGAAGCGTATTTTTGGTACTGTTTTGCAGACATGGATTGACTATGAATCCGTTTTAATACACCAATATGATTGGAAAAGACTATTGGATAATTTCTTGCAAGTCTCAATTGCACATCAAAATCCTCATAATATAAGTCTTCGTCGTAGCCTCCTTCTTTCCTCAGAATTTCTGTATGAAAAACCATGGTGGGCGAACAAATCAGATTTTTTCTCACCAAAGTCTCATAAGTATTGGAAAGCTCCAATTCATCCTTCAATTCTCCTGAAGATTTTCTTTTGTAAAAAGTTCTGATCCGTGATTTTTCATCTAATAAATAGGCATCGGAAAAAACAAAGGCAGCTGTTGGATTATTTGCTAATTCATGAATTGATGTGGACAAATGCTCAGGATAAAGTAAATCATCCCCAGAAAGATCCACAAGATATTTGCCTGTAGCAAGTTTTAAATAGTGGTTAAACAACTTACAATACGGCTGGACATCTTGATATTGAAAGAACTGAACTTTAAAAAACTCTTCCTGCCGAGCAATCCAAGATTTAATCATTTCTGATGTTTGATCAGTACTTCCATTATCAATGACCAACAATTCCTTGGGGAAATAATCCTGCTGTTTTACACTTTCCAATGCCTCCTCCACCCATTTTTCATGATTATGGGCAATGCAAATGATGGTAACTTTTCCTAAATCTTCCATTTCAAACAAGTATTTCCTTGTGGTTTTCGCACACGTTTACGCTGCCAACCCTAATAAAAAACATCAGCCATTGATTTGAATTAGGCTCGCCCTTATCAAAAATCAATAAACTCCGGTTTTTGGCTTAAGGCAATTTACTATAAAGTTTTTAATCCACTACATCTGCACTTTGGAAGGGATTTCCTTTTCCAAATAAAATTGTGGTATACTTTTCAGTTGAAATAAACAAGAGACATCCTTTGCGCCTTACTGACTTTGCGAGAAATATACTTTAGAGACTTATAGAACGAATCTGATCTTATGAGAATCTGCGTATCCGCTTGATTGCACGTCGCTATTTATTAATCGGATTTTGGATTTAGAAATGACAATTACCTAA
>CAZNND010000010.1:0-72968 GCA_964574365.1 uncultured Limnohabitans sp.
ATAAATTAACTTAACAACTGATACTTTTGGTCCAACAGATAGGGAGTATTATAAACCAACTGATTTTGCATGATAAAATCAACCTAAATATTGAATCTTTAAATCACAAGGATCCAAGTTCGATATCAAAAAGCTTGGTTGACCATCTAGCTAAATTCCAAGAAAATGAAGGCGTTATCATTATTGGATTCAATTTGAACCTACTAGGCGCATTCATCCGAAGGGGTTTGAGGATTTTGGAATGTTTGGAAATCATTATTTCTGAATCAATCACGCGGAACTGGGATTTCATAACTTTTTCGGATAAGGAAAATGAATGCCAACAAAATCAATCGGCAGTTTCTTTTTTATCCCTTTATTCGCTTAATCCGAACCAGACATCGGTAGAAAAATTTTTGGGAAATGAAATGCAACAGGAGGCTTTTTTTACCCTTTATGACTTGGAAGAATCGATAAATGACTTTGGAGATCTGGAATTGAGAAAAGATTGGACTAAGCTTCAATCGGTGGATCACTTTTATTATATGGACACAAGTGAGAAAGCTAACGAGTACTAATCCAACCGATTCAATCCCTATAACAGTCCTTTTCAGGCATTTATCAATTACATGAACGTGCTTTCAGACTTAAAAATCAGGTTGAAGGAACATGCAAAGGGTCTGAAAAAAATACCATCCTTTTCTACTGCCACTAAACAAACCCAATTGGTTTCGGAAATCAAGGAAAAAGTATGGGAAACCCATGACCCCGCATACGGGTAGGGGCTAGAGTGAAACCATTGCCCAATGAAATTGTGAATTAAAAAATCGACCTAATGATCGACATCCAAGGATCTGAAAAAAAACACAAACTGTAAAACGCTATGGAAAATCTTCAAGACCTGCATATTATTTACCTGGATGACCTCTATCATTCAGAAATAGAACTTAAAAGAATATTGACGGAAGACCTGACCATTGCGAAATCAGACAATTTGAAGGGTGAAATCACCGAATATATTCAGAGCTGTCAGTATAAAATTGTCAACCTGGAACGAATATTCCGTGAAATATCAGCTAAAAGTCATCCCGGAAATGGCCGAGTATTTCATTCTATCATAGGAGAATCCAAGGAACTGATCAATTCCGCCACCCAGGAACATCTAAAAGACGCAGTTTTATTGACCTCAATACAGACGATCAACAATTATAAAATCGGCAGGTACCGAACCTCCTGGGCACTTGCCCACCACCTACAGCTAAATAAGGTCCTTTCCGAACTGGCAACAATTCAGGCAATGGAAGAAACAACCCGTGAAATTCTGCGCTGGCTAGCAAACAAACAACTTTTCAATGAAGCCAAGGAGGAAAGCAAAGTGAAAGTGGGGTGAAATTAGAAGCAAGAAGCTAGAAGCAAGAGACAAGACCGGGTTGTCAATGTTGTAAGGGTTGTCTAAGTTGATAGGTGTCAAAAAACGGCCTGTATTGTCGATACCCTTGTAAATCAAAAATCCCAACTCGTAAATCAATCCTTGGTTTTCGACGTTTTCAGGTGCCTAGATTCGCTATCCGACGTTCGATCCGGCCTCGATTCATCCAGGTCTGGAGATCTCCCTCAAAAGTTCCCGGTCCACTTTCTTCAATTTCATCAGGCGCGCCAATCTATCAGGGCTTGGCTTAGCTAAAGAAAAGAAAACTAATGCTATAGCAAAAATCACAGAATAGATCGGCTCCCCCGTAAAAAACAAACCTAAAGCACTGCAAACAGACACCAAAAAAAGAAAACCAAATCGTTGGCTTGTTGCCTTTGCGTAAATTTTTAACTTTTCAATCAACTCTTCTTGGGAGAAGGTTTCTTTCATATGACGGTGAAACACCCAATAGTGAACCACTAATACCGTGCAAGAGAAAGAAATCAATAACCCGTTTAAAAATCCTGACGAGTCAGGAAATGAATAAGGCATCCTTCCTGAGCTTTGATACAAATATACAATTGCAAATGCTGGGAGCGAGATCAGCAGAACCACCAAGGTCAGTCGTTCTGTTTGCTGGTAAAGTTTGCGCAGTTCTTGATTTTCCAAAGTGTATCTCTATTCAATAGATATTTTGATATCATCGGTAAGCGGTCTTGAAACGCAACAAAGCACATACCCTGCTGCAAGTTCTTTCTCACTTAATCCGGCATCTTCGTCCATCTTCACCTGGCCACTGAGGACTCTTCCCCGACAAGCTGTACAAAGCCCGCTTTGACAGCTGTAAGGCATATTCAACCCTGAAGCCAAGCCCGATTCCAACACTGTTTTTCCCGGAGACACCGTCACCACATGCTCCTCACCCTCCAAAACAATGGTGACGTCCCTTGTCATTATGCCAGTATTGATTCCTTTGAGTGCATCCTCCTGGGCTTGATGGGCAGCTGCAGAGAAAAAGCTTTCTCTGTGAATTCGATCCTGATCTACTCCCAATTCATTGAGGACTTGTTCAACACTGTCCATGATTCCCTCAGGTCCGCACATAAAATAAATTTCTTCAAATCGCTGTTCATATTCGGCCTTAGCAAAGAGCTCCTTCAATACCATAGGAGAAAGTCTTCCCCTCAATCCCTTCCAATTTTCTGAAGGCTGACTTAGGCAGTGCATAATAGTCAGGCGTTCCGAGTTTGCGAATTCAAGCATTTCCAGTTGCTTTTTGAAAATGATCTGTTCTTCATTGCGACTCGCATAGATCAGCGTCACAATGGACTGTGGTTCATTTACCAAAACTGATTTCAAAATCCCCATAATTGGTGTGATTCCACTTCCCCCTGCAATGAGAAAGTAGTGCCGTCTGTTTTTGGAATGGAAATCAGTAGTAAAATTCCCGAGTGGTTTTAGCACATTCAGAGTTTTACCCGGAAAAACCTTTTCATTTAGAAAATTTGAAAAAAGTCCATTGGCTACTCTTTTTACAGAAATTCCAGGAAAAGGATCTACAAATGGAGAGGTGCATAGGGAATAAGACCGGCGCTGTTCTTTCCCATCCACTTCCATCACGAGCGTGAGAAACTGACCTGGCTTGTAGTCGAGGTACGGTTCCGGCTGCTCAAAGAAAATGCTTACCGTATCTAAAGTTTCCTTCACAACTTCTCTCACCTTCAGCGGCAAAAAGGGATTGGTTTTGATTTCTTTATCCTTTTTTTTGAAGAAATTAAACATCTGGCTTATCAGTAAATTGGGTGCTAAATTAATTTACGGGTAGGAAAAACGTCCAAATCCCCAAGAAATTCGAAAGAATAACCCAAAAATTGAAAAGTAAGTTTGGCAAGAGCGGAGAAATATTGAAGCTAAGGCCCGTATTTGTGGTAAGGCCCCTACCTTTGTAAATTCGGAAGGTACTGAACCTTCCATATTTTTGCATTAAATCAATTGGATATGGAATTAAATGCCCTGACCGCTATTTCTTCAGTGGATGGTCGCTATGCCGGAAAAACTCTGCCATTACGTGCTTTTTTCTCAGAATTTGCCCTGATTAAGTATAGAGTTCACGTGGAAGTAGAATATTTTATCGCTCTATGTCAACTACCACTTCCACAACTTACGGAGGTGGACCATGCAATTTTCCCCCAACTTCGGGATTGGGTAAAGCACTTTTCTCAAGCTGATGCAGAATGGATTAAGACCACTGAGCGCACCACTAACCATGATGTAAAAGCAGTAGAATATTTTCTAAAAGAAAAGTTTGATCAACTGGGGCTCGAAGCCTACAAAGAGTTTATCCATTTTGGGCTGACCTCCCAAGATATTAACAACACTGCCACACCACTTATGTTGAAGCAGGGACTTCAGCAAGTGATTTTGCCAGCACTGGAGGAAGTAATCGATAAACTCTCCGACATGGCAGATGGATGGTCTGAAATCCCCATGCTGGCAAAAACACATGGCCAACCTGCCTCCCCTACCCGCTTGGGAAAAGAAGTCAACGTATTTGTAGTACGTCTGAAAAAGCAATTGGAATTGTTGGAACAAGTGCCCTACTCTGCCAAATTCGGCGGTGCCACGGGAAATATGAACGCCCATGTGGTCGCCTATCCAGATGTGGATTGGAATGAATTTGCGTTCACTTTTGTAGAAAATTCCCTAGGCCTGGAACGCTCCTTCCCAACCACCCAAATTGAACATTACGACAATCTGGCTGCTGTTTTTGATGGATTAAAGCGTATCAATACCATCCTTCTTGACCTGTCCAAAGACGTGTGGCAATATGTCGCGATGAACTATTTCAAGCAAAAAATCAAGGCTGGTGAAGTCGGTTCTTCTGCCATGCCCCATAAAGTAAATCCCATAGACTTTGAAAATGCGGAAGGAAATCTGGGCATTGCCAATGCGCTTCTGGAGCATCTATCCGCAAAGCTTCCTATTTCCAGGCTACAACGGGATCTCACAGACAGTACAGTACTTCGTGTAATTGGAGTGCCTTTGTCCCACATGCTGATTTCTTTGGATTCCCTTAAAAAAGGATTGGGTAAACTGGAGTTGAACAGGGAGGCCATTGATGCCGATCTTGAGGATAATTGGGCAGTGGTAGCCGAAGCCATCCAAACCATTTTAAGAAGAGAGGGCTTCCCAAAACCTTACGAAGCTTTAAAGGATCTTACCCGAACCCATTCTAAAATCACTGAAGAGTCTATTTCCGAATTTATAGAGGGGCTCCAAGTCAGCCAAAAGCTAAAAAAAGAACTGCGATCCATCACTCCATTCAATTATACTGGAATTTAGGGTTCTGTAAGTTGTAGAATGGTATTTCAGATTTTTGATTTACTAAGGGAAGAGGAGATTCATCCATTGTTTGAAATCAAGAATTATTGGATTTGATAATCCTACTTTGTCAGATTCTGGTAACTTAATAAAATCTGATAAGTTTTATTCCTGAACTTAAGCTTAGAGCAGGGAAATCGCTTTTAAAACTTAGCATTTTTCCCTCCTACTGAAAAAACAAACCAGTTTCATGGAGTGAACCACGAGAAAATTAAGAGTTACTGTTAAATCGAATGAAAGTAGGATTTCTGCAAAAAAGACTCAGCCATAATTCTTAATTTTCTCAATGACCTTAATGGTTCAAATCCACAAGTTTTCAAAAGGAAGGTTCTCGATCCCTTCCTTCCATGTTTTAATTACCAAAAGTTAAAAGCAATTTCCCTGAAGCTTAGAGAAAAACTACACCATGAATAAAGCCTACCAAATACTTTTTCCCACAGAACTTAAATTATGTGGGGAACTTTGAAATTGTTCGCTGAATTCAAATTTTGCCTTCTGAATTTTCAAATGGGACGAAGTAGGAATAATTGAGCTTGATAATTGTTAATTGAACTTGATAATTGAACTTGATAATTGATAATTGATAATTGATAATTGATAATTGATAATTGATAATTGATCTTGATAATTGATAATTGAAAATTGATAATTGATAATTGATAATTGATAATTGTGCCCCGGCACCGGGATCTTTTATGGAATTTTTCAGCCTCCAACTGAAGCTGGAGGCTATTGAGGGTAGTCCAAAGGGTAATTCAAGTAAGATTAATCGGTAAACAATCTCCCTCCTACCAATCCAGAATAGTTCAATTCATCCTGAATCCAATTGATCATTGAATTTGATAATTTCTAATTCCATTCCCCGATCTTGGCATCCATCCAAATCGACCGGTCTGTAAGGAATTTTTTGAGTTCTAAAATTGCCTGATCGTAATTGACACCTATTCCCTGATCCCATTTATCGTAATTTCGCTGTACAGCTCCATTTTTGCGCAAATAGTTAACTGCATCATCCACCACCTGTTGAATCATGGAAGGACTGAGCTGAGATTGGCGCAGGGACTGCCAACGGGTTTTTACAGCTTGCCTAAACACAGGATCCTCCAACAAGCTTCTCCACCAAAAAGGAACCATCCAGGGATCATTTTGTACATAGGCATTGTAGTTGGCCACCCAGTCATTCATGGGGATTCTACCCCCTTCATCAAATCCGATATTCATGTCCCAAATCGGACCCATCGCCAATTTACCATCCCTGTCCTTGACCAAATAGGTACTCAAACGGTAGGCATCCACATTTCTGCAAAGCTCTGTGATCAGAAAATAGTCAACAAAGGAATTCAACTGGATAAAATTAGTGTAGGTTCTCTCTTGTCCACTGGGGTTATCCGAAATCAGTGCCTGTTCAAACTGATCTATATAGTTTGCTATGAAGGTCTTTTGGGCGGGAGTAATATCCTCAGCTTTCGGATATTCATACCAAAAATAGGTCTCCAAATACTGTTGAGAATGATAGGGAGGTAAAAAGGAGGGAAAAGTCAATTTATTTTTAAAGATGTCAAAATTACTCCTAAAACTGTTCGCAGCTGTATACCTGGCATCGTCATCCCAATTGTTCATAAAATAGGATAATGGCTTGCCATCATGTTCAGGACCCGCGTCAGCCTTGTCGATTTTCAGGATATAGCCTCCACTTAGATTGGTGGATGAGGAATTGAGCGACTTGATATCGATTCGATTGGAATCACGCTTTAGCTTTTCACATAAAAAATAAACTCCGAGGTATTCCCCATTTACCTCAACCTCCACAAATTCTCCACGGCTTGCATATTTCCCTATTTTACGAGAGAGCTCGTATCCAACATGATTATAAATCAGACTCCGATCCCAAACATACTTTTCTTTGAGATTGACTACATGACCAATCAATCTCCAATCTTCCTCTGCCGGAAGACCAAAAAATGAAACGTCCACCCCAGCACCAGAAGCGTCAACTGTCTCAAAATTAAATGCTTTCTTGTCAGAAAGACGGAAGGAAGTTTTTCCCCTATATTCCAAGTCGATACGTTGCTCCTGAACCAACTTCTTCTGTTTGTACACCTTCATTCTAACAGGTATTCCCGGCTCATAAGGAATCTCTTTTCCCTCGGTATCAATTACGATATAGGGAATTTCGCTTTCCTTGGTGTCTATAGCAAAGACCTGACCGTCATCACCTTTAGGTAAAATTACCTCAGCAGGTTCTTGACAAGCATATAACGAAAACAAAACCACCAACCCAAGGATTGGAAGGCTTTTAATCCTTAGATGAATAATTGAAAATTTCACTTGCAATTTTTTTTTGCAAATAAGAGAAATATCAAGGAAAAGATTGGCTATTTTCCGATATGTTTTATAGTTAAAAATCCACTTACCCCACTCGTTAGACACGTGAATATCCTTAAAAAAATCAGCTTTCTGGTCATTGGCTCTACCTTCCTTTTTTCCTGTACCTCCAAAAAATCCGAAACCCCTCCTCAAAAAACTTCAATAGCACTTATAGAAGTGGATCGAAGTATGGTTTTTGATTCCCACCCCGGTTTCGCCCAAGCCCACGCCTCTAGCATAGCGTCCCTAGGAGACAGTACCTATCTAGTAGCCTGGTTTGGAGGATCCTATGAAAAACATGATGATGTAGGAATTTGGCTTTCCAAAGGCGATGGAAAAACCTGGTCCGAACCGAAAGTGGTGGCCAAGGTGAGGGATGATCCTCATTGGAACCCTGTTTTACATCAAACCGCCGAGGGGAAAGTAATCCTATTTTTTAAAGTAGGTAAGGAAATCGATCACTGGGAAACCTGGGTTCAATATTCAGAAGATCAAGGCGAAACTTGGAGTACCCCGAGTGAACTTGTTCCTGGGGACAAAGGTGGTCGGGGCCCTGTTAGAAACCACCTGACCATCCTTTCCGACGGCACTTGGCTTGCACCAGCTTCCCATGAATTGAACAAGGTGTGGAACGCTTTTGTCGATTTGAGTAGGGATAAGGGAAAAACCTGGGAACGAAGCCCCTACTTTGAAATCAACCGAACCATCATCCCCGAGGAAGGAATCATCCAACCTACCGCCTGGGAATCAGCACCCGGAAAAATCCACCTGTTGCTGAGAAGCTCGTCGGGAAAAATTGGCCGCGCAGATTCCCCAGACGGGGGTAAAACCTGGAGCCCCGTGTACCTCACAGGCCTTCCAAACAACAACAGTGCGATTGAGGTTGCCCATCTCGGGGGCGAAAAAATCGCACTGTTGTACAACCCGATTAGTGGCAACTGGGGAGACAGGAATATCATCGAACTGGCGATTTCCACCGACAATGGAAAAACTTGGCCTATCCGTCAAACCGTCGAACAAACTCCTGATCCAGATGGTGAATTTTCCTACCCATCCCTGATTTTGGACGGTGAGCACCTGGTTTTCACTTACACCTGGAACCGGCAAAAGGTCGCTTTTGGGAAATTTAAAATCAGTGGAATCCAGTAAAAAAAATCATATGAAATCGAGCATGACCCAAAGCGACACACACAGGGATGATTATAAAACATGCGAAGATTCCATGTGGCCGATGAAAAACAAATTAAAAACAGATGAAAAACATGTTTAAAAACTGGGCTTTTTCAATAGGAATGCTTTTTTTAACTACTTGTTTGGTTCCTGCTTTTGCCCAAAATCAACTTATAAAACCAGAAATACGGAACGAAATTTTCCCCAGACAATCCCAACACGTCCACGGTAGCAGTCTTGTCATATTGCCCAATGGTGATTTGCTTTCCGTGTGGTTTCAGGGTTCGGGAGAACGAACGGCTGACGATGTGGTTTTGATGGGTTCCAGAAAAGTCAAAGCCTCCAACACGTGGTCGACACCCTTTTTGATGGCGGACACCCCTGGAATCCCCGATTGTAATCCGGTCCTTTTTCTCAATGGAAAAAACGAACTCTTCCTGGTTTGGATTGCTGTCTTGGGAAATCGATGGGAGCAGTCTATACTTCGGGTAAGAAGAAGTTTGGATTATTACACGGCAGGCTCACCAATCTGGCATTGGCAGGACAATATCCTCCTAAAACCCGGAGATGAATTTGCTGAAGAAGTCAAGTTAAAATTCAAAGACCTTACGGATTCGGATCTAGCCTGGGCAGAATATGCGCCATCCTATGAACGGATGATCCAAGAAGCAAGTACAGACACAAAAAAAAGAAGCATTGGCTGGATGACCCGGATCAAACCTTTGGTGGAAAACAACCGAATTCTGCTACCCTTGTATTCTGATGGTTTCAATTTTTCTTTGATGGCCATTTCCGAAGATGATGGAAACACCTGGATCCCAAGTAAACCTTTGGTGGGAAAAGGCCCAATACAACCTGCTCTTGCCAGAAGAAAAAACGGAGAAATCGTAGCCATGTTAAGAGATTCAGGGGATGGCCCGGCGAGGATTCAGCAGAGCATTTCTCGAGACAATGGCATTTCCTGGACAGCAGCACAAAAGACCGAGTTTCCAAATACGGCGAGCGTGGAGCTTCTCACTCTTACGGATGGGCGTTGGTGGATGGTTGGAAATGATAGTTCCAACGGCCGATACCGTCTTGCCCTTTGGATTTCTTCCGATGAAGGCAAAACCTGGTCTGCCCCCCATTACCTTGAAAATGATTCCTCCAAAGCGGGGAGCTTTTCCTACCCTTCACTCATCCAGGATTCAAGCGGAAAAGTCCATCTCAGCTACTCCAGCCATTTACCGCTAGGTAAAACAATCCAGTATGTTCAACTTGATCCCGAAAAAATCCGATAGCACGATGATTCGAAAACACCTCCTGCTCTTTCTGGCAGGTATTCTTTTTTACTCGCAACCACTTTATTCACAGTTGCTTCCACAAATTCATCTGGACAAACCTTTCAAACAGGATTTCTCCATCAAGTATTCGGGCAAAGTTGATGCGGGCAATCGCTTCAGCTTAGCGGTGGACAGAAACGGAACCGTTCAGGTAGTCGAAAACGGTAAACTGCTCCGACCGGCTTATGGAGCATTCCAGCAAGATGGCAAACTTGTGCCCGATCAGTCTTACCTGTCCATGAAAGACAAGCAAATTCTTGCGATCCAGCGATACCAAGACCAGCTAGTGTACCTCAGTGACAAAGCCATTCTGAGCAATGCCTGGGCTGGTGACTTGTACCTTTCACATGCATTAAAGGATGTTTATGCTTTTGAAGGGGGAAATAGGATGGACTTTGTTGCAGTGGGTAAAAATCAAATTCAGTACCTCAGAAAGGAACTGAAAACCAGTCCAATACCAATCAAGCAACAAATCTTTGATATCTGTTTTGAAGAAAAAAGGAATAGGTTTTTGCTACTTCATGAGGATGGGATTCTAGGCTTTTCTCAAGAGGGGAATAAAGTGACCGAACTTTTTACCGGTAAAGGTCTAACCTCCTTTGATTTACACCCGACGAAAGATTTGGCAGTCGTAGGTACAAATGAGGGCTTTTTCACCCTCGATTTATCAAATCTCAAGCCTTCAGCCTTGGTTTCCAAGTTACCTTGGCCAGAAATCACCGCAGTGGAAGTGGTTGGTGAAGACTATTGGTTTGGTAGCAAAAAAGGTGCTTTCCGCCTAAATGAAGCAGGAGAAATCTCCTACTATTACGGCGAGCGATGGATTCTTGGAGAGCAGGTTTTGGATTTAGCCGTTGATGGAAATGCGGTGCATATGCTGACCCAAAACGGATTGGGAACGATTATTTTTCAGGAAATTACACTAGCTGAGAAAGCGCAGCTGCTTGAAGATCAAGTTCGAAAAATGCATATCCGGCACGGATTCAATGCATCTCTTCAACTTAGTGAAAAAGGAAATCTACCCACGGGAAGGCTCAAGGATTCCGACAACGATGGGCTGTGGACATCAATGTATCTGGCAGGAGAGGCTTTTCGGTACGTGGTAACCGGTTCACAAGACGCTCTAGCTAACTGCAAAGAATCACTTCTTGCCATGGAACGCCTGTACACCGTGAATCCAGTGGAAGGGTTCCCCTCACGCTCCATTGAGCGAAGTGGGTATATTGGGCAGCTTGATGATCCGGACCGCTGGCAGCATGCCTCCGATCCCGAGTGGGATTGGAAAGCGACCACCAGCAGCGATGAGGCGATTGGGCATGTTTTTGTTTTCGGAGTACTGGCCGAACTCGTAGCGGATCCTTGGATCAAAGCCAAATCGATCGAACTAATGGAAAGCCTGATGGATCACATTCTGAGAAACAACCTGTACCTGATTGATTTTGATGGGAAGCCCACCCTTTGGGGAAAGTGGCATCCCGACTATGTAAATGGATTTCCTACCCAGGTAGGTGACAGAAAACTCAATTCTTCCAATATTATCGCTATGCTCCAGACCGCCTACCATTTCACCGGAAAACAGGCATATAAAAACAAAGCCTATGAGTTGATGGAAAAACATGGATACTTCGAAAATCTGATGCGTCCTATGTCTGAGATTGGCGAGGCGGGCGATGGAAGTGGGGATTTGAGCAAATTGCTCTCCGATGCCTGGAACCATTCGGACGATGAGATGTATTTCCTCGGCTATTGGGGGCTGTACCGCTATGCCTTCACTCCTGAGTTGAAGGAACAATATAAAAAAGCGATTTTAGACCATTGGAAAGCTGAAAGACCTGAAAAAGAGGCGCTTTGGAATATTTTTACAGCAATGGTACAGCCCGAAAACTTTGATCTGAAAGAATCGATCTGGTTTTTGGAAAGACATCCCATCGACCTAATTGGCTGGCAAACGCAAAATAGCCACAGAAAAGACCTTGAATTCCTCCCTGCCAACTTTAGAAGACAGACCACAACTCGCGTACTGCCTCCATCAGAAACAAGAATTGCACGGCATAATGCCAACAGGTTTACGCTGGACGGAGGCAACGAGGGAATGACCGCCTATAGTGCCGGGGATATTTGGCTATTGCCTTATTGGATGGGCAGGTACCTCCAGGTGATTCAATAAAAAATATTTCCTATGCCTTATTTCATCGAACAAACTTTTCAAAACCTTACTCCTTCCGATTTTCAGAACGGGGAATACACCGATTGCTCCTTTGTAGCTTGCAATTTTTCAAACCTGAATTTACAAGGTACAAGTTTTGAAAATTGTACCTTCAAGGACTGTGATCTGAGCAATACAAAGGTGTTTAAGGTAAGTTTTCAGCAGATTCAGTTTCAACGATGCAAAATACTTGGGATTCAGTTTAATACAGCCAACCCTTTTTTAATGGAATTTGGATTTGAGAACTGTCAACTGGACTACTGCAATTTTTTCAAGCTCAAGTTAAAGAAAACGAAGTTTGCTCATTGCAGCCTGTTGGAAGTGGATTTTTCACAGGCAGAATTACAAGAGGCAAGTTTCGAGGGGAGTAATCTCAGCGGAGCCGTTTTTGATCAAAGCAATTTGGAAATGGCCGATTTTCGAGGAGCGGTGAACTACCGAATCGACCCAGAGGAAAACAAGGTAAAAGGGGCGAGATTTGATATGGAAGGCTTACCGGGCTTGTTGGTGAAATGGGAGATTAAGGTAGGTAATGGTAAATGAGTTACTTGATTAATTTGTATTCTTTAAGCTGGCTAAAATCTAAAATTAATCGCTAAGAAATCACTTTTTCATATACCCATCCCTCACCGCCTTAAATTCCGAGCCTTCTTTCCAAGCTGGCCATTTATCCGAGTTGGAGAGGTTTTTACCTACGTTGTAGAGAACCTGCACGTCATCCACCGCCCCATCCAAATTCCAGCGGGAAGGATCGTATTCATCGGATGGTTTGTGGTAAAACTGAGCGGTATATTCGTCCTGAAGTTGTTTCCCATATTCTTTGCCTTTTTCCATATGATCTATTCCCGTTCCGAAATACAGCGCAGGTATTCCGATTTTGGCGAAATTGAAATGGTCAGATCGGAAATAATATCCCGCCACCGGATTGGGTTCTGGGGCACTATATCGGCCGAGCTTGTCGAGTTCCACGTTTAGTAGATCCTCCATTTCAGATTGACCTACACCGATGATGGAAACGTCTTTCATTTTACCATAGGGATTGATTCCGTCCATATTGATATTGGCCACGGTTTTTTCTTTTGGGTAAATCGGATTTTGGGCATAATAAGCTGATCCCCAAAGCCCCTGTTCCTCAGCGGTTACAGCTAAAAAAACGACCGTTCGTTCCGGCTGGGCATCTGTTGTAAATGCTTTTGCCAAAGCCAAAAGCGACGCAGTGCCGGAAGCGTTGTCCAGGGCGCCGTTGTAAATGGAATCTCCCGTCTCATCAGGTTTGCCAATGCCCAAGTGATCCCAATGCGCAGAATATATGATCACTTCCTCGGGTTTGGATTTACCGCTTACCTTGGCCACCACATTTTTGGACATATTGTACTGTGCCTTCACCTGAATGGACGCACTTGCCGTCACGCCCATTGAAATAGGTTGAAAATCAGTTTTTCTGGCCTTAGCAAGCATTTCGGACTCCTTCATTCCAGCCAAATCAAATAATTTGTTCGCTGTAGGAAGTGTAATCCATCCCTCAAAGCCTAATTTATATTTTTCTTGGCCGCGATCGTCTAGGTAAAGCTTCGAAGCCTTCCAGCTATTTTGGATTACATTAAACCCATATCCTGCCGGAATGGTATTATGCACAATCAGGCAACCCACAGCGCCTTGACGCGCTGCTTCCTCATATTTGTATGTCCAGCGACCGTAGTAGGTCATTGTATTCCCTTTAAATAGCGACGCATCCTCAGATCCAAAGCCGGGATCATTAATGAGTACAACAACTATTTTACCCTTAACATCCAGGTTTTTATAGTCATTCCATCCATACTCCGGAGCCACAATCCCAAAACCTGCAAAAACCAGCTCTGTATCATCAATCGAAACCAAACTATCAGTTCGCTGCGTCCAAATCACAAAATCCTTCAATCCCTCAGCAATAAGCTTTCCTTTGGTTCCGTTAAATTCAATAGTTTCCGCAGGAATACTGGTAATGGACACCATAGGCACATCCTGAAAGTAAGAATCCCCATTTCCAGGCTCTAAACCAAGCTTTTTAAATTCTGACTCTAAGAAAGCAGTAGTGATTTTTTCTCCTTCAGTGAAAGGCATTCTACCCAAAAACTCATCGGAAGAAAGGGTCTTCAGATTGGGTTCTAGATCAGACCCCTGAAACTGGAAATGGGAATTCTTCTTGCTACATCCTATGAGCGCAACAGCAACAAATAGCGAAAGAATAGTTTTTTTCATGGGTGCAAAAGTCCGTGGTTGACGAAATTCAGTTCAAATGTAAACTTTTAGCTCTGGATTTTCTGACTGATGACTCCATTTTTTAGCCAAGGATATGGCTAGTAAAACGCACATTTTTTTTTTAGAGACAAAAACAACCAAGGTTCATATAGTTAAAACACCAAGAAAATCAAGAACTACATGCAAAGCGCATAAAAGCGGAATTTATCCCAAGAAGACTTAGCCGATATCCTTAATTTTCTCAATGATCTCAAGGGTTTAAATCCACAAGTTTTCAAAAGTATGGTTGTCGATCCCTTCGTTTCCTACTTTTAATACCCACATGTTAAAATTGATTTCCCTGCATTTTTACGCAGAGAAATCGCTTTTAAAACTTATCATTTTTCCGTCCGACTGAAAAAACAAACCAGTTTCAAGTAGTTAACCACGAGAAAATTAAGAGATACTCTACTGTTAAATCAGATAAAAGTGGGATTTCTCCAAAAAAGACTAAGTCATAATTCTTAATTTTCTCAATGACCTTAATGGTTATAACCCACAAGTCTTCAAAAGCAAGCTTCTCGATCCCTTCGCTCCATGTTTTAATCACCAAATGTTAAAAGCGATTTCCCTGCATTTTTATGTAGTGGTATTGGAAAGCCTGAAATTTGCCTTACCTTTGTCACCGGCGGCACGACCAGCTCCTGCTGAATCCCCCAGGTCCGGAAGGAAGCAAGGGTAGGCGGTTGTAGCGGTGCGATGCCGCCTCTTTTTTTGTTCGCATTTTTCAAAATCACTTCCAAAAGCGACAACCTAATCCTGATTAATCTTCTAAATTTGTTCACCGCTTGACCGAAAGAGAAATTCTTTTGGCATTTGATGTTGTCTTAACCAAAACCTATTTATATGAAATTCTTTATTGATACCGCCAATCTGGATGAAATTCGTGAAGCCTACGATCTGGGTGTATTGGATGGTGTGACTACCAACCCTTCCTTGATGGCTAAAGAAGGCATCACCGGGGACGAAAATGTAAAAGCGCATTACAAAGCCATTTGCAACATTGTGGATGACAAAGTAAGTGCTGAAGTCATTGCCACCGATTTCGAGGGAATGATCCGCGAAGGAAAAGAGCTCGCCAAAATAGACGACAAAATCGTCGTCAAAATCCCGATAATCAAAGATGGAGTCAAAGCTATTAAATACTTTCACAGTGAAGGAATCCGTACCAACTGCACACTGATTTTTTCATCAGGACAAGCGCTTTTGGCAGCAAAGGCAGGAGCTAGCTATGTTTCTCCTTTTGTTGGTAGATTGGACGATATTTCTTTTGATGGACTGGACCTTATCGGACAAATAGTTCACATTTATCGAAACTATGGGTACGAAACTGAGGTTTTAGCAGCGTCAGTCCGTCATACCATGCATTTGATCAAATGCGCTGAGATTGGAGCTGATGTGGCGACTTGTCCATTAAAAGTAATCACTGGCTTACTTAAGCACCCACTTACCGATTCAGGTCTTGCCCAGTTTTTGGCTGATCATGCCAAAGCAGCAGGAAAATAAACATCACAAGAGGCTGATTACTAAAAAATCAGCTTCACACCTCAATTTTACATCATGTATATCATCAAAGTAAAAGGCAAGGCAAAAATTCCGGATTACATCCAGATTCGGGACGAAAATTTTGTGCTCGTGGCCTATTTTAGAGCAGACAGGCCCTTGAAAAGCGTAGAAAAATTCGGTTTGGAAGGAAAAGAAGAACAGTTGGAAGAACTGATCAAAAACCTTCCATTTGGAAAGCTTCAAAAACTTGATCTCTAATTCTATGGATTTCAGCAAGAACCCAGTGCTGTCCATGACCCAAGCCACCATTTTTCAGGGAAATAACCCTGTATTGACCGAGGTGAATTTTGCCGTTGAACAGCAAGAATTTGTATTTCTGATTGGTCGTACGGGAAGTGGGAAAAGCTCCCTTTTGAAAACCTTATATGCAGACCTCCCTCTGAAAGTTGGCTCTGCAGAAGTGGTGAGCTTTCACCTTTCTAAAATAAAAACCAAAGACATCCCCTTCTTAAGAAGAAAAATTGGGATCATTTTCCAGGATTTTCAACTCTTCACAGACCGTTCAGTAAATGAAAATTTGGAATTCGTATTGAAGGCAACTGGATGGACAAATCCTTTGCTCATCAAGGAACGAATCAATGAGGTCTTATTTCAGGTGGGCATGGTTGATTCACTCAAAAAAATGCCTCATCAACTTTCTGGAGGTGAACAACAGCGCATCGTAATCGCAAGGGCTTTACTTAATAATCCATCAATCCTTCTGGCAGATGAACCTACCGGAAATCTGGATCCTGATGTGGCAGAGGGAATCTTCAAACTTTTCCAGGAAATCAACAAAAAAGGTACTGCTATTTTAATGGCTACACACAACCATGAATTGCTCCGAAAATTCCCTTATCGAGTCCTTAAATGTGAAAAAGGTAAACTGCTTGACAGCCAATTCCACGATATTTCCTTCGGTTCTCCTTATTGAATTAGAAATTTATTAGGTCAAACATAACAAGATTAAAACGCTAAGCGTTAATCTCCTAACATACATCGCAAGAATGAATACCATCCATTACCTAAGGCCACTTTTGTTCACAATGATAATAGGTGGTCTGTTTAGTTGCAACCAGGATGAGGATACTGATCCTAATAAAAAGGATGATTCCAATCCAAACATTGCCATTAATACTTGGATCAATGATGTGATGAAGGAAGTTTACCTCTGGCTTCCAGAGATGAAAACCCCGATTGCCAACACTTCTGAACCTTCAGCGTTTTTCGAATCGCTACTCAACAGACCGACAGATAGATTTTCAGTAATTTACCCAGATTATCAGCAGTTGATCAATTCTCTGAACGGAGTAAATCTGGAGGCGGGATATGAATTTACCCTTTACAAGGAAAGTTCGACAAGCAACAACATCATCGCAGAGGTGACCTACATCAAAACTAATAGTCCTGCCGCAACCGCTGGGATGAAAAGGGGAGATTACATCACCCGGATCAATGGAACGCAAATGACAGTAGATAACTTCAGAACTGTCATTGGATTGATTGACAAACCTCATACGCTAATCACCCTGAGATTTAACGAAACTTCGGGTGGCTTTGACCCTCAACCTGAAATCTCACTTACTCCGGTTGAATTGGCAGAAAATCCTAATTTTTTGGATTCTGTTTACACCGTCAACGGTGAAAGAATCGGTTACGTAGTGTATCACTTTTTTGCTCCTGGCCCTGGAAACAACAGTACTGCTTATGATCAGGAAATGGAACAAATTTTTGCTGATTTCAAAAACAGGGGAATTAAACACCTGGTCGTTGATTTTAGGTATAATGGAGGAGGATTTGTTTCCTCAGCAGTCAACCTTGCCAGCCTTATCGCCCCAGAAGTGAAATCAACCGATATTTTCTCCAAGACCAAGTATAACAGCTATTTAATGCAGTTTGACAACTTGAAAAATGTGCAGACCCCTTTTAGAGATAAACCCCAAAACCTCGGTAGAACACTAAAAAACAACCGGGTATATATACTCACTTCAACCCGAACAGCCTCAGCCTCTGAATTGGTAATCAACGGATTAAAACCTTACATGGATGTCTTCATCATTGGGGATAAAACTACCGGAAAAAATGTGGGTTCTGTGCCTTTTGAGGACGATAAAAACAAAGATAACGCATATGGGCTATTGCCAATTGTTTCCAGAAGCTTCAATAGCCTAGATCAGTCAGAGTACACAAATGGATTTTTGCCGAACCTCGAGGTAAAAGAAACTCAGGAGAGACTCAAGCCGCTGGGTGACATAAAGGAATTATTACTTCGTAAAGCCATTGAACAAATCACAGGAATTCCTTCCGGAGGAAGATTCGAACAACTCAATAGGATGGATGTGGGAAGTACACTTGATTCCAAAATCAGATTCGGAGTTATGATTGAACAAATCCAATTGGATTAGAAGAGATAAAGTGGAAATATCGCCTGCGGCTGAAATATGGCCTTCGGCCGAAATATAGATTCCCTATCTCGCGAAGCGTATCTCAAAGTATCTCGCGCAGCATATCTCATTTTAAAAGAAATACATTGGAAATATCGCCTGCGGCTGAAATAAGGCCTGCGGCTGAGATATAGTCACCCTATCTCGCGAAGTGTATCTTTAGCCTATCTCGCTTAGCATATCTTTTTAAAAGAGATACCCTGGAGATACGCCTCTGGCTGAAATAAGGCCTTCGGCCGAAATATAGATTCCCTATCTCGCGAAGCGTATCTCAAAGTATCTCGCGCAGCATATCTCTAGTTATTTCGCGAAGCGTATTTCTACTGTATCTCGCGAAGCGTATCTCTTTTTATCTCGCGAAGCATATCTCTAGTTATCTCGCATACCATATCTTCAAAATCTCTCAATCCTTATACGGAATCGTATTCGCATTCGTCTTCTCCTCCACTGCATTCACCCGCAATTCGATGAAGCGGTTCAGATCATTTTCATCCTTTACCAATTCAAATGCATCGTACAATTCGCCAATCGCGGTATAGGATTCAAATTTGAGCCTATCCCCTTCCACCGTAATCACTTGAAATAGTTGGGTGTTTTCTGCAATCCTGTCACGTTGCCCACCCTTAGCAGTCCAGTCGTCACCAATATCATACATCTTGCCACCACTGACACTGACCACATAGACCGTACCGGTCAAATCCTTGATATTCACCCCATCCAAGACGTTTTCTCCAGGTGCCACTCTTCCCCTTGCATACGCATGATCATGCCCCTGCAAGGCCAAATCCACCCGGTATTTATCAAAAATAGGCTTCCACAAATTCCGCAACTCCTCATTATCCCGCCCATTGGAAGCCGAAAATAAGGGATGGTGATAGGTCAGAATGATCCATTTCTTTGGATTTTCAGCCAAGACCTTTTCCAGCCAACTCACCTGAAGCAACTGATCTCTATTTGAATCCAACGAGATTACCCGAACATCCTGATAATCGATATAATATACAGTCTCCTCTAGGCCGGCTGGACCATTTAACGGAAGCGTAAACTGAGGCCTCCACTGAACAGACAGGCTACGTTGCTTAGCATCTGCTTCTTGCTGATTTTTTGCCCGATATTCATGGTTACCCGGTGTGGGCATCGAAGGAATCATGCTATGGATAAAACCTCCTGCCGTAAACCATTCATGCCATTCCTGTTCACGATGGGCACGGTTGATAAGATCTCCTGCATGAATGAAAAATCGGGCTTCAGGCGCTTTTCTGAATCCTTCCCGAATCAGCCTGGACCATAGTTCCAGGACGTAGTTCTGGGCATCTCCTACGTATAAGAATGAAAATTTATCGTTTGGCTGATCCGAGGCAGTTCGAAACTGGAACCATTCGCTCCAGCGCTCCCCATCTCCCACCCGATAGGCATACACCGTGTCAGGTAGCAAACCCCTGAATTCCGCCGAATGGTAATGGGCCATCACATTGGCATCTTCGACCTGCTGCGCATTCAGGAGTTCGGTTTTGGCTGTCATCGTCTTCCCGTTTTTCCAAAACCTCGGCGCTGCCGTAGCCAAGGCAATCTCAGCATAAGCTTGCTTTATGTCCGTATGGGTTCGCCAAGTGACATTTACTTCTGAGGAGGGGTTTTGTCCGAAATTCAGCACTATGCGATCGGGATAAACTGTAGGTTTTGACCACTCTTGATGAAATTTTGGCTCCTTGTAGGTTTGATTTTGCCCAAAAAGAGAATTGGTCAACAGAGCTGACCACATGAAAATCAAGCAACGTATTGTATTCATAATCAAAAGTAAAATTTGAGAAAGTCTGAATTAAACCCCTTATTCTTTTTCCGGAATCAGACAAAAGGCAATTTAGGGGAAGAGTTAGGAAATCTGATTAATTCAGGATTAAATTTTTATGATTACTCGCTTCAATACAGGTAAAAATGGATTTTAGAAATTCAGTTCCATTATTGCCGTTCATTTGAACAAGCCAACTGAACTAAATGAAACATTTCTTCTATAAAAAAGCTAGCTAACTCCCCTAAGAATAAATTTATGGGTAGCTAAAAGGCTGAAAAATTTTAATTTTTCTTTGCTCCTTATGCGTCTTTGTGAGAAGTAGTATTCTCATCGAATAAGATCCGATCTATAATTCTCTAAACCGTCTCTTTCAAAGGCGGTAAGGCGCAAAGGAACTCCATTTCCTTTTCATTTAAAATCTTCTTCAAAGGCAGTTTTTAACTCTTTTTCAACCAAAAAATTCATTTTCGAAAAAAAGGAAAAAATGCCTACTTGTATGTATGCGGATATTTATAAGCGGAAATTCATTTTTATGATTATCAGCTTACATACAAGTCAATAGGATAGCTCTTAATTTTAATTAATTAGTTGACGCTGCATATTTAATCATTTCAACTTTCAGTATTTTCGATGACACTTTTAAACATCTTTTAACCATTAAAAAATTATGAAAATTAAGAGGGTTAGGATTGTAAAGAAGCACTTTAGTTATGGTTTTCAATGACTAAAAAAGAATTCTTAACTTTCTTAATTCCCTCAATGGTTTAAAAATCAAAAGGTAAACTTTCGCAGTGCAACTTGAGATTATCTAGTCTTGGTTTTACTAGACACATTTTTCGGCTTTTCAGCGCTGAGATTAAATGAATCAGCAAGCCATTAAAAACAAATTATCAGTTCAAAATCTCTAGCCTAAGAAAATTGGGCTACTTGTACTTAGGCGGTATGCATATTCATTTTTTCTTTTAGCAAAGAAAAAAACAAAAAAAGCCGGAAATATATCCGGCTTGGAAATACTGTTTTCTTAATTGGCTTTTTGAAGATTTTCTTTAGCCTGTTTAAAATTAGGCTCTAGTGCAATTGCTTCATTAAATGCGGCTTTTGCCTCTGCTTTCGAGTTTTGATCTAGATAGACCAATCCCTTTAAGTTCAAGGCTGCTGCCTTCATGTTTACCTGCTGGGTTTCGGCTTCCGATACCGCAAAACCTATTTTTTCATCTGGCTTTGCGTTTTTTGCCAGCATGCTTATAGAATTAATTGCTTCTGCATAGCGTTTCATGGAATATTGTAAGTAGGCAGATTTGTACAAACTGAAATTGTCTCCTGTCAATAGGTTTAAGCTTTCGTAATAAGGTAAGGCGCGATCAAAGGCACCAAGCTGCTCTAAAGAATATGCAGCTACCTCTAGCGCAGATACATTTTTGTCATTCACTTTAAGAAGATCCATAGCGACTAGTGCGGCAGATGCATTTTCACCGGATTCGAAATACAGGCTACCCAATGCTTCCATATACCTGAGATCCTCTGGATTTCTGACCATCAGATCATAAAGTTTGACTTTTGCTATTTGCAGGTCATTATACCGTAACGCTGCCTGATACGCCAATTGATCAGCAACATTTAATGCATTTTTAGTCTTTGCATCCAGTCTAGGAATGGAATCAGCCGAGGTCTGTGCATGTACAGATCCAAATCCACAGGCCAATAGAACTACCACAATAACTCGTTTCATCATAACAGGTGATTGATTAATCATTTTCAACAGCTTTTAGCCCTCTATCTTGGGCAAGTTTAAACATCAACATTCTGGCCTCCTCTGGATTGTTTTGGATTCGGCCTTCTAATATAGCTTCTTTGATTTCTTCTTTGATATCCCCAATGATTTTTGATGGGGGAATCCCGAAAGTTTCCATAATTTCTTCACCACTTACCGGAGGTTGAAAGTTCCTGACCTGATCTTTTTCCTCCACTTCTTGAAGCTTCTGCTCTACTTTGTCGAAATTTTCAAGATATTTTTGGACTTTCTTGTCGTTTTTGGAGGTGATATCTGCCCTACACAATTTCATCAACGCCTCAATATCATCTCCCGCATCAAACAATAGCCTTCGCAGTGCTGAATCAGTCACTTCGTCCTTGACCAAAGCGATAGGACGTAAATGCAACCTCACCAACTTCTGCACGAATTTCATCCGATCATCCATGGGTAACTTTAACCTCTTGAATATTCCTGGAGTCATCCGTGCTCCTTTATCTTCATGCCCGTGAAAAGTCCAGCCAACCTTGGGATTAAACCGCTTTGTGGCTGGCTTTGCAATGTCATGCATAATGGCCGCCCACCTAAGCCAAAGATCATCCGAAGTCTGGCATACATTGTCTAATACCTGAAGGGTATGGTAAAAATTATCCTTGTGAGATTTATCATCCACGGAATCCACGCCCTGTAAATCAACTAATTCCGGAAAAAACTCCTGAAGCAATTTGGAAACAAACAAGAGCTTAAACCCATAGGAGGGTTTAGGGGTGAGAATAATTTTATTCAATTCATCAATAATCCTTTCCCCAGAAATAATCTGAAGTCGGCACGCATGTTCAGAAAGAGCAAAAAACGTGTCTGCATCGATATCAAAATTCAGTTGCGCAGCAAATCTTATTGCTCTCATCATCCGCAAAGGATCATCTGAAAAGGTAATACCGGGTTCGAGGGGAGTTTTGATAAGCTTCCTCCTAATATCCTTCAAACCATCAAAAGGATCCAGTAATTCCCCATAATTATCCCGATTCAAGGAAATGGCCATGGCATTGATCGTGAAATCCCTTCGTTCTAGATCTTCCAATAAGGTTCCGTCCTCCACGATAGGCTTTCTGGATTCCAATCGGTAGGATTCTTTTCTTGCACCCACAAATTCTAACTCCCAATCCTCTAATTTAAGCATGGCAGTCCCAAAATTTTTAAACACCGAAAGTGGTACATGTTCCTCATAGGAAGCTGCCACTTCCTGAGCAAGAGAAATCCCGCTCCCAACACAGGTAAAATCAATGTCTTTGCAAGTTCTTCCTAAAACCAAATCCCTAACATATCCTCCAACCACATAGGTCTCCAATCCAAGGTTAGCAGCTATGGCCGCTACCCGGCTGAAAACTTCATGTTGATCCAACTTTTCCTTCAAATTCATTTTTCTTTAACTTTTATTTCCCCATCTGGACCAAGGTGAAGTTCTTTCTTAGAGGGATTTAAGAGCGGAAAAAACAAAGTGGTCTGAAATTCTGCCTGATTATTTTTTTCAATCCGGAAAAGTACCGGATGGGCTATCTGAAACAATAGTTTATTCCAATTCGGCTCCCTGATTAGAGAAAACCGAATACTGCCATTTTCAATTGGCCCATTTGATAAAAGTTTATTCGCAGGACTTTTATAAATCGTGGGCTTAGATGCAAAATCAACAATATCCAATGACACCTCTGAAAACGGCTCACAAATAGAACGAATCTGAAATAAATCGAAAAGCAGATAAATCCAGTCATATCCCATTTCCCCCTTCCAAAGCTCTGGCTTCAACAAAGTCAGAACAGCACCATTTCCCTCTTTTAAATCAACCTTTCCCTTTTCACGAAAGGCCTTCATAATAGCATTAGCGTCCAAAATATTTCTCCATTTATCACAAAATTAAGAAGAATATCCCGCCTTACCGTTGATAATCGCTAAGTTTTGAGTTGCTAAAAACAAAGGGAATCCCAATTATTGTCTGATACCACCTAGTAGTGTAATCGGCTTTGATATAATATCCATATCACTAAAATGTAAAGAGACATAATTTTTTTCCTATTAATACGGGCGTGAATTGATTTAAATTTCCATTAAATCTCATTCTTGGTCCACAAAAAGAAGTATTGTAGTTTCTAAAAAATCAAAAGAATAGACTAATCTAAAAAAAACAAGGAACAAATCCCTGGATCTAGAAGGGTCTAAAAAACAAAAAGACAGCAACCGCTGTCTTTTTGTTAAGCTATAAGCAAATTCAAAATTATCCTCTAAGCCAATTAATGAATGTTTGATAGCCTACCCCAATCTCTCTTGCAAAAGCTGCTTTAGTTTGTTTGCCGGCCGCTTCTACCTTTTTCCATTCTTCTACAATTTTGCTTTTATCAGAATCAGAAAACGATCTTCTTTTTCCAGAAGATTTGGCAGAGGAACTGCCGCTCAACGCTGAAATAAGCTCGTTCAAATCACCTAAAAATTTACTGTCAGTAAGGAACAAACCTGCTGACTCTAATTTTTTGACTACCTCGTCCTTTGGGTTAACCGGAGTCACAGCGATGCCTCGTGCTGCTGCTTCATGAAGATCAATTTTTTTTCCTTCAGCCGTTACATAAATAAAACCGTCGGCTCTTTTTAGATCCACAATGGATTCTTTAATTAATTCTCTCATTTGTCTTAAAGTTTATTATAAGTTAAAAAACAATGCAATATAGAAATTGGATTACAAGTTAGAAAATAAAAAGAAAAAAAACAAATAAAATTACTCATACAAGAAAAAGATGACTCCTAATTAGATTCACTAATTGCTTCCACAGATAAAATTCTATCCATTAGATATAGCAGACCTTACTGAAAATTAAAACCCCTTCAAATTAAATATCCTACCCAAAAAAGTAAGCCAAAACAGGAAAAAAAACATCATTGAATAAATTAAAAATCTTATAATCAATGACTTGTAATTATTTATTTAAAGTTAAACATAGATATTTCCTAGCTGCCAACCAAAAAATTTTTCTATCTCTAGCTGCATATCCAGAAAAACTATTTTTTCAAATTGCTGAAATGGAGAACTAGCTCTTTCACTTGGTAAAAATGTGTTGAATAGGTTGACGAATTGCTATATTCAAGACTCAAATTTCATTTACATGAATATCACAGGACTACTCAAACAACTTGGATTCCCAAAAAAACTCAAAGTTCTTTCAAATGACTATCCTATAATTAACCATTCTCTAAAATTCAACAATTTAGCTTTTAATTTCTAAAGACTTTAGTATTGATTCAAAAATAAAATGGACACTGTCAAAAATAAGAAGGAAAGTTATTCAGAAAAAGAACTCCTTTCAAAGAAATAGAAAATATGTAGCCGGATAATTACACCTAGGTGTTGTTATTCAAAATCTCGATCCATGCTAGGTTAGGTAACAAAATTCTGTTTTATTAGTTTTCAAGTTTGATCAAAAAATGGTGATAAAATCTTTGAACAAACCTATTTCAGTAGATATATTCAAGACGAGCTTGAGAGCATCTTAGCTCCCCACGTTGCCATCTAAGGATGACCATAGCATTTTTTAGCCTTGGGAAACTTTTTATTCGTGATTTATATGACTGATGTGGTTAATCCTTGTTATTTCCCCTCTAGGTGCAAAATAACGTAAGAAGGGATTAATTTTTAGTAGTGTCAGGAATTCTGCTTCTATTCAATTTTAATTTTTTAGCAGATTAGGTTTTACATCGAAAAAAGAAAAATGCATGTAGGGAAACTATTTATGGCAAAGTCAATGACCAGCTAAATTCCCAATTTTTAAATGGCCCTCTTTGAATCCAAAGCTTTAACTATTTATACTGCTCGAAATTTTTTGGGACAGGTGGAGTCCTTAAGTCATGTTTTTTTTGAAAAGGGGTTAACTAACCTTAGAAGGGTCAAGGAAAAAAATCAAAAAACAATTAGAACCGATTTGAAAAACTTCGTGTCCTTGGTGTCCTCTTAATTATTCAAAATCTCGAACATACTGAAAATTCAAAGAAAAATCTTGATTTGTCACCCTAAGTTAACTGATCTAAATTTCTACATTTTTAGTAGATTTTTGTTGTGCCCAACCTATCTGAAGAATAGGGTCAGTTCAAAAATTAGCGATCAAGAAAATAAGCCAAGTCAGGAAAATACCCTAATTTTAAGCCCCATAAGAATTCTACTTAAAACTTCCTGGCACCATTCTTATGGCTTCGACCACAAAATACATCTTTATCACGGGAGGAGTGACCTCATCATTGGGCAAAGGCATCATTGCATCTTCCCTTGGTAAACTCCTACAAGCTAGAGGCTTTAGCGTCACGATTCAAAAATTTGATCCTTACCTCAACATAGATCCAGGAACCCTGAATCCTTATGAACATGGGGAGTGCTATGTAACCGATGACGGTGCAGAGACAGACCTTGACTTGGGCCATTATGAGCGGTTTTTAAACGTTTCAACCTCCCAAAGCAACAATATTACCACAGGCCGCATCTACAACAATGTCATTACCCGGGAAAGAAAAGGTGAGTTTTTGGGAAAAACAGTCCAAGTCATCCCGCATATCACGGACGAAATAAAAAGCAATTTTTACAAACTTGGACAGGACGGCAAATTTGATGTGGTAATCACCGAAATTGGCGGATGTGTCGGAGACATCGAGTCCCTACCCTTCATTGAGGCAGTAAGGCAAGCCCGGTGGGATTTGGGACAGGGAAATTTCCTGGTAATCCATCTAACGCTTATTCCATACCTTAGAGCAGCCAAAGAGTTAAAAACAAAACCTACCCAACACTCTGTAAAGCAACTCCTTGAGGCAGGAATTCAACCCGATATCCTGGTTTGCCGAACCGAGCATCACCTCCCCGCCGAGGTGAAGAAAAAACTCGCTTTGTTCTGCAACGTACAGCTCAATAGTGTTATTGAAGCCATGGATGCAGAAACAATTTACGACGTCCCGCTATTGATGAAAAAAGAAAAACTGGACGAGCGTGTTTTATCCAAATTGAAATTAAATTCCAAATCCACTCTAGACCTTGATAATTGGAAGGATTTTTTGGGGAAACTTAAAAATCCAACACAGGAGGTGAAGATAGGTCTCATAGGGAAGTATGTCTCACTGCCAGATTCCTACAAATCAATCATTGAATCGTTTACACATGCCGGAGCATCGGTTGAATGCAAGGTAAATTTGATTTTGATTTCCTCTGAAGAAATCAATTCAGATAATTACCAAACTAAATTAGAAGCGCTTGACGGAATTTTAGTTGCACCGGGATTCGGAGAGCGGGGATTTGAAGGCAAAATTGAGACTGTAAAATATGCAAGGGAAAACAAAGTCCCTTTCTTCGGCATATGCCTTGGAATGCAGGTTGCTGTAATTGAATTTTCAAGAAATATCCTGGGCTTAATAGGGGCAAATTCAACGGAAATGGATCCCAATACTCCACATCCAGTGATTGCATTGATGGAAGAACAAAAGAAAATCGACCAATTGGGAGGAACTATGCGCCTTGGTTCGTATGCTTGTGAACTCAAAAAGGGGAGTAAGGTGGCAGCGGCCTACGGAAAAACCAAAATTCAAGAACGCCATCGCCATCGTTATGAGTTCAATAATTCCTTTTTAGAAGCCATGGAAGCTAAGGGTCTTATGGCAACAGGCAAAAACCCTGATACTGGACTGGTGGAAATCGTAGAACACAAAAATCATCCCTGGTTTGTTGGAGTTCAATTTCACCCTGAATATAAAAGCACAGTTTTAAACCCACATCCCCTGTTTGTCAAATTCATTCAGGCGGCTATCGACAATAAAAAATTATAACTGCTGAATTTTAATCAGCTTTTGAATTAAATACTTATGGATAAAAATCAAGCAACAGGGTTAATCCTCTTTGCTGCGGTGATTCTGATCTACTCGATATTTTTCGCGAGTGGTCCCGAAGTCCCAACAGCTGAGGAAAGCACACCACCAGTAGAAAACCAAACACCCCAATCACAACTCCCACAGCAAGAAATACCCTTGGCTGACAGTCTTTTGGATGTTCAACGGCTACAAAAATTTGGCCCCTTGGCAGCATCCACTTTTGGAGAGGAAAAAGAACAGATCTTAGAAAATGAATTGGTCAAGATCATCATTTCGACCAAAGGTGGACAATTGAAAGAAATAACACTCAAAAATTATTTTAGCTGGACTGGTGAACCATTGGTATTATTCAATATAGAAAGCTCGTTAATGTCAATTGCGGCTGATACCCGCATGGGTACAATAGGCTTGGATGAGTTCCACTTTACTCCTGAACTTTCGGAGAAAGAAGAAGATGGAATCAAAAAACAAATTTTGACATTGACCGCCAAGACGGAATCCGGGATGCTCATCCAACGGTACATTCTCGCCGATGGTAGCTATGTTATCCAAAAATCATTCGAAATCGAAGGTTATACGGGAGTTTTCACAGGAAATAGCCTGCAGCTTACTTGGAATGATCAAATAAAAGCCCAAGAAAATGACCTGGCTGAATCGCGAAGGAAAACTCAAGTAAATTATTATTTACCCGACGGCTCTTATGAAAATTTGGGATTAAGTGATGACACCGAAGAAGTTGATGTGGCCGAGCCTGTCAAATGGATTGGCTTCAGCCAACGATTTTTTACTGCTGGTATCATTGCAGATTCAACCTTCCAAAATGTAAGTTTGGCTCAAAGTACTCCTGCAGACTCCTCGATTGTTAGAACCATGAAAGCAAGTCTTTCTGTTCCTCTCCGAGATGGAAAAGCCCAAGTATCTTATTATTTCGGACCAGACCAATACAAAACTCTCAAATCGGTCACGCCTGGATTTGAGGAAAATGTGGACATGGGTTATTTCTTCGTGAGTTGGGTCAACAAATATATTGTAGTCCATCTATTCGAATTTTTGGAAAAATATTTTGACAGCTACGGAATAATTATCATTCTGATTGTCCTTATCATCAAATTAGCCCTATCCCCGCTCACTTACAAATCCTACATCGGAATGGCCAAAATGCGGGTCATTAAACCTGAAATTGACGAATTAAAAGAAAAGTATGGAGACGATCCCACTAAAATGCAGCAGGAACAAATGAAATTGTTCTCCCAGCTGGGGGTAAGTCCGATTTCAGGGTGTCTGCCACTTTTACTACAGATGCCTTTTCTTTTCGCAATGTTCTTTTTCTTTCCCAATTCCATAGAACTTAGGCAGGAATCATTTCTATGGGCCAAAGACCTCTCCACCTACGATGAATTCATAAAACTACCATTCACCATACCGTTTTATGGCGCACACATCAGCATGTTTACCCTGTTGATGACCGTGTCACAGTTGGTCTATACGCACTTCAACAATCAGTTGACTACGGCAACAGGCCCCATGAAGAATTTGGGATACATCATGCCTGTCATGTTTATGTTTGTGTTAAATTCCTATCCGGCAGGTTTAAGCTTCTACTATTTTGTTTCCAACATCTTTACCTTTGGTCAACAAGCGCTGATTAAGCTTTTTGTGGATGATGCCAAAATCAGAGAAAAAGTGGAAGAAAATAAATTGAAAAACGTAAATAAGAAGAAATCTAAGTTTCAGCAGCGCATAGAAGATGCTATGAAGGCGGCTGAGGTGAATAAGAAAAAATAATTGAAGCTTGAGTCTTAATCGACTCCAGTTTTTTGATTTTCTAAGTAAATGAAACCAAAAAACGACTAAAGCAAGTCATTATTTATCAATAAATTAAACTGTTTTATTCCTGAATTTTGATCAAAAAAGACAATCCAGTTAAAGGATTCGTTCTTATTTTGCTTAATATTGAGATCAATTAAGATGCAATCATACCCATGGGAAAAATTATAGCCATTGCTAATCAAAAGGGTGGTGTTGGAAAAACCACCACCGCCATGAACCTTGCAGCCAGCCTTGCGGTATTGGAATATAAAACCTTGGTGATCGATGCAGACCCACAGGCCAATACCACATCAGGACTTGGATATGATCCTAAGGCTATAGAAACCAGCATTTATGAGTGCATGGTAGAAGGCATAGATGTAAATTCCATTACTATAAAAACAGAAATTGAAAATCTTTACTTAGTCCCTTCCCATATTGACCTCGTAGGCGCAGAGGTTGAAATGGTCAATATGGACAACAGAGAGGAAAGAATGAAAGCGGCTGTTTCAAAAATTAAGGACCTCTATGATTTCATAGTAATTGACTGCTCTCCTTCCTTGGGATTGATCACTATAAATGCACTTACCGCTGCAAATTCGGTAATCATTCCAGTCCAATGTGAATATTTTGCCTTGGAAGGCCTGGGAAAGTTGTTGAATACTATTAAAATCATACAAACACGCCTGAACCCAGACCTTGAAATTGAAGGGATACTATTAACCATGTACGATACTCGATTGAGACTATCCAATCAAGTAGTAGAAGAAGTAAAACTGCATTTTAAAAACATGGTATTTGATACGCTGATACCCCGAAATGTTAAGCTTTCAGAATCCCCAAGCTTTGGCTTGCCAGCAATTGCATTTGATGCGGAAGGAAAAGGTTCTCTTGCATATCTTAATTTAGCCGGTGAGATCGTTCAGAAAAACGGCCTTCAAAAAGCGATTTAATCATGTCTGAACAAAAACCAAATCGGAAAAATGCTTTGGGAAGAGGCCTCGGTGCTCTGCTTGAAGATAGTCCGATGAAAAATAAATCCCAGGAAATCCTACCTGAAGTTGCAAAAACAGGGATTTTTGAAATTTCCCTTGAAGAAATCCAGGTAAACCCGTACCAACCTCGTATCCATTTTGACAAGGATGCCCTTCAAGAATTGGCGGATTCCATTACCGTACAAGGTATCATCCAGCCAATCACGGTGAGGAAACTTGCCCCAAATGAATACCAGCTTATCTCGGGAGAACGAAGATTTCAAGCTTCCAAACTTGCAGGACTTACGACAGTTCCTGCCTATGTACGTACTGCTAATGACCAGCAAATGCTGGAAATGGCCCTAATTGAAAATATTCAGCGGGAGAACCTCAACGCTCTTGAAATTGCCCATTCCTACCAGCGTCTTTTGGCTGAGTGTAACCTCAAACAGGAAGAACTTGGCGATCGGGTGGGTAAAAACAGAACCACGGTCAACAACTATTTACGACTACTGAGACTTCCCCCTTCTATTCAAGCTGCAATTCGTGATCAACAGCTCTCTATGGGTCATGCACGCGCCTTGATCAATGTTGAGGATATCGATAAACAGCTCGCGATTTTCAAAAAAACACTCGATGAGGAATTAAGTGTCCGAAAGGTTGAAGCTTTGGTAAAAGCTTTAAATGAAGGCAAACCTGAAAAAGAGGATCAAAATGCGGGAATGGATCCTGTGAAGAAATACGAAATGAACAAGATCCAACAGCGGCTTGCCTCCCATTTTGGAACGAAGGTGGCGCTTAAAGCGGATCAAAAAAACAAAGGGGAAATCAAAATCCCGTTCAATTCTGCTTCCGACCTCAATAGAATACTTGAGATTCTTGAAATAATTTGATTCTAAGCTATTTTTCAATGTGGAAAAAAATAATCAACAAGTCCCGCTTCAATTTTCTAGGCCTGATTGTATTTATTCTTCCACTTGGCAACCATGCAATTGCCCAATCCCAAATTGAATCAGAAAAGGTTGTCGCAGCACCCAAAAAAGATAAACCTGATTATTCTACGTTACCTAAAAATCCCAGGAAATCAACTATTTTATCCGCTATTCTTCCCGGGGCGGGTCAAGTGTATAATGGGAAACTTTGGAAAGTTCCTGTACTTTATGCAGGTTTCATGACTGATATCTATTTTATAAATTACAACAACAAAAGGTACCAGACCTTTAAAGATGCTCTTTTTGCTTTTGATGATGGAGAAAAAAACCAATTTCCCTCACTTAATCGGAATTCACTGGTGAGAAACGTGGATTATTGGAGACAAAACCGAGATATGACCATCTTATTACTTTTAGCGATTTATGCCTTGAACCTGATCGATGCAAATGTTGATGCTCACCTATCTGGATTTGACATTTCAGATGACCTTGCTTTGAAATTGGAACCGGGCGTTGGTTCATTCTCCAGTAGCGTAGTTAACTATGGCTTAACCTTAAAACTTCAATTCAAGTAAATGAATATTCTCATACTAGGTTATGGAAAAATGGGGAAAATAATCAGCGAACTAGCTGAATCCAGAGGCCATACCATCGTTGCTAAAATCAACCTTGAAAACAAAGAGGATCTTGACCACATTGATCCGAGTAAAGTTGATGTCGCCATAGAATTTAGCCAGCCGGAATCCGCGGTTGAAAATATCAAGTGGGCATTGGAACAAGGTATTCCTATCGTTTCAGGCACTACGGGTTGGATCTCGAAAAAACCGGAAATAAATAGGCTTACGCTTGAGAAAAAAGGGGCCTTCTTCTTCGCTTCCAATTACAGTATTGGAGTAAACGTATTTTTTAAAATCAATAGCTTGCTTGCCAAATTGATGCATGATGCAAGTGGTTATCAGGTGTCCTTGGAGGAAATCCATCATACTGAAAAAAAAGACGCTCCTTCGGGAACTGCCATTACCTTGGCTCAAGGAATCATCAAAAATAACCCGATGATCAAAGACTGGTTCTTGGTTGGTGAATCAGAAGGCCACCCAAGATCCTTACCTATTACAGCAAAACGTATTGACCCACATCCAGGAACCCATCGTGTCCGGTATTCCTCATCAGTAGATGAGATTGAAATCACACATACAGCCCACAGCAGAGAAGGTTTTGCCATGGGTGCAGTACTTGTATCGGAATGGATATTAGGAAAAAAAGGTGTGTTTTCTATGGATGATTTTCTATCTTTCTAGTCAAATTTGAACTAATGAGCCAATCCAAGCCTAAAAAATCAGCCGCCAGAGAGTGGGCGGATGCTTTGATTTTTGCAGTAGTAGCAGCCTCTCTGATCAGATGGCTCCTATTGGAACCCTTCACCATACCTACAGCTTCAATGGAAAAATCATTGTTGGTGGGTGATTTCTTATTTGTGAGCAAAATGCACTATGGTACCCGAATTCCTAAAACACCGCTCCAAATCCCTTTAACCCATCAAAAAATCTGGGGAACTGAAATCCCATCTTATTCCGATGCCATTCAATTGCCTTATCTCCGTCTACCGGGCTTCTCGGAAATAAAAAGAAATGATGTAGTAGTGTTTAACTACCCTGTAGAATTCCAATACCCTAATGATTTAAAAACAAATTATATTAAAAGAGCTGTTGGAATTCCTGGAGACATCATCGAAATTAAAGAGGGGGAATTGATGGTCAATAATGAACCTGCCTTGAAACCGGAAGAAATGCAGTACTCCTATGAGATTGCAACCAACAGGCCCTTGACAGTGGACTTTTTAGCGGATTATGGAATAAACAGGGAAAGTTTTTATTCTGCGCCAGAAGGAAATCGGTACATGATTTGGACCACAGACCAGACTATCGAGCGATTAAAGGCCTCACCGGTCATTAAATCGATAATTAAGGCAATACATCCTAAAGGACAACCTGAATCTGAAATTTTTCCTAATGGATCAAATTTTGGATGGAATAGGGATAATTTCGGACCACTGCTAATCCCGGGAAAAGATATGACAGTAGAAATGACCCCTGATCAAGTGATCAAGTATGCTTTTACTATTGAAAAATACGAGGGACACCAAAATGTGGAAGTTAAGGAAGGTCTCCTGTACATCGATGGAAAAAAAATCGACTCTTACACCTTCACGCAAAACTATTTTTTCATGATGGGGGATAATAGACATGATTCTTTGGACTCCAGGTATTGGGGTTTTGTCCCTGCAGACCATGTGGTTGGAAAAGCTTGGTTCCTTTGGCTTTCACTTGACAAATTTGAATCCATGTTCAAAAAGATCCGCTGGAATAGGTTCTTGAAAGGAATAGAATAAAACTGGAAAATATGTTGCCACGAAGGCGCTAAGACACAAAAAACACTTTCCTCAATTGAGAAAGTAAACATCATTTTAGTGCCTTGGTACCTTTGTGGCCAACCAAAAATTCTTTCTACCATTGGATAATCTCCTGATTGGTTTGGCTTAAATAGTCATTGGCTTTGGAAAAATGGCTACAACCCAAAAACCCTCGATGAGCAGACAAGGGGCTTGGATGGGGTGCTTTTAAAATCAAATGTTTTTTTTCATCAATAAGCTCGGCTTTCTTTTGAGCATAGGCTCCCCACAGCATGAATACCACCCCCTTCCTCTCATGATTAATTACCTTAATAACTTCATCCGTAAAAATTTCCCAACCCATACGCTGATGCGAGCCTGCCTCATGAGCTCGAACAGTAAGCGTAGCGTTTAAAAGAAATACACCCTGTTTTGCCCACCGGGACAAATCCCCATTTGGAGGTAAATCCAAATCCAAATCTCTTTTCAATTCCTTGAATATATTTAATAAACTTGGGGGAAAAGGAATGCCTGGACGAACAGAGAAAGAAAGTCCATGCGCCTGACCTACGCCATGATACGGATCCTGACCAAGAATCACCACTTTCACTTGGGGCAGGGGGCAATGCCAAAAGGCATTAAAAATCTCACTTCCCCGCGGGAAAATAGAATAACGTTCATATTCGGATCTTAAAAATTCCGTTAGATCTTTAAAAAAACTAGTAGCGAAAACATCCTTCAACGAATTTTTCCAACTCTCCTCAATTTTTACGTTCATAGAATTCCTCTTGAATAAAAGATAAGAAACACTAAATTGGCATGAAATTGAATAATCCGATGATAGTCACTGCAGTTACAAACGGAATACAGGTAAGCGTTGAGGTTACTTACAAATCGGAATTCTCAAATCCCCATCAACATCATTTTGTTTTTACCTACAAGGTAACCATTGAAAATAAAAGTCAGCATACTTTTCAATTGCTAAAAAGAAAATGGGAAATTTTTGACGCAGCAGAAAATCGGAAAATAGTGGAAGGTATCGGGGTGGTCGGGCAGCAACCAATACTTGAACCAGGGGCAGCGCATCGGTATGTCTCTGGGTGCAACTTGTTTTCAGGTATGGGGAAAATGAAGGGGACTTTTACTATGGAAAAACTTTTTGATGGAAAACTTATTGAAGTTACCATTCCAGAATTCCAACTTATCGCAACAATTTTTGATAATTAACTTTGAGAGACCTTTTTAGCTCTGCTTGGTCCTTTTTAAAATATTGGCTAAAAAAGGAAGATCTGTATAGTCAGCATTCCCCTTTTGTCTTTTCCATTTACAAAGAACTTCAGGATTATTTGAGAAACCCACCTCAAGTAAATCATGAAATTGAAGATTTTAGGCATAAACTACTCCTGGATCCCACAACTATAGAAATTGAAGATTTGGGTGCAGGCTCTAAAAAGATAAATCAACCCAAGAGGCAAATACGTCATATTGCTAAATTTTCAACGAGCAATCCAAAATTTTCTACTCTTTTTCAGTATTTCTGTCAACTAACACCCGCCAATCATGTCCTAGAATTAGGAACCTGTCTAGGAATTAGTAGCCGCTACTTGAGTAAAGTCACAAAAGGAAAGCTTTGGACCATTGAGGGCTCAGAAAAAATATGGGAAATCGCAAAATTTTCACCAAAACCCGAAAATACCTGCTTCCTTTTAGGAGACATCGATGAAATTCTTCCCAATCTTCTTTTACAAGTGAAAAGGTTTGACTTTATCTTGATTGATGCCAACCATACACTAGAAGCGACTTTAAAATCATTTTATCGATGTATTCCCCACCTTCATGCCAAAAGTATCTTGATTTTGGGAGATATTCATTGGTCTCGAGAGATGGAGCTGTCTTGGTTAACCATAAAAAAACACCCTTCTGTAAGGTTAACCATTGATTTTTTTGAATGTGGCGTAGTGTTTTTCGATTATCCTGGACCAAAAACACACCTGGTATTGGATATCTAATAATCCCTAGTGCTTCAGGTTATAATTTTATATGCATATACGCTATTTTGCCAGTAGGAAATTAACCGCTAAATTTTTGAACCACAAAGGACACGAAGGGCACAAAGTTTTTTCGAACCTTTCTTTGTTTGAGTTTTTTCATTTTTTGACCTAAATCACCTTGATTAATCGTTTTTCGTGGATATCAAAGATTAAGGACACAACCTGTCCCGGAGAATTTCGGAAAGGATGAAAAGCTAAAGCTTTGATTTCGAAGATGTACAAATCAAAATAGAAAGCCGTATTTCAACTTTTATACATAACCGCCTACATACAAATTGGCGTTTTATACCTTCCTTTTAAAATCGATTTCCAATCTTCCAATTTTCCAATCTTCCAATCTATAAATCCATGCATATACGCAATTTTGCCAGTAGGAAATAAAACCAATAAATTTTTGAACAACAAAGGACACGAAGTTCTTTTTTCACGGGTTTAGTATGGGATTTATTCTCGGCCTTAAAGCGAATAATTTCACCTCTTTTCTTGAAATTAATGTTTTAGAGCACAAAGGATGAAAAGCTAAAGCTTTGATTTCGAGGGTATAAAATCAAAATTGAAAGTTTGGGTAGGAGTTGAATTTCTTATCTCATTGTTAATTTTATGTTCTTCCTATTGGGAACCAAAAAGTATCAACAAGTATGGATTGATCAAAAACACCGATCAATTAATTAAAATAAGATTGAGGCGGAAAAGTGAAAATAAACTTGTGCCTCTATAACAACCTCAGATTCACTAGCAAAAATTATAATTGGATAAACTTACCTAAGAGAACTTAAGGTGCCTAAAGAATCGCTACTTCACCAGAATAGACTTCAGGAATCCTGTTTGAAATTTGGCAAAGATATTGATAATGAAATACTGAGCGCATTCGAAAATGCCATAAATATTGATTAAAGTATCCTTAATTCTTCAAATCTTATTTAAAATAAGTAAGGTCTAGTTTCTCTAATCTATCTATGTACACAAATCCAGAAAGGCAATCCGAACAAGGAAAAAAACAGGGTAGGACTAGTTTAATAATTATTTTGGTCTGCCTAGTCCTAATCAGTGGAGTGAAACTTTACACAGATTATGTTGATCGATCCAAAAAGGCTGAGGAAATTATCTTTTTGTCCATAGAAAATAACCGCTTGAACTACAGAATTGATTCAGTAGCCTTTCAGTTGAATCTAAGAATTCAGGAAATTGAAAGATTAGGGGGTGATATTGAAACACTTGAAACTTTAAGAGATCAATTATTGACAGAAAGAAACGCATTAAAGCAAAGATCAGAGCATGAGATTTTAGCCTTAAACGAAAAAATTAAAAGCCTTACTGGTGTCATACTTCAGAAAGATAGAGAAATCTTGGAACTGAGAGCATCTAATCAGGAACTTAACTCAGAAAATAAGGATCTGAAAACCACACAATCGAAAATTGAAAAAGAGGTTAAACAACTTATTGCTCAAAAACAGCAACTTCAAGCCAAAGTGGATGAGGCGGCCAAATTACGGGTAGAAAATATTCAAGTAGCAGCAATTAATTCCCGAGGAAAAGAACGGTTGGAAACTGTAAAAGATTTTAAAAGAAGACAGATGGAAAAGTTGAAGGTTAGTTTTAAACTTGCAGACAACAAAATTGCAGAAAAAGGCCCCAGGAATATCTTCATTCAGGTTTTAGCACCAACAGGACAACCCATATTTGATGTAGCTAAAGGTTCTGGAACTTTTCTCATAAACGGTCGCGAGCAATTTTATACCGCTAAGCAGGACATCATCTTTGATAATTCAGGGCAGAACCTGGTGTTTTTTTATGAAAAGGGTTCAGATTACTCCAATGGCGATCATTTGATTAAGATTTTCATTGATACCTATCCGGCAGGATCAAAAACTTTCACAATAAAGTAAAATTTAGAAAAGTCTATCACGGACTAAATCGCTCGCTTTAGAAGTATTTTGTCTAGGAGAAGAGATGAAATTTTGGTCACATAATCCACCCAGATCCCACCAATCCTTTTTAAAAACTTGCCTTAATTGAGGAATATGGGCAGCGAACTAGAAACAAAGAAGCGCTAATGGTGAAAGAATAGCGGGATTTTGAATGCAATGTACTAGCTAGAACCAATTTGGTGAACCAAAGAATCTTGGATATTCCCATTCATTTTTGATAAATATTTGGAATCCAGCCAAGGTTCGGCTACTTTTGCGGTCTGTTTTATACAAATTTCCTTAAACACATTAAAAATGTTCCAAAGAAGTTACGAGACGGTATTCATTTTAACTCCCGTTTTATCTGATGTTCAGATGAAGGATACTGTCGACAAGTTTGTGAACTTGTTAAAAGAAGAGGGGGCAGATGTGATCAATGTGGAAAACTGGGGTCTTAAAAAGATGGCTTACCCAATCGAAAAAAAGACGACAGGTTTCTACATATTGGTTGAGTTCAAGGCCGATCCAACTATTATCAGAAAGTTTGAATTGGAATTCAGACGCGATGAGAAAGTAATGCGATTCCTGACAACTGTATTGGACAAGCACGCAATCGTGTATGCCGAAAGAAGAAGAAAAGGAGAATTTAACAAAAAAGCTGAAGCTAAGGAGGAGCAAGCCTAATGACACTAGTAAACGAACCGATCAACAGAGGCGAAATCAGAAAGAAGTATTGCCGCTTCAAAAAGCACGGTATCAAGTATATCGACTACAAAGATCCCAACTTCCTCCTGAAATTCGTGAATGAGCAAGGTAAAATCCTTCCAAGAAGACTAACCGGAAATTCTGCGAAGTACCAGAGGAAAGTCGCTCAGGCTGTCAAAAAAGCAAGACATTTGGCTTTGTTGCCATTCGTAACCGATGGTTTGAAATAATTCGGTCTTGTATCGTTCAATCAAAAAAGATCATTACAAATGGAAATAATTCTAAAAACAGACATCAAAGGTCTTGGTTATAAAAATGACCTGGTAAATGTAAAGCCTGGATATGGTAGAAATTACCTGATCCCTCAGGGATTTGCTGTGCTAGCTACGGATTCAAATAAGAAGATCCTTGCCGAAAATATCAAACAAGCTGCACATAAAGCTGAAAAAATAAAAACTGAGGCTGAGAATATTGCCTCAAAACTTACTGAATTGACTCTTGAAATAAAGGCTAAAATTGGCGATTCAGGGAAAATTTTCGGTAAAGTAACAACCCTGCAAATTTCAGATGCTTTAGCAACAAAAGGTTTTGACATCGACAGAAAGAAAATATCCATCAATGTACCAGTAGAAGGTGCAGGTGAATTTACTGCTGAAGTAGATCTCCACAGAGAGGTGAAAACAAAAGTGAAATTTGTGGTTGTAGGAGAATAATCCGAACCCCTCACAGAGAAAGGGCCCGTGAAATCAGATTTCACGGGCCCTTCTTTTTTTTAATTGAAGAAATTAAGCGATTGCTTTCTCGAGGTCTTCCACCAGCTTCTTAGCAATAGCCTTGCTGTTTACTTCTCTAGCTGCCTTGAAAGCATCCAAAGCTAAAGCTGCCTTCTCAGCTACACCCACTGGATTGCTGTCATTTTGATAACTTACCCAGCACCAGCTCAATTCAGAGGCTAATTCAGTCTGCTTGATCTTCTCCAATTTAGCGATAACCTCTGCTACCACTTTTTCCATTTTTACTGCATTCATTCGATTATGATTTGTTGATTTAGTTTTCAAATTTTCAACAAATGAATACAATAAATTGAAACATTGCAAAGTAATTATCTGATTATTAACATAATCATAAATTTCAATCGATTTCGAAGCAAAAAATTTACCCTTGCACAATAATTTCTGCTACTTTTCAACGATAACCTAATTCAACCAATCTCATTCTTTTTGTCTCTGAATTCAAGGATTTTATATCTCGGGAAGAAAAATCTTTAGAAAGAGGTTTGGAAAAAATAACTCATCGCTCTACCTTTGTGACACTTTAAAGAAAACGAATGCGTCTTCTTTCTAAACTGATCCATGGTGTAACTGGCAACACGTCTGATTTTGGTTCAGAAGAGTCTAGGTTCGAGCCCTAGTGGATCAACAAAACCTCCTCTAAAGGGAGGTTTTTTGTTTTAAAACCTTTCATCTTTAGCCCTCTTTCTTAATCTATAGCAATTCATCGCATACCGCCCAAGATGATCTGTGAGCTTGTAGTTTGCTATGGCCCCCACAGGAGCTCCGATTAAAGGCACCAACTGGAACAGCTTGGCTAGGTCGATGTAATCCCTGTAATCCAACTGAAAAGTCTTCCAGTCAAAGTCTGCTAAATCTTTTGGCAGGTAAGATAAATGAGCCTCCCAATTTTCAATCAACCCGATTAGATCATTTCTACGAATTTGGCTTGAAAAACTTAATTGAAACACATAAAGCAAAAAGAGGCGCTCATGATACGATTTAGCGTCAAAGCCATAGATTGAGGCAATATCAAAAAGAAGTTTCATTTTGATCGTGAGAAAGGCGGGAAAATCAGCCAATCCTAACAAAATCCCTCCTGCACCAGTAATTGCTCCTTCTGCACTAGCGGTGTTTCGAAACCATTTGATTCTTTTCCTCACTTGGAGTTCACGCTCCATGAATGTGAGCGAAGCCTGAGGAGTGGGCTTCACCAGATCAGAACCTACCAAAACGGTCTTGACCATATTTTCTATAGCTACAGAAATGGCTCTATGGACCTTCTCGGGAATCCATGAATTTATCTTTCCCTGAATACCATGTGAAATCTTCCCAAATAGCCCAGAAGGTCTTTTGACCTCCATCAGCCAAAGACTTAATTCAGCTTCTACATAATGATGATAGTTGTCCCTATTCATATTCTTTTGGGAAGTCATCAAACCTAATTATGGATTTGATGGTTAGAATCTTATTCTTTATTCAAATAACCCCTTTACCAATGATCAAATCAATACTACCTCTCCTTTTTTTGCTGACTAGCTGGTTATTTTGGCCAAAAGCTGCTGATCAAACAGAAAGTAACGACCCTTTCTCGGGAATCACGGTATGTCATTCGTACAACGATGACATGGCTCAGTTTGTAAACGCACCCGGATTCGCAGCGTTTCATCCTTCTCCCTTGGCTTTTGATTTTCAAGAAAAAGGAGCTATGACCACCTTTCCTACCCCTGATGGACAAAAGGGCTCAGGCTACGTAATCAAAGCCACTGCACCAACAGATCAATGGCTATTTGTATACCAGGAGTGGTGGGGACTCAATGATCACATTAAGCATCAAGCCGATGTATTTTATGAAGACTTGGGAGGAAAAGTAAATGTGATCGCCTTGGATATGTATGATGGAAAAGTCACTTCCAATCCACAAGAGGCAGGTCAATTTATGCAGGGCGTAAAAGAAGTTCGATTGGAAAACATTGTTGCAGGAGCCCGTGAGCTTGCCGGTCCAAAAGCAAAGATCGCCAATGTAGGTTGGTGCTTTGGAGGTTCTTGGTCACTGAAATCCGCTTTGCTTAATGGTCAGCAGAATCTCGGTTCGGTAATCTATTACGGCATGCCCGTACGAGATGTAGAGAAGCTTAAAACATTGAATTCGGATGTGTTGGGCCTCTTTGCAACTGAGCAGTACATCTCGGAAGCCGTCATCAAGGAGTTTGCAGCAAATATGGAAACAGCTGGCAAAAAATTGACTTATAAAATCTTCCCGGCAGTTCATGGATTTTCCAATCCAAGTAATCCAAAATACGATGAAGCTGCCAGCAAAGAAGCTTATGGAATGGCGATCGCTTACCTAAAAGAGAAATTTAAGGTTTGATGCATAAAAAAAAGGTCTGGAAAATTCCAGACCTTTTTTACTGTATTAAGAATGGTTTTACTTGTAAAGACCATTAAACAGCATCTTGAACGTACCATGTGACTGTCCACGGAAGGTGATTTCAGGACCGAAAGCGTACAGCTTACCTTTCCCTACTTGGGCCTCAAAAGCCGCCACACCATTTTTCAGGTACTGCTGACCCCAAGCCCATCCACTTTTCAATGGAGGCTCCGTACCAAACCAAGCCAATGGTTTTACCCCTTTTAAACCCGCCTCAGGAGCTAGCTTAAATACAGGGCTATTGTTAAACAATACATGCGCTTTTTCGCCCATTCCGAAATTGATTGCCGCAGAGTTATCTACCTGCATCTCAAGTACACTTCCAGGGATATAGTACTTATCTCCTGTGAGGGCTTTTTCTTTCCCATCCAAAATCTCCACCAGGGCATTGGCAACTGGTAGCTTGAGGTGAGTAGCCAAGGAAGTAGCAGCCCCTACCGTGAGGATCTGACCTCCATTTTCCAAAAAGGATTTCAATTGTGGAATAGACTTGTCAACGGACAGTCTTCCGATCATATGATGGTATTCAGAAGGGATATCCTCTTTTTTGGGCTGACCACCACCTCCATATCCGCCGCCGCCACCTGGCATACCCGGACCGATAAAAAGAATCACATCGTATTTGGCGTTGAGATTTCCACCATCGATTTCCATCGGGAATATCTGAGCGAATTCAAAATGAAACTGCTCTAACATCCATCTAACCCATCCAGAAGGCATTGAACCCCCATACACATCAAACAATGCGATTCTGGAAGGCTTGATTTCCTTAGCACCAGAAGGCAATCCCTTTGCTGCCAAAGGCTTTATGCCGTAGTTTTTTGCAATGGATTCTAGCTGTTTCTTACCAGAGGCCGAAAAATAAAAAGAGCCTGAAGGAAGTCCTGAAACAGAAGATTGCGTTCGGTACACTTTTACATTGGCCTTTAGCAAGTCATTGACAGCCATAAACGAATCATTTACTCGAGAATCAAGCAAATAACCTGAAGCGTTAGGAAGTGCGACCGGATCAGGCGCTAAAAGCTGCCCATACCCCACTCGCTCAAATGGACCGTCAAATCCTTCCATGATTCGATCCACTTCGACACCCATCTGATAAGCCAAAGTCCATCCGGCAGCATCGTAAGGTCTCACAGGAGGACCTCCAGGATACAAGAAGTCATTTGGGTGATCTTGCGGCTCAAACATGTCTAGCACGTGTGGACGGAATGCTTGGGCCGTTTTGACAATGTAAGATCCCTTCGGGTAGGATTTTCCGTTGAACGAAAAATCAGCTGTGGCTTTGTGAACTAAGATTCCTGACTTGATCAAGGCATTGAGAAACTTGATTGCGGTTGGAAAATCAGCCTGATCAGCAGATAAAATATAGCCTCTTGGATCTCTTTTAGAAGGATTTTTATAAACAGAGTCATAAAACTGTGCTGGAACTCCCGATCTAAACCCAAAAAATGCCGCATCCTCATCGTCTGCCTCTTTCTTCTTTTGGGTAGCCTCAAAGGACTTTTGGATATCTGCCGCATACTTTGGATAGCGAGTCCAAGTATTTGTATTTCCTCGATCGATAGACTTTTTACCCATCAGGTAAAAATTATACAGCAACTGATCCCCATGACGCACGGCATGGTTTAAAATCGCATAGTTCATCGATACGGAATAATCAATTGATGTTCTGAAAGCCCAAGGACCTGGAGTCACCGGATAAGGAGTGCCATTATTTGGAATCAAACGATCTGGAACCAAGGGAATAGAATACGGGGATGGATCACCTACGATCTCGGTCAGGATGCCGATCATATTGTGATAATATGGTGTAGTTCGCAATCCTCCATTCCACCAAGTAGAAAACACGGAACCATCTAGTCGGGTATAGCCCGGCTTATCCTCCACATGAAGTCGATTGATCATCGCGGCACCCACTGCATCCAGACTGGTGATAATTAGCGGATCAAACACATGGTTAAACGGATCACGATAAGGAGGACCAGCAACAACGGTACCAGCCGGACCAGCTTGGTGATGGTTATAAATGATCTGAGGGAGCCACTCTACATACTGCTGAAGAGAAATATTGGTGGACTCCTTCATGTTGTTCATGTAGAAATCCCGGTTGTTGTCGTGACCAACATACTTCTGATAAAGCACAGGAATGTTTTTATTTCGTTTTGCCTTATCCTCATGCATCATGTACCAGTCCGACATGATTTCCATTCCGTCAGGATTGACATGAACGAGTAGAATGATCACCTCATCCAAAATCTTCAAGGTTTCCTCATCGTTTTTGGAAGCTAGCTGATACAGCGTTTCGATCAATTGCTGAGCTCCTACTACTTCGTTGGCATGAAGTCCACCATCGATCCAAACGACAGGTTTGCCTTCTCTGGAGAGTGCCTTTGCCTCTGCCTCGGTGATCTCAGCTCTTCCTAATTTTTGGGAAATCTCCTTGTATCGTTCCAGTTGAGCAAAATTCTTTGGCGCGGTGATGATAAGCATGGGTTGCTCTCTGCCAAACTCGGTCTTTCCAATGCTGGTGTACCTGACCCGGTCGGAGGCTGCATCTACTTTTTTAAAATAAGCTTCGGTTTGAGAAAAGTTAGCAAGCATGTACGGGTCGCCTACATCAAACCCAAAGTGAGATTTTGGAGTGGGTATGGTTTGAGCCAAAAGCCAGATAGGGAAAATGGCCAGATAGACGAAGAATAGCGCTGATTTTTTCATATTGCCTAAAGTGAAGAAAGAAACTGCCTCCAATTTACTTCTTTAAGCAGGTAAATGAGACTAAAAAAAATCCGCCTAATGAAAAATTACAGGATCGGACAATTCAAACAATAAACAGCTGTTCAATCAACTCCAAAATCAGATGCAAATTCAAAAAATCCATTAGTCATCTTTTAAAAGGGATATACGGAGTTCTTCCAGTCGCCAAATTTCATTTTGTTTTAGTTTAAGGATTTAAATCGATCAATGGGAGGAACCTAAACTAAACAAAGGGTTGAGAAATTCAACGCATACCTGAATTTTCAATTTTCATTTGTATACCTTCGAAATCAAAGCTTTAGCTTTTTCGGGTTGTGCCGTAAACCATAATTTTCTAGAAAAGAGGGGAAATTTATAGCTTTAGGGCCGAGAATAAATCCTATATACTAAACACGTAAAACGAGAACGTTGTGCCCTTCGAGTCCTTTGTGGTTTAAAATTTTATCGGTTTTATTTCCTACTGGCAAAATAGCGTATATGCATGTAATTTTTTAAAAGGAATATACGGAATTCTGCTAGTCACCAAATTTGGTATTGAATGGGGCGAAAAAAATGGAAAGCAAGAAAGAAATGACTTCTGATGGCTATTTAGTGGACGATCAATAATTAATGTCGAATCCTCCTTCGGCGGACAAGAACCCAACGCTTAATATCCATTATCGAACCAAATATCTTGTACTGGTTGAAGTTCCACTGGCAAAGAAGGATAATATATTTTGGAAAATTCAACATTCAAGCTAACCGCATCATTAAACTATAAACCATTCGAATTCAATTTTTTAGCTTTTCAACCTTCCCAAAATTCTCCGAGACAGATGGTGTCCTAAAATCATGATTTCCTAGAAAAATGGTTAAGCAAGCCTAGTTGGATCAGAGAAGAAAAATGAAAAACCTATATGAACGATTTGAAAAAACTTGGCATCCTTGACATCCTTGGTGTTTCAAAAATTTATCGGGTTTCCTCTTTACAGACAAAAAAGCGTGTATGCACATTTTGAGAAATGAAGTTTAATCATGGGTTAACCTCTCGCATAAAAATCATTACTTTTGTTTAATGATCGTTGTTTATTGTTGATCATCACCAATTTCAACCCTTTATGTCTGAGGTAAAAATATTTGCAGGTACAAACAGCCAGGAGCTGGCACAAAAAATTTCCAAAAGCTATGGAAAAAAATTGGGCGACTTAACGATTTCGAAATTCAGCGATGGAGAGATGTCTCCCAGTTTTGACGAGTCAATCCGTGGATGTACAGTATTTATCATTCAAAGCACTAATCCACCCAGTGATAACCTCATGGAGCTTTGTTTGATGATTGATGCCGCCAAGCGGGCCAGTGCATACAAAGTATGCGCAGTAATCCCCTATTTCGGCTATGCAAGGCAAGACCGAAAAGATAGGCCAAGAGTATCGATTGCAGCCAAGTTAATCGCCAATATGCTCACCTCAGCAGGTGCTGATCGAATTATGACTTGTGATTTGCACGCTGGACAAATCCAGGGTTTTTTTGACATTCCATTGGATCATTTGAATGGATCTGCTATCTTTGCGCCCTATTTGAATACGCTGAGGCTTAAAGATATGATCTTTGCTGCTCCCGATGTAGGGGGAGTGGCTAGAGCAAGATCTTTTGCCAAGCATTTTGAAGTAGAGATGGTCGTCTGTGATAAGCACAGAAAAAGGGCAAACGAGGTAGCCTCGATGCAGGTAATTGGTGATGTGGAGGGAAAGGATGTGATCTTGGTTGATGATTTGGTGGATACTGCTGGTACTCTTTCCAAAGCAGCTCAAATCATCATGGAAAAGGGTGCAAACTCTGTTAGAGCTATCGTTACACATGGAGTTCTATCAGGTAAAGCTTACGAAAACATTGAAAATTCTGTTTTGGAAGAACTTGTCATCACCGATACGATTCCTTTGAGACAGCATTCTCAAAAAATCAGAGTGCTCACGGTAGCTGAAATGTTTGGAAAAGCTATTCATGCTGTTACCGGACACACTTCGATCAGCTCATTATTCATTTAAAAAAACTATTTTAATTTATATACTATGAAAACACTAGAGATTATAGGGTTTAAAAGAGCAAATCTCCACAGTGCCGCTTTGAATGAAATCAGAGAATCCGGTAATGTTCCCTGCGTGGTTTATGGACCCGGAATTCCCGAGCAAGTTCATTTCCATTCACCAGCTATCCTTTTCCGTGACTTAATTTACACTCCTGATGTCCACCTGGTTGAATTAAACATCGAAGGGCAAATCATTAAGGCTGTATTGAAGGAAGCACAATTTCATCCGGTCAGTGAAGCCTTACTTCATGCGGATTTTATGGCTTACACGGAAGATAAGGCCATAAAATTTGAAATACCTGTCAAAATTGAGGGGAGTTCACCAGGTATGGCAAAAGGTGGTAAAATGGAATTCAAAACTAGAAAATTGAAAGTTAGAGGTTTAGCTAAAAACCTACCGGATTACATTATCGCCGATGTTTCTAACCTTGATCTTGGAAAATCATTCAAGGTAAGTGAAATCAGTGCTGAAGGTTTTGAAATCCTAACCTCACCAAATGTTTCTATTGTGACTATTGGAATTCCAAGAGCACTTAGAGGCAAGAAGGGCGAATAATTCAAGCTCCATAAAAACTAAATCCTGCCCAGCAATGAGCAGGATTTTTTTGTTTTAAATTTAATCAAATCAAAACCTGTTAGGTTTCTAAAACTTGACAGGTCTCTCTTACTACCTCGTTACGCCCTCATGAAATACCTTATTGTAGGATTGGGAAATATAGGTCCGGAATACGAACTCACGCGTCACAATATCGGCTTTTTGACCCTAGACCGCTTGGCTGATAAAGAAGGGGCAACCTGGAAAAGTGACAGGCTTGCGTTAAGGACCGAAATCAAGTATAAAGGCAGGTCACTTCATCTGATCAAACCGACCACTTACATGAACTTAAGTGGAAAAGCAGTCAATTACTGGTTGAAGGAGCTAAATATTCCGAAAGAAAATATTCTTGTTTTGGTCGATGACATGGCTATCCCCTTTGCCAAACTACGAATGCGAGCAAAAGGTAGTGCAGCCGGTCACAATGGATTGAAAAATATAGAAGAACTGTGCGGCGGACAAGATTATCCAAGACTCCGTATAGGAATCGGAGATAATTTCCCCAAAGGAAGGCAAATAGAATATGTACTGGGTCGATTTACCCAACAAGAATTTGATGAGCTACCTGTCCTAATGGACAAAGCCATCGATATGGTTTATGGCTTTTGCACAGTTGGAATCGCGCAGACTATGACGCAATACAACGACTGAATTGAAAGGAGATTTGGAATTAATTAAATCTCCCTATTACTTTGTACTACTTCAGGCAACTGATTTATAAAGAAGAGGCGAGAGACTAGGCTCGATGACCCTCTGGCAACCATCTCTTCCAAAGAGAAAGGTGCCAAGTCCTACCCAAAGCGGGAACTATAAATTGGCTAGATTCAACTCTACTCCACTTTTTGGTTCTGTTTTGATCTTTGGGTAAATTCTTTGTCAGTTCCCGAGTACCTTGTTGCATTCAAACCTACCATAGCTATGTCTCATTTCGAAACCGATGCCATTCGCATCCAGCGCAGATCCGATCTCAAAGAGCACTCCTCTCCCATTTTTATTACTTCCAGCTTTACATTTGAATCCGCAGAGGAAGCACGGGCGATGTTTGCAGACGAGATTCAGGGAAATATCTACTCTCGGTATTCTAATCCCAATTCATCTGATCTAATCGAAAAAGTCTGCCGGGCAGAAGGCACCGAAGACGGAATTGCAACCGCATCGGGAATGGCAGCAATGTTTGGAAGTATAGCCTCACTTCTTCAGCAAGGAGACCATATTTTAGCTTCCCGATCACTTTTTGGCTCTACTCATCAGTTGTTGACCAGGGTATTCCCAAAGTGGGGCATTACGTCCACCTACGGAGATATCTCGGATTGTCAAAACTGGAACAAACTTTTACAGCCAAATACCAAAATGCTTTTTTTGGAAACCCCTTCTAATCCAGGATTGGAAATCATCGACTTAGAATGGGCGGGGAAATTTGCAGAGGCACACAACCTGATTCTCGTGGTCGATAATTGCTTTGCTACCCCTTATCTCCAGCAACCGGCAAAATGGGGGGCACACATCGTGACGCACAGTGCTACGAAGTACATTGATGGACAAGGTCGGGTTTTGGGTGGATTGATTTTGGGAAAAAAAGAACTGATCAAAGAAGTCCAGTTTTTCACCAGACACACCGGCCCTTCCATCTCTCCTTTTAATGCTTGGATTCTTTCCAAAAGTATGGAAACACTCGCCGTACGAATGGATAGACATTGCGAGAATGCCCTGAAAATCGCCACGTACTTCGAAGGAAATTCCGAAATAGATGCAGTACGCTATCCTTTTCTCAAATCACATCCTCAGCATGATTTGGCAATCAAGCAAATGAAAGCAGGAGGAGGAATAATAACCCTCACGCTGAAAGGTGGATTGGCTCGAGCTCAACGCTTCATTGATCAACTTCAGATGATTTCCATCACTCCAAATTTGGGAGATAGCCGCAGCATTATTACCCATCCTGCTTCGACTACCCACAGCAAACTTTCTTCTGATGAAAGAGCTCAAGTAGGAATCAGTGACGGATTAGTAAGATTGTCTGTTGGCCTGGAACATTATGAGGACATCCTCAAGGATGTTGAGTGGGCAATTCAAAAATCAAAATAGCAATCAACGAATAACGCATCGAAATCTGGTGCGTTTTTGGTTTTACCAGGTAGTATGCTTTAATGATGGAAAAGCTCGTATGACATCACTAAGACTAATCTGGCCCACCAAACGGCCTTCTTTCAATACTGGAAATCTCCGGATTTTATATTCCAAAAACTTCTGAGCAGCATCAAAAAGGGTCATATCTGGACTCAGCGTAATCACATCTCTGGTCATTAGTTCCTTTACTTTAGCCGGAAAACGCACCGTATTGGTATATTTTCCTTTGATAATTTCCCGAAGGCAGTCAATTTCGGAAATGATTCCGATCAGTGAGCCAGATTCATCCACAACGGGAGCGCCTGAAATTTTACTTTTGGTCAACCTTTCCATCACCTGATCGATGGTATCTTCTTCCCGAAAAGTGACCAATCTAGTAGTCATATGGTCTTTAACAAGAACCGGTAACATGGGGGTTTTGGTCTCAACCACCTTTACCCCCTGAAAATTTTTCACCATAGCTTAAGAATTTTGATTAGGTATAAGCTACTGATTATAGATCAAAAAATAAATTAAAAATCTATAAATATTTCAAATTCAATCAAATAATCTGTTATATCGCTTATAAATAAAATATTATTTGTTCTGATTTCTCAATAGTACAAACGGCCTCCAACTTTTGGTGGGAACCTGGTATAACTGATCAAAGGCAAAAGCTCCCACAACCAAATCCTCATCACCATCCAAATCCAAATCGCCTTTGGTCAAGGTCAACCAATGATCTTCTAACTGCTCTTTGAGTACAAAAGGTGAAAAATCGCCCGATTTTTCCTGCTTAAAATAGATCAGATTTTGATTAGGTTTTTGATTTCTATCCGGAAAAAATGCAATGGCAACAACATCCATATTCCCATCCTGGTCAAAATCGCCCACTTCCAAACCACTCGCCCCATGCATCGGATAAAACCATTTCTCCTCATATACCCCTGAGTTCCCAAGTTCAAAAATCCTAACTCCATGGTAGTTTTTGAGTATTTGACTTTGATCAGCGTTGTCCCCGTTCACCAAAATAATTTCCTTTTTGCCATCCCGATCCATATCCTCAAACCTGAAATCGCTTGAACCAAAGGCAGGATGAAAGGTTAACAATTGCTTTTCTTTGAATAGTACTCCCTCGGTTTGCTCAAATAGCAGGATTCCCTCCTTTGCTTGGGTCATCAAAACCAGTACATCCAAATCTCCGTCACCGTCAAAATCAACAGCTTTAGACCTTCTGGCGCCCGGATCTTTTTTCAGGATCACCTCTTGGTAGGTATCCCCTTTGCTTAGATTCAAACTGAATTTTCCAAGATGATTACCAAATTGGGATATTGCGTAATCCGGTTTACCATCTTCATTCCAATCGGCTGTTTCCACATGAACAGGGCGCATCAGTTTGGAAAATTTTACCTTTTCTTCCCAGCCTTTAGCAGTTTTAATGAAATTCGAAATCACTCCAAGCGAATCATTAGCTGGATCCATCAGACCTATGGCTAACAATTCAAAGGATTGATCGTCGTGCCAAGAAATCTCAACTGGGGCAACCGAAGTCGGTATGGAATCTAGCTGCGAAAACCCCTCTCTAGGGTCAAGTTCATACAAGGCTCTAAATCGATGACCTAACCAAAGTTTTGCTGTCTCGGGATGAACCTTCAGCAGGGTAGTCAGGCTGGAGCGGACAAATGGAAATTCAGGAACTTCCAACTTGAATCCCGGAATTCCGGGGCTAGGCGTTTTTTTTGAAGCTTGCGGAAGCGGCGAATCCGGGGCATTTTCCAAATAAAACGCTTCGAGTTTTGCCCATTTTTCCTTGTTGATATACGGAATTTTTGAATAAACACCCTCTGGAACCCCTTCATCCTCAGGAAGAGGTGTTCCAAAGTCCTCTTCCAGATAGAGTCCCATTCGTTTTCTCATATCCGGAAGGACTTTTTGCCAAGTTGCCTTATCCAAAATTTCAGGCTCGGGCATCACGTGACAGGAGGCACAATAGCCCCTTGCCAGTTGCTCGCCGGAAAGGTTCAAATCAGATTGGGAAAGTTGGTACAAGCTAGGTGGCGGTTGTTTCCGTTCAGCAATCTGAGTACAGGCAGAAACAAGTGCCAATCCTACAATAACACCCCAAATTTGTCTCATTTCAAATTAAACTACAGTTTTATAGTTAGTTACAAGATCTGGGTCAATTCCAAATTGCATAGAATAATCCAAAGGTTCCGAAGAAAAGGAAAGGTCGGAATTAATGTATTGGTTGGCAGACGGTTTTGCCTTTTTGCAGGAGGAATGAACTTCCCTCAAATATCCTGATGCGAATAGCCTAGGAAGATGTTCAGGTTTGGTACCGCCTCCAGGCATAATGATAATGCGATCTTTAGCCTTTTGTAAAAGGTTTAAAACGATATCTAAACCTTCGTTTAAAGAATTTTTTCCTCCAGAGGTCAAAATACGGTCAAATCCCAAGTCAATGATTTTCTCCAGGGAGTCGAGCAAATCGGCTGAAGCATCAAAAGCCCGATGAAAGGTGCAGGGTTTATTCCCAGCTGCCCTTTTCAAAAACTCATTGGCTTTCTGATCCACTCCCCCAATTTCATCCAACACGCCAAATACAAACCCATCCGCACCCAAGTCGCCCAAAAGCTGAATGTCCTGCTTCATAACCAGTAGCTCTTTTTGGGAATAGACAAAATCTCCCCCGCGTGGACGAATCATCACAAAAATGGGAATATCGAGTTCACTTTTCAAAAAACGAAGCATTCCTGCACTTGGTGTTTCTCCACCTTCAGGAAAATTGGAGCAAAGTTCCAGTCGGTCAACCCCAAATATCCCTGCTTCAAGAGAAGCTTGGAGGTTAAATACGGGTGCTTCAAGAAGAATTTTACTCATGGCTTAAAATAACTTTTGGCATCCATAAGCACATTGCCTGATTCGGTGGCTTGGGCAAAGTTGAATCCAGGATGAACCGCATAGGCTCCTACTTCTCCATCGGTATTGATAGCCAAAAATCCTGCTTGAATGTCTTTGATGTTTTTATTTTTTGCCACCAATCTTTTCACAGCCTCCTCACATGCTTCCTGTGGAGATCGTCCCTGACGCATAAGTTCTACAATTAAAAAGCTACCGCAAATCCGAATAATCGATTCTCCCAGTCCAGTAGCAGTGGCTGCCCCCACCTCATCGTCCACATACAATCCGGCGCCGATGATTGGGCTGTCTCCTACCCTTCCGTGCATTTTGTATGCCAATCCGCTGGTAGTACAACTACCGGCCATTTTGCCCTGGGCATCGATCCCAATCATTCCAATGGTATCGTGATTTTCAATATTGATAATGGGCTTATATTGACTAGTAATTTTCCATTTATCGTATTCTACCTGGGCATTTGGACTTAGTTTTTCTTCTTCCAAAGGGAATCCTTGTGCAATTGCAAATTGCCTTGCACCTTCTCCTGCCAGCATAACATGGGGTGTCTTTTCCATAACTGCCCTTGCCAAAGAAATCGGGTGCTTGATCTGTCTCACAAAAGCTACAGAACCGCAAGCACCATCTCCTGTCATAATAGATGCGTCCAGCGTGGTAATTCCTTCTCGATCTGGAAGCCCCTGAAGCCCGACCGAAAGATTTTCCATATCCAATTCGGTATTCCTGACACCCGCTTCCACCGCATCCAACATACTCCCCGTATCTTTAAGTTTGGCCCAAGCATCTGCATTAGCCGGAATTCCGTGATTCCAGGTTGAAAGTATCAATGGCTTTTCCCCTGCAAGTGCTTTTTTATCCTTGGTTTGAGCACAGGATGCAGCCACTCCTGGCAAAAATAAAGCTGATCCTAGAATGGACTGCTTGATAAACTTTCTTCTTTGGGACATGAAACGTAATTTTAGAATCGGATAGTCAAATTATCAATTTTACTCAAAATTACCCTTTTTGTACGACCATTTCTCCAAATTAATCTATGAGACCCTACCTTTTGAAAGAAGCAACTTGGAAAGCATTGAAAACCTACCGGTATGAATTAGCCATATTACCTTGGGGCGCTACAGAAGCCCATAATTACCACATGCCTTATGGAACGGATATCTTTGAGGCAGATGCTATTTCCGCTGAAGGAGCAAGAAAAGCCTGGGAAAATGGAAAAAAAGTCGTGGTTCTTCCCACTATACCTTTTGGAGTAAATACAGGACAGGCTGATATTTATCTGGACATCAATCTCAATCCAAGCACCCAACTCATCATTCTTCAGGACATTATTGAGGTACTAAATCGTCAGGGATTAAAAAAATTACTGATTCTGAACAGCCATGGAGGAAACAATTTCCAACCCATGCTACGCGAACTCGGTTTGAAATTTCCCGAGATGATGCTCTTCACTTGCAACTGGTATCAGGCCTTGGACAAGAGCCTTTATTTTGAAGAAGCAGGAGATCATGCCGATGAAATGGAAACAGCGCTCATTCAATACATGCACCCTGAATTGATCCTGCCAGTGGAAGAGGCAGGAGACGGTGATGAGAAAAAGTCAGTGATCCGAGGTATTCGGGAAAAATGGGCTTGGGCAGAGCGAAAGTGGTCTCAAGTCACAGAAGATACAGGAATCGGAAATCCCAAGAAAGCTACTCCTGAAAAAGGCAAACGATATTTTGAGGATGTCACCGATAAGGTTGCTGAGCTTATCGGTGACATTTGTGATGCAGAGCCTGATAAACTTTACAATTGATCAATTCATGCTAAAAATGGTCAATGGAATCATTTCTCCTTGGTAAGTAATCATCAAAGCCGACTTTACTCCAGATGGGATTCCGATTGCCCGGCTGGATTGAGATCCAAATCCGGCTCCAAGAGTTACGTCCACCCGCTGGTATTTTCCGTTTTCCATTTCAAATAGAATAGCCATGGCTTCTATAGGTGGAACAATGGATGTGTAACCGTTATCCAAAGGCTGAAATGCGCGTAGCTTGCCTCGGTTTTGAGAAGCAAAATAGATCGGTGAACCATCCGGTTTGGATAACTTCACCAAAGCTTTAGCATCTCCAGGAACGATAAAACCACTTTCCAAAGGCTTAAGCGATTTAAACTGCCCTTTGCCATCACCCAACAATACCCAACCGATAGACGCATCTAAACGGCCAATAAAGATTTCATTTCCATAATCGTTGCCTACCATCACCAAATCAGTAAAACCATCTCCGTTTACATCATCTGCAACAATACCGTTGATCGGAGCAATTTGTGCAAGGGTTGGAAGCTCGTGAATTTTAAATTTGGCATTCCCCAAATTCTCCACCCACACAGACCGATCAAAATTTCCTGTTAGAACAGTTGCTCCCTGCTTTTCTTCCTCAGTGAAAAATGTGGCCTCTGTACTCAGCGCAAAGTACTTATACCGATCAAACTTCCTACGAAACATCGGGCTTTGGCCGGTAAGATCATCCCAATAATGACTTGGAAAGGACTGATATGCCCCCCCAATTTTATCCTTATAATAGGAAAACGTGACGGGATCAATGGAACCGTTTGAATCAAAATCTTTCGCATAAATCTTGACGGGTCGTTCGGAAGAAGGATGATAGGCATTGTTTGCTCCTAGGTTTCCTACCGCCCAGTCCGTATCACCATCCTGATCAAAGTCAGCCGTTACGATCGAATTCCACCAACCAGAATAGTTTTCCAAACCGGTTTCACCCGCCTTTTCAAATCTGTCTCCCTGATTTAGAAATACCGAAATAGGCATCAACTCTCCAACTACAATCAGATCAACTTTTCCATCATTATTCACATCTGACCACACAGCATCGGTGATCATGCCAAAATTCTCAATTTCCGGAAGCCATTGTTTGGTCGCATCCACCAAAGTCCCTTTATTGTTTTTTAACAGAAAGCTTTTCTCTGGGAGCGGATATTGACCGATTGGGGTTCGGCCTCCTACGAATAGATCAATAAATCCATCACCATCGAAATCCGCACCACGGACAACACTGCTATTTGCATTCCATAAGGAAAAATTCTTATCGAGGGTGAAGTCAGCTTTTCCATTGTTGCGATACAATCGATCCTGATATTCCGGTGAATTAGGAGCAAATTCAGCGCTACCGCTAACCAGATACAGATCCAAATCACCGTCATTTTCGATGTCAACAAGCAAAATACCAGCTTCTTCAAATGCTGGGTTTTCTCCGGGCAATAACTCCTTTTGGGAAAAAGTTCCATCTGGGTTTTGACTGTACCAGACGGGAGAAAAACCTGCAGAAGAACCGATCACAAGATCTTCCCGACCATCTCCATCCAAATCCCCAACAGCTAGAGCAGGGCCAAATTGAGAAAGCTTGTGAGGGATAGTCCGCTGCACGTTGAAGTCAATCTTATCGACTTCCTGATGGGAAAACTGAATTTTGAGAGCGTCAGAAACTTCTGAAAAAAGTGGAATCGCCTTGGTTTGAACCCAAACGGCGGTATTAGATATTCCTGGATTGGCATCTTGATAATTTATCAGAAGCACCTGATTGGAGCTTACCGCATTCATTTTCTGCTCCTTTCCATCCGGCCAGATCACAAAAATTTCTTCTACAGTTACCAAAGAGTCCAAACCAATGTGTATAATGTTTTCTGTGGAAGACATATACCCTCGCACCACCTGCATTTCCTGGTAAAGCATGGCACCATTTCCGGCTTTTATCCAGACTTTTGTTCCAAGTCCATTCGGATTTTTTTCAGGTCCATTTAATTTAATCCTGAGATAGTTAGGTGCCTGTTTTCGCTGATTCAATTTATTTTCAAAGACAAAAGCAGGGTCATTGATATTGTTGACTACATAATCCAAATCCCCATCCAGGTCTAAATCTGCCAAAACAGCTCCATTTGAAAACGAAGGCTGATTTAAACCCCAAGAATCTCCGGAGTCTTCAAATTGCAAATAACCGGTATTTCGGTAGGAATAATTGGGGATTTTGACGATTGGAATGGAATCCAGCAATTGACGGACGGTGGCAATACTACCCACATCAGCACGGTAATTTGCAAAATCCTTGTCGGTGATATCCCTTGGAAAACCGTTAGTAATCAAAAGGTCACGATTCCCATCATTGTCCACATCTGCAAAAAGAGGCGCCCAACTCCAATCCGTCTGATAGACTCCTGACAGCATTCCGATTTCGCTAAAAGGCAAACCTGAACCATTATTCAAGTGTACCATGTTACGAACATGCTGATATTCGTATCCAAATTCCTCATTGTTGATATAGGTTTGATAGACATTCTTTCCAATAGTCGTTTTTTTGCGGTAATTATCCTCTCCCAACATGTCAATGGTGATCAGGTCAGGCAATCCATCATTATTGAAATCAGCCATATCTGAGCCCATGGAAAATTGACTTTGGTGCCTCAATAATTCTTTCGTTTTGTTGGAAAACGTTCCATCTTGATTATTGATGTACAGAATATCATTCGTAATGTAATCATTGCTAACATGGATATCCGGCCAGCCGTCATTATTCACATCCCCGATAGCAAGCCCAAGCCCAAAACCTTCATAGGTGATCCCTGTTTCAATGGTTACATTCGTAAAGGTTCCATCACCGTTATTTCTGTAAAAAGTATCGTTATTGACAGCTGATCCGTCTGTAATTTTTTTCTTAAAATTGGTTGGCTTGGAAATCACCTGTTCGTTATTGAGTACATACAAATCCAGGTCTCCGTCAAGATCATAATCCAAAAATGCGCTCCCCATGGAATTTCCCGGATCGGCTATCCCGTATTGGGTAGCCATTTCTTTAAAATAGATATCCCCATCAGCATTTTTTCCCTGATTGATAAAAAGCAGGTTATTTCGCTCACCAGAACCTTTCTTCATTGCCGTAGCCACGTAGATATCTGGCCATCCATCCAGATTGATATCAACCACAACAGATCCTGTACACCACCTGTCCAATGCCATTATTCCGGCATTTTCAGAGATATCCTCAAACTTAAATTCTCCCTGATTTAGATAAAGACGATTAGGTACCTGATTGCCTGTAAAAAAAAGATCAGGCATACCATTTTGATCGAAATCCGCTACGGCCACCCCACCACCGTTAAAAATATATTCATCGGTTAAAATATTAAAACTATCCGATTCGGTGATCTGATTATTGAAGTCGATTCCAGTGTCTTTTGAAGATTTAAGTACAAAAAGAGTTTGTTTCTTCTGACAACTAGCAAGCACTATAAAAGAAGCGAATATTAGGGTTTTGCAGGATATCTTCATAAGATAAACATATCAGATTTAAAGAAGAAAATTAGCACATTCCTAAGTTGAAATAAAGAAAAGAGAATAAAAAGGCATATAAACAAAAAGAGAAGGCTTTTCGACCTTCTCTTTAAGTTGTAAAATGGTTTGATTAGAAACCTGGGTTTTGCTTCAAGATATCAGCGCCTACTAAGTCTATCTGATCTTGAGGAATTGGAACCCACTTGAACTTATCTGTGTACTTGGCACCACCTAGAGCAGAAGCCAACTTCACACCATCATAAGCAAAATAGTAATCCAATTCAGCCTGAGCTGTTCCCCAACGCTGAAGATCATAGAATCTATGTCCTTCCATACCCAATTCAAGCAAACGCTCCATACGAACAGCTGCTTGAGCAGTTGCTTTAACCGTCCAAGGAGCATCATATGTCTTGATATCATAGTTTGCAGCCATAGAACCGTCAGCTCTCTTAATTGGAGAGTTAATTGCTCTTGTTCTAATTCTGTTCACATATTCTCTAGCTTTTTCCAAGCTACCCACTTCGATTTCTGCTTCTGCTGCCAATAATAAGATATCAGCAAAACGGATAATCATGAAATTGATACCTGTATATCCAGGAGTCCAGGAAGAGTTATCTTGGAAAGTTCCAGATTCAGATTTCGCGTAGACATACTTTTTAGGAGAATAAGGACCTGCATTTGGCTGGTTACGGATCCAAGCTTGACCTGGGTGATCCATCCAATCCAAATATGGGATACCTCTACGACCTACAGTATGATCCAAACGAGGATCCAACGGACCAGCATCAGGAGTGAAAGCCGCACCAGAAGCGATGTTCATGTCATTTTTAACTTCATTTGCAGGACTGTTGTAGGTTCTATCAAGCAACGGAAGGCCGTCCTTAGTTCTAAATGCATTAACAAAAGTAAAGCTTGGCTGGAAGAATCCGCAGCAGTTACCTGGACCAGCAGGTCCAGTGTTATATGGGAAGTTCAAGTCAAACTCAGGGTTTGCATTGCTTACAGAACCTGTGTTAGCAGCAGCCTGATAAGCCCAAACGGACTCTTGATGGTTGTCATTTTTACCACGGAACATATCATCATAGTAAGGAACTAAACCATACTTCAATCCATTGGATGTAACACCATTGGCAATCACATCATCAAACAAAGGTTTTGCTTTAGCAAATTCTTTGGTGTACATGTAGATTTTACCTAAGTAAGCTTTTGCGGCCCAAGCGTTTACCCTTCCTACCTGAGGCTGAGTAGCGGGAAGATTTTTAACGGCATAGTCCATGTCAGCGATAATGAAAGGCCATAAATCCTTGTCATTTTTTACTTCTTCCAAGCCACTTCCATAATCAATAGTCTCGTCCACATATGGAGTTTTGTCATAGTCACGGGCCAATTCAAAATAGAAGTGAGCTCTCAGGAATCTGGCCTGAGCAGTAAGACGAATCTTATCAGCTGGAGTTACATCAGCCTGAGCCTTGGTTAAAAGTCTCAACACATTGTTTGCTCTAGCAATACCTTCGTAGCATACGTTATACTTAGAACCCATTTCCCCGCCTGCGGCATCATTTTCGAAACGCTGAATCGGGTTAATGGTAGTAAAATCACCAGGGTCAGTACCTTTATTTGCCTCTCCCCCTCTGATACTCCCCCAAACCCAGTTGGAAGGAGACCCTAATCTGTTACCTCGACCATTAACTTGGGAATAGGTTGCAATTAACGCTGCATCCAATCCGGCCAAGGAAGATAATTGAGCTTCTGCTAATTCACCAACAGGTGGAATTTCAAGAAACTCATCGCTACAACTCACTGCTACCATCATCGCTGTGGATGCTAGTAGGGCACCGATTTTTAATTTGAAATTTTTCATTTGTTTTAATCTATTATAATTGCTATAACTCGATTCAAATCATGTTGTTTGAGCTTAGAAGCTCAAATTTACACCGAAAGTCCAACCTCTGGTAACAGGATAATTTCCTACATCTATACCAAAAGTCAAATCAGCATCACCACCCACTGCAGGATCAAGTCCTTCATATTTGGTCAACGTAAACAGGTTGTTTACAGAAGCAAAAACTCTTGCTCTTTCCATTTTTAACTTCTGAAGGACATTTGCAGGAGCAGAATAGCCTAAAGTTAAGTTCTGAAGTCTCAAATAAGAACCGTCTTCAATATAGAAAGAATTTGCCACGTTGGAAGTTGAGAAGTTTGAAACTCTTTCCACAACAGGGATTTTAGCATCCAAGTTTTGAGGAGTCCAAGCATCAAACAATCTTCTGGAGATCGCAGCACCTTCAAAAGTTTGGAAGAAGTCAGTAAACCAACGAGACTGGTTCCAAATTTCGTTACCAATTGAGGTGTACAAGTATGCAGACAAATCAAATCCTTTGTAACCTATAGTAAAGTTCATACCTCCTGTAAAGTCAGGTACAGGATTACCCAAGAAAACTCGGTCATCTGGAGTAATTCTGCCGTCGCCATTTACGTCCTCAAATTTGAATCGGCCTGGGGCTGCACCGTCTTGAACTGCATGAGATCTAACATCTTCAGCATTTCTGAAAAGACCCAAGGTTCTAAATCCAAAGAATGAAGATAGAGGCTGACCTACCGCATTTCTGATAGGCTGAATGCCTCGGTAGGATGGGTTTACGGAAGTGATAAAGCTCAAACCTGGAGCAAGCGATACAATTTCATTTTTCAAGGTAGAACCAGTAACTGTCAACTCATACGTTAAATCACTGGTAAATTTACCTCTTGTGGTTACCAAAAGGTCTAACCCTCTGTTTAACATCTCACCAATGTTTACAGCAGGTGCTGCAGCGTTAGATCCAGCAGTCAAAGGAATTGGAACAGTGAACAACAAGTCCTTGGTATCTTTTCTCCACCAGTCGAAGATAACATCCAATTTACCGTTGAAGAATGTACCGTCAAAACCAACGTTTTGAGTTACGGCAGTTTCCCATTGGGCGTTAGGGTTACCAATTCGGGATCTTCTGAAACCAATCACAGCACCAGAGTTAGAACCAGTGATGTCATAAGAAGATGCTCCGATATTACCTCCGAATAGGGAATACTGATTAAGTGGGTTCAAACTGTTTGAATTACCCATTTCACCATAACCACCGCGGATTTTCAAATCATCGATCCAAGTTTGTCCCTGAAGGAAGGATTCAGAAGAAATTCTCCAAGCTGCAGAGAACGCAGGGAAAATACCATATCTTGAGTTGATACCGAATCTAGAGGAACCATCACGGCGAACTACCGCACTGACGATATACTTGTCATTGAAAGTATATTTCAACTGTCCAAAATAAGAGTTGAAGTTAACTCCTTTGAAAAGTGAAGAGTTTACTTGACGAGTACTTACTGGTAAGTTGGTGATGGTAATAAAGTCAGGATCAGTTGAGAAAGGATTCTGACCTACTGCATTGATACTTCTACCAGCACCTGAGTTCAAGGCTTCTTGACCTGCCAAAACATTTATATCATGCTTACCGAACTTCTTCTTATAGTTTACAGTGTTGGTAAATGTCCAAGCAAAGCTAAATCCTGCACCTTCTCCATAGCCAAACGCTGAGTTATTCTCGGAGTTTTCGTATTGTAATCTGGAATAGTTCCAAAAATAGTTATTGTCATATTGCAAACCTAAGGAAGTCCTGAAAGTTAAGTCATCAATGATATCTACCTCACCATACACGTTACCAAAAGCACTGGCCTGGAAGCTTCTATTGTTTAACTGACCTTCACGGCTGGCAACTGGGTTTCTTGGGTTGTTGAAACCTCTGGAAGCTGTACCTGCATATCCTCCGAACTCGTCATACACTGGAATGATAGACGGCATACGGAATGCTTGTAGGATGTCGTTTTCGTCATCCGACACACCTCGTCCTCCAGTACCACCCTGCTGACCCAATACTTGTCTGTAAGTTGCCTGGAAATTTTGTCCAATTCTAATACGGTTGGTTACGTCAAATTCTGAGTTAGCTCTGAGTGAATATCTTCTGAACTGGTTACCAATCATGATACCAGCCTGCTCTTGCATACCCAAACCAACATAGAATCTAGAGGTCTCTGATCCACCATTAAATCCGATAGAATGTCTGTGAAGTGGAGCCAATCTGGTTAAAGCAGCGTACCAATCGGTACCTTCACCGGTCATCGCTCTGGTCAGCTGACGTACTGTGCCTCGAGAAGGGTCCACGTTGTACCATTCTCTCTGCTGATCGATCTGCGCCTGAGTTAAAGGACCTGGTTGGCCTGAAGCCACGCCAAACGCTCCAGTTGTAGGATTTCTTGTAATCAAACTTAGATAATATGGCATTACTGGAGAAGCACCAGTTCCAAACTGAGGATGACCATAGGCTGGAGCACGATTTTGTAACGCAGCTGTATTTCTCTCAGCTAACCAAGTCAAATCCGCATATTCTTGAGGATTTGTCATGTCCAAACCCGTTCCCGGATCAGTCACACCATACATACCGTTGTAATCTACTCTCAATTTCTTTCCTCGAGATCCACGCTTAGTGGTGTAAACGATTACCCCGTTGGCGGCACGAGCACCGTAGATTGAAGCTGCTGCTGCATCTTTCAATACCGTAGTGGACTCGATGTCATCAGGGTTCAAGAAATCAGTGGATCCAACTGGCACACCGTCCACGATGTACAAAGGTTCGTTACCACCGAAGGCACCGAATCCACGGACACGTATTATAGAAGAAGTACCTGGTTGACCATTGGTAATAACGGTAACACCAGAAACACGACCCTGTAGGGTTTGTTCAATGTTACCAGTAGGAATTACTGTCAAGTCTTTTGGATTTACAGTGGCAATCGCACCGGTAGTCTCTCTTCTTGAGTCGATAGAGTAACCAGTTACTACCAATTCTGTAAGGGTTCTTTCATCGGGCTTCATATTCACGTTAATCACGCTTCTTGCACCTACCAGTTGTTCAACTGTGGTGTAACCGATAAAAGAGAAGACCAAGGTTGCTTGGTCATTTTGGACATTCAGGGAATATTTCCCGTCAATGTCTGTGGCAGTTCCGGTAGTTGTTCCTTTCACAAGGACGGATACACCCGGTAAGCCCAAGCCGAACTCATCAAGAATCGTACCTGTAACCGTCTTCTGCGCGTAGGCGGAGGAAACAGATAAGACTAAGAGCGTAAGGCACACACTTAGGATTTTGTAAACATTTTTCATAAACATGGATTGATTGGGTAACAAGATTAATCTCAAAAACTTGTTTGTTAATTGAATGTGCAATCGTTTGCGATTATCCTTAAACTAATTGCAATAGCAGAAAATATAAATGACTGGAACTGCAACTATACCTGGTCAAAAAAGACCTACGAAATATAAGACCGATAGGTTTGAGTGCTTCGGTAATGACTAGAATAAGATTGAAAATTGTTAGTCGAATTCGATCATAGGCAAGAATTTTGGGTTTAATTGTTGCTTCTAAACCTCCAATGTTAAATAATCTTAAAGAAAAATCAAATTTTCAGACTGAAATAAAATTGCAACTTTTTCCTACTTCGACTCAAAACCGCCTCTAAATTCCGAAAAAGTAACCACTTTATTTCTAATTGCGACATTAAATAAAAAATTATCGAGCCATATAAATTATAAAAAATATTAATTCGACTCGGGATTTTTAACATCAAGCTAATGAAATCGGATTTTTTTTAATATTTCTTCAATTCCCGAAAATTCACCTTCAAGTCCTGAAAATTAGGCTCCATAATTACTTTACTTTCTAAATTTTTATTGAAAAAAATGGCTTTTACTAATTGATTTTGGGCAATTTCATTCTGACCCGACTGAGCCGCTATCAAAGCTAGCCCATAAAATCCATAGCCCAATTCTCTTCCCTTTATTGCAGATTCCTCGAATGCAAAAGTTGCCTGCTCATAATTCCCACTTAAATAATAGGCTAACCCTTTGTTGAATAGCGCCCGAGGATCGGAAATCTGGGAATCAAACCGAAGGGTTGCCAGCCTGAAATCCCCCCTCAAAATATCCAAAGCCCCACGAAGCAAATCATTGTATTGCCGTAGGTTTGGTTCTTGGAATAAAACAGAAGCCTCAGAAAGCTTAATGTAAGCCTCCCAATAAATCCCCCTCAATGACAAAAGCTGTCCCTGATTATGCAAGGCAAAGGCATTTTCCGGTTCAATCTGTATAGCTTGATTTAACAACCGATCGGCTTCTTCCCATAAATTTTCCTTAGAACTCAAGTCATCTACTGTTTGTGCCTGCCTCATTCGTATCACTGCCATATTCACATAAGGCAAGGCGTTGCGGTATTTTTCTGTCATTCGAAAATAGATTTGCCCCTTTCCCTCCGGGGTCTCCGCCGCCTCAGCTGCCAAGGCCATCTGTTCAAACCCTCGAAGATTTCCATTCTCTGAATTTTTTGACTCTTCCCCAATCGGGTTTAGCTGATCTATTGTTGTTCTATCAATAGGCTTTGAAATAATTTCAATTTTTGCAGTTCTTAATCGGGGAAAAAGATTCCTTGATATTTGACCAAAGCCATTCATTTTTTTCATTAGCTCCCACTTAGTCAAGTAATTTTCCTGACCCATCAGGACTGATTGAAAAGCGATCCTCTCCTCATCTGAAATGCCGTCGTAGCTTTCTAAAAAAAGCCGAAGGTCAAACCAATCGTTCCACCGAGAATCTAATGCAATGGTTGGAAAATCCAAATCCGGAAAGCGCTGCTTCAATTCCTCAAGAGCTGTTTCAGCTCTTTTCCTTCCCAATTGACTGTTACGCCCCTCTACCCTTTCAGGAGACTGAAGTCCAGTGATTTTTATTTGAATCACATCTGGATTTTCCTTTAGAAAGTCAGACATTTTTTTAAATAACTCCCTATTGAACATGTTTTTTGTCAGCTGATCAGTTCCTGGTAAAAACATAGGGAAAAACGTTTCAATCTTTTTGTTTTTGGAATTCATGCCTTCGGTTAGTTGGAACAAACCGATCTGAGGGATCGGTTCACCTGGAATAACCTGTCCTAAGTTGACCAAAAGCTGAGGAGCACTTATACCTCTCCCCACTATTTTAGTCTCGAAAGGAACCTCTTGATCTTTCCGACCTTGAAAAAAATTCAGCTCCAATACAGCACCCTCCATCCAAGGCTGGAAAACCACAGAAAAACTTTGTCCAAAAGAAAAATTTGCCACCTCCTTAACCAAAGAAATATTGCCAAAATCCAAGGTGTCCCCTGTAGAATAAAGCCTGAGGCTTAATCTGGGATTCCTGGGCATCAGTAGGGATTCATTCGGAATAGTGCCTTTTATAGAAAAACGGACAGAATCACCTTCCAACTTTAGTTTGGAAGGTGTCAATTGGACATCAGAAATAAACCTATAGCCTTGTTTGGCCGAATTCATTTGACCGAAAACAGCGGATGAAAGTGAAAAAAATAAAATAATAAAACTAAACAATCTAGATGTTAGATAGATTGTATACTCGAAAACCTTTTTTTTTAACTTTGAACAGTCAAAATCACCTTCCATGGAAAAATTAAAGTTATTATTATCTGAACAGGCTTTCGGGGTCTGCTCCAAACTTGGAGAAAAGCTCAACTTTCCTATTGATAGCATTCGATTATTTTTCATTTATTCCTCCTTCGTAACTTTGGGATCTCCTGTTATTTTTTATGTTTCTATGGCTATGATGATGAAAATCAGAACTTATTTTCGAAAAATGAACAATCCCGTTTGGTTTGACTAAAGATCAGAAAACCTTCGCCTACCCATAATCATAACCTGAAATAGGAGAAACCTAATTGGGCCAGATCCAATAGTTGCTTGATGTGGACCCTTGGAGGGTGAAGGGTAGAGATAGTAGGTTTTGAAAAAATCAAAATAACCATCTCTGATTGACCGAGCGAATAGCCACTTTTTTGAAAGAATATACCCAAAGCAAGCCAGACCTTCCAACAATATTTTGCATAAGAATACTAGTGTAAATGTTGGTAGGCCAAGATTCTTTTTTACCATACTCAGACTATTCCTGATATTGAGATAAAGTTTTTTGGAACTAGCTCTATCCAAAGTGGCTCCTCCCCGATGAAACACCGAAGCTTCTCCTACATACCCAATCTTTTTACCCGCTCTTCTTAGTCGCCAACATAAGTCAATTTCCTCCATGTGAGCAAAAAAATGCGCATCAAACCCATTTTGATCATAAAAATCACCTGAACGAATTGCCATGCAAGCTCCTGATGCCCAATCCACCGAAATTGAATCATCATACTGCCCATGATCTTGCTCAAGATGATTCCAAATTCTTCCTCTACAATAGGGATAACCTAAAGAGTCCAAAAATCCACCACCTGCACCAGCATAGTCGAAGGTAAGCCGATCTTGCCAAGATAAAATTTTGGGCTGAACGCAAGAATAGTCAGGATGATTATCCAAAAAAGTAATTAGTGTTGTATCCCAGCCTGCGGTCACCTCCACGTCAGAATTCAACAGAATAAAATAGGAGTAAAGACCTCTAAGTTGCTCAAGTCCCAAATTGTATCCTCCGGTAAAGCCGAAATTTGCCTGAAGTTTGATTACCGAAATTTCTGCAGCTATTTGCTTGATTACCTCTAAAGAAGTGTCCGAACTCGCATTGTCAATAACCCAAATATCATAATGACTGCATTTGACTACAGAGGGCAAAAATGTTTTTAGCACCTGCTCTCCATTGTAATTGAGAATGACAATGGCACAGGTTTTCATCCAAAAAGATTTCCAAGATCCATTCCGGGAATTGATGGAATCATTCCTTCTGTTGCTGCTTTCATTTCCGCCTTAATCTTTTGCTCTATGGCCTCCATCGCCTTGTTTGTTGCAGCTACGATAAGATCAGTAAGCATTTCCTTATCCTGAGGATTAAGTAGGGACTCATCTATCATGATTTTAAGGACTTTTCGTTCTCCATTAACCAAGACCTTGACCATGCCGGCACCTGATTCTCCTTCAGCAGACAGGTGAACCAGCTTAGCCTGAGCTTCTTTAATTTTTGTCTGGGCTTCTTTTACCTTGCCCATCATTCCCATGAAATCAAACATGTCCTTCGGATTTATTTTGGTACAAATATATTAGGAGAAAAGGGGATAATTAGAAATATCTGGAAATAGAATGGAGATATCGCCTTCGGCTGAGATAGAGCATTAACTTGGAAAGTATCCTGTAACTATCTCGCGGAGCATATCTTTTGAGATAAGAAATACAATGGAGATATCGCCTTCGGCTGAAATAAGGACTTCGACTGAAATAAGGCCTTAAGACACATAGTCTGCTGTCCCTATTTCGCGAAGCGTATTTCAATCGTGTCTCGCGAAGCATATCTCAATTGTATTTCGCGGAGCATATCTTTCAAAATTAGAAATACAATAGAAAAATAGCCTTCGGCTGAAATAAGGCCTTCGACTGAAATAAGGCCTTACGACACATAGTCTGCTGTCCCTATTTCGCGAAGCATATTTCTATTTTTTTCGCGAAGCGTATTTCAATTGTATCTCGCGAAGCGTATTTCAATCGTATTTCGCGAAGCATATCTTTCAAAATAAGAAATACAATAGAAAAATAGCCTTCGGCTGAAATAAGGCCTTCGGCCGAAATATAGCCTTACGACAAATTGTCTGCTGTCCCTATTTCGCGAAGCGTATTTCTATTTTTTTCGCGAAGCGTATTTCCATTGTATTTCGCGAAGCATATCTAAGAAATAAGAAATACAATAGAAAAATAGCCTTCGGCTGAAATAACGCCTTCGGCCGAAATATAGCCTTACAACTAATAGTCTGCTGTCCCAATTTCGCGAAGCGTATTTATATTTATCTCGCGAAGCGTATTTCAATCGTATTTCGCGGAGCGTATTTCAATCATATTTCGCGCAGCATATCTTTTGAAATAAGAAATACAATGGAGATATCGCCTTCGGCTGAAATAAGGCCTTCGGCCGAAATATAGCCTTACAACTAATAGTCTGCTGTCCCAATTTCGCGAAGCGTATTTCTATTTATCTCGCGAAGCGTATTTCAATCATATCTCGCGAAGCATATTTCAACCGTATCTCGCGAAGCATATCTCATTTGTATTTATCGTAGCATATCTCCACTATTTGGACACCAACTTATGAACGGCAGCTTCAATCGTGACTATTTCCTGATCTCCTGTGATCAGGTTTTTTATAGAAATAGTTCCAGATGAAATTTCAGTATCACCGCAGATTCCTACGAAGGAGATTTCTTTTTTGGATGCAAATTCCAGCTGCTTCTTAATTTTCGCCACCTCAGGATAAATCTCTGTCTTGATTCCTGCTTTTCTAAAATTATCTAGAAGGGAAAGGGCATAATCCATTCCCTTTTGGTCAAAATAGGTTAGCAAAAATTTAGTGCCAGAGTGGCTTTCCTTGGGAAAAAGGCTCAATTCCTCCATCACATCATACAATCGATCCACACCAAACGAAAATCCAACTCCGGAAACTCCGGGTAATCCAAAAACACCTGTTAAATTATCATATCTACCTCCGCCACTAACTGAACCAATGGCAACTCCATGTGCTTTAACTTCAAAAATGGCACCTGTATAATAAGACAACCCTCTGGCTAACATCACGTCAAATTCCACATGGTCTAGATCTTGCCCCATCGTATTCAAAATAGCGAAAACCACTTCCAATTCTTTTACTCCTTGGAGACCTGTTTCAGAAGATTTAAGGAAATCCTTCAAAAAGTCGAGTTTACCTTTAAGATGACTTTCCAAACTGATCAATGGACTGAGATTTTGGATGGAGTTTTCACCAAAACCCCGTTGCCTTAGTTCGTCCTGCACTTTTTCCCAACCTATTTTATCGAGTTTGTCTATTGCAACACAAAGTGAACCTTCCTTACCCGGCTCTCCGATTGCCTCTGCTATTCCGGTCAGGATTTTCCGATTATTGATTTTGATCCCGTAAGAATGGAGTCCAAGATTTGTGAAAACTCTCCTGATCATCAGAATAATTTCAGCTTCACAAACTAGACTATCGGTGCCTACCACATCGGCATCACATTGGTAAAATTCCCGATATCTTCCCTTTTGGGGTCTATCTGCCCTCCATACCGGCTGAATCTGGTAGCGCTTGAATGGAAATGTAAGTTCATTCCGGTTCATTACCACATAACGGGCAAACGGAACCGTTAAATCATATCGGAGTCCTTTCTCAGAAATTTTTCCCAGAACACTGGTCACTCCTTTTTCCAAATCCTGAGGAGTGACATCTTTCAAAAAATCCCCACTGTTTAAAACTTTAAATACCAATTGATCCCCTTCATCACCATATTTGCCGGTCAAAGTACTGAGGTTTTCCATGGCAGGAGTCTCCAATTGTTGGTAGCCAAAAAGTTGAAATGTGTCTTTGATCGTGTCTAAAATAAAATTTCTTCTTGACATCTGGATTGGACCAAAATCACGGGTTCCTTTGGGAAGGCTTGGTTTTTGCATGGCTTAATTTGGAAACTGAGCTCAAAATTACCCAAAAAATCCCTAATCAAGGGGTGCAGGGATATAGGTTTAATAAGAAATTTGAGACAATCGTAGGCTAAAAAGATTTGTTTCTTTACTTTTGCGATCCGTTGAGAAACAAGATAAACTAAACATAAAGAGCCATGGGCGTTACTACTCTTAAAAGAAAACTGAAAAGAAAAAGACAAGGTCAGTCTGAGCGCGTGATTAAAATCAAGCAATTGAGTGCAAAGCCTGTGATTAAAAATGTGGATGTGGAGGCTCTAAAAGCTTCTTTCGCTAAATAATTAAATCCTAACACATTTGGAAAAGCGACTTTGGGTCGCTTTTTGTTTTTTTATCCCATCTAAAACAAATTCGTTTACTAATGTGGATTTTTGAATTCCGAAAGGTGCTGCATTTTCGGTGTGCGATGTTCAGTGATGTCTCGTCTTAAATTTACTTGACACTTTTTCTTTTGTTTTCAATCTTCTTAAATGCCCTTCTTGCTATCGAGGTAGCTGTACATTTTAGAGTAATTCTGCGCTGGCGCTTTCCGGAATAAATCGACTTCTTAGGTTGAATGGGCTAGAGCACAATCCAATTGAAAGGCTATCCAATTCAAAAAAACTTCAAAGCCGACAACCAATAAGTAAATCCCAAATAAAATTCAATTTATTGCTCTCCCCTTTTCCCCAATTCCACCACCCGTAAGTTGGTGACTTTTCCCTTGTCCAACTCAAAAAGCAACAGGGTTCGAACATGATGGAAACCCTGCTGACCCACAGCCCCGGGATTCATGTAAAGGCAATTCAATTCTTTGTCCCATTCCACTTTGCAGATGTGGGAATGCCCACAGATAAAAAGCCCTGGTCTAGACTTTTTTATTCGGTCTTTTATGCCTTTCGCGTACCGTGGGGGCTTTCCTCCAATATGTGTCATCAATACGCTAAGCCCCTCCAATTCAAATTCTAGCCACTCAGGAAATAACTCCTGAATAGTCGCATCATCAATGTTGCCATAAACACCACGAATTACCTTGTCTTTGGGTAATTGCTGAATGACAGCTGCCTCACCGACATCTCCCGCATGCCAGATTTCATCCACCTCCTCAAGAAATTTGATGGCTTTGTGATCTAGGTAACTGTGGGAATCCGAAATCAGTCCGATTTTTAGGGTCATTTTGAACGGAAAGCTTGTTAATTTTCGGTTCAATTAGCAATCACTTCATTCAAAAAACAAGTTTGTCATGAAAATCAAATTATTCCTCCTTTTCGCCTTATTGATCATCAACAGGGTAAGCTTTGCGCAAGTAACTGAAAAAGACTCCATACAAGTCATTTCCATTGCCCAATTTGAGAAAATGTCTTCCAAGAAAAAGAATATGGTGATCGATGTGAGAACACCGGAAGAAGTTGCCGAAGGGCATTTGCCCGGGGCATTGACTTTTAATTTTCTCGGGGGAAATTTCGGTGAGGAAATACAAAAACTAAACAAGAAAAAAACCTATCTGCTATACTGCCGTTCGGGAAATAGAACCAGAAAAGCAGCAGACCTAATGCAAAAATCCGGATTCAAACACGTTTACATGTTGGAAGGAGGCATAACCGCCTGGAAAGAAGCAGGAAAACCAATGGTAAAATGAGGATGATCCGATCTGTAAATCCCTGGTCGGGGGAATTGCTGAAAGAATACACTTCAGAAACTGCTAGAGAGGTTGAGAAAAAATTATGCGATGCACAGCGGGCATTTGAAGGCTGGCGAAGGGTATCCATAGACAAAAAGGCGGAGTTGATGAGGTGCGCCTCAGGAATTTTGCGGTTCAAAAAAGAGGAGTTTGCTCGGATCATTTCATTGGAGATGGGGAAAGTGATGCGTGAATCCTTGGCCGAGGTGGAAAAATGTGCCTGGTTGTGCGATTTTTACGCTGAAAAATCACAGGAATTCCTTTCGACAGAACTAATATTCCTGCCGGATGGTAGTAGAGCAAAGATTGTGAATCAGCCCTTGGGTGTGATTTTGGGAGTGATGCCGTGGAATTTTCCGTTCTGGCAAGTGTTTAGATTTGCAGTACCCACCTTGATGTCAGGCAATGTGGGAATGCTCAAACACGCTTCTAATGTACCCCAATGCGCTTTGGCCATTCAGCAGATGTTTGAGGAAGCGGGATTTCCAGAAGGAGTATTCCAAAGTTTATTAATAGATTCTGAAGCCACACTTCGTTTATTGGAAGATTACAGGATCAAGGCAGTATCCTTAACAGGAAGTGAAAAAGCGGGCGCTGCCGTAGCTGCGGTTGCCGGATCACAGATCAAAAAATCGGTTTTGGAGCTTGGAGGTAGTGACCCGTTCATCGTTTTGAAAGATGCGAATGTGATCCTTGCGGCTGAAACGGCAGCCAAAGCCAGAATGCTCAATTTCGGTCAAAGCTGCATTGCTGCCAAGCGATTTATTGTAGAGCAAGATGTTTATGAAGAGTTTATAGGATTATTTTCCAGAAAAATAGAGGAACTACGAAAGGGAAATCCTCTGGTTGAATTCTCGGACTATTCCTGCCTGGCAAGACCTGATTTGGCGAGTGATCTTTTTACCCAAGTGAGTAAATCGGTGTCCTTAGGAGCTCGTGTCCTGTTGGGTGGAATACCTCCTGAGAAGGATTCGGCAGAATTTACACCGACAATCATCACGGATATTCCCAGAAATTCACCCGCATTTTCAGAAGAACTCTTTGGTCCGGTAGCTACCGTGTTCAGGGTAAAATCGGAGGAAGAGGCGATTGTCCTTGCTAATGCTACAGAATTTGGGTTGGGAGCCTCCCTTTGGACAAAAGATTCTGACCGGGGTGAATATCTGGCATCACAAATAGAAAGCGGTGGGGTATTTCTTAATGCAATGGTGGCCTCCCACCCTTGGCTTCCCTTTGGTGGTATCAAGAAATCAGGTTATGGCCGAGAACTAGGCAGACTTGGTATCCTCGAATTTGTCAATCAACAGACCATTTACTTGGGTTGAAAACCTTCCGGGACAAAGAGTGAGGTAGTCTTTGTAAATGCCCGATTCCTTTCTATTTTTACGAGCCAAAATTTTGTCTTAACGCAATGAGAGAAATACAATTCCGGGAAGCCTTGAGAGAGGCCATGTCCGAGGAAATGAGACGCGACAAAAACGTCTTTTTGATGGGTGAGGAAGTTGCCGAATATAACGGCGCCTATAAAGTATCCCAGGGAATGCTGGATGAATTCGGTGCTGATCGTATTTATGATACGCCCATCTCAGAATTAGGCTTTGCCGGTTTGGGAGTTGGCGCTGCCATGAATGGTCTAAAGCCAATCATTGAATTCATGACCTTCAACTTCTCTCTCGTGGCGATCGATCAAATCATCAATTCCGCCGCAAAAATGTTAGCCATGTCAGGTGGTGCTTACTCCGTACCCATCGTGTTTCGTGGACCAACAGGTAACGCCGGACAACTTGGAGCGACACACTCCTCTAACTTCGAGAATTGGTTTGCCAATACTCCAGGCCTGAAAGTAATTGTTCCTTCTAATCCTTACGATGCCAAAGGCCTTCTCAAATCCGCCATCCGAGATCCTGATCCAGTGATCTTCATGGAATCAGAATTGATGTATTCTGACAAAGGTCCTGTGCCAGAAGGGGAATATTTACTTCCTATCGGTGTGGCTGATATCAAACGTAAAGGAACAGACGTAACTGTTATTTCTTTTGGTAAAATGATGAAAGTCGCTTTGGAAGCTGCTGAAGAAATGGCTAAACAGGGAGTTTCCTGCGAGGTAATTGACTTGAGAACGGTTAGACCTATAGATTATGCTACCTGCGTGGAATCTTTGAAAAAGACCAATCGCGTGGTAGTCGTTGAGGAAGCCAATCCGATTGCCGGTATTTCTTCTGAATTGGCCTATCACTTCCAGCGCCATGCTTTTGACTATCTAGATTCGCCAGTAATCCGTGTCAATTCAATGGATATTCCACTGAGTTATGCACCATCTTACATTGATGTCACCATCCCAAATGTGAGCCGAACAGTGGATGCAATTAAAAAAGTGTTATACAGATCCTAATCTAAGTAAAAATCAAAAAAAGCCCGTCCAAAAGTCGGGCTTTTTCTATGATATAACCACTAAAACTGCGTATAAGACAAGTTTTTTAGTGAAAGGTTTACATCTTAACCCAACTTGCCGATTTTCTCCTTAAAGCGAATTTTTTTGATGTTTTTTC
>CAZNND010000011.1:0-33073 GCA_964574365.1 uncultured Limnohabitans sp.
TAAAAATCATCAACTTAGACAAATAAAATCATCCTGTTTTTTCACTTATTTTTCCCGATATTTGACCTAAATACTTTTCGGAGTGGACTCAATCTTTAATTTATAATTAATTTCTTACTGACTAGTTTTTTTTTACAAGAGACCGTACCAAATTTCATGAATACAACAAAATGGATTTTGTTTACATCTATTTGCTTTTCAATTTTCAAAAAGTCGGGATTTGCACAAAATCCCCCAAAAATTGATTCACTGACCTTTGAATTGAACAGGGCGGTAGACGATTCTATTAAAATTGAACTATTGGTTCAATTGGCTGTGATTAATCGTTCTATAGACTTCAAAAAATCCGTGGAATATTCGCTTTTGGCCATGGAACTGGCGAATGAAGTTCAGAACGAGAAACTTTTGACAAAGGTCTTGGTCAATGCAGGGGTAACTTTTTTGCACAAAGGACTTTTTGACGAGGCGGTGAAATTTTTCAAGCAACAGTTGGAATTGGGAAAAAAAATAGGGTATGAGAACATAATCGGGAGAGCCTATTTTAACCTGGGTAATGTAAGACTGGTGCTTGAGGATTATTCCAAGGCTCTTGAGTATTTTTCAAATGCTATGAAATACATTAATAGCTACAATGAAAACCAAGGAAAAAAACTGACAATTTTAGAACAGGCAACTATCAACAATCCCATGGGTCTGATGTATACCGGATTCGACGATTTTGACCAAGCCGAATCCTATTTTCTCCTTGGAATGAATGCTACAAAAGGCATTTCGGGCGCTGAATATTCCTATTGCCAAGTGGGTAATAATTATGCCGACTTGCTGATCAAAAAGGGCGAATGGTCCAAGGCCGATGCCATGTTATCCGAAATCATGCCTATTCAGGAAGCCATACAAAACAAACCTGGCCTGGTTTCAGTCCTCCTTTCTTCAGGAAAAGTTCAGATGAACTTGGGGAATTTCAACTTGTCTGAATCGTATTTAAAAAAAGCGCTCAGCCTGTCTTTTAGTTTGGATGGGGACACCCACAAAAAACATTCTTCTTTCGCCTTATCCAAACTTTACGATAAAATGGATCAACCTGATTCAGTGCTTCGTTATTTGAATCTAAGTTTAGCCTATGAGGATTCCCTCAACATCCAAAAGGCAAAAGAAGAATTGCTAAAAAATGAACTTGAGCTTCAGTTTCAGGAAGTGAAAAGCAACCTGGAAAAATCACACCAAACCAAAATCCAGAAATATCTCCTCGGCATTCTGGGTTCCCTTCTTGTAGTTGTGGGTTTGGTGTGGTCGTATTTTAGATTGAAAAAGCAATTCCAGCAAACCAGGTCACAGCATACCGATTTGAAGGATTTGCATCAAGCGGTAGTCAATACAAATGTGAAGCTGACGGAAGAAATTTCGCTTAAAAAGCAGGAGATCACACTGAACGAAATGCGGAACACCAAGAGCAAAGAGTTGATAGACGAGATTGCTTCAAAAATCAAGGGTACCTCGGGAGAGGGACGTTCTAAGGGAATCGACAAACTCGTTTCCGAGTTGTCCTCTACCTATAGCGACAAAAGATGGGCTGATTTTGAGATTCGGTTTTCACAGATTCACGCACATTTCTATGAAAATTTAACTGCTGCCTTTCCTAATCTGACCATGCATGAGCGTAGGCTAAGTGCTTTTTTGAAATTGCAGATGACCACCAAGGAGATTTCAAACCTGACAGGCCAATCCCCACGTTCGATTGAACTTGCCAGAACCCGTCTCCGAAAGAAGCTGGGTTTGACCAATTCTGACCAGAATTTGTATGATTTTTTCCTGAGCTTTGGATATGGAGAAAAGCCAACCCCCAAGAGTTAATGAGCTGACAGGTAATTTATTGAGGTTCACCTTGGGGCTTTTGCCAGGGAGTTTTTCCTCCTTCCTGAATATGCACCATCAAAAGTTGGTTCAATTCCTTGACCACCTCCGGTTCAGTTTTTACCAGATTGTTCTTTTCAAAAGGATCCTCTTTCAGATTATACAGCTCCATAGGCTGAAAGGGACTGTTTTGCAAGAGTTTCCAATCTCCTTTTCGAAGGGCATGGTAGGCTTTTCCTCCGTAATTCAGCCCGCCTTCCCTTCGGGTGAAATAAACAACCCGTTCTTCTTCCATCATGGCTTTTCCCAAAAGCGTGTTCAGGAAACTTCTCCCATCAATTTTCTCTGAGAGAGGAGATCCCGCTATTTCAAGGAGTGTGGGAAAAATATCCATAGTAACGTTCAGCTGGTTTGAAACGGAACCGGGGGAAATCTGCCCCGGCCAGCTTACGAGCATGGGCACTCGAAGACCTCCTTCATACATACTTTGTTTCCCATCACGCAAAGGCCCGTTGTTGGCAAGATCGGGAAGATGGCCTCCGTTGTCGCTGGTGAAAAGAATTATTGTGTTTTCGTATTGTCCTGTGGCTTTAAGGGAAGCAATTACCTTTCCAATCCGATCATCCAGGTGTTCGATAAATGCAATCAAATTTGCTCTTTTTTCCGGTAGTCCAGGCACTCGTTGATTTACCCGGTCTAACCATTCTTTTGGTGGTTGAACAGGAAAGTGTGGGGCATTGTAGGAGAGATAAAGGAAAAACGGCTGCTCATTTTTTGCCTGTTCGGAAATGAAAGATACCGCCCAATCGGTAAAAATATCCGTGGCATGACCCTGTGGATCAATGGTTTCTTCATTTCGACGCATAAAGTTGATCCCATGCCTTCGTTTGTTCACGTAATCATCCATCATGTCCTCCAACCAGCCATGAAAGAGGTCGAATCCTTTTTGATTGGGAAGATTGGGAGATTCCAATCCCAGATTCCATTTTCCTATATGTGCCGTACTATAATTGGCTTCTTTTAGTTTTTGGGGAAGAAGGACAGTTTTGGGATCCAAGTATCCCCAATTATTTTCCGGGTGATATCGGATTAATCCGGGCACCCCAACCCGGTCAGGATATTTTCCTGATAACAAAGAAGCGCGGGTAGGCGAACACACGGGCGAATTGGTCAAAAATTGGTCAAATCGCATCCCTGACCGTGCAAGGGCATCAATATTTGGGGTTTGGACGTCGGCAGTGCCGTAGTAGGAAACGTCATGGTAACCCAAGTCATCAGTCAAAATGAGCAAGATATTTGGGTTTTTTTGACTTTTAAACTCATCTTGCCCTCTGGATTCAAGGCTCAAAAGAGAAAGTTGCACAAGTAGAATCAATTGAAATAGTCTCATTTTTCCACAATTAGATACATGAAAATTAACCCAAGCTAAAAAAAATCTGATAGGGTGCCATGCTGTACTGAAGCCATTAACGAGGATAAACTCTTTTATTAAATCCGTCTATCTACAATTGGCCATTTTTTTCTTTGTTTAGAAAAGGAATTATTTGATTGAAAAAGAGCTAAAAATTGCCTTTCAAGAAGTTTTTTATGAAAAGTAAAGAGACTTCCTTTGCGCCTTACCAACTTTGCGAGCAATGGCTTAGAGACATTTAGATCGAATCTGATCTTATGAGAATAATTTTTCTCGCAAAGACACAAAAGGCGCAAAGAAAAATTAAAATTTTTTCTGCCTTTTATCGACTCAAAAATCAATTCTTTGGAGAGTTGACAAGCTTATTCAAAGATGAAATGTTTTAATCAGGTCAGGTGATTTAATCAAATGAACAGCTAAAAAGGAACTGGAATTTTCAACATCCATTCATATTTACTTGTATAGAAGTGAATAATCAAAAACTCTTTATTTTGACAATTCTAAAAAAGTCTAGACAAAAGAAAGTTCTTTATGTCCGAGGTAAAAAGTACAAATCTGAATTCTAACTAACCCCGATTAGGAAACCCACCTGTTCCAAATTTCACCCATTCATGAAATCCCAAACCCAATCACTTCGCACGGAAATCCTGGCAGGAATCTCCACCTTTCTTGCCTGCTTTTACATCATCATCGTCAATCCTGCCATCCTCGCAGAGTCGGGAATGCCATTTTCGGCTGTACTCACGGCTACGGTTTTGGTTTCAGCTTTTGGGAGTTTGATGATGGGGCTTTATGCCAAAAATCCCATCGTCGTGGCGCCCGGCATGGGAATCAACGCATTTTTCACCTACACTGCAGTGAAGGGATTTGGTTTGAGCTATGAAGAGGCACTTGGGGCTGTATTCTGGTCTGGGGTTATTTTTTTGGTGCTATCGGTTTTTAAAACGAGAGAAAAGATTATTCAGGCAATCCCAACTTCGCTGCGCCATGCGGTTTCTGCTGGAATAGGTTTGTTTATCTGTTTTATCGGATTCCAAAATGCCAAGTTTATCGTGGACAATCCGGCCACTCTGGTTGGCATGGCGGTATTTAAAGATCCCATTACACTTACCTTTTTAGCAGGTCTTTTGATCACGGGAGCGTTGATTGCCAGAAAAGTTTCTGGTGCTATTATCTTCGGAATCCTGATCACCACCGCCCTGGCCTGGCCGGTCGGCCGCTGGTGGGGAGATGCATCGGCAATCAATTTTGGGATTCCCACCCTCGTCAACTTCACGGGAATCTTTGCCTGGCCGGATTTTAGCTTAATCGGAAAGGCGGATATTTTGGGTTCCCTGAAATTCGGCTATGTTCCGGTGATTTTTGTGTTCACGTTCACCATCCTTTTTGACGGGATCAGCACCTTTGTAGGATTGGCGGAGGCTTCCGGACTGAAAGATGCGGATGGCAATCCCCAAAATATGCGCAAATCCCTCTTGACAGACTCTTTTGCCACCTTGTTTGCAGGTTTGGTAGGAAGCAGTTCGGGCACGGCCTACATTGAATCTGCTGTAGGAATCGAAGAGGGGGGCAGGACGGGTGCTACAGCAGTAACGGCCGGTTTGCTGTTTTTGCCATTCATGTTTTTTTCGCCGCTTTTGTCCATCATTCCTTCGATTGCCAGCTCTATTGCCTTAGTCCTAGTGGGCTCATTCATGATTGTTCCGCTTACCAAGATCGACTGGAAGAATCCCGAGGAGGCTTTACCCTCCTTTTTGACGATCGTGTTGATACCATTTACCTACAGCCTGTCTGTTGGAATTTCATTTGGGTTTATTGCCTGGACGGTAGTGAAAATTGCCTCGGGAAAAGTTGCCGAGCTTAACCCGATTTTGGCCTTGATCAGTGTACTTTCGCTTTTCTTTCTGTGGTTATGACAAAAAAAATTCTGTTTGCTTGCCTTCTTCTTTTATCCTTCTCGGCGCAGGCTCAGCGCATTGCCATTGTGGGAGCTTTGGATCAGGAAATTTCTATTTTGCTTGATTCCATGAAAGGGAAGAGGGAGATAAATAGTTCGGGTCTGACTTTTTTCACTGGAAAGTTAAAAAGCCAAAAGGTCGTGGTGATGAAATCAGGTGTAGGCAAAGTCAATGCCTCCTACAGCACAGCCATTTTACTCGATCGATTTAAGCCTTCTATGTTGATATTCACGGGAGTGGCAGGAGGCTTACATCCGGAAGCATTGCCCGGCGACTTGGTGATTGGTACCCGGTTGGTTCAATTTGATTTTGGGCAGATTGATTCTTTGGGGTTCAAGGTTTCCCCGTTTCGAAAATTAACCGGAGGCAGGCATGAGGAATTGTTTATTCTTTCGGATTCAGTCTTGGTTAAACTGGCAGAGAAGGCCTCGGCGACAGTTGACTTTTTGCCGGTTTCCAACCGAAGTCCAAGGGTTTTTTCGGGCCCAATTGCCACGGGTGATGTCTTTGTCAGTCAGCAGGAAACAGCAAATAGGTTGTACAAGGAATTTGGAGCTTTGGCAACGGAAATGGAGGGGGCGGCCGTGGCTCATCTTTGTCGGTCGCTCGGGGTGCCTTTTCTTGTTATTCGAAGCTGTAGTGACAATGCCAACCAAAATGCACGTGGAAATTTCAACCAATTTATAGGTCCAGCTTCGGTCAATTCCGCTTCGTTGGTGCTGAAGATGCTTGAGCATTCGAGGTGAGTAGGGACATGTCCTTGAAACCCCGTTTTAAATTTGAGTAGATTAATTCCTAGACAGGGGAATAAAAATCGGACAGGCGGCTAGGAGTAGTTTGAAACTACTCCTTCGTATCCTTCTGGAAAAGAAGATATTTGTTTTTTTTTGCAAACTAAACCCAGCTGTTCAGAATTTCTCTTAACCCTAAGGTAGGTTATCATATTTCAGGTAATAGTTTTTTATTTTGCAGCCAAAATATTAAAAACTTGTAGTAAAAACCTTGGATATACTTTTTTTAGTAGGTGTTCATAAACGAGATGATCAAAGATTTTTATTTCGCCAAAAAGTGAAAGAATAAAAAACCACATAGTCACATAGAAAACATAGTGGGGAGCGATACTATTTATTACTAGCTGATCCTTTATTTCCTAGAAACATTAAATAAAACATAGCTTTTCGGAACGTTACCGAATTTTTTTCTCTGTGAGGTCCTATGTGGGCTTTGTGTCACTCACGAAGGCGAAGATTTTTATTTCACCAAAAAGATAATGAATAAAAAACCACATAGTCACATAGAAAACATAGTGGGGAGCGATATTATTTATAACTAGCTGAACCTTTATTTCATAGATACATTAAATAAAACATAGCTTTTCGGAACGTTACCGAATTTTTTTTCTATGTGAACAACTATTTGGGCTATGTGTCTATTATGGTTAATCCTTTTTTCTGTTCTTGTTCATTTAATTGAATAGACCAATTCCTTCACAAACTTTTCCCACTAATGAACACAGTAGCAATTAAAAGAAAGACCCTTTTCTCTGATTCATATCCTAGCCAAAATAATACCGCCTTACGTGCAATCAAGGGGATACACCTAAAACCAAATCATTAAATTTGAGCAGGTGGCGGCTAGGAGTAGTTTGTAAAACTCCTTCTTATCCTTTTGGGAAAGAAGATATCAGGGTGTTTTACAAACTACACCCATTGGAGTGTTTTACAAACTAAACCCAGCTGTTTAATACCAGATCATAGTTTCTCTTCTTAGATTGCAATCTCGATCTGAAACCTCCTGATTTTTGGTTTCGTAGTGAATCTTATTAATTTTTCCAACAAGCTTTTGTTATTCTTATATGCTCCTAAAAATATTTCTTTTATTAATTGGTCTTTTTGTTTTGATAAAGGCAGCGGAATTGATGGTCCACGGAGCTTCTCAGATCGCAAAGAAATTCAACGTTTCGGATCTTGCTATTGGCCTTACTGTGGTGGCTTTCGGAACCTCTGCCCCTGAATTGGTGGTCAATTTGTTGGCTGCTTCCGACAATCATCCTGACCTAGTGTATGGAAATGTTATTGGTTCAAACAACATAAATCTCTTTGTCATTCTGGGCATTTCAGGACTAATCTTGCCATTTACCGTGCATTCCAGCACCGTTTGGAAGGAAATTCCGTTTTCCTTTCTAGTTACTTTTGCACTGTTCATTTTAGCTAACAATTATTTTTTGACGGAGAATAAAGAACTTTCACGTTTTGATGCAGCCATCTTACTAGTGTTGTTTGGCGGATTTCTGTATTACGTAGCTACTCAGTTAAAATCCGAACCTGCAAAGGAGACTGAAGTCGTCAGAACTTATTCTTGGTTCAAGCTGATAGGATTTCTTTTAGTTGGAATGGTTGGTCTGGTATTGGGTGCAAAATTGGTTGTTGATAATGCTGTTTCTGCTGCAAAATCATTTGAAATCAGTGAAAAAATAATCGGGCTCACCATTATAGCGCTTGGAACTTCTTTTCCTGAACTTGCAACCTCCTTGGTAGCTTCCTATAAAAAGAATTCGGACATCTCCATTGGGAATATTTTGGGCTCTAATATTTTCAACCTTACCCTAATTCTTGGATCCTCCGTTCTTGTAAGGCCCCTGGCTTATTCCAATTCCTACAACCTGGACTTGTATTTTCTCATGGGAGGGACTTTTTTTCTCTTTATAGCGATGTTTTTTGGGAAAAGGCATATCCTCAATAGATGGCAAGCTTTTTTGCTATTGATTACTTATTTTCTCTACATGGCCTATTTGGTGAGCTTGGAAATGTAAAAGGGATCCAAATCCGACATAATTGTTAATGGTCACTGTAACCTAATTTTATATATTGTTTTTTCCATCCGTAAAAATCAGGCTGGCAAAGTCAAGGTTTCATTCTATTTTACAGCTGATTAATCAAAAATTAATCGGATTCCCTCATCTCCGGCCTTAACCTATGAAAATAAGACGTTTATCCTTTTTTTTAGTATTCCTTTGCCTTGGTTTACTGCTAGTCGCTACCCCCGCTTTTTCGCAGCAAAAAGGGCGTGTCAAGGGAGTAATTATAGATCAATCCAATTCCGAGCCCTTGCCCTTTGCCACTGTCGGGATTTTTACCCAAAAGGACAGCTTGGTGGGTGGAGGTATAACCGATGAGGACGGGAAATTCCAAGTGGATGTCGCTTTTGGACAGTATTACGGGCTGGTGGAATTTATGGGCTTTGGACCGCGGAAAACAGCGATGTTCTCGATTTCCAAAGAAAATTCCAACCTCGATCTGGGTACCCTCAGCCTGAGCGCCACCGCTGCGGATTTGAATGAAGTGGTTGTCCAAGGTGAAAAGACACTCATGGAATTATCCCTGGACAAACGGATTTTCAACGTAGGCAAAGACCTGGCGAATGCAGGCGGTAATGCCTCAGACATCCTGATGAATCTACCCTCTGTAGCCGTGGATCCTGAAGGAAATGTTCGGTTGAGGGGATCAAGTAATGTCCGCATCCTAATTGATGGAAAGCCTTCAGGTTTGGTCAGCTTCAAAGGCAGTAGTGGACTGAGACAACTTCCCGCTAACCTCGTAGAACGGGTGGAGGTGATTACCAACCCTTCGGCTAGATATGAAGCTGAGGGAATGGCGGGCGTCATCAATATCATTCTCAAAAAAGACAGCAAACAGGGATTCAATGGCTCTGGCGAATTGATTTCCGGGTATCCCGTGAACTTGGGGTTCACCGCCAACCTCAACTACCGTAAGAACCGGATCAACTGGTTTATCAACTACGGCTTGGCACATCGTCGGACACCGGGAATCAGTGAGCTGTATCAGGAAGTATACAATGAGGATGGATCTACCTCTCTGCTTAAGCAAAACAACTCTTCCACAGTCACCGGCTTCAACAATAACCTTCGCGGTGGTTTGGATTATTTTTTCAGTGAAAAAAGCGTCCTGACAGCATCTTACATTTGGAGACGAAGTGACGTCAGACGGATTACAGACATTCGCTACAATGACTACCTCAATACCCTGAACAATTACCTCGGCTACAGCATGAGGCAGCAGGATGAGACCGAGGCCGAACCCAACAAGGAAGCCGTCATCAATTACAAGAGATCTTTCGAACAAAAAGGACATGAGTTAAACGCCTCCTTTACCTATTTGAATTACTGGGAAAGATCAGATCAACTCTTCACCGAAAATGCATTTACACCCCAAGGTGTAATTCTTCCAAAAGGTTCTTTGGTACAAACGTCCCTGAATGACGAGTATGAAAACCAATACCTCTTGCAGGTGGACTATACCAAGCCATTTGCTACCAAAGGAAAAGTAGAAACAGGACTCCGTACCAGTTTCAGGGAAATGGAAAACGATTATATCGTACAGGAGAAGGATGAAACCGGAAAATTTCAAACGCTTCCTGGATTGGACAACGTCTTCCTTTACAATGAAAATATCCTGGCTGCCTACGGTATTCTGGCCAATGAAACCGGAAAGTGGAGCTATCAGGCGGGTTTGCGAGCAGAATACACCGATGTGGAGACTATCCTAGTGGAGACCAATGAATCCAACCCGAGAGATTACACCAACTTGTTTCCAAGTGGGCACCTTACCTACAAGTTGAGTGATGAAAATGCCTTCCAACTGAGCTATAGCCGTCGCGTGCGTCGTCCTGTGTACAATGACCTGAGTCCCTATGTGACCTTTTCAGATCAGCGAAACTTCTTCAGCGGAAATCCCAATCTGGATCCTGAATTCACCGATTCCTACGAGTTGGGGTACATCAAATACCTGAAGAAGAGCACGCTGTTCACCACTGCCTATTTCCGGAATACCACGGATAAGATCCAGCGGATCAGAACGGTTCAGGAAAACGGCTTTTCCGTCACCGCACCCTACAACATTACCGGAGAAGTTTCCTATGGGGTAGAGTTTAGCGGGGACTATGCCGCTACCCCGTGGTGGAAACTGGATTTCAACGCCAACTTCTTCTATGCCGACATTGACGGAAGCAATCTCGACCAGAATTTTCAGGCAACCACCACTTCTTGGCTTTTCCGTCAGACCTCTCGCTTTACTGTTGCCAAGAGTTGGGACTTACAGCTCCGGGCCAATTATGAAGCCCGAAGAAAAACAGCCCAGGGCGTACAAAAAGGCATTTTCTTTATCGATGTGTCGGCCAGCAGAAAAATCATGAACAACCGTGGAACCATCATTCTGAATGTCATGGATTTGCTCAACTCCAGAATCAACCGCTATATTACCGAAGGAGCCAACTTCTTTACCGAAGGGGAAGCCCAAATGATCAGGCGTCAGACCAATTTGACCTTTACCTACCGAATTAAGCAATAAGTACCACAGAACTACCGGCCGAAAGCCAAGGCAAATTCCTATTCTTCCCAATGCGTACCTTTCTTGCCACTTTAGTCTTTTTGCTCATTCATCACGTCGGATGGGGGCAAAAGATCAATGCTTCCTATCGACTTCCTATCCAAAAGGCCAGTTCACCGATCGTGGTGGATGGAGTTTTGGACGAAAAGACCTGGATAGATGCGGAAGTGGCTACGGATTTTTTCATGATTACTCCGATGGACACCAGTTTTGCTAAAGTCAAGACAGATGTGCGCATGACTTACGATGAGCAGCACCTGTATTTGATCGTGGTCAATCACCATGCAGTGGAAGGGCCGTACATGGTAGAGTCACTTCGTCGTGATTTCTCTTTTGGGAAAAATGACAACTTCCTGCTCTTCATGGACCCGTTTGATGACTTGACCAATGGCTTTTCTTTTGGAGCCAATGCGGCCGGTGCCCAATGGGACGGGCAGATGTACAATGGGGGAGCAGTGGACTTGAGTTGGGATAATAAGTGGGTGTCCAAAGTGAAAATCTATGAGGATAAATGGGTCTTTGAGGCTGCCATTCCCTTCAAATCGATCCGTTACAAAAAAGGCATTACCGAATGGGGGATCAACTTCTCCAGACTGGACCTAAAAACCACCGAAAAGTCAGGTTGGGCACCAGTGCCTCGACAGTTTCCTTCGGCTTCTCTTGCTTACACTGGGACGCTCGTATGGGACAATCCGCCACCGGATGCTGGGGCTAATATTTCCGTGATTCCTTACACCCTTGGAGGGTTAAGCAAAAACCATCAAGCCGAGGGCAAAGACGTCTATCGCAGAGAAGTCGGAGTGGATGCCAAAATCTCCCTTACCTCTTCACTCAATTTGGACTTGACGGTCAATCCGGATTTTTCCCAAGTGGAAGTGGATAGGCAGGTGACCAATTTGGATCGATTTGAGCTCTTTTTCCCTGAGAGAAGGCAGTTCTTTTTGGAAAATGGAGACCTGTTTGCAGGATTTGGCTACACGACCATCCGACCTTTTTTCTCTCGTAGAATAGGACTCAATGCTCCGATCCAATTTGGGGCAAGACTAAGCGGAAAGCTAAATAAGGATTGGAGAATCGGGGCGATGAACATGCAAACAGGAGAAGTCGCGGAGTCTGCGCTACCTGCCCAAAACTTCACCGTGATGGCCCTACAGCGACAAGTGGGTGCCAGATCTAATATTGGTGGAATTTTGGTGAATAAACAGTCGCTTCGCTATGATCCTGACCAAGTGGCAGACGGTAAGCCCGTCTATTCTGAATTCAATCGAAATGTCGGATTGGAATACAACTTGGCTTCTGCAAACAACCTCTGGACGGGAAAAGCCATGATGCTACAATCATTTGGGCCAGAAAATCAGGGAAGGGGATTTGTGCATGCGGCCAACCTGAAGTATGCGAGTGGCAACCTGACCTGGAACTGGCAGCATGAGTATGTTTCTGAAAATTACACAGCAGAAGTGGGTTTTGTGCCTCGAAATGGGTTCTACCGAATCAGCCCAATGATTGGCTATCGCTGGTTTCCAAAAAGCGAAAAGATCCTAAGCCATGGCCCGGATTTGAATACTTCTATTTTCTTCAACAAGAAAGGCGAACAAACGGACAATACGACTTACGCCACCTACACTATTCGCTTCCGTAGTCAAAGCAATCTCCTTGGCTGGGTAGCTTATGATTTTGTGAAGCTTCAGAGACCTTTTGATCCGACCAATTTCTCAGGCAAGTTTTTAGATTCCGGCACCGGGCACAGTTGGAATGCCATGGGACTTGAGTACACCTCCAAGCCTCAAAGTGTGTTTACCTACGCCTTTACGGGCAGAGTAGGCGGATACTATGCCGAAGGGCAGCGGTACAATTTCACCACGGACTTTGGCTACCGTTTTCAGCCCTATGTGAGCCTAGCGTTGAGTACCAATTTCAATCAGATCAACTTGCCTCAGCCTTGGGGCAAGACACAGTTTTGGTTGGTTGGACCGAGAGTGGACGTGACGATGACCAATACCGTCTTTTTTACCGCCTTTGTCCAGTACAACGAGCAGATCAAAAATATCAATCTCAATACCCGCTTTCAGTGGCGATTCAAACCAGCTTCTGACTTGTTTTTAGTCTATACCGACAATTACCTGCCTGCTCCATTTAATGTGAAAAATCGTTCCGTGGTTTTGAAGTTTACGTATTGGTGGAATTTGTAACTCTCCTAATCCTACATTGTCAGTTTTGAATTTTAGTAAGCAAAGCACGAATAATGGGGACAATTTCAAAGTTTCCCACAGGACTTGTCCGCCGAAGGAGGATTAACACAGATGAAAATCACAGATTTTCACGGATTTTTTAAATTCCGATCAGTTATTCCAAGGGTAGAAAAAATCTTTGAAAATCCTCGTTAGGCGGACAGGTCTGGGGGAAATAGTAAAAAGGGCATTAAAAGAAACGCACTTTTTCTCCAATTTGTAGGGTTAGAGATAAAACCTAATTAAGTTTCACCCAGTGCTCTTAATCTGACAAAGTAGGACTAATCAAAATTAACATTGATGAACGTGGCCACCCCAAAAAGTGGTCTAGCTCTTAGGAATTGTCCATTTTCAAAGCCGGCTGCAAATTCCACCCGGAAAAACCGATACAGGTTGTCCAGAGAATAGCCAACTTCGGTGTAATGCGGAGAATAGTCAGTTTTCAGGTAGTTGATGAAAATATTTTCTTTTACCCCTGAAAACCGCAACATGGGTAACTGAGTCAACAAAAACTTCCTGAACCGATAGTGTGCGATGGCAGAAAAATAGTTGCCTGAAGTGCTGTATTTGTAATAGTCCATCACCCGAAAACCACTTGCCGCACCCAGGTTTGCAAACAAGGTTCGGTTTCCTCCAAAGTGTTTGAAATCCTGGAAGAATACCTGCCGGCTGTTTAAAAAAGTTCCTCCTGTCACATTGAAGTCAAGTTTGCCGCTGACCCCGAAAGAAAAGTCATGCTGGATTGATGCTTCCAAATGGTCAAAGTCAGCTGCGAGACCCGACGAAACCAGCTGAGGAATAGCCTTTTGATAGGTCATTGTCACCAAAGGGGAGCGATCTAAGTTGGGTCTTTTTCTTCCGTTACGGATGGTGTAGGTCAAGCCCGGCCTCCATTCAACCGAAGCAGTAAGCCTAGCCAATTGATGGTTGCTGAAATTGAGATCATTTGCTTCCACGTTATCCGGGCGGTTTGGCGAATAGCTGCGATTCGACGAGTTGTTCAACGTGAAGTCTGTGGTGTTTTCCAGCATGCTTCGCTCTGCCCATAAAAAATTGATGCGGTAAGTAAAACCATAGTTGACCCGATGTGACCAATACACTCTGGCAAAATCCTGCTCGTAAAGTTTCATGTAATTTTTTCCAGCCCAAAGCGAATAGGCCGCATTGACCTGTTCTTGGATTGGATTTTCAGGGTTGAATTGGTAGATGTATCGTCCACCTTCAATCCCCCAGGTTTGTCCCGAGGTGGGCTGGGTGTTTGACCACCGGAAGTTCACTTTGCTGTAAAAGCGTTGACTGGAAAAGCCATAGCGGAGTTCGGGTTCGATGTTGAAGCTTTTGCGAATTCGATTGACAGAGTCGGGGAGTTTGATTTCTTCCACTTTACGGTAGAATAGCCCAATTCCAGCCTTCCAGCCTTCAACGGTATTAAATGAAAACTTGGTCAGGTTGACAGGAAAGCCGACAGAAACTCCTTTTCCAAAATTGTATCTTCCTCCATTGAGTACATCAAGTGGTTTGAACTTGGTCCGGGCTTTTTTAGCCACAGAATCTACCTCGCTCACTTTGGCTGCCTCGATGACGGCGAGGCTATCGTCTCGTTTGTAGCCTTCGATCTCTTTCAGTGTCAGCGGTACCGGCCGGATACTGTCCCAATAGCTTAGATCCCGCTTTTTGGCCAGTGAATCAATCCTGAAATCTCTTTCCGACACCACCTCCGGTTCCTGGTTTTCGTTTTTCAATGATTCTTTTTCATACTCATTGAGGAGCTTTCGGTATTCTTTGCGGGTTTTGGGTTCCTGACTTGCAAGCTGCTCGAGTGCGGAGACGGATTTTGAAAATTTGGCGGCGTTATCCGGGACTTCCTGGACTTTCTCATCAATGATTTCGGGTTTGTGGGCCAGATCGGGGTTCAGTTTGACCTGGTATTCCCGGGTGGAGGCCAGGTAATTGAACTCCCCTTCAAAACCGAAGATTTTTCCACCAAAATCATAGCGATGGGTCAAGGGCATCCAGACATTTTCTGCAACCGGTGCGTATTGTTGTTTGACTTTAACTTCAAAACCCAAAATGGAGGTTTTCAAGTCCAGACTATGAATGGCCCACAGGTCTTCAATTAGGTACATGTAGCCCTCAAAGACCTGTTCGCCTCTTGACCTTGGGATAACTCTGATTTTACTTACCATGACATTCTGGTCAAAAAAGCTCCCTTCGTACTTGAATTGATAGTATTGAAAGGCATAGCGGGAAAGCGGGGAAACAATATCATTGATTTTGTCCTGGTAAAAAGTGGTTTGGATGAAACGTGCCGGAGAAGTGCCTTGATTGTCACCATTGGTGCGGATGGAAATCACCTTTTCTTCCATTTTGTCGGGCAATGTAAATTTGATTCTGGAAACCGATTCTGAGGTGTAGGCTTCGTTTAGCTTGAGGCCTTCTTCTTCCAGCTTTTTCTTGAGGAAAAATGGAGCGTCTGTCAATTGGCCGGTACCTTTTAGATAGACGGTCATGGAGTATTCCTGAAGTTGAAGCCGGTGGTATTTCGCCTTGGCAATGGCTTTGCGGACTATGGTCAAGGCTGGGTCCTCTGCGCCGGCTTTTACCTCGACTTGGCTGAGGTTGTAAATTTGGGGTTCGAGCGAAAAATCCAATTCCTTCCATTCATTGCCTATTTCCACGGTTTGAATTTGGGATTTGTACCCCAGGTATTGCACGACTACATCATAGATACCTGGCTTTAGTTTGAATTCATAACGTCCGTTTTCGTTGGTAGGGACGCCGTCTTCGAGGTTTCTGATAAAAACTGAAGCAAAAGGAAGGTGTTCGCCCTCCGTATTGCCTATCTTTCCCCGGATACCCTGAGCCCTTGCCTGAAAGACTAGAGCGGTGGAAATGCTAAAAAACAATAGAAGAAATTTCAGATTCATACGTAAATCAAGATGCCCCCAAGGAGATGCTCAAACAAACGGTAAGGTTGCGCTACTGTTTCAGTTTCGCATCAAATATGGAAAAACAAAAATTAATAGGGATTTGTACAGGGAAATCGCTATCAAAACTCACCATTTTTGCTCCATGTAGAATAAACAAGGTTTATAAAGTTTGATCATGAAGAAAATTAAGGACATTAAGAGCTGGATTTAAAGCTAATTCTTGTGGAATGACCCTATGAAATCCTAGCCGTACTTCTTAACTTTCTTAATGATATTAATGATTTTAATCCATAAGTTTTCTAAATGAAGATGCTTTATCTAATCGTTGAATGATTTTAATAACCAAATGTTAAAAGAAATTTCTCTGGGTATTTACAGTGTAAGGAGAGAAGCCAGGCGTGTTAATGTGAATTCAAAAAACCAAAGAAAAAATCGCAACTTTTTTCTTCAAAATGATGGTAACTGAATAAAAAACGCTTTGTTTAACATTTGTCAAATTTTCATATGATTAATAAAAATTAAATTTTTTAAGATTATACAAATGGAAAACGTTTTCCATTAAATTTTTATTAACAATATTTCTAAACTGTTAAATTTTTATTAAAAGAAGTCTATTTCCTTTGGAGATAGGTTTTTTGAATGCGTCTAAGGGCATTTGTTAAGAATTGCAAAATCAAAATTTAAAATTCACTTTAGCCTCGAAATTAAGTACTCATACCAATTTCGCTTGTTAAAAACAAAAAACCCTATGAGAAATTATTTATTAAAACTCAAGTCATTGATGCTTGCAACAGCGCTCTTTATGGTAGCGATCGTAGGTGTCAATGCCCAAAGCCGCACCATCACAGGTACTGTCCTGGATGCGTCGCTTGGAGACCCCGTTCCGGGTGCAACAGTCCTTGTAAAAGGGACTACCCGAGGTACTGCTACGGATTTGGATGGTAAGTTTACCCTTCAACTTCAGCCTGCAGATCAAGTTTTGGTGATTTCCTTTGTGGGATACCTCACTCAGGAAGTGCAAATTGGAAACCAAACCACTGTTACAGTTAATTTGAGGGAAGATGTAACAAGCCTGCAAGAAGCTGTAGTTATTGGTTATGGTTCTCAAGATAAAAAGGAAATTACTTCGGCGGTTGTTGGTGTAAGGCCTGATGACTTCAACAGAGGTAACGTTTCTAACCCTACACAATTGCTTCAAGGTAAAGTTGCGGGTCTTTCCATCACAAGACCAGGTGGCAACCCTAACAATGGATTCAACATCCGATTGAGGGGTCTATCTACTTTCGGAGCCAACTCCTCTCCTCTGATCGTATTGGATGGCGTGATTGGTGCTTCTTTGGAAAACGTTGACCCGAATGACATTCAGTCCATCGATGTATTGAAGGACGGTTCTGCTGCTGCGATCTATGGTGCTAGAGGTTCTTCTGGTGTAATCTTGATCACCACGACCAAGCAGGGTAAAAAAGAGGGTACAACTAACGTGACCATCAACTCATTTGGAACTTTGGATCAAGCAACTAATTTGATCCCTGTTCTTTCTGCTGAAGAGTTCGTTGCAAGAGGTGGAACAAATTTCGGAAGCAACACCAACTGGAGAGATGAATTGATCAGCGATGCGCTTTCATTCACCACCAATGCCAGTGTGTCAGGTAGCTTCAACAATACCTCCTATTTGGCCTCCGTCAATTACCGAGATAATAACGGTATCGTAAATGGGGTAGGAAATGAACGATTAAACACCCGTTTGAACCTTTCGCAAGGTGCATTGAACAATACCTTGAGATTCAATGTAAACGTATCTTTCACTAACGTAGATTCTGAGTCTATCAATGATGCAGCATTCCGTTATGCAACAATTTACAATCCTACAGCGCCAATATTCGAGAATACAGAATTGGCAAATCAGCGTTTTGGTGGATACTTCCAGAGGGATTTGTTTGACTTCTTCAACCCTGTAGCCTTAGCAAGACAGCAGCGATTTGTTGGTGAGACTAAGACTGCATTGACCTCTTACAAAGTGGAGTATGACATTCTTCCAAACTTGACTTTTTCTGCCCAATATTCTCAGGATAGAAGAAATACCCTTTCTGGTGGTTTCTGGTCAATCCAAGATTATCAGGTAGGATTTGGAGCTCAAGGTTCTGCGGATAGAAATACCTTTGACAGAAGCCAAAGAATCTTCGAGTCAACACTTCGATATGAAACAGACTTGACAGACAAGTTAAACATGACCCTTTTGGGAGGTGCAGGTGTACAATACACCACCAACCAAGGTTTTAATGCCAGAGTGAGACAATTCCTTTTTGATACAGGCTGGAACAACTTGGGTGCAGGTGCTATCCGTTTGGGAAGTAATACCAACGTTTCTTCTTTCGCTAACCAAGATCAGTTGAACTCCGCTTTCGGTAGAGCTAACTTCAACTATGACAACAAATTCTTCGTATCTGCCTCAGTAAGAGCTGAAACCTATTCGGGCTTTGGTGCTAACAACCAAACGGGTGTGTTCCCTGCATTCTCTGTAGGTTCTGACTTCACGCAGATTTTCGATATGGGTGTATTCAACCAATTCAAGCCAAGAGTATCTTATGGTATTACCGGTAACTTGCCACCTTCTCCTACCTTGGCGCTTGGTGTGTTTGGCAACGGTAACAGAATTGACTTGGATGGTGATCCATTGTCTCAAAATGACATCTTCGTAGGTATCAACCAATTCTCAAACCCTAACAGAGACCTGAAGTGGGAAACTAAGAGAGAATTCAACGTGGGTGTTGACTTTGGTTTGTTTGATGGAAAAGTAACCGGTAGCATGGACTACTACACTAGGAATATTTCTGACCTTTTGTTCAATGTTCCTGTACCTGCAGGTGCTCCAAATCCATTTGACCCAGGACGTTTTAACACAGCCTCTTCAACTTGGGTAAACTTGGCTGACTTGAGAGCAGCAGGTTTTGAATTCTTGGTTTCTGTGAACCAGCTTGGTAAAGGACGATTAAAGTGGACACCGACCGTTAACTTCACCATCTACGATAAGACGACGATTGAAAGCTTATCAGCGGGTGAACTTGGATTTGAAGAATTGAGATTTGCTACTCCAGGTTCTCCAGGTCAGAACAACAACCCGATCATTTACAACAGAGTAGGTCAGACTTTGGGTGACTTTTATGGTCCAAGGTTGACTGGATTGACAGAAGGTGGACAGTACATTCTTTCTACCACTGATCCAAACCAGTTTGAAAGATTGGGTAATGGTCTTCCAAAAGGTGAATTTGGTTTTGCTAACAGCTTGATGTATGGACAGTGGACCTTGAACGTCTTCTTAAGGGGTGTTTGGGGACATGATATCTACAACTCCTACAGAGGTTTTTACGAGAATGCAGACCCGGCATCAAACACTTGGAATTCTGTTGTAACAGACAAAACACCTAGAGGACCATTTGCTGTATCTACTCCTACCTTCAATAGTTCTTATGTAGAAGATGCTTCTTTTATACGACTTGACAACATGGAATTGGGATACAACGTGAAAACTAAGTCACCAAATTTATCTTCCTTGAGATTCTATTTGGCAGGTCAGAACCTATTTACTTTGACTAACTATACCGGTATTGATCCGGAGGTACGTGTGAATGACTCTGAAAACGGTGATGCTTTCACCACGTCTCTTTCTCCTGGTATTGAGCGTAGAAATACTTACTTCCAAACACGTTCATTTACTTTGGGTGTAACTGTAAACTTTAAATAACCAATCAAATTCAACAGATATGTTTAAATCTTTTCGAAAAATCGGTTTAATGCTACCCTTGGTGTTTGCCATGGGTGCATGTCAGGAGCTGGAGCAAGAAGTGTTGGATGGAGTTACGGCCGAGGATATTGCAGCAAGCAAAAATCCGAATTTGATTAACGTCCTTAAGGCATCTGCCTATGCTCGTATTGTTGGTTCTTGGGGTGGGCATAACAGTATTTGGTCTATCCAAGAAGTTGCTTCCGACGAAATGGTCATAGCCCACAAAGGTGCTGACTGGGAAGATGGTGGTCAGTGGATTCGAATGCACAGACATGAATGGAACCCTCAGGAAGAATCTTTCAACAACTCTTGGGCCTATTGCTACTCTGCGATTGGTGAAATCAATAACTTGATCATTAGCTATCCTGATGTTGTTGCTTTGAATGCAGAATTGAAGGTGCTTAGAGCTTTGATCTACATGTGGTTGATTGACTCTTTTGGTAATGTGCCAATCATTGACGAGAATTCTACTGGTGGAAACCCTACAAACGCTACACGAGCTCAGGTATTCACCTTCATTGAGTCTTCGATCAAAAACAACATCGACCTCCTTCCTGCCAAGTCTTCTAAGTACACTATCAACAAGATTACTGCTCAGGCTATGCTAGCTAAGTTGTACATCAATGCTGGTGTTTATACAGGTACGCCAAAGTGGGCTGAAGCTGAAGCTGCTGCCAACGCGGTGATCAACAGTGGAGATTTCTCCTTGACCTCAAACTACTTTGCAAACTTCTCTGAGCGTAACGGTGGCTCAACAGAAAATATTCTGACACTACCTTACGATCAAAACAATGCAGGTGGGTTTAACCTTCCTCAAATGACGCTTCACTATTCCAGCCAGGCAACTTTCAATTTACAGGATCAGCCTTGGAACGGTTATGCTTCTTTGGAAGAGTTTTACAACAGCTACGATAAAAGTGATACTCGAATTAAGTCATTCTTGGTCGGCCCTCAGTTTTCTGCGGATGGCAGAAGGTTGATTGATATCTCTGCTGAACCCAATGATCCCGACGGTCAACCATTGACGTTTACTCCTGAGATCAATATGTTGACACCAAATTCATTCAGACAAGCAGGTGCTCGTGTAGGTAAGTTTGAATTTGCTACAGGAGCAGCAAACAGCTTGAATAATGACTATCCATTGATCCGTTTAGGTGATATCATCCTGATCAAAGCTGAAGCGGCTCTTCGTTTGGGTAAAACTGCTGATGCCTTAGCCGCTGTAAACCAAATCAGAACTCGTGCAGGAATGCCAGCTTATACCTCCATTACTTTGGACGAATTGTACAATGAAAGAGGAAGAGAAATGTTTGCTGAGGCTACCAGAAGAACTGATGCGATCCGATTTGGAAAGTGGAACTTGCCTTGGTGGGAGAAGCAAGCGTCTCAGCCTTTCAGAGCCTTGTTCCCAATTCCTCAAAACCAGATCAATGCTAACCCTGCTTTAAAGCAAAATCCAGGTTATTAATTTTAACTGATTCAGTTTCCTAAAGGAAGTGTGCTTCGGCACACTTCCTTTTTTTCTGAAAATCTGGTGCAAGATTTCTAGATTTGTTCCAAACCTGGCAGGTCTTAAAGACCTGTCAGGTTTTTCACAACACTTTCCTTGAAAAATAGCTGTATTGTCTTTCTGATTCTATCCATTCTTTTTTCCTGTGGAAAAAAGAAACAGGACAGTTTTTCCTTGTTTCTCCTGTTATCTGAAAAAGAAACAGGTATTCAATTCAGAAATGAATTAACCTATACCGAAAAAGTTAACCCTTACACTTTCCGTAATTTTTACAACGGAGCGGGCGTAGCCTTGGGAGATATCAATAACGACGGACTCACAGATATTTTTTTGGCAGGAAACCAGACCTCCAACAAACTTTACCTCAACGAGGGTAACCTGAAATTCAAGGATATTACCGACAAAGCAGGATTAAATTCCAACGGATATTGGTCCACAGGGGTAAGCATGGCCGATGTGAATGGGGATGGGCTTTTGGATATTTATGTCTGCAAGTCAGGCCCCCGTGGAGGAGAAAAACGACACAATGAACTTTTCATCAATAATGGTGACCTCTCGTTCTCCGATAAATCCAAAGCCTATGGATTGGCAGAGGAAGGCCTAAGTCAACATGCAGTATTTTTTGATTATGACAAAGACGGCGATTTGGATATGTATCTCCTCAGTAATTCAGGTCGTTCGGTAGGATTATTTGATCTGAGGGAAGGGCAGCGTGAAATCAGGGATCCAGAGGGAGGAAACAAACTTTTTCGGAATGATGGTGAAAAATTTACAGACGTTTCCGAAGAGGCTGGAATTTATGGAAGTGCCATTGGTTATGGGTTGGGCGTGACTGTGGCTGATTTGAACGGGGACAGCTGGCCTGATTTGTATGTTTCCAATGACTTCTTTGAACGTGATTACCTGTATCTGAATATGCAGGATGGTACTTTTTCTGAAGTCCTTCCTGATTTGCTTCCCGAAATAAGTATGGGAAGTATGGGCGCGGATATAGCGGATCTGGATAATGATGCCCTACCGGATATTTTTGTTACCGAAATGCTTCCCAATGACTTGGGGAGAGTCAAAACCAAAACTCCCTTTGAAGATTGGGATAAGCACGAAGCAAGTGCAAAAGCAGGCTATCATCACCAATTTACCCGAAACACCCTTCAACGACACCTAGGCTTCCGGCCAGGAACTTCCATTCCTGTTTTTTCGGAAATCAGCCGTCTTGCAGGTGTGGAGGCCACCGACTGGAGTTGGGGAGCCTTGATCTTTGATGCAGATAACGATGGGCTAAAGGACATCTTTGTTGCCAATGGGATAGTCAAAGATCTGACTGATTTTGACTTTGTGGATTTTTATGCTGCCAATCATGAACAAGTCACCTCCTTTCGTAAGGACTCCGTTTTGATTACCAAGATGATTGACGCCTTCCCATCGGTTCCCCAACAGAACTTTTTGTTTAAAAACAAAGGCGAGTGGCAATTTGAAAATCAGGCAGAAGCACTCGGATTGGAACAACCAACTTTCAGTACAGGTTCTGCTTACGGTGATCTGGACAATGACGGCGACTTGGATCTTGTGGTCAATAACCTCAATGATCGTGTTTTTGTCTATAAAAATACAAGCACTGAGTCTCAAAAAGGGAATTTTTTAATCCTGGATTTAGGAAAAGCTTTTGGTGCAACAGCTACAGCTTTTGCCAGTGATAAAACCTTTTTTCAGGAATATCAGCCCGTCAAAGGCTACATGTCTTCGGTAGATTCTAAAATCCACTTTGGTCTTGGATCGATTACTCAGTTGGATTCGCTCCAAATCCGCTGGCCAAACGGACAAGTCACTGCCCTGAATGGAGTCAAGGCAAATCAATTCCTGAAACTTTCCCCTGGACCTGAATCAGTGAATTGGGTATCGCCGATTGGAACTGACTCGCTTTTGCTAAAGCAGCAAGAAATTGCAATCCCTTTTCAACATCGCGAAAGTGATTTTATTGATTTTGATCGGGATCGCTTGCTCTTTTGGATGATTAGCAATGAAGGTCCCAAAGCTGCCAAAGCGGATGTCAACGGAGACGGATTGGATGACCTGTTTATTCCAGGAGCAAAGGGGCAGCCTTCTGCCCTTCTCCTGCAGAACCCATCGAGTAAGTTTGTGTCCGTTCAGCAATCCCTTTTTGCGCTGGACAGCCTGGCAGAAGATGTGACAGCCCATTTCTTCGATGCCAATGGGGATAATTATCCGGATTTGATTGTCGGCAGCGGGGGAATCGAGTTTCCAAATTTTGTGGGAATCTACTCAGACAGGCTATACCTCAATGATGGGAAAGGAACTTTTAAAAAATCAACACAAATCTTTTCTCCTTCGCCGACAGCCTTTATTCTTTCTTGGGATTTTGATTCGGATGGGGATCTGGATTTGGTGGTAGGTAGCAGGGCTGAACCCTTTGCCTATGGAATCCCGACGGCCCTACAATTATGGCAAAACGATGGTAAAGCAAATTTTAACCCAATTACTAATCAGCTCAATCCCTCACTTTCACAAGTGGGGATGCTGACTGCAGGGGCTTTGGCAGATCTGGATGGAGATGGAAATGAAGAATTGATCGTAGCAGGTGAATGGATGCCTATTCGCATTTTTTCAATTTTGGAAGGCAAACTCCGGGAAAGAACTGCTGATTTTGGTTTTTCTAATACCCAAGGGCTTTGGAATTGCCTGTTGGTCACCGATGTCAACGGAGATGGTAAGGTAGATGTCTTGGCAGGAAATCAAGGTCTGAATTCTCGACTTAGAACCTCAGCAGATTCTCAGTTGCGAATGGTGATCAATGACTTTGATCAAAACGGAGCCTTGGATCAGATTCTTTCGAAGTATGAAAATCAAAAGACCATTCCCTTGGTGCTTAAGCCTGCTTTCTTGAGACAAATTCCATCCTTGAAAAAGCAGCTGTTGACCTATGCATCCTACCAAAACAAATCCCTGGAGGAGCTTTTCCCTCAAGCCGTTTGGGCAAAATCATTAACTTTGAAAGCTGATAGATTGGAGACTAGCCTTTGGATCAATGAGGGAAACGGGCAATTCAGTCCTTCCTCGCTACCCGCTGAAGTCCAATCTGCCCCCGTTTATTCCATCTTAGCTTTACCGGGAAAATCGGGACTTCCTTACTTGATCTTTGGCGGAAATCAAAGTCGGGTCAAACCGGAACTTGGTTCACAGGTTGGAAGTTATGGATGGGTGCTGCAGCCAAGTTCAGCCAACAGATGGAAATCATTGAAACCTCAAGAAAGCGGATTATTCGTTCCGGGAGAAATCAGAAGTATTCTCGCACTTAGCATTGAAAACAAACCCAACATAGTCGTATTTAGAAACAATGAAAAACCGATCGTTTTCACTATTCGCTAGTATTCTCTTCCTATTCACGACCTTGGCTTGCCAGTCGCCTTACCAAAAAATGGAGTCAGAGCAGCTTGCGTCTGGAAAAGTCGCTAACGACCTTTTCCTAGGTCTGAGGCTTGGAATGGAGCGAAAGGAGTTCTTCGAAACTTGCTGGGCCCTCAATAAGAAAGGGGTTCTCAATAATGGACCTACCGAGCTTTCGGTAGAGTATAAAGCGGAGATGCCTTCTGGTAACCCTGCTAAAATGCGCTTTTACCCCAAATTCGAGGAAGAAAAAATCTACCTCATGCCTATTGAATTTACCTATGAAGGTTGGGCGCCATGGAACGAAGACCTCTCAGCTGAAAAGCTCCGCGAAGATGTAGTCAAACTCTTTGAGGAATGGTATGGTCCGGGATTTATCGAAGTCACCAATGAAGACAAAAGCCAAATCGTTTTTGTAAAAATGGATGGGAACCGAAGAATCCGAGTGTTTAAAAAGCATAGTTCTGTTGTACGCGCAGAAATCTCCGACCTTCCGATCGAGAAGAAACTAAAAGAAAGCCAACCTTCATGAAAAGTCATCTTACAAGTTTGGTTCTTTTAGGCTTGATATTTTCTTGTGGGCCAAAAGAAGAAAAAAAATTCACCCTTTTCGAACACTTACCGGCGGACAGCACGGGCGTGGATTTTAAAAATGACCTTACTTTCAACGAGGCCTTCAATATTTTTACTTACCGTAATTTCTACAACGGTGGCGGAGTCGCAATCGGAGACATCAATAATGATGGCTTGGCGGATTTGTATTTCACAGCCAACTTAAGTCCCAATAAACTGTACCTAAATAAAGGTGACTTTAAGTTTGAGGATATTACTGAGAAAGCAGGAGTGGCAGGTACCCGCGCTTGGAGTACGGGTGTGGCAATGGCCGATATAAATGGAGACGGTTGGTTGGATATTTACGTCTGCAATTCCGGGGATATTTCTGGAGACAACAAGCAAAATGAGCTTTTTGTCAATCAGGGTGATGGGACATTCAAGGAAATGGCTGAGTCGTATGGTTTGGCAGATCAAGGTTTTTCTACCCATGCGGTCTTTTTCGATTATGATAAAGACGGCGACTTGGATGTCTATTTGCTCAATAACTCCTATCAGGCTATCGGCACGTTCAATAAAATGCAAAATGAACGTCCGAAAAGAGATCCAGTAGGAGGCGACAAACTTTTTAGAAATGATGGAGAGAAGTTTACCGATGTCAGTGAGGAAGCTGGAATATATGGTTCGGTGATCGGTTTTGGCTTAGGTATTACCATCGGAGACATTAATCAGGATACCTGGCTCGACATATTTATTTCCAATGACTTCTTCGAAAAGGACTACCTGTATATCAACAATCAGGATGGGACATTTACCGAATCGCTTGAGTCACATATGCGCTCCATCAGTGCCGCCTCCATGGGTGCGGATATTGCAGATCTCAATGGAGACGGACTGTTGGATATTTTCGTAACGGACATGCTTCCGGAGCCTTCCACCAGATTGAAGCAGGTGACCACCTTTGAGAGTTGGGATAGATTTCAGTTTAATAAAATTCATGGTTACCACTACCAATTCTCCCGAAACATGCTTCATGTCAATAACGGGGATGGAACCTTCAGCGAAATGGGACGACTGTCTAACGTAGAAGCCACGGATTGGAGTTGGGGAGCACTGCTGTTTGATATGGACAATGATGGAATGCGTGACATCTTCGTAGCCAATGGTATCTATCAGGATATCACCGATTTGGATTACCTGAATTTTATCGATGACGAGCAGACTAAGCGGAAAATTATCTCTTCAGAGGGCGTCAATTTCAAAGCCTTAGTGGATCCGATTCCGGTGAATCCTGTGTCAAATTACGCCTTTCGGAACCTTGGCAATCTCCAATTCGAAAATGTGGCCAACCCATGGGGACTAGGTGCTCCGATCCATTCCAATGGTTCTGCCTATGGGGATCTGAACAATGATGGTTCGCTTGACCTCGTAGTCAATAATGTGAATAAGCCTGCTCAGATTTTCAGAAATATGGGCAAAAGCCTTTTGCCGCAAAACCATAGCATTCAGCTGAAGCTCGTAGGTAAAGGCAAAAATACCGGCGCCATTGGCGCGCAGATACAACTTAAGTCTGGAGGACAGTTATTCTACACCGAACATATGCCCAATCGGGGATTTCAGTCCAGCGTAGATCCGAAAATTACCATTGGCCTGGGATCCAATACGGCTGTGGAAGTAATCAAAGTCCTTTGGCCGGATGGAAGGGTTACTGAATTGAAAAACCAACCTGCGGATCAATTGCTAATCCTGAAATGGGATGAAGCTCAGCCACTTCCTCCAGGTGTATCATTTTTTCCTGCACCGGAGATTCCTCGATTTACAAAAGTCTTGCAACCGAAACTGGACTTCGTTCATGTGGAAAATGAATTTGTGGACTTTGACCGGGATCGCTTGACCTACCACATGTTTTCTACCGAAGGACCTGCATTTGCTAAGGCTGATATCAATGGAGATGGGTTGGAAGATCTCTTTTTTGGAGGTGCCAAAACCTACTCGGGGAAAATCTATCTTGCTAAATCCGACGGAGGATTTGTGGAAAAAGAACAAGCTGCCTTGGTTGCTGATGCCTTGTCAGAAGATACTGATGCTGCTTTTTTTGATGCGGATGGAGATGGAGACCAAGACTTGTTTGTCACTTCTGGAGGGAATGAGTCGGGATTTGGAAACTTAGATTTGGCGGATCGGCTCTACTTGAATGACGGGAAGGGCAATTTAAGTAAAGGATTTTACTCAGGAATCATGGGTGTTTTTGGCAGTAGCTCTGTAGTGAACGTGATGGATGTCAACGGAGATGGTGCATTAGATTTGTTTGTGGGAGGGCGTTTGGTACCATTTACCTATGGAGCTTCAGCAGATAGTCAGCTTTGGATCAATGATGGAAAGGGGAATTTTTCCGAGCAGTCGGCAACTCTTGCCCCGGAGATGAAAAGTCTTGGGATGGTCACCGATGCCAAAATCCTGGATTATGATGGAGACGGGAAGCAAGATCTTGTGGTAATTGGCGAATGGATGGCTCCTACGTTTTTCAAAAATATCGGAGGTAAATTAGAGAAAGTAGCCATTACGGGAATGGAACAGTTTAAAGGCTGGTACCGAACTCTCGAAGTCGGAGATTTCAATGGAGATGGAAGGCCTGACTTGGCACTTGGAAATCAGGGGCTAAATACCCGTCTGAAAGGGTCATTGGAGCGTCCGGTAAAGCTTTTCCTGAACGATTTTGACCAAAATGGTTCGGTTGAACAGGTCTATGCCCAGCAACTGGGTGAAGTGCAGATTCCTTATACGCTCAAACACGAATTAGAAAGACAGGTGCCAAGCATAAAGAAAAAGTATATCCGCTACGCCGATTACAACAATCAAGCCTTGTCCGATATTTTTCCAAAAGAAGTGATCGACAGATCTATCGTGCAGGAAATGAATCATCTTCAATCCGGTGTTTTGATCAATCAGGGGAATGGATCATTTGAATGGAAAGCATTTCCAGTAGAAGCTCAGAAAACCTGGATTTTTGCGATCCAATCCATGGATTGGAATGGAGATGGAATCGAGGATTTACTTTTGGGAGGAAATCTATCCCATGTTAAGCCTGAGATTGGAAAGTATGATGGGGGATATGGGGAGATTTTGCTCGGGAAAGGGGACGGTACCTTCACTTTCTGGCCAAACCGAATGCACGGGTTGAAGCTTGAGGGAGATGTTCGGGCTTTTGCAACATTGAGTAAGAATCGGCTTTTGGTGGTGAAAAATAGTGCTCCTGCTGAAATTTGGACGTATTGATGTGTAAGGTTTTTTTCGAAAGTTGGGTTTTTCCTCTAAGCCTTTTGGTTTTATTTTCCTGCGGAAAAAAGGATGATGAACCCATTTCCGACCCGCTTTTCAAGTTGAAAAAATCAGAAGAAACCGGGATTCGATTTGAAAATAGGCTCAAATCAACTTCGGAAATAAATATTCTTGAATACTTGTATTTCTATAATGGAGGAGGAGTGGCGGCAGGGGATATCGACAACGATGGACTTGTCGATTTGTACTTTACCGGGAATCAGGTTCCAAATAAGCTTTACCGAAACAAAGGTAACTTCCAATTCGAGGACATCACCGAATCGGCCGGAGTCTCAGGTGATGGCGGCTGGTCCACGGGTGTGACTATGGCTGATGTAAATGGAGACGGGCTCTTGGATATTTATGTCTCCCAAGTGGGAGATTACGAATCGATCAAGGGACAAAATAAATTATACATGAACCTTGGGGCAGGCAAATTCAAAGAATCCGCCTCTGAGTTTGGCTTGGATTTTAAAGGATTTTCCACCCACGCTGTATTTTTTGATTACGATCGGGATGGGGACTTGGACTTGTATCTCTTGAATCACAACGTAAAGTCGCCAGAGGTTTTTGCGAAATCAGAAAACCGAACCAAAGCCGATCCAAGCGGCGACAAACTCTTCAAAAACCTGCTTTCTGAGGGGAAAACAGGCTTTGAAGACGTGACTCAAAACTCAGGTATTTACTCCAGTATTTTGGGCTTTGGCTTGGGCGTGGCTGTAGAAGATTTCAATGGAGATGAGTGGTTGGATCTTTATGTGTCCAACGACTTCACCGAAAACGACTACCTCTACCTCAATAATCAAAACGGGACATTTCGCGAAGCGCTGGATGAGATGATCCCTTCCACCAGTCGCTACAGCATGGGAAATGATGCGGCTGACCTGAATGGGGATGGATTTCCGGAGATTTTTACGACAGATATGCTTCCTGAGGATCAAGAGATTTGGATGAAATCCGTGGGAGAGGATAAAGCTGAAGTTTATCAAATCAAAGAACAATTTGGATACCAAGATCAATATGTGCGGAATCATCTCCAAGTCAATCTAGGCAATGGAAGATTTGCCGAGGTGGCACTTTTCTCAGGTGTTTATGCATCCGATTGGAGTTGGTCGCCACTAATTTTTGACATGGACAATGATGGGCTTTCGGACATTCATGTAAGCAATGGCATTGTCAAGCGTCCGAATGACTTGGATTTTATCCAATATTCCCAGGAAGCGGATGCCAGTACGCCTTTGGTGGTGCTTCGCAAAAAGCAAATCGACATGCTCCCAAGCCTGAAAATCTCCAATTTCGCATGGAAAAACCAAGGAAATCTACGCTTTGAAAATCAGGCGAAAGCCTTAGGGTTTGATCAAGAATCCTATTCCAATGGATCGGTTTATGCCGATTTGGACAATGACGGTGACTTGGATTTGGTACTGAATAACCTCGATCAGGAATCCTTTTTATACCAAAATCAGAGTGAACGATTGGGAAATGCGTTCCTGAAAGTCAACCTTTCTCAGGAAGGATTCAACCGGCAAGCGATCGGAGCACAAGTTCAGATTTTTGGTCAAAATCAAAAATGGACCCAACGCATCAGTACTAGTCGAGGGTTTCAGTCAGGACCTGCGGCGGAGCTGGTTTTTGGCTTGGGTAAGGTGCTACAGCTCGATTCCATTTTGGTAACTTGGCCAAACGGCGACCATGAGGTATTTGCTGGTGTCAAGGTTAATCAGCAACTCAGGCTCGCAAAAGGTACAGGTAAACCTGCGAGTCTGGTACCGATTGAAGAGACTGTTACTCCAATTTTTCCCTACATTGCTTGGACGCATCAGGAAAAGGACGAAGTCGACGAACTCAAGCGGGAATATTTGGCACCCAAAAGCTTTGCCCGAATGGGACCTGCCTTGGCTGTTGGGGATGTGAATGGGGATGGTTTGGATGATGTATATCTGGGAGGGGCAAAAGACCAGCCGGGGGCGATTTTCATTCAGACTGCTGTGGGTAGTTTTATTGAGATACCCAATCCCATGTTTTTACAATTGGCCAAGGCTGAGGATACTGTGGCGGAATTTGCAGATTTGAATGGGGATGGATACCTGGATCTCTACGTGGGCAGCGGAGGCAATGAATACGAATCTGGTAACCTGTTTTATTTCGACCGGGTATTTTTTGGAGACGGTACGGGAAGGTTCTTTTTCTCCATGAATTCCTTACCTCCCATCGGGGAAAATACTTCCGCAGTGGCAATTCATGACGTAGATTCGGATGGGGATTTGGATATTTTTGTTGCCTCCAGCAATAGGGCTGGAGATTATGGAGCCAATCCAAAAAGCACCTTGCTGATCAATCAAGGCAGGGGACAATTTAAAGATGAGACTGAGCACTGGTTTGGAAATGAAACGGAATTGGGAATGCTCAATTACGCGGAATTTTCTGATTTGGATGGAGATGGGAAAGCCGAATTGATCTTGGCAGGGGATTGGAAGGGAATTCGCCTCTTTGACCTGTCTAGAGGAAAAGCAAAAGAGAAAATAATAAAAGGTCTTGAGTTTTCCTCCGGTTGGATCAATGCAATCAAGATTGCAGACTTGGACCAAAACGGAAAGCCTGATCTGATTGTGGGCAATTTGGGTCTCAATTCCAAGTTGAAAGCCAGTATCGAAAAGCCTGTTTGGCTTTACCACCACGACTTTGACGGCAATGGGCAGTCTGACCCGATTATTTTTCATTACATGGGAGAGAAGTTGGTTCCTTTTCCCACCCGGGATGACCTCATTAGACAAATTCCTGGCGTAAAACGCAGCCATGCTTCCTATGCTGCGTATGCTAAAATCAGTCAGCCAGAAGATCTTTTCCTTAAAGAGCAATTGGATAACGCCCGAAAGCTGCCCGCTTATCAATTTCGATCAGGAGTTTATTTTCAGGATGAAAAAGGGGATTTTTTCTTTACTCCTTTTCCTGAAGAGGTGCAGTGGGGGCCGATTATGGGAATAGCGATCGATGCGAATTCAGAACAGATTTGGCTTGGGGGGAATTTTTCCGGCTTCCGTGCCGATTTGGGAAAATCCATGAATCTGATTCCTATGGCTTACCGTTGGAAAAATGGAAATTGGCTTAAAGAACGGGTAATCTCCAGTTTTTCAAGAATTCCCGAACTCCGAACGCTGGAACAAATCCAAGTGAAAGCTGAACGCTGGATTTTGGGTCTGCAAAACGACGGAGCACCGATTTGGTTGCGCTAAAAACCTGCGATAAATCATTTGGGATTGATTCCCTTCTATGTAGATTTGTGGACTTATGTAAGGTGATAAACTTCTCAAACCCAATCAGTAAAACAGATTTGTCACACTAACTCAACAAAACCCTATGCGTACGGTTAGAATTTTGATCATTCTGGTACTTTTTTCCCTGCTGGTTCTTTCCTGTCAGGAGAATAAAGACTATTCCCAAGCCATCACGGATGGTAGCCATTTCCACCAAGCCCAAAATCGGGTGACCGAGACAATTATCCATGACATCTTCTCTCCGCCAGTAGCGGCACGAATTTATTCCTATTCCTCCCTGGCAGCGTATGAAGTCGCCGCGGCAACCGATCCGACAAACTATGCTTCCTTGATGGGGCAGTTGAACGGTTCGGAGTCCTTGGATGTCAAAGTTCCTGAAAATTGTTATGCTCCACTTGCTGCTTTAGCTGCGTACTACCATGTAGGTACAGCTCTGATCTTCTCAGAGGAGAAAATGAATGAGCACCGCGATGCAGTTTTTGCTGAACTCAAGGAGAAGGGGATTCCTAAAAATGTGTTTGAGTCTTCTGTAGCCTATGGTCAAGAAGTAGGCAAAAAGATCATCGAATACGCCAAAAAGGACAATTACCACCAAAGTCGATCTTTTCCAAAATATACCGTGACCAGCGAACCCGGTACCTGGCAGCCTACTCCACCAGTTTATATGGAAGCAGTAGAACCGCATTGGAACAAGATCCGAACTTTCGTTTTGGACTCTGCGGCGCAGTTTAAGGTATCACCTCCTCCTACATTCTCAAGTGACCCTAGTTCTGACTTTTATAAAAGAGCCTTGGAAGTGTATGAGATCCAAAAGAGCATGACCTCAGAGCAGAAGGACATTGCCATGTTCTGGGATTGCAATCCCTACAAGATGAATGTCAAAGGTCATGTGATGTTTGCGGAGAAAAAGATCACCCCAGGTGGACACTGGATGGGAATCGCTTCCATTGCTTCTGCTGCAGCGGGCAAGGACTGGAGAGGTACTGTGGAAGCTCTGGCTATGACCGCCATTTCGCTCAACGAGGCTTTTATTGCTTGTTGGGATGAAAAGTACCGCAGCCGCACCATCCGTCCTGAGACCTACATCAATCAGCACATCGATGAAAACTGGGTTCCGCTACTCCAAACCCCACCTTTCCCTGAGCATACTTCCGGACATAGCGTGGCTTCTACAGCAGCCTCATACACCTTAGCTCAGCTTTTCGGAGATCAGCTCCTCATCGTGGACAGTACTGAAGTAGCCTATGGATTACCGGTGCGGGAGTTTGACTCCTTCTCACAAGCGGCTTCCGAAGCTGCAATAAGCCGGTTTTATGGAGGTATCCACTACATGCCGGCTATTGAAGAAGGAAGTAAGCAAGGCAAGAAAGTTGGAGAATTGATCTGGCAGAAGATTTCTACCAAGCCAGACAGGGTAGTGATGAAGAAGTGAGGCAAGAAGCTAGAAAC
>CAZNND010000011.1:33173-64297 GCA_964574365.1 uncultured Limnohabitans sp.
AGAAACCTTGGTTGGATCAATAAAAAGAAAATCCCGGGCGAGGAGCTTGGGATTTTTTTGTGGTGATTAGGTGATATCTCAATAGATGTCGGTAATAAACCTATCGAACATAATAATTCAAACTTATTTGGGTTTACTTGACATCGATTCTGGCCACTTCCAACTCCTTGTCATTTTTCGCAAAAATCAACCAGGTTTGAGATCCGACGGATATTTTTTTAATCTCTTTGACAACCCCATTAATTTTTAGTTTGTAATTATTGTCCCCACTGAATTCACCTCGCCCATTGCCCAGTAGAATGCTTCCCCAACTTCCCAGATACGCTCCATAATAAGGAGCCGCCGAAGTATTGTTCCCTCCCAGTATCAAATCCAAATGGCCATCTTGGTCAAGATCAGTTACGAGGATTGCCTCAATAGGGGCAAATTGGGCTTCCGCAGGAAGTGGATTTGCCTGAAATCCATTGCCCCCTTGATTCACCAAAATCACGGATTCAAACTGGCTCGCCTCGAACTGTGTTGCTCCTTGGATATCGAATCGACGAAATACCTCAGCAACAGTTTTTCCTGAAAAGTCCTGATAGCGCACAAAGTCTTTTTTAAGAACTGGAATTTGTTTCACTAGCTCGTCTTTTGTTGCCACCGTGTAATAATTCCCTTCTTCTGGGTAGGAAATTATCTGTTCGATACTTCCATTCTGGTCGAAATCCTTGATCATCATCTTGACAGGCAGATTGCCCTGGGTCTTCAAGCGGCTATTCAACCCCAAGTTTCCAAGGACTAAATCGGAAAACCCGTCTCCATTGAAATCCCCCACGGCTACGGAATTCCACCAACCAGTAGATTTATCCAAACCAAAATTTGCCGCCTCATTGATCAGCTTGCCATTTTTGTTGATAAAAATTGAAATGGGCATCCATTCCCCCACTACAATCAAATCCATTAACCCATCCTGATTCAGGTCTGTCCAGGTGGCGTCTTTTACCAAACCCAAATAGTCCAAGCCAGGAGCCGTTTCTTTTGTGACGTCAGCGTACTGATTGTTTCCGAGATTTTTAAGTAAATAGCTTCGGGGGCGCTGTCCGTACTTTCCTAGCACATTTCTTCCTCCGATCATCAAATCTGGTAAACTATCCCCATTAAAATCAGCAACTTCCACCGTAGAAACCTGTGCGTCGTTCTCTAAAGGCAGGGTTATTTGTTTACTGAAAGTTCCCTTTCCATCATTCAGATAAATTGTGGTGGCTTTTCCCTTGTCTCTTGGAAAAGGCAAATTTCCTCCTCTTCCCACGATCAAGTCCAAATCCCCATCTCCATCGGAATCGAAAAATTTTGCATCATTATCTTCCAGGTCGGAATCAGCCTCGAGCAAAGGTTGATTTGATTGGGAAAATTTTCCCGCATTCCCTTGCAAAAAAAGAACCCCAGCCTGTTCCGCTGCTCCACCAACAAAAACATCCTCCCTACCGTCCCCATTCACGTCTCCGACGGTTAGGGCAGGGCCTTCTATGGACAATTTATGAGGAAGAAGAGGTTCTACACTGAAATCGTTGTAGTCATTTTCAAAGTGAAAAAAATCTAACCCAGTCGAATTTTTTTCCAAAATCCTGAGTGAGGGGACTTCAGAATCGGGGAATGGCTTGGAAATTTTTTCTGCCATCGACTCCTTCACTACGACGGTTGTATTGACAGGAATATTTTTCAGTATTTCAGATTTACCACCTGGCCAGATGATCTTCACCGAATCTACGATCCCAATGGTGCCCAATCCAAAGAGGAATTCTGGGGCTAGGGAAGATTGAAAGCCCCTGCTGCTGAAGTTTTCCTGAATCTGAACTTGGGAGTTGCTATAGACCTCTGCCCTGGTTCCGATGCCAAATCGGTTTTTTCCCTGCCCTTCAAGTTTGATTTTTAAATAGGTGTTCTTGGGGCTGCCCAACACTTGCCCCTGTCTGTTTTGATAAATCCCAGCTTGGGCGTTGATGTTATTTACGACCAAATCCAAATCTCCGTCATTATCCAAATCCGCATAGACGGCTCCATTGGAATAGCCTTTTTCCCTAAATCCCCAGTCTAATGAGACATCCTGAAAGGTCAGGTTTCCCTTGTTTTTGAAAATAAAATTGCTGACCTCTCCAAGCGGCATTTTTTCGGAAAGTTCCAAATCCTTCATGTCGGGTTTGTTTTGAAATCCCCCTTCCAATTCGGGATTGGTAATGAAATTCATGTATTCCAAGTCATTGGGCCTTCGGACAATTCCATTGGAAATAAACAAATCTTTCCAACCATCATTGTCAAAATCCGCAAATAGGGAAGACCAACTCCAATCTGTGGCATGGACACCTGAATATTGCCCGATCTCGGAAAAAGTTCCGTTGCCATTGTTGAGCTGAAGACAGTTTCTTGAGACTTGTCTTTCAAATCCAAAGCTGAGTTTTAGCTGATAAATTTCCTCACTGTCTTCTCCAACGGACATTTTCCGGACCTTTTCGTCTTGTGGAAGCATATCCAAGGTGATAAAATCCATCCAGCCATCGTTATTGATGTCTGCAAAGTCATTTCCCATCGAAAATCTACTTTGAACGGTGACCATTGATCCAATTTGTTCTTTGAAGGTGCCGTCAGCCTGATTAAGGTAGAGGTAATCATTTTCGTTGAAATCATTGGAAACATAGATATCCGGCCAGCCGTCGTTGTTGACATCCGAAATCCCAACCCCCAATCCGTAGCCGATTTGACTGGAAAATATGCCCGCTTCGTTGGTTACGGGGGTAAATCTCATTTCCCCTTTTTCTGCATTGTTTCTGTAAAGTCTGTCTCCTTCAGGGCCGCTGTCCATGTATCGAAGTGAGGCTCTTCCATAGGTATTTTGGGTGTGTACAGCATGGTTGAGTAGGTACATATCCAAATCCCCATCCCGATCGTAGTCGAAAAAAGCTGCCTGGGTGCTGAATCCCTGGAAATCCAACCCATGTAAGTTGGCACTTTCTGTGAAGGTCAGGTCACCGTTGTTGATGTATAGTTCGTTTTTCCCTTTGATTCCTTTCCAATCGCCCAGCCTGCACAAATAAATATCCAGCAAACCGTCCCCATTGATATCTACCATGCTAACCCCAGTTTTCCAAGGGTCTAGCGAAGCCGTACCGCTTTGTTCTGTAATGTCTTCAAAGGAAAAATTTCCCTTGTTTAGAAATAGTTTGTTTGGGAGTTGGTTGGAGGAAAAATACAAATCGACAAGGCCGTCATTATTAATATCCCCCGCTGCCACTCCGCCACCATTGTAAAAATAGAGGTAGTCAATGATGTTAAATTCCTCTGTTTCTGTCAGCAAATTAATGAAATCGACACCCGTATTTTGAGGAGACAGTCTTACAAAAAGTGAATTCTCTTGTTCTAAATCAAAATTTTTAGTGCACGAATAAAAAATCAATAAAAACAGAAGCCAAAACTTAGCTAGACCGAGTTTCATTATACCCAAAACTTTTTATAAGACTTTAAGATCTGGAAAGTCAATTCTTGTATTTTTCAGATTGGCTTTTTTCAAATTCATCTTTGAGTCTTTTTTCAACCTTCATATCAGTAAAAATTGCTTGAACAAACTGATCATCTTTTATAAAAAGGTTAATCCTGCGCTTTCCATCCATCTTATAGTAAATTTTTCCTTGGTACGGATCATTTACGACTTTAAAATCATCCCCATAAATGGATTTATAGGTTTCTAATATTTTGGGAAACAAGGCTATAGAAGAATATTCCTTGTTCCATGGCGCCCATGATTCATAGGTGTAAGTGACCGGCATTTCATAAATTTTCTTTTCAATAAACGTCGGGTAAAACCTCATGCTTACATGACTCCCGTAGGTATCTAAAATTTTATGCTCAACGCTGGTTGTTCCGCCAGGACCCTGGGTTATTTTTTGCTGCCTATTTAATTCAGTGCAATGGTCAAAAAAATCCTTTTGAGGCATACCTAAATATAATCCTAAAAAAAGACTATCTGATTTCGTTTCGTCCTTATCAGAGAAGTTCAATCCAGGGGAATTACAGCATTGTAAGGTGATAATTAGAGTTAGTAGAGTAAGAATGGGTAGGAAAATACGCATACAGATTTTTCTTTTTTTCAACGGAAGTTACTAATTCTTTGATAAAGTACCTTTAGAATTAACTGAATACCTCCAAGTTGTTAGCTGTATTGTTTTGATTAGGTAATTATTAACGACTTATTACCGATCCACTTTTTAAAATCAATTGAGGCGCAAAAGGATAAAAATAAAAAAGCGGGCCGTCTTAGACAGCCCGCTTTTAAATTAAAATCAAAAATTAGTTAATTATAACCTGGATTCTGTTTCAAGTTAGTATTGGCAAGAAGCTGAGGTTGTGGAATAGGGAAGATTTCCAAAAAGCTGCCCGGAGTATGTACTTTTTTAGGTCTATTCATACCTGCAAATGGCCACCAAGCATCCCCATATTTTTTAAATCGGATTAGATCTTGTCTTCTAGTCATCTCGACATACATTTCTCTACCTCTTTCAGCCAGCAAGTTGTCAGCAGTCAAAGTAGTAAATGGCTGAAGTCCACCTGCTCTAGCACGGATTTGGTTCACCAAAGCCAAAGCTTCCGAAGTTTTTCCTAATCTGAAATTAGCCTCAGCAAGAGAGAGAATGACATCTGAAAGTCTAAAGATTACGAAGTCATTACTCATATTTGGTGTGCCACCTCTTTCGAATTCATATTTTGCAATTCTTGCTCCAGCTTGTCTCAAACCTCCTGGAGAGATTTCATTCAAGAAAGGCATGAAGGTCAATGGTGGTCCGTTCGGATCGCCCTTCAATCCAGTTGGATCTGTTACTTCAACTCCTGGATCAACCAAAACTGATCCATCAGCTTTTTTCTGTGGACCTACTAAGAAATTGGACAATCTACCATCAACTGTACCAGTGGACGGTTCCAATGCCAACCCTTTCCAAACGGGACCTTGTGTACCAGGATTACTAACAGGATCAACGTAAGAATTGTAAAATTCTTCTACAGTTTGATACCCATTCCATGGCTGGTCAGTAAGGTTAAAGGTAGACTGACTCACAATGTGAAGTGTCATTTGTACCCAGTTGAAACCACCAGCAAATACCTTATCATATGGATAGACAAAAATATTCTCCGGAGATCCTGAGTTATTGATGGTAAAGTTAGCCTGATAAGAAGGGTTCAACGTGTAAGGACCAGTGGTGATAATAGTAGTAGCATCAGCTGCAGCTTGAGTCCATTGAGGAGTTCCAGTATACACTTCAGCATTTAAGTACAATTTCATTCTGATGGTCAATGCACTCCACCTTGTCATTCTTCCATAAGTTGTACCATCCTTTTTCGTAGGAAGTAATGGGATAATTTCATTTAATTCTTTCAAAACGAAATCATAAACTGCTTTTCTTGTGCTATTGCTTGGCTTTTCAGTCGAAGTAAAGTCTGTTACGATAGGAACATTTCCAAACGCATCTAAAGCCCAATAGTAATACAATGCTCTCAATGCTCTAAGCTCAGCGATGTAAGCTGGAGAACTAGGATTGTTAAGCTGCTCGAAAGAATAGATTAGTCTATTACACGTGTTAATTCCTCCATAAAGAAAATTCCATGTGTTGTTCAAAAATGGATTATCCTTTTGAAATTCATGTTGGTGTAACTGTAAAAGAACACCACCGTCAAACCAGTCACCACCTTTGTGAGAAACTACTATTTCATCAGATGAAATCTCATTGATTGACCATAGACCAGAGTGATTACCCAATCCACCCAAAGACGAGTATGCTCCTCCAAGTGCTGAAATAAATTCTTCATCTGTTTTGAAGAAGTTATCTGAAGTAATCTGGCTATATACCTCTTCCTCTAAATTAACGCAAGATGAAACGAAATACGTCAGTCCTAGGCCAATCAAGAAGTATTTAAAATTTATTGTTTTTTTCATGATTTTTTTATGTTTTAGCTTAGAAACTTAAGTTTAGTCCTAAAGTAGTAATTGTAGTAGTGAAATAAGTAGCTCTACGCTCTATACCTGGAGCAAGTGGGTCCCCATTTTCTGGATCCTGATATCTTACTGAAGGGTCTACGCCGGTATAACCTGTAAACATAAATGGTGTTTGTACAGAAAGGAAAGTCCTAATTTTACCGATAGACTTACCTTGTTTAACGTTAAAATTGTAACCAAGAGTAGCGTTATCCAAAATCATAAAATCCGCTTTTTCAACGTGGCTACTGTTATATTCTGCCTTTTTAATGTTTGGATCAAAATATTTAGTCTTTACAACGTTCCAGTTTTGAACTGTGGTACTTTCAGTGTTCTCATAGAAACCTCTGTAGCTATTGATCAAAGAGTGACCAAGGGAACCTCTAAAGAAGAAATTGAAATCCCAATTCTTGTAATTGAAGTTGTTATTGATACCAAAGTTGATCGTAGGATAAGCAGTACCTAATTGAGCTCTATCTGCATCACAATTACAATAAACAGGGTTTCCGTTTGCATCCTTGGCTGTACCATCGATTACTTTCATGATTGGTGCACCTTTTTCATCAACACCTATCTTAATTGGCCCCCAAATCTGTCCTAATGGTCCGTTCTCCTGAACTCGGATCAACTGAGTAAGGTTTTGACCTGGAGAGCCGAAGTTAGAACGGTAATTAACTGCTCCAAAGGACAAATCTCCCGCTGACAAACTTCTTAGGTTAGTAGCTAGGGTTGAGAAGTTAACGCCTACGCTCCATTTAAAATCACTTTTTTGTATAGCCTTATAGTTTAACAATACTTCAAGTCCAGAGTTCTCAACTTCACCTATATTAAGAAGTGTGGTTGGGAAAAGGTTTGGTGGAACAGGCACGTTGATTGGTAAAATCATTCCACTTGTTACTCTTGTGAAATAGTCAATTGTACCATCCAATCTATTGTTGAAAGCAACAAAATCTAAACCAATGTTAAATTCGTCTTTAGTTTCCCATGATAAGTCTGGGTTGTTATTCGATACTGGTCCAAAAGATGGCACAAAGCTTCCATTGTAAAAGAAGTTACCCTGACGGCCGTATCTCAATAAAGAAATGTAAGATTCGCCTGGCTGAGTACCTGTTCTGCCGTAACTTGCTCTTACCTTCATTGCATCTACTTTTGGAATGTCCACCAAGTTGGCAACGTTTACACCGGCACTAACTGCAGGAAACAATCCCCACTTGTTGTTCTCCCCAAATCTTGTGGAACCTTCATATCGAGAACTGATAGATAGCAGATACGTATCATCGATATTGAAATTAGCACGACCAAAGAAGGCAACTAATTTATTTTCATTGGCAAAACTAGACACCGTTGCCAAACCGTTTGCAAAATCAAGAGCCGCACCGATGTTATTGTAAGTGAATGCATCTGTTAGGAAATTACCTGCTTGTGTATAATCACCCTGATTAAAAAACTCCTGGTATGAATATCCACCCAAGAATGCCATATCTAATTTCCCAACTGATTTATCGTAGTTAAAAGTAGCTTCAAACAAATCATTCAAACTTTCTCGATTCTGAATGGTAGCTAGACCTTTTCTTCCGAATCCTCCTCCAAACTTAGCAGTCTTAGGTGAATAGGAACCATTCCAAAACGTCTCTCTCTGGCTGGCATAAAAAACAGCAGCTTTAAAGTTATTAGTGAAGTTGTATTCGCCACGGATACTGGCTAACAACCTGCTCTCCCGTCCGTCATTGATGTTTTGCTCTGCTATAGATACTGGATTGAACCAATCAAAAATATCTCGCTCAGAATAACCTCCAAAATTTGGAGACTGTGGATTTGGATCATAAATCGGAAGAGTTGGATTGGTAATAATCGCATATCTAAATGAATTATCGTTGCCGAATTGCCTATCCGCAGTGGTATTGGAAATAGTAACTGTAAATAAAGCTTTGTCTTTCAATGCTCTTTGTGTGAGGTTCAATCTGGCATTCAATTGGTCAAAGCCAGAGTTTATACCTACACCTTCCACATTTCTAGAGTTTAGGGACATTCTGTAGCTAGTACCTTCATTTCCACCACTGATAGAAAGATTGTTTACAAAACTAACTCCTGTTTTTGTCACTGCATCAAACCAATCTGTTTCCGAACCAAGATCATTTGAACCAGGTAGTGCTCGATATTCGTCAGCAGTCATTACATTAATGGTACGAGCAACGTTTTCTGTCGCTGCTGTTCCGCTATACTCAACTACTGCTCTTCCTTTTTTACCTGATTTTGTAGTGACCAAAATAACCCCGGAGGATCCTCTTGTGCCGTAAATCGCAGCTGCAGATCCATCTTTCAAGACATCCATAGTTTCGATATCGTTTGGATCTACAGTACTTAATGAAGCTCCAATAACCCCATCAATGACGATTAGAGGTTCAGCATTGGCTCCAAAGGAAGAGATTCCTCGAAGTCTTATGTTGAACCCACCATTTGGGTTACCTCCTGGTCTTGAAATATTAAGACCCGCAACTTTACCTTGAAGCAATTGTCTAGGATCGTTAACGGTTCCTTGGTTGAAATCTTCTGCCTTAATACTAGCGACAGCACTGGTGATTTCTTTTTTCTCTTGGGTACCGTATCCGACCACAACTACCTCATTGAGTCCTTGTATGGACTCGGAAAGAGATAAACTGATGGAAGTTCTGGTGCCTACCGTTTCTTCAACGGTAGTGTATCCAATGAAGGAAAACACCAAAACATCAGTAGAACTGGCTTCTATGGAATAATTTCCATCTAAATCTGAAACAGTTCCTCGTGTGGTGCCTTTTACTAATACACTGGCGCCGGGAATTCCCTCGCCTGTACCAGCATCAGTAACCTTACCTGTTATTCTCGCTTGTTGCGCATTAGCAGAAAAACTTATGCTAAAGGCCAAAAGAAAGAAAAAACATAAAATTAGTAGTCCTTGTTTTTTCATTTGTTTTTGGGTTATTGTGAAGTGATAAACTAATAAAATTTTAATTAATTCTGTAAAATTATTCCTCACCCATCCGATAACTCACCTTGTAAAAATCCATCAAGAATAATTTTTGCACTTTTAAAAGATGTTTTGACTCTTAGGATGAATAATAAAACTTTGGTTTCAAATTCCATAGATCAAGTGGCCATTAAAAAATCACCTTGATTTATAAAATTTTAACACCAAAATTATTTTTTTTACATTTTAAAAACAGACTGTATTTTGTTTAAAACCGACTGTTTTATACCTATCTGCGCTTTTTGTAAAGAATTGTTATTTTTAAAAATCAATAAAACCCAAATTAAATTTTCCTGGCAGTAGAGTCCATGGAAAATTCAAAAAGTTCTCTTGAAGTATATTTTGAACAACTAATCCAATATGATTATCCGCATCTTTACAGTAGCCAAATTTCTTCGCAATTCAATGGACTTTTTCATCTGAGGGATATTCCAAATTCAAAAACTTAGTTTACATTTCTTGAGCCTTTTAGCGCATCAATAAAAATTTTAACTAAGGTATTCAATCATGCTAGGAATGCATGTCAAGAAAAAATATCCAACCCATTTCCCTCAAATAAAATCCACCAGCGTCTCCAATTTCATTCCACGGCTACCCTTGATCAGAATCAGGTAATCCTCCAGTTTGCTGTCCTGAAGCCAGTTTCGGAAAGAAAATGAATCTGGAAAATACAGGGCTTTGGGAGCTTTCTCCAACGCTGAAACGATCAGTTTACCAGTAAAACAAACCTTATCAATTGGATATTCATTGACAATCTCTCCAAGCTTGCGGTGTTCTTCTTCCGCATGTTCACCTAACTCAAACATGTCCCCCAGAATGATCATTTTGTGGTTTCTTCCGGTCATCTTTCCAAAAGTCCGGATGGCCACCTCCATGCTCGAAGGATTCGCGTTGTAGGCATCCAGAATAATCAGGTTGCTGCGCTTTTCAATCAACTGGGAGCGCATGTTCTCTGGTTTGTAGTTGACAATTCCTCCGACTGCTTTTTGCATAGGCACGCCGAAAAACTTTCCAATCGTAAGCGCATTGGCGATGTTCCCAAAATTGTACGCACCGATCAGGGAAGTCAAATGCTCTCCGGAAACTCCCTCCACAGAAAACCTCACAAAAGGATCTGCCCCCAAAAACTGGACTTCACAAAAATCTCCATTTGCAGGATAAAGTACCGGATTAACAAAGCGTTTTGTCATATTGGAAAGTACCGGATCCTGGGAATTGATAAACACGGTTCCCTTGTTCTCCCTTAGGTGCTGAAAAAGTTCGGTTTTTGTTTTCAAGACTCCCTCAGGTCCGCCCATTCCTTCCAGATGGGCTTTTCCGATATTGGTGATAAATCCATGGGTGGGTTCGGCAATGTCGCAGAGTTCCTTAATGTCTCCTTGCTTGTTGGCCCCCATTTCAATAATGGCAATTTCATGTTCGGGCTTCAGCCGAAGCAGGGTCAGCGGTACACCAATGTGGTTGTTCAGGTTGCCGATCGTGGCGAGTGTGTTGAATTTTTGCTTCAAGACGGCATAGAGGAGTTCCTTGGAAGTTGTTTTTCCGTTTGATCCGGTCAGGGCAATCACCGGAATATGAAATTTTTTTCGGTGGTATGTTGCCAGGTTTTGTAAGGTAGTCAGGGTATCTTCACAAAAAAAATAGCGCTTATCTTCTTCAACAAAACAGGTGGCATCATCCACCACCACAGCCGAGGCTCCCATTTCCAAAGCCTTTGTTGCAAACTCATTCGCGTTGAAATTGGGGCCTTTTAGGGCAAAAAATAGATTACCTGGATCGATCTTTCGGGTATCCGTGCTTACACCTGTGCTTTTTAAAAAGAGACTGTAGAGAATTTCTAGGTTCATTTTTTTGGAAAATTTGACACAAAATAACGCAAACGCCACATCTTTGCGGAGCTTGATTCGTTTTATTTTGGAGTTTGAGTGAACCCTGCCATGCAAAAAATTCTACCTCTTATTTTTCTATTGATTAGCTTCCGGAATTTTGCTCAGGTGGAGTTTCAATTGGATCAGAGTAAATCGGTCAAAGTGAATGGGAAACAGGTTCCTATCGGCTTTTCTCAGGGGATCAATTCTGCCCAAATCCAAACCATGGATCTTACGGGTGATGGAGTAGAGGAATGGGTGGTTTGGGATATCAATTCCCGACAGCTTCAGGTATTTGAGAAAAAAGGAGAAACCTTCAGCTTAATGCCCGACTTTAGCTATTCCTTTCCCTCTGAAATCAGTGGTTTTTTTGTGCTTGCTGATTTCAACAAGGATGGTAAAAAGGATCTCTTTACCTCCACTGCGCTTGGAATAAGAGCCTATAGGAATACATCTTCAGGCAACCAGATCTCCTGGGCCTCAGCACAAAATTTCCTGCGCCTTGAAGGCGCCAATAATATCCCAGCCAATAATCTGGATACACCACTTTTGCAAGACGTGGATGGTGACGGGGATTTGGATTTGGTGATTTTCAATTTCGCCCAAGGGGACTTCCTTGAGTTTTATCGAAATACTTCCGTAGAACGCAAAGGCAGTCCTGACATCGATGGCTTTGCTTTCCCCATCCGTCATTGGGGCAATTTTGAGTTTTGCGCATGCGATCAGGTCAAGTTTGGACAAACCTGCGACGGACGTCCTTTGAATCAAGGAAGCCGTATGGATGAGAATTCCCGGGTCCAGCATTCAGGAGGGCATAGCGTATTGTACAGGGATTTCACGGGGGATGGTATTCCTGATTTGCTTCTGGGGCGTGACGAATGCAACGTCCTCTATTTTTTACCCAATTCAGGCACTTCCTCAAGCCCACGTTTTACCTCTTTTTCCAACCAGCTACCTGGCTTTGGAGACTTGCCCGTTTTTCCCCGATTTCATGTTGGGAACTTGATCGGGGATGAGCTAGTGATCAGTCTCAATACCAATGAAACTGCCGCACCTTTCCGAATCGACTTTGCCAATTCTATCGTACGATTGGAAGAGAAAATCGGTGAAATCAGCCCTATCTTACAAAATCAACTTTTTGATCTGGGGGAAAATGTCCGGCCTTATTTCAAAGGAAATGTCTTTGCGGGGGAACTTTGGCTTACCGCCAATTCAAAAAAAGGCAACGAAGTCCTTGGTCAGGTCTATCGGCTAAGTTATTCCGGAAATCAATTTGAGTTGCTCAACTCGGACTACCTTGGATTATCAGAATTGAAGTTGCAGGACCTTCAACTTTTCGAATACGGAAGTATCAAAAATCAATCTTACCTTCTTGTTTCCGGAATACGAATACTCAATGGAGTTCCTACTCGGGTTTTGCTTCAAAGACAGGGGAATAGTTGGGTGGATTTTTCATTTCCAGGACTGTCCTTAGGCCCTGGCGATCAGCTGACTTTTTTCCCTTATCAGGACAAAGATCAGTTGCTAATAGCCGCTCAAAATGGAAGTCTGGCCTTATATGAATTGGACTTGGCGTCCAAGAAAGCCACCTTGAAAACCTCTAATTTTCTTGGCTTTCAGGACAATCCTGCAAGCCGAAATCTAAGTGTGGCGGTGAAAATTCAGGAAAAGCCGGATTTGTATGCCGTAGATCAGTCGGGAAGGATTTTTTTGATTAAAGACATGATGAATTCGGATGTAAGAGAAGAGGTTTTAGTAAAAATTGGGAATCAGTCTTTACCTTTTCGATTGGGCAGAAACACTTGGATTTCGGTGGTCAATCCGGGATTTGATCCGAATGCGGATCTGATTTTGGGAGGCCGTGGGGGGGGGATTACCTATTTGAGTTCGGTAAAAAGCGGCGGATCAGATGGTGGGGAATTCCTGGTCAAAGTCTATCCCAACCCGAGTAAGGGTCCGATCAAAGTCATTTCCAACACAGCGGTAAGAGCTCGTTTGATGTCTTCTTTGGGGCAAGTCCTAGTTGAGGGGATCTTCATTAAGGCAAATCAGGAAATTGAAATTCAGACCCAGGTACTTACACCAGGACTTTATTTTTTACAATTCGAAACCGATCAAAGCCAGGTGCTTGTTAAAAAGATTCGGGTGGATTGATACAGGCTTCTGGATTCGGTGTAAAGTGTTCCTAGTTCGATGTTCAGGGTTCCTTGTTTCCTGTTTTTTATCACTTGTAATTTATTTCTATGGGTATATCCCCTTCTTTGGGAGTAGAAAATAAACTCGATAAATTTTGAACCACAAAGGCCATAAAGGCCACTAAGTTTTTTTAACTGGGATTTCTTTTATTTTTTAATAGGATTATTCGTTTACATGCGAGTTAACATGTTGATACTTATTTTATCTATTTAGTTAATAATGCTTATTCAACCTTTGACCTTTAAGCATGTTCAATACCATGTTTCACACTTTTTTTACCATAAAGAAATTAAGGAAATTAAGAAGGGAAGAATTGTAAAAAGTGATCTTTTGTCCTGGCTTTTCATTAATAAAAGATTTCTAAACCTTGTTATTTCCTAAATGGTTAAAAAATCACACGGATAACCTTTTGAATTTAAAATTGAAATTGTCTAGTATTTGTTTTACTGACAGGGAAATCGCTTTTAAAACTTACCATTTTTCCGTCCGACTGAAAAAACAAACCAGTTTCATGTAGTTAACCACGAGAAAATTAAGAGCTACTCTACTGTTAAATCGAATAAAAGTGGGATTTCTCCAAAAAAGACTAAGTCATAATTCTTAATTTTCTCAATGACCTTAATGGTTATAACCCACAAGTCTTCAAAAGGAAGGTTCTCGATCCCTTCGTTCTATGTTTTTATTACTAAAAGTTAAAAGCGATTTCCATGGTTTTAGTGATAACTTATTTCTTGTTTTTACTGATCGAGTTAAAAGGAGCATTAACCATATCTAATTTAGCTACCGGCAAGGTTCTGGATATTTAAAAAAAATAGAATACGCTAACCTGTCCTAGGATTAATGGAAATTCTGAGAAACAATACAGACGTGCAATTATTGGGATTCACCTATTTCTTATCTGATAATGCTTTTATGTTCTTTTTTACAAATGATCCCGAACCTTCATTCCTGGAATAGGACTTGATTTTTCCTCTTCATTCGCCCCCTGATCCAATTTGCTCAGGTCAGGCTGTCCAGCATTGACCCATGCAGTAAACCAAAAGTCAGCGATCATTTTGATGGATTTCCGCATTTGCCGTTCGATTTGTTGGTCAAGTGTCAAGGCGTAAGCGGTGGTGAATTCCCTGGTATAAACTCGCACTGTCAGTCCATTTCGTTCTTCGTATCCATATTTTTTATCTTCTGGAAATTTAAGGGTAAGTTCCTTCTCGACCCTGAGTACACTATCCACCATCTGGTGCGCTTCCGCCACTGCTTTCCAAATGGCTAGTTGAGGTTTTTCCACGAAATCCGCTTTCCCTACCCAAAAAGAATAGTCTTTTGCCAATAATTCTGGCACCCGGCTTTCCCAAAATCCATGTATTCCATGCTGTCCGGTAAGTTGACCATTGTAATTTTTTGTGGTATGAAGCGGGACATTGAGATCACCCAGGTAATGTCCCAAATCCGCTGATATCCTGAGTATGGCAGATTTATTTTTTTGTTCAAATGCCCGGATCAGGTTCAAAAATGTCTGATAGGCTGACCAAGGGCCAATTCCATAAGCACGCAAGGAATCTTCAGGGATTTTTTGAGTGGCCTCGTTCCAATATTCCGGCAAGTGATCAAGAGCACTGTCTCCGTAATGGTCCAGGTCGATGTAGTGTTTTTCCGCCTCGCCTTTTACGGCATATCTCCTTCGGTCCGGATTTACTGCATTTTCGGAAAGAAATTCAATTTCAGTTTTAAACAGCCGGGTCATTTCCGGAGGCAAAGAAAAAACTGCCTGTCTATTGATCAAAGAATGAGCATAAAAGCCCCAAAATGGTGGTGCGGCTGATTTTATGGAAAAAATACTAAGCCAGAGTAGTAAAAAAATCATGACTCAAATTACTAATTTTTCAATTTGATGCAATGAAAAACCTTATTTTTGAACTCTGTTTTGTACTTTACCCGAATAAATCGGTTTGGTTCAAGTGCATTCAGAAAGGAATGTTTTAAATTCCTTTGGGAGAATTAATTATTTACAATAACTTTGCACTCCAATTCGGAATAGGGAACGTAAAGAATTTATTTAAAAACGAGATATGGCAAATCACAAATCAGCTCTTAAAAGAATTCGTGCCAACGAAGCAAAGCGTTTGAGAAACAGATATCAGGCCAAGACTACCAGAACTTTCATCAAAAGGCTTAAGTCATCTACAGACAAGGAAGAGGCTCAGGACTTGTACAAGAAAGTTTCTTCTATGTTGGATAAGTTGGCCAAGAAGAATGTGATTCACAAAAACAACGCAAGCAACAAAAAATCAAGATTGGCTAAGTTTGTAAATGCGCTAGCCTAAAATCACTGATTTATTAATTTATAACCCTGTTATGTACAGGGTTTTTTTGTTTGTTGATTTTTCTTTTTATTCGGGTAAATTTTTTTAAATCCCATGAATACTAATTTTTCTACCAAAATCTCTGAATTGGCAGAGGAAGACCGCCCCAGGGAAAAGCTTTTGCTCCGAGGAAAATCCTCTTTATCTGATGCAGAACTGATCGCTATTTTGATTGGATCAGGCACTAAAACATTGAGCGCCATTGATTTGTCCCGCCTTATTTTACGCCATACAAACAATGATCTTTCATCTCTTGCCCGACTTTCGGTAAAGGATCTTATGAAGTTTAAGGGTATAGGAGAGGCAAAAGCCATTTCCATAGTCAGTGCCCTTGAACTTGGAAGAAGAAGAAAAGACCAGAATGTTCCAGTCAAACAAAAAATCACAAGTTCAAAGCAAGCCTATGATCTGATGCGTGCCGAGCTTTATGATGAAGTGATTGAGCATTTTTACCTGATCCTGCTGAATCGGGCGAATTATGTGATCAAAAAACAATTGATCAGTCAGGGAGGCACAGCCGGTACAGTAGTTGATCCGAAACTGGTTTTTAAACATGCACTGGAACACATGGCTCATTCCATCATTTTGGTGCATAATCACCCTAGTGGTGCTACAGAACCTTCGGAACAGGACAAAAAACTTACCCAGCGGCTGGTAAGAATTGGTAGAGATATGGATTTAACGATCTTGGATCATGTGATTTTCGCTGATGCTGGTTATTTTAGCTTCGCGGATGAAGGAATTCTTTGAAACCTCTTTTGCAAAAAGGAAACAAAGTCAAATTTTCCTCGGTTGAGGAAGTGGACAAACAAAAATCCAGAAAAGTGAAAGCCAATCAATTGATTATTGCAGTGGTAGCCTTGGTCGTAGTGGTTGCCGTAGGCTACATGTTTACAGCAGCTGAAAGTCCCGAAGCTTACATCGAGAAAATTGAAAAAGAACGGGAACGACAGTTTAAATTCATCCGATTTAATGTGGAGTCACCACTTTCTGAGGAGCAAAAGAAAAATTTTCAGTCCCTTACATTTTATGAAATCAACCCCAACTATCGGGTAAAGGCCAGGTTGATTCCCATTGAAAATAAAAAAGTCAGGGAAGTTCCGCTGACTGATGGCTCCAAAGAAAAATACATTGAACATTCCTACGCAGAGTTTGAATTGGAAGGTCAAACCAATCGATTGCTTCTTCTTCAGTCCATAAAGGAAACAGATATGCGGAATTTTTTCCTTGCTTTTGCTGATGATACCAGCGGAAAGGACACCTATGGTGGAGGCCGGTATCTCAATGTGCGCCAAGATGGTAAAAATAGCATTACCATTGACTTTAATCTAGCCTTCAATCCCTATTGCGCCTACAATCCGAACTATGCTTGCCCGCTCCCTCCCAAAGAGAATCTCCTTACCATAGCCATTGGAGCAGGTGAGAAAAATTATGGCAAATAACCAACGCCTCCCGCATTTCTTTTAATTTTGGAAATTAGTTATAAAAGGTGCGTGTGTGCCTTTTTTCTTCCATCAAAGAGCTGCTCCGAAATCCTGTTTTATGAAAATCTCGATTAACCGACTCAAAAAATATATTTTCTTACAAGAAAGTCCCGAAGAAATCGCCGCGCTGCTTACCCGTTCGGGTTTGGAGGTAGAAGCTGTGGAAGAATTTGTTTCCGTCAAAGGAGGGTTGGAGGGCATTGTTATTGGAGAGGTGCTTACCTGTGAAAGGCACCCGGATGCTGACAAGTTGAGCCTAACCACAGTGGACATTGGCACAGGAACTCCGGCACAAATTGTCTGTGGAGCTTCCAATGTCGCTGCAGGACAAAGAGTAGTGGTCGCTACTGTTGGGGCCAAACTTTATCCCACAGTTGGAGAACCGTTTGAAATTAAAAAGGCCAAAATCCGAGGTCAGGTCTCTGAAGGAATGATCTGTGCGGAGGATGAAATCGGAATCGGAACCTCCCATTCAGGTATTATGGTGTTGGATACGGATCTTCCCAACGGAACCCCAGCCAAGGACTATTTTGAAGTGAGCGAGGATCATATCCTGGAAATAGGGCTGACTCCCAATCGTGCCGATGCGGCTTCCCACTTGGGCGTAGCACGTGATCTGAAGGCATTACTTCAGCGTCCGATTTGCCTTCCTGCTGAGAAGGCCTTGGTAAAAGAGGGAGCAGGGCCATCCATTTCGGTTGAGGTTCAGAATGCATCAGATTGTCCACGGTATGCTGGGGTTGTGATCACAGATTTAAAGGTCGGTTCCTCGCCACAATGGTTGCAAAATTTTCTGCGATCAATTGGGTTGGAGCCGATCAACAATGTGGTCGATATCACCAATTTTATTCTGCATGATCTGGGACAGCCGCTACATGCTTTTGATGCGGATAAAATTTCAGAGGGAAAGGTAATCGTAGGAAAACTCCCAAAAGGCACTCACTTTGTGACTTTGGATGAAAAGGAACGGAAACTTTCGGGAGAGGAATTGATGATTTGTGATTCCAAAGGAGGGATGTGTATCGCTGGGATTTTTGGAGGAAAAGGTTCGGGGGTAAGCGATCAAACAACCTCCGTTTTCTTGGAATCAGCTTATTTCTCACCTGATGTCATCCGAAAAGGTTCACAATTTCACGGTTTAAAGACGGATGCTTCTTTTCGTTTTGAGCGGGGTACCGATCCCAATATGCCGGTTTATGCGCTTAAAATGGCGGTTTCTTTGCTATGCGAAATTGCTGGTGGGAAAGTGGCTTCCGATCTGATCGATCACTATCCAAATCCGGTAGTTGATGCAGTGGTAGCGGTGGAATATGCACATATAGATCGCCTGATCGGAAAGAAAATTGCACCGGAAGAAATAAATACTATCTTACAAAACCTTGATATTCAGGTTATAAATCAAACGGAAGGAGGGTTCAATGCCGTAGTGAAGCCGTATCGGGTCGATGTCACGCGTGAAGCGGATATTATTGAAGAAATCCTGCGGATTCATGGCTTCCATCAGGTTTTACTTTCTGAAAAACTGAGTACGGACTTCCTTGCCGAACATCCGGTGAAGGACTTGAACAAACTTCAGTACCGACTTACCGAAATGCTTGCCGGGATGGGATATTTTGAGCTGATCACCAACAGTTTGACTAAGCCTCAGTATGCTGAGAAATCCGGATTTCTCGATCCGGTCAGCCGAGTCGAAATCTACAACAAGCTAAGCGAGGATCTTGGGGTCATGCGTCAAACCTTGCTTTTTTCCGGTTTGGAAGTAATGGCGCATAATATCAATAGAAAGCAGACAGACATTTGTGCATTTGAATTTGGGACGGTGTATTCAAAAGGGGAAAATGGGTACCGCGAAGGTCATCGTTTAGCTATTTTCCACAGCGGAAACCGGAGCGCTGAAAGTTGGCTGGAACCTGCTAAGCCCTTTGGATTTGCAGATTTGTTTAGTATTGTGGAGCGGATTTTGGAGCGGTTGAATATTGAAATCGGATCGATGGATGTGGTAGAAACTGCTCCATTTGTTTATGGATTGGTACTGAAGCTGGGAGAGAAGGAAATTGGAAGGTTGGGTTTGTTGGATGAAAAAATGCTCAAATTAGCAGAGGTTCGTCAGGATGTTTGGTATGCCGATTTAGATTGGGATTTGCTTGCCAAGAAAGCATCCGGGCTTAAGAAATATCAGGAAATATCCAAATTCCCGGAAGTACGCCGTGACCTTTCACTCGTTATCGATAAATCTGTGATGTATGATCAGGTAAAATCAATAGCTGAAAAAGCAGGAGGGAAACTTCTCAGAAAAGTTGGTGTTTTTGATGTGTACCAAGGGGATAAAATTGATTCGGGGAAAAAAGCATATGCCTTGAGTTTTATTCTTCAGGATCAGGAAAATACACTGACGGATAAGGTTATTGAAAAAACAATGGGTAAATTGATAGAGGCATTCCAAGAACAAATTGGAGCTGTCATCAGAAGCTAAAGAATGATTCAGGAAGAACTGCAAAAACTTGAACGGCTTGCCGTACTTGCTGCCAAGAAGTTGGATGCATTGAATGCTGAAAATGAGCAGCTAAGACATAGGTTGTCGGCTCTTGAGCATGAAATCCAGCGTAAGGACCAGGAAATCTATCATTTTAAAAATAGAATTAAAATTAGTAACATTGTGGACAACCGACCGGTAAATCCAGAGGATGCTGCCGAAATGAGTGACTTAATCAACAAGTATATACAAGAAATCGATCAACTGATCACTTACCTTTCCGAAAAATGATGGAGACATTAGCCATTCGAGTGAGAATCGGAGAAAGGGAGTATCCTATGCGGGTAAAGCCTGAAGATGAAGGCAAAATCCGTCATGCAGGGAAATTGATCAATGAAAAATTGAGAAAGTATAGGACTGAATATGGACTGCATGATACCACGGATCTTTTGGCAATGGTGGCCTTTGATTGCATGGTAGAATCTCTTGAATCCAATAAAGTTAATGAAGAAGATAGTGAACATATCCATCGCAGTCTTTCACATATTACAGCACTACTCACTAAGGTAGTCTGAGTGTTGATTTTCATACGTTTCACACATTTTTGGAGCCGGTAGGTAATTAACTATATATACCTATGGCAGACTTACTATTTATCATCCTTGCAGCAATAGCAGGATTAGGTGGAGGTGCGGCAATTGCTGGCTTCTTCATTAAAAATAAACATGCACAGCAAGAGGAAGAGACCAAAGAACGGGTTAAATCCATGCTAAGAGAAGCTGAAATTACGGCAGAAACCATCAAAAAAGACCGAATTCTTGAGGCAAAGGAAAAGTTCCTGAAAATGAAGTCCGAGTTTGATGAGGAGATGAACAACAAGAAAAATATCATCATCACCAACGAAAACAAGGTCAAACAATTACAGCAGCAAGTTTCTAAAGACCAGGAGCAAGTGAAGCGTAAAGAAGCGGATCTCGACAGTAAAAAGGAGAACCTCAACGCTCAGCTTCATGCAGTCCAAGTAAAAAAAGAGGAATTGGATCGGGTGACCAATCAGCGAATTGCTGACCTGGAAAAAATTGCCGGTCTTACCCGAGAGGAGGCCAAACAGCAGTTGGTTACCATGCTGACAGAAGAAGCTCAATCCAAAGCGTCTTCCCAGATCAAGGATATTTTGGATGAAGCGAAGCTTACTGCCACCAAACAGGCCAAGAAGATTGTTCTGGATACGATTCAGCGTACTGCTACCGAGCATGCGGTTGAGAACTGTGTATCGGTTTTCAATATTGAAAGCGATGATATTAAAGGAAAAATTATCGGTAGGGAAGGAAGAAATATCCGTGCGCTAGAGGCGGCAACGGGTGTAGAGATTGTTGTGGATGACACGCCTGAGGCAATTATTATTTCGGGATTTGATCCGGTAAGACGTGAAATCGCCAGACTTTCACTACATCGCCTGGTACAAGACGGGAGGATCCACCCTGCGAGAATCGAAGAGGTTGTTGCAAAAACAGAGAAGAATATCGAAGAAGAAATCGTGGAGATCGGGGAAAGAACCTGTATCGATCTTGGTATCCATGGCCTTCATCCTGAATTGATCAAAATGGTGGGTCGGATGAGATTCAGGTCCTCCTATGGTCAAAATCTGCTTCAGCACTCTCGAGAAGTTGCAAAATTAGCATCGACAATGGCGGCAGAAATGGGCTTAAATGCCAAACTTGCCAAGCGGGCAGGATTGCTGCATGATATCGGGAAAGTTTGGCCGGAAGAGCAGGAATTACCGCATGCGATTTTGGGTATGGAGTTGGCCAAGCGATATAAGGAACATCCTGAAATCTGCAACGCCATCGGCGCCCACCATGATGAAATCGAGATGACCTCAATGATTTCCCCAATCGTACAAGCTTCTGATGCCATTTCAGGTTCTAGACCTGGGGCAAGAAGGGAAATCATGGACAGCTATGTGAAGCGATTGAGGGAATTGGAGGAGTTGGCATTGAATTTTGACGGAGTAAATAAATGCTTTGCCATGCAGGCCGGACGCGAGCTTCGAATCCTAGTCGATGCAGACAGTGTAGATGATCAAAAGGCAGGTAAACTATCCTTTGATATTTCTCAAAAAATCGAAAAGGAAATGCAGTATCCCGGGCAGATCAAAGTAACCGTCATCCGTGAAATGAGAGCAGTAAACTACGCTAGATAAGACAAAAATTGATTTTCTGAAAAATGGCAACTACTTTAGGTGGTTGCCATTTTTGTTTAGGTATGATCGGATTCGGAACCCAACTTTTCATTCAATTTATCAATGAGGCTAGATGGAGGCTTTTTCCAAGAAAAGTTACGAATGAAGAGGTGAAGTTTCTGGAGTTGTATTTTCCCTATTTCTCCCGCTTGAAGCCGATTTATCGGAGGGAGTTTTTGGATAAACTGGAGACCATCCTTTCCACAAAAAGGTTCATCCCAAGGGGCAGTCTTGAAAAAGTCACCACAGAAATGGAAATCTTGATCGGAGCTACTATTACCATGGTCGTTTTTGGATGGAAAAATCTTCGCTTATCGCACTTTCATACCATTTTGGTGTACCCGGATTCCTACTACAGTACAGTAAATCAAGTCCATCACCGGGGAGAGGTGAATCCCAAACATGGGCTGATTGTGTTGTCCTGGAATTGTTTTGTGGAAGGAATGGCAGACCATTCCGATGGTAGACATGTCGGAATCCATGAAATTGCCCATGCGCTCAAGCTGTCCAATTGGATTCATTCGGATGAAGAAAAAGGATTTAATCCGAAAGCCTGGGAAGCTTACAAAAAATGGGTGCCCATGGAAATTCAAAAAATCCGTACAGGTGAAGATAGCTTGTTTCGGGAACGTGCCGGCGTGAATGAGCATGAGTTTTTTGCAGTAGTTTTGGAAACCTTCTTTGAGCAGAGTAGGGCATTTAAAGCGTATCACCCGCAATTTTATCAAGCGGTCGTTCTTTTGCTCAGACAAGATCCACTGGTAGTATTAAACTGACTATGAGAAAGAAATATAAAATCGGCATTGTGGGAACCGGAGCCATTGCCTTAAAACATGCACAAGCTATTGATAGCCTTGAGAACGCCACGCTGGTAGGATTATTTAATCCGAACCAAAACAGCGCAGAAAAGGCAGCGGAAAGGTATTCAGCACCCGTTTTCAGTGATTGGGAGGAATTCATCCGAATTCAGGGCTTGGATATTGTCTGCATGTGTACTCCAAGCGGTATGCATAAGGAGCCGGCTTTGTGGGCAATACATGCCGGAAAACATGTTTTTGTGGAAAAGCCGATTGAGGTAACTTTGGAGCGCGCTGACGAGATGATTGCTGCTGCGAAAACAAAAAAAGTTCAGCTTGGCGTCGTCTTCCAAAATAGGTTTTCCCCCGATTTCATTGAATTGAAAAATGCCATTCAGGCAGGTGTTTTCGGACGATTATTGATGGGGAATGCTTCAGTTAATTGGTTTCGGGAGGAAAGTTATTATTCAGGAAGTCAGTGGAAAGGCACGTTGACCTATGACGGTGGAGGAGCCTTGATCAACCAAGCTATCCATACCCTTGATCTGCTACTGGAAGTGATGGGAGAGGTGGAATCTGTTTTTGGTAAGGTCAAAACGACCCTATATCCTATTGAAGGGGAGGATTTGGGAGCTGCATTGGTGAATTTTAAATCAGGAGCTTTGGGTACTATCACAGCGGGGACCTCACTTTATCCGGGGTATCCCGAGCGATTGGAAATTTTTGGTACCGAAGGATCTGCAATTTTGGAAGCAGGTAAACTGGTTGCCTGGAAGGTAAGGGGAAAAGAAAGCGAGTCAAAGAAGAAGGACGTCTCGTTCGCTTCAGGGTCATCTGATCCCAACGCCATCGGATTTGAGCTACATGCAGCGCAGTGGAAGGATTTTCTGGATGCAATTGATAAAGAAAGGAATCCTGAAGTTGACGGGTTAAAATCAAGGAAATCCCTGGAATTGATCCGGGCAATATATCTTTCAAGTCGGGACGAGCAGTTGATTCGTTTTCCTTTATCTGAAGGATAATTTTCTGGGATTACTAAAAAATCCGGGTAATCTTGTAGCGTAAGAATAGGTGTAAAAATGAAAAATCCGGGGTTTCATTTGCCCCGGATTTTTATTTACATTCATACTAATCCTCTGATTTTGAAGGCTCCATAGAGGTTTTCTTACCAAGTTCTACTTCCTCCTCCAGGAGGTCTGCCCATCATCCAAGGCTGTTGGGGTTCTGCAGCAGGCTGTTTGAAATTACCGATGATGTAGGTAAAGGTTACCATGCCATAGCGGGTGAGCACATTGGTGAAGACGTCGGTTACGGCTACGTCAGATATAGTTCGGCTAATACTGTTGTTCTGGTTCAATACATCAAATAGGACAGCTTTCAGCTCCGCTTTGTTGTTTTTGGCAAATCGGAAACCGCCTTCCATGTTCCACAACCAGAAGTTTTGGTTGAATCCTTCAGAAAGCCCGGTGTAAAGTGAGTGAGCTACGTTGTTGCCCATAAAAAACTTCCCATTTTTGGAGGAGAAATACAGTCGAATATTGGATTCCTGCTGGTAGAAATTATTATCCAGATTCTGCTGTAGCGAAGAATTGACGATGTTGTACGAACCTGTGGTGCTGATCGAAAAGTCCACATTTTGGCTGATATTTGAGCTGAACGTCAAACCTTGGCTAAGGGTCAGGTTGTCGTTTAGGTTGTTTTCACCATTAATCAAACCAGGAATTCGATTAAAACTCACTCGGGAATTAGAGTTAAACTGAGTTTTCATTTTTTTAATCGGAGCTCCGTAAGTCAGGAAGAAAGTGGTCCTGAAATTCCCTTTCAAATTTACCGGCTGGGTGATTTGCCCTCCTGGACGAAGCGGGATTTCGTTGTTGATCAGAGTATCTTTGGTAGTCAGAAATGTACTGCTTCCAATGTAGTCCTGTGTTCCACTATAATTCAGAAACATAAACATGGTTCTGGATTTTTCCAGGTTGATCTTGCTGATGTTGGCGAAAATGTTGTGGTTGAAACTTTGACCCAATGATGGATTACCTACACGAAGATTGAGTGGATTCTGGTTATTGACCACGTTTTGAAGTTCGGAAACCGAAGGTTCATTAGTTTCTGTTCGGTAACGCATTCTCCAGCTGAAACCAGTTTCTCGATTTCGATAGTTGAGGTTTGCGCTCGGAAGAATATTATTAAAACTTCTGGTGAAAACACCTTTTTCTGGGAAAAAGGCCTGATTATCCAGTCGGGCATTTTGGTAGTCCAGGTTTACATTGACACTCCAAGCTTGATTATTGTAAGCGTACCCTGAACGGAGTCGTTGGGTGAGGAAGATGTTGTCAAATTCATTGGAAAGGGCAGAATCCAGGACAAAGGCGTTCTCAGGATTTAAAACCCTAGTTTTTTGATCTGCTCTAGTTTTGTTGTTACCGATTTGATAGCCAAACGTAGCAAGTGATTTAGCACTAATGGGTTCTGTCCAGGTGGTGTTGATTCGGTAGTTGAAACCATTGTTTAATGCATCAGCAACCTGCTCTGCGGTATCCAAAACATTTCTTCTGTAATCCCTGCTTGCCGCCAAAAGGTCAGAAAGTTGATCTCGTTTATTCCAAGCTGTGAAAACTTCTGAAGAAAGCGTCCTGCCTCTTTTGTCAAATTTATAGCGATAAGTCAGGTTGTTTGAAAGATTGTACGCCTTAGTTTCTGCATTGGAAATTGAACGCAAGGCGGAAAGTAGGTCACCCGTACTTGCTTTGGTCAATGCATCCCGATCGCTGTAGGTATCATTGTATTGAAAAGATACATTTGGAGTAAGGATAATGGAGTTTTTTTCATTGAGATCTGCCTCAATTCTTGCATTGGCTCTGTGGTTGTTGTTTTCAACAGTATTGATCAGATTTTCTTCATAAAACTGTCTTAAGTTTTGATTTACTACGGTTTCTCTGTTGGTGATTTGGCGAAGTGAATTAGTGGTATTATTGAAGAAATAGCTACCGGTAAAGTTCACTTTCTTACCCCATTTATCCGAGTAATTTAATCCTACCGCATTGGTATTTACAATCCCTCCGGAATTCCCAACAAAGAAATTATTATTTCCGCCGCCGCCCCATTGGCCTCCACCGCCTGGACGTCCACCACCGCCCATCATTCCTCCGGGTCTTCCACCACCCCCTGATGCATTGGCAGTTACTCCCGCCAAATCCTGGCTGGAGAAGTTTTGTTGGTTGACATTATTGAAAAGTCCAAGAATAGACAACCGTTGATCACCTTTGAATAGATTGAGACTACCTCCTGCTGAATAGCGGTCATCAGTACCGTATCCCGCATAGGCTCTGCCGAAAGAGCCATTTTTCTTATCTGATCTCAAAATGATATTGATCGTTTTGGTGTAGTTCCCGTCGTCAAATCCTGTCAATCTGCTTTGGTCTGAGCGTTGATCCAAGACTTCTACCCGGTCAATAGCGTCCGCAGGTAGGTTTCTCAGGGCAATGTTAGGATCACTACCAAAAAACTCCCGTCCATCCACAAGAACCCGTTGGACGTTTTCACCTTGGGCTTGAATCTGTCCTCCTTGCATCGTGATTCCAGGCATTTTCCTGATCAGATCCTCAGCTTGTGCATTGGTTTGAGTTTTGAATGCATTGGCATTGAATGAAGTCGTATCTCCTTTCTGTTCGCCAACCACATTTACCCCTTCAATCACTACTTCCCCAAGAACCTTGGTGTCTTCCAAGAGGATCAAGTCTCCGAGTTCCAAGGGTTCTCTCATGCTATGAACCCTTGAAATAGTCTTGTACCCCAAAAAGGTAATTTCCAGTTTGACCTGTGGAATAAATGGTCGTGCAATCTCAAATTTGCCGTCAGCTCCGCTGACAGTTCCTCTAAGCAGGGAGTCGGTAACTGTTTTCACCAAAACATTGGCGCCGATCATAGGAGTATTGGTCACCCCATCAATGACTTTTCCCGTAAATTTCCGTTCTTCTTGGTTTTGACCTGAGGGACGTTGGCCATAAGCTGAAAAAGTCAGCAAAAGGCTAAAAATGAGAATACTAATTGAATAATTTTTTTTCATATGAATACAAAGTTCTGCTTCTTTGACAGTTCTTCCAGGCAAAAGGTTTAAGTCCTATGTAATTAAAAATTGGAAAGGGGAATGCACAGGATGAGTGGTTGTTATTCCTTTTAAATTAAAAAAACCTTTTAATCAGTCAACTGACTGCTTAAATCCGAGCCATGATTTCAGTGTAGGTGATGGCGTAATGGCTTTGATCAAAAATTGATTTCCCTTCCCGTATAACCAATACTTGAGGGGATTCGTGAGGAATACCAAAAACTTCTTCTATTTTATTGGAAATAGAGCGAAAAGCAATCAGATCCAGAAAAAATGGGGTTACTTTTTCCCCATCCTCGTCTTTCCAGTTTCGAAGTAGCCTATCCAATGCCATGCTACTTATAGAACATCTTGAACTATGTTTGAAAATCAAAACAGGCTTCTCATAGCTCAATACTTTGATTTCCTCTAATTGATCTGAATCGGTCAGCTTATTCCAGTTCATAAACACTTTTGCGTACTTTTGGGATACAGCTATTTAGCTGCCCATCGTTTTTCTTGGCTAATTTAATAATAGAAGTGAGACAAATCTTTCTAAAAAATAGTTTCAAATCCACATTATTTTTATCAGGGTTGTTCTTGCTGGTTTTTGCCTGCAAGTCTCTGGATCCTAGTGTTTCCCTACCTTTTATGCAGGTTCCAGTGGCCACATCTTCTGTTAATGTTCCCGTTGAAATCCCTATCTCTACGCTTGGCACACTGGTGAACCAAGTCGTCCCCCTCAATCTTTTTTCCGGTGAAAAGATGGACTTGGGAAATGGGCTTCAAGGAGATTTGAGTTTCCAGAAAAATGGAATAATTCGTTTGTCTCCCTTGGATAGTCAGCGAATTCAGGTTACCCTTCCCCTCAGAGTACAAGGCGAAGTAGGACTCAAGCCCGGAGGTCTCCGAAATTTATTTCAGTCAAAAATTCCCATAGACCGCCAATTATCTCCTGTGTTCACTATCAATCCCCAACTCCAGGAGGACTGGTCTCTTGGAATAAGGGAATTTGATTTAATCGATTTGGGAGGCAAAATTTCAGTCTCTGCCTTGGGATTGGAAATGGATTTAAGCCCGATGATAAGAAAGGAAATCAATTTTTTCGCGCAGCAGCAGCTAAACAACAGGTCTGATCTTATTCGGCTTAAGCCAATCCTTGAGTCCCTATGGAATCAGGTCGGAAGACCAATTTTTGTTGAATTGGCAGATAGAAATATGGCGTTTTCCATCCGTCCGGATTCTGTAAAGATTCGGGAATATGCGGTGCCTCAAAGTGGAATTCACTTGGATTTGGGGTTGAAGGGGCAGATTTTAACACACGGTTCTGATGCTTTATCGATTGCACCATTTCCACTTCCAACCCTTTCGGCAAACTCGGATCAGTCCAATCATTTGGAAATGGATATTCCTTTCCACCTTCCCTACGCTGATCTTGACCGGATGATCCAAAAATCAGTTCAGGGCCAAATTTTCCGAATCAACAAAAAATACCTGTTCAGTCCATCTGAGTTTAGGACAAAGGCCTATGGTGACCGTCTGAGTATTAGCCTTGATTTTTCGGCTATTCCCGAAGAGGGGACTCCGCTAAGTGGTAGACTTTTTCTTGTAGGAAAACCGATATTTAATCCTGACTTGAAGGTTTTGGAGTTTGAAAAGGTAGATTTTCATCTTGAAAGTGATAATCGAAAGGCGAGCCTAGGAGCGATGCTAAAAAGAGGGAAAATCATCCGGCAACTCAACCAAAAAATGAGATTTTCCCTTGAAGCACCATTGGAAGAAAGTTTGAATGGTATCAAAGATCGCTTAGCAATCAGAACACCGTATGCGGTATTGGGTTTGTCGGATTTGGAGGTCTATCCGGATGGATTTTATCCAGCGCCAACGGGGATGGAAATTCGTGTAAAAGCTAAGGGTAAGGTTTTGATTGAATGGAGGTGATCAGGAAATCAAGCTTTGGAATGTGTTGATCCCTTTTGATTTTGCTTTTGCTAGAAGTTTCAACAGCAGTAAAGCGGTTAAAAATGAATCCCCTGCGGCCGTGTGTCTATCGTCCAGCTCAATGCCATATCTTTTGCAGAGCGGATCCAGACTATATTCTTCCTGTTTAAAGCTATTAAAATCTACTAATGGCCCCTTTTCTAATCGGATAGCCAATTGATAGGTGTCGATTACCGGATTTTTGAATTGATTAAAGCCAAATGGTTTAAGTAGGCTTTTGAGTATTTCAAGATCAAATCCGATATGATGCCCCACTAGGATGCTACTACCAAGGTAAGACAAGAGTTTTCGTGCAAATTCTTCTTTTGTGAGCGTATTCTTGACCGACACAAGTCCGTGGATAGCCATTGTTTTGGTTCCTGAATTTTCTGAATTGGGATACCACTCCACCGACTGATCAACTTTGATTATTGATTGCTGGATTTTTACTGCCCCAAAAGAAAGAATCGTATCCTTCGCAGGATCAAGACCGCTGGTTTCAGTGTCTAACACAGTAAAGGTCAATTGGTCAATACTTCGAATTCCCGGGATTCTATCTTTGTTTTCATCCAGATAGGACTGGATAAATTCATGCTTGTCCCTGCCTGCTTTCCAAATTTCCCACCAACTCATCGCCTGAAATAATCTAGTTGGAACCGTACTTGAATCAATTGCTGAAGTTCGGAAATAGGGCTAAAAGTGTTTTTCAGCAATTGCCGCTGGATTTTTCCCAAGGATTTGGGATCGAGGTATCTTCCATTGTTGGCGTTTGAAATGCCTTCTAGTGCACGCATCCGCATCAATATTTCATAGGCTTTGGCAGCTTGGAGGAAGAGTTCGGAATGGACTGGCTCAAGCTCCGCCAATTTTTCAAACCGTTTGAAGGTATTGTTGATTCCGACTATTTCATGTCCCAAAACAAGAAGTCTTGCGAGTTCGGTAAGTGGAAGCATGGCCCTGGTTTTAAGATCAAACTGGTCTTTGTGTTCGCCTGATTTTTCTACGATGAAGTCTTTAAAAAAGCCCAATGGTGGTGGGTTTTGAAGGGCATTTTGTCCCATAAAACTTAAAAAAGCTTTCTTCTTTCGTATTTCTTCAAAAATATGGAGTGAGAGTTCTTCCGCTAGGGAATGATTTCCTTTTACCGGTCTGAAATCAAAAAATATGGAGGACTTCAGCAAGGCTTCTGGACTGGGACGGATAATCCATTCTGAAAAATAGCCCTTCCACACAGATAAGGGCTGTGCCCATTCGGGATTGTTGGCCATGATTTTTGCAGGACAAGGATCAAATCCACAGGCCAATAAAGTTTCCACAACATGTTCTCCAAGCTTGTGGAAGTAATTCTTTGCTTGATTCTTTAGCTGTTCCGCTACATCTTGGTAGATGATCGCGTTATCAAGGTCAGTTCTAAGTAGCTGTTCTTCCCTTCCTTCACTTCCTAGCGAAAGGAAACAAAAACCAATTCCAGCCATATCCGGATAGCTTGGATTCAAATCCCTACGAGCCAATTCAATAGCCTGGAAAATAATTACATCGTTGATTTCAGTCATCACTGAAGCGACAAAATCTATGGAGACTTCATTTTCCAGATAATACCGAAGCATTTGTTCTGCTTGATTCCTGATTTTGCGCATTTCTGCCACGTCAAAGGTGTTCATCAGGGCATGAATCAAAATAGCAGGACTGTTGCCCATAGATAGAAAAATATCATGATCAGAAATCAATCCGCACACGGGACTCTGCGGACTTCCATCCTCAGTCAAGACCAGGTGATGAAGTCTGTTTCGAATCATGGTTAGATACAAATGGGAAAAGCCATCTTCTTTTTTCCGAGTGATCACCGGTGAAGTCATCACCTGAGCAACTTTTTCCTCCGGCGCTACTCCTGCGGCCAAGACTCGATTTCTAAGATCCTTGTCCGTTAGGATACCAACGGGCAATCCGGACTCCTCACAAATAATGATACTGCTAACTTGTGCCTGTGACATTCGCTCGGCAGCGAGCCGAATGGAGGTTCCTGGACTACAGGTGATCACCTTTTCAGACACTTTAATTTCGGATTGGTCGGAAAAAATCATTAGAGAGTGGTCTCCTGATGCTTTTTTGAATACTCCTCGAGCTTTCTGACCCTGCGATAGATCCTGTCGCACGACTACTTGTCCGGCAGCAAATCCAGCGGCAAAAAACAGAGCTACCCGGCTGTTTTTCTCCAGGATTTTTTCAAAAATAGCCACAGGGATAGCATACACCAAACTGTTTTCAATGATTTTGGAGGTCAGTAAGTAGGGCCTTTTTCCCAGAAGGGCCAGAACGCCAAAAACATCACCTTCGTCACAGATTTCTCGAATCTCCTCTCCTTTCTGCGTTTTTTGCACCAAATGAACAGTGCCCTCTTTCAAAACAAAAAAACTGGGCTGTGCAGGTTCGCCCTGGGTAAACAGGGTCTCGCCTTTTTCCAAATACTGAATTTCTATCCTCTGAGCGACTTGTAGGAGGTCTTCCTTTTCCAAAAAAGAAAAAGGAGGAAACCTGTACAGAAACTCAGCAACTCGATTGACGATGACGTTGGACATAGTTAGAAAGTAGCAAGTATCAAGTATCTGGTATTAAGTGCAAGGGTACCAAGTACAACGTA
>CAZNND010000011.1:64397-72961 GCA_964574365.1 uncultured Limnohabitans sp.
AAGTAGCAAGTATCAAGTATCTGGTATTAAGTGCAAGGGTACCAAGTACAACGTACGAAGTACTAGGTACCAAGAAACAAGAATCTAGATGCAAGTATCAAGTATCTGGTATCAAGAGGCAAGAGTACTAGGTACCGTGTACAACGTACTATGTTCTAGTTAGTAAAATGCTCAATTCAAGAAGCAAGTGACTGCTGAAAACAAAAAGTCACGAATTTTGTATCCTACTTTGCTTATCAGGCATATGCCCACCTATTTGGTACTTTGTACTTTGTACCTTCTTGATCACTGAGTTTGAAAATTGGTCAGTGGTCATTGCTACTTCCTACCTTCAATAATCTTTTCCACTACTTCCGGATCGAGCAAGGTAGAGGTGTCCCCCATGCTGCCTGTGCTTCCTTCGGCTACTTTTCTCAGGATGCGTCGCATGATTTTTCCAGATCGGGTTTTTGGAAGACCGGGAACGATCTGAATTTTATCCGGTTTGGCGATTGGACCGATGATCTTGGACACCATGTCCTTGATCTCGTTAATCAGGTTTTCCTCGGTTCGGTTACTCATGTCGCAGATCACATAGGCATAGATTCCCTGACCTTTGACTTCATGCGGATACCCCACAACAGCAGATTCGATGACTTTTGGATGTTCGTTGATTGCGTTTTCCACTTCGGCAGTTCCCATTCGGTGCCCGGATACGTTGATCACATCGTCCACTCTTCCGAGGATTCGGTAGTAGCCATCATGGTCACGCTTCACTCCGTCACCAGTGAAGTACATGTTTTTATAGGTGGAAAAATAAGTTTGTTTGCATCGATCATGGTCTCCATAGGTAGTACGGATCATGGATGGCCAAGGGAATTTGATGCACAGATTACCCTCGACAGAATTTCCTGTTAGTTCATTTCCTTCTGCATCCACGATACAGAGTTGGATTCCGGGAAGGGGTAGGGTAGCGTAGGCGGGTTTTGTTGGTGTGATGCCAGCTAAAGGAGAAATTAAAATACCGCCTGTTTCAGTCTGCCACCAGGTATCTACGATTGGGCAGTGTCCTTTTCCGATATGGGTATGGTACCAATGCCAGGCTTCCTCGTTGATGGGTTCGCCAACCGAACCCAATACTTTCAGGGAGCTTAGATCGTAGCCTTCGATCGGGTCGGTACCAAAAGCTTGCAGGGCTCGGATTGCTGTGGGTGCGGTATAAAATACGTTGACCTGGTGTTTTTCGATTACCTCCCAAAACCTGCCCGGATGAGGATATGTGGGTACTCCTTCAAACATCAGCGTAGTAGCACCCGCCAAGAGAGGGCCGTAAACAATATAGGAATGGCCCGTCACCCAACCGATGTCTGCAGTGCACCAATACACATCTCCCGGGGAATACTGAAACACATTTTCAAAGGAATATTTGGTGTACACCATGTATCCGCCAGTCGTGTGCACGACTCCTTTTGGTTTACCAGTTGATCCTGAGGTATAAAGAATAAATAACATGTCCTCGCTGTCCATTTCCTCAGCACGATTCACTTTCGATTGACCTTGAAGAACCTCATTCCACCAGAAATCCCTTCCTTCGACCATGTTGGTTTCTTGTCCCGTTCTGCGGTACACGATGACTGTTTCTACTGAGGATTTTTCCAATGCCTCATCCACCACTCCTTTCACAGTGATTTTTTTGTTGCCACGGAAATTTCCATCTGATGTCAGAATGGCTTTAGCCTGACAGTCATTGATTCGGTCTGCAAGGGAGTTGCTGGAAAAACCAGCAAAGACTACTGAATGTATAGCGCCAATCCGTGCGCAGGCAAGCATGGCAATGGCCGCTTCCGGAACCATGGGCATGTAAATGATCACTCGATCCCCTTTTTTGATCCCTTTTGCATGTAGGGCATTGGCAAATCGGCAAACTTCTTCATACAGTTCACGATAGGTCAAGGTCCTGCCAGGTTCACCAGGTTCATTCGGCTCCCAGATAATCGCCGGCCGATCTCCGATGGTGTACAGGTTTTTTTCAAAAATATTCTCCGTGATATTCAATTTCGCCCCTAGAAACCATTTTACATCAGGTCCTTCAAAATTCCACTTCAGTACTTTGGACCATCGCTTTCTCCAATGAAAAGAATCGGCAATCCTGGCCCAAAATTCTTCAGGCTGGGTTACACTTTTTTGGTATTCGTAGAGGTATCCGCTGAGGGTATGTAGTCTGTCACTCATGGGTTTAGGGTTGATTGATCGAGTTTTAAGGTTTGAAAATTAATGGGAATGGGCTTCACCCGCCCCTTTTGGTATTCGGATGTCCTGGATCATTTCCTGCACTTGTTGGGGAGGGGCTGGGGTGATCAGAGAAACACCATAGCAAACCATCACATTGAGAAGCATGCCAACGGAGCCAATTCCTTCGGGGGAAATTCCCCACCACCAATGTGCTGCCGTATTGAGTCCAGGTTCTACAAATTTGAAATAGGAAATGTAGGACATGGTGAAAATTAGCCCTGTAATCATACCTGCAATTGCACCTTCCCGGTTGATCCGGGTAGAAAATATGCCCAAAATAATGACAGGGAAAAACGAAGCGGCTGCCAATCCAAAGGCAAAAGCAACAACCTCAGCAACAAATCCCGGAGGATTTACGCCAAAATAACCTGCCAAAATCACTGCACCGGCTGCTGCTATTCGGGCTATCTGAAGTTCTTTTTTCTCAGAAATTTCCGGCTTGAATGTTTTTACCAAATCTCGGGAGATCGAGGTGGAAATCACCAAAAGTAATCCTGCAGCAGTGGATAATGCCGCTGCCATGGCACCTGCTGCAACCAGCCCTACGACCCAATTGGGTAGCTCAGCAATTTCAGGGCTTGCTAGTACCATGATATCTTTGTCTATGGTCAACTCATTGGCTTCCTGGTCTGCAAGGTATTGGACCTTCCCATCTTGATTTTTGTCTTCAATCTTGATCAGGTTTGTTTTTTGCCAGTTTTGGATCCACACGGGGAGTTCGCTTATTTCTTTTCCGGAACTTGACTTGATGGCATTATAAATACCAAAAGCTGCTACTGCTGGCGCTGTGGAGTACAGTATCGCGATGAAAACGAGAGCATAACCGGCTGAAAGTCTTGCATCTTTTACTTTGGGCACGGTGAAAAATCGAACGATCACATGTGGTAATCCAGCCGTGCCTGCCATGAGTGCGAGGGTGATCATGAACATATCGGTCATTCCCTTTCTCCCTGAGGTGTATTCCTTGAAACCAAGTTCAGATAAAACTCCATCCAATTTGTCGAGCAAAGGGACTCCTTCTTCCACATACCCTCCAAGACCGAGTTGAGGGATCGGGTTCCCCGTCAATTGCATAGATATAAAAATAGCAGGCACCATGTAAGCGAAAATTAGCACACAGTACTGCGCCACTTGAGTATAAGTTATTCCTTTCATTCCACCCAAAACAGAGTAGAAAAAAACAATGCACATCCCAATCACTACACCCCATTCAATGGGCACCTCCAAATAGCGGGAAAAAACTATACCTACCCCTCGCATTTGGCCTGCCACATAGGTAAAGGAAATGAAAAGAGCACAGATTACTGCAACCACCTTGGCTTTGTTGGAATAGTAGCGGTCGCCGACGAAGTCCGGAACAGTGAATTTCCCGAATTTCCGGAGGTAAGGTGCCAGAAGTAGTGCCAATAAAACATAGCCGCCAGTCCACCCCATCAGATACACCGAGCCGTCATATCCCGAAAAAGAGATCAGGCCTGCCATTGAAATAAAGGAGGCTGCCGACATCCAGTCTGCTGCGGTGGCCATACCATTTGCCAAAGGAGAAACACCACCACCAGCCACATAAAACTCTTTTGTTGATCCCGCCCGGGTCCAGATGGCAATGCCAATGTATAGCGTAAAGCTTAGTCCAACAAGAATGTAGGTCCAGGTAAGAATTTCCATGCTAGTCTTCGTTTACGTCAAATTCACGATCCAGCTTATTCATCCGAATCACATAAATAAATATTAACAGCACAAAGGCGTAAATGGCACCCTGTTGCGCAAACCAAAATCCCAGCTTGAACCCTCCAAGTCGAATGGAATTGAGTGGTTCAACGAGAAGAATTCCAAATCCAAAGGAAACAACAAACCAGAGAAAGAGCAGTACGAGCAGGGTAAGGAGATTTTTTCTCCAATACTTCTTCATTTTCTCAGAAACTTGAGACATGTGGTAGGGGTTTATTTTGAAATAAAAATAAGCAGTAAATACCGAAAGGCCTATTTTAGGCGCATCACGGCTCCACAGGTGCTAATCAAATCTGAAATACCAGAATCTCAAAACAGAATCCAAACAGTTTTTTTTGAAAACCAAAAAATCTTTGTCCTCGAATTTTGGTTGGGGGATTTGTTTGGCTGTTTTAAAAAAAATACTCAGAAGCCATCGCAAGAGCGGCTGCGATAAAAGTGATTACCAGTTTATTGAGCTGGAATTTGTGATGAGGGCTGCTTTCAAAGAAAATTGTGGTGGAAATGTGTAAAAAACCACCAGTAACCAATCCGTAAAGTAAACCGAAACCTTCCCTGGATAACCAGCCGTTTTCCAGAAAAATAGCACTAGAAAGCATCCCCACGGGGGAGGCTAAGGCAAAAATCGTTAACAAGGCAATCGTCCACTTTTTGGTTAAGGAAGAGGAAAGTACCGCTGCCAGCGCAAAAGCGGCAGGTCCTTTATGCATAATTATTCCTAGAAGGACAGTTTTGTCGCTATGAACATGGTTTAAGATAGGTTCATCAGTCACGATCGAGCCATGAGAAAGCAAAGTCCCTTCCAAAAAAGCATGGATGAAAAGTCCGCTCATTAAAGTAAAAACACCCTTGAATGACTCCGAGTTATGTTTGTGTATATGGCCATGCTCGATTCCGGAAGACCAAAATTCCAATACCTGCTGCAAAAGGAAACCCAAAAGTATGTACATGCCCATCCTTGAATGACCATATCCACTGGAAAACAATTCGGGAATAATGTGGAGAATAGTGATGGAAAACAGATAAGAACCTGCAAACACCAGAATCAGTTTGAAATATTTTTCTCTGAATACAGGAGCAACAAAGACTAATAAACCCGCAAGCATGGCGGTGAGAAAGAGTAAAATAAAATTTATTCCCATGGATTATTCAATACCTGCCCGATTTCAAAGGAGGTTGAAATGTTGAAATCGTGACAAAGGTACAAAAATTCAATAATGTTGCATTTTGTTTCTATTTGATTGGAAAAGATAGATAGCTTCGAAGTTCGGGACTGGCGTAGATTTGTATGCCCGACACTTTTTCATTGAAGATCAAAATCATTTCTAAATCTGAGCGTGCTGAATCCAGGCGTAATCCTTCCTTCAGCCCTTGCACCAGTAGGGTTTGAGATGCTATTGCGGCTATTTTCGAGTTTTTTGCCAACACACGTACTCCCAATAGGCCGTGATTCACAGGATATCCGCTTCGGGGATCAACTTGAAAAGGTTTTTTAAGAGAATCCTGCATGTAAAAGTATGAAAAGTCTCCCGAGGTGGAGATGGCTTTGTTTTCAAGAGCAATTAGCCCTTCATTTTTTATTCCGGTTGAATCGAGTGGATAGGCAGTTTTTATTTTCCAAAGTTCCTTTTTTTCATTCAGTCCTTTGGCTAAAGCATGTCTTCCGATTTGTAAAAAGTAATTTTCAACTCCCTTATTATCCATAAACGAGGATAATTCGTCTAGGGCTTGGGCTTGACCAAAGTCTGTAAGGTCTAGCGTTATTCCTCGGTTTACTTTACGAATTAGAGAATCAGTCACGAGTATTTTACCAAGTCCAACATTGGACATAACATCAGAGACATTCGTGCTATCCTTTAAGATTGGGCCGGATGAAGAAAAGCTCCAAATGGCATTCAAAGGGCCTATCGTAGGATCCCAGGCATTTTTTGATTTTTCAGATTCAGTTTTAACCCATCTGAGCAAATTCACCAATTCCTTGGAAGGGTTTAAAATAGTATCCTTTAAGTTGAAGTTAAATATGAGGGAATTCGGATGTTTTGCTGATAAATTAACTGATAGGCTGTTGAGAATCGAGTCAACCGAGCTTTTGTCAATCAAACGTTCTGAATGGTAAAGTACCAAATAAGGCTGGTCTAAAAACTCTCCGGTGAAATTTATCAGTGTATTTGTTTGATTGGCGTCCCTTCCTGAAGAGCTTGTTCGGGATCTATAGAGGTAAACTGCCAAAACCAAAAGAATTAAAAGTAAGGAATAGATAATATTTTTTCGGGCCTTGGGATCCATTCTTTTTTCTTTTGAGACTTAAAATTAGTCCATTTTTTTCTCAAGGTGCAAAAACCTTCCTCGTTCTTGGGTTAAGCTTTTGATTATATTTGTTTCGTATCAACGCCACTATGAGAGAAGATTACCTGAAAGGAGATGAGGAAAATTTAAGTCCTAAAGACAAAGAATTTGAGCGGGCGTTGCGTCCCTTGAGCTTTGATGATTTTACCGGACAGGCCAAAATCCTGGAGAATCTCCGAGTCTTCGTTCATGCCGCCAAAAAGCGGAAGGAGCCTCTCGACCACGTGCTACTGCACGGACCTCCAGGGCTTGGTAAGACTACCTTGAGCAATATCATTGCAAACGAGCTTCAAGCAGGAATCAAAATTACTTCGGGCCCGGTGTTGGATAAGCCATCTGATTTGGCTGGTCTGCTGACCAATCTCGAAGAAGGTGATGTCTTGTTTATTGATGAGATTCACCGGCTTAATCCCATTGTGGAGGAATATCTGTATTCGGCCATGGAGGATTTTCGGATTGATATCATGCTGGATTCGGGCCCCAATGCTAGATCCGTTCAAATTTCACTCAGTCCATTTACCCTTATAGGCGCAACCACTCGTTCCGGATTGCTCACCTCTCCACTCCGAGCCCGTTTTGGCATCAATTCCCGATTGGAATACTATGATGCCAAACTGTTGACAGACATAGTCACTCGGTCTGCGGGAATTTTGAAGACTCCAATTGATGAAGTGGCTGCTTTTGAGATAGCCCGTAGAAGCAGGGGTACACCCCGAATTGCGAACATGCTTCTTCGTCGGACCCGTGATTTTGCTGAGGTCAAAGGAAATGGAACCATCACGCTGGAAATCGCCAAAATCGCCCTGAATGCCCTTGATGTGGATGAAAATGGATTAGATGAAATGGATAACCGTATCCTGCTGACCATCATCGAGAAGTTTAAGGGCGGACCGGTCGGCCTAAGTACTATCGCCACTGCCTGCGGTGAAGAAGCGGAGACTATCGAAGAAGTATATGAACCTTTCCTTATCCAGGAAGGATACATGAAGCGGACTTCCAGAGGTAGAATGGCTACTGAATTGGCGTACAAGCACCTTAAAATTAAGCCCAATGGGGCGAGTGGGACATTGTTTGATTTGTGATATTTGTTTTCACTTCCAACGGAATGGACATGCAGGGGAACCAAACTTGGGATACTGGTATTATGATTCTTTAGATCTATTATTTGCCCCAAAAATATAGCCTAAAATTGCAGTAAGGACAGGTAAAAGTAAGTTGAGTAAAATCAATTGGGCAATTGAAATGAAAAATGCTCTCATGTCACTTTTTTCATCTTTTACCAATTTAAAAACCTCCAATTTCTTGTTGAATAACGAATCAGTTGGGTTTAATTGGGTAATATCAAAATCCGTAGTTGCATCCAGCGGTTTTATTAACAAAAAAACAAATAAAAGGATAAGGCAACCAATAATTATCCAAAGGACATATTGGGACAGTTTATATCCAATGATTGGTAAGGACGGCTCTTTTACCACCGGCAGAGGTAAACCACCCGAAATTACATCATCTTCAGCAATCCCACTTAAGTCGATCGTATTAGAGTTAAATTTAGAGGAGCTGTCTTGCTCCTCTAGGTTGTTTTCTTCATTTTTTGCCATATCTACTTTTTGTGCTTTGCCATCTCAAGGGTCGGCATAACAACCTTTTTTAAATCCCCACCTTTTTCATCTGTTGTAATTAGAATTCTTCTGTTTTTTGCTTCATTGACAGCCCATTTGTAGAATGTAAGGGCCTCAGCTGTTAGTTGAGAGGCTTTTTCTATGCCAGTTTCTTTTTTAAGCTCTTCAATAAATTTGTCGTCGATCGTTAACCTTATTTCGGCCATAATTTGAATGGATTATTGTATCGCTATATTACGAAATTATGGATAAAATTGCCGATTTTAATCCATCAATTTTCCAAATTTTTACCAAAAATTAAACACTATTGATTGACAATTTCTGAGATTTTAATTGAAATATTGTTTTAAATATCAAAAATCAATCAGCCTAGACTTTATTTTTGTGCTTAAATTAAAGAGGTATACGAACTTTTCCTGATCCAAGAAGGCTATATGAAGCGGACTTCCCGAGGCCGGATGGCGACTGAGTTGGCGTACAAGCACCTAAAAATTAAGCCCAATGGGGCGAGTGGGACATTGTTTGATTTGTGATATTATTGATATCTGAAACGATGAAGGGACAAAAAAGGAAAAGGACAAAGAAAATAAATTTGAAATT
>CAZNND010000012.1:0-69521 GCA_964574365.1 uncultured Limnohabitans sp.
TTTATCCGAATTTATTGAAGGTTAATCCTAGATACTTGTAATTAAGCGGATATTCATAAAATAAAATTCTAAGATCGGGGAAGAAAAAGTTGCTGGTCAAATTATATTGTAGGTGTAAACGCTTCTTAGCCAGTAAAAAATAAACTTGATAAAATTTTGGGTCCTTTGTGGTTCAAAAATTTATCGGTTTTATTTCCTACTGGCAAAATAGCATATAAGCAAGTTGTGGATTCATGAATCAAAACTCAAACAAAATTTAATTTGGCTATTTGTTTTAGCAGGATATTCATTTAAGGCCATGTTTCGCTAACTAATTGGCTCTAAAAATAAGAACGAAGTAGCTCTATATTATTAATTTTCCAAATGTTATGGAGCTTAGACTTCTTCACTTGTATGTAGGCGGATAATCAAAATATGTTTTTATTGCCAAGGTCAAATGAAGCATTAACCAATATGATTATCCGTTTAAGTACAAGTAAGAATGTTAGTCCTTAATTTTATCTTATTATTTGGCGCTGCTTATTTAATCATTTGATCTTTCAGCATTTTCTGTAACTCTTTTCAATTTCTTTTACCATTGAGAGATTAAGAAGGGCTTAATTGAGAAAAGTGCATTTTGGTTCTGGTTTTTCAATGACTAAAAAAGAATTCTTAACCCTCTTAATTACTAAATGGTTAAAAATCAAAAGGTTAAACTTTTGGGTATAACTTGAGATTGTCTAGTCTTGATTTTACCAAACACATTTTTCTGGTTTTCAGCGCTGAGTTTAAATGAAGTATCAATCCATTAAAAAACAGCGTATCAGGTCAAAGTCCCAAGCCAAATAAAATTTAGCCGCTGGTACTTAGGCGGATATTCATATTAACCAAAAGTAATTTGGCTACAGTCAAGATTGAGTATGCTTATATTATATTCTTAGGCAAAGCCCTCTTTTGTGGACGAGAAGCGGTTGTTCCGTAGTTGGATAAGAATTTAAAAGCCTTCCTCTACACCCAATCCAAACAAGGCAAAATCGTATTTTACAGGATCCAGAGGATCAAATTCCCTCAGTCTACCTGTGAGCTCCAAAGCCGTAAGCCAATCGGTTTGCTTCCTAGTGATCAGCCCAAGTTTTCTGGCCACGCGATCAACATGCAAGTCGCAAGGACAAATCAATTGAGTGGGACTGATTTTATTCCAAATTCCAAAATCAACACCCCGGTCATCACTTCTCACCATCCATCTCAAAAACATGTTGATCCGCTTACAAGCAGCCTTTCTAGAGGGGGTGGCAATGTGCTTTTTGGTGCGGGGAGGAGAATCGGGTAAACTGAAAAAAAACTCATGAAAGCGGATGAGCATAGACTCCATACTATCGGGTCTTCCTGTCTGACCGATCAAAAAAGCATCCTCTAAGCTCTCATGGTTTCTGTAAAAATTGGAAAGAAAATGTATAAAATATAAGGTATCTATCTCGTTGAAGGTCCTGTGCTTGAAATTTAAAAATGGTTTTAGGTCTGAATCTGTATGATGTAAAAGAAAATCATGCGGATGATTGTCCATCATCTTAAATAATTCCACACATTTGTTGATGATGGTTTTTCGTTGACCCCAGGCTAAAATTGCTGCAAAAAATCCTGCAATTTCAATGTCTTGTTTCTTTGAAAATTGATGCGGAATAGAAATTGGATCCAAAGGAATAAATCCCGGCTGATTAAATTGAATAACTTTTTCTTCCAAAAAATCCCTGACAGAATCCTTCATAAGACGACTTTTAACTCCCCGCCTTGTGTACCGTCAAACCATTTGAAAAATAACTCCTGATCTGATTTTTCTGAGATATGCCAATCAAAGCACTTAATAGTGGTCAGAGAGCGAAGACTGTCCTGGTCAGCATCATAAAGGCAAATATCAAAATCAGGCATTTCCTTTGAATCCAGGGTATTCCACTTTTCAAGGATTAACCCCTTGTGAATTTCATGGACCTTCTTGCCAAAAACGAATTCACTCAATATGGAAGGTACACCATCCTTTCTTCTAATTTGAAAACCTGCGGGACCAAACATAATTTGCTTGACCAATTTAGCTTCCAATAGGTCATTTGAGTACGGTAGTGTTTCCCAGTCACCTTCCTTAATTATACTTTTTTTTCCTTCAGGTTTAAGGTAGGTTAATACTTGGGAAAGTTTGGAAAACAAAAAGGTTACTCCAATCAATATTAGCCCAAAGCTTGCCATAATTGGATAAGATACAATAAAAATGGTATTCCAGATAAATCGGAAAAGGTGATGAAAGAAAAGTTGGACTTTACTCATGCCGCTGAAGTCAGCTGTAAAAATAACTTCAACCGGACATATTCCCAAACCAGGAGGTAAAGCTAATTTTTTTAATTAGGAGAAATCTCCTCCATTTCCGCTACGAAACAAAGGATTTCCGAATCAAGCCTAATACAAAATCTCTACTGGAAATCTGGAGTTAATAGCTTTTAGTTGATCAACTGCCGCCTGAGAGAGCATAATTACCAATTTGGAGTTGTCGCCTGTATCAACTAAGGGGCCCACTACCCTGGCAAAAATTGTTACATTATTTTCTTCGTTTTTCACCCGGATGACACTTCCTATGGGAGCGGTGCGATGTAATACCAGGTATTTTTTATGGTCTCCAGTGTTCTCAATGACTTGGGCCAAACCAGTTTCTCTTATATTTTTAAATACTCCGAGGGCTTTATCTGACTTATTTTCTACCGGAGTTTGCTGAAATAGAACCGCTTTCTGCGTGTTTTCATTTAATCCGATTATAGCTTGATTTTCAGAAACCATTCGGACTTTAAGATTTTGACCGGATTTCAGGTTATTGGAGCTCAATGAATTCCATTTGATTAAATCTTCCAAACTAGTTCCATATTGATTGGAAAGAGAAAAAAGCGTTTCACCTGATTGCACCGTATGAGTTAGCCATTCTCTAGAATCCACCGGAGAAGCGTTTGATTCTACAGGTTCGGTTGATTTTTGAACGTTAGCCTCACTTTTACCATTCCTTAATTCCAATCCACTATTCCCTTCATTTTTTCCAGCAGTACTCGTCTTAACAGTTTTAGACTCAGCTACTGCGACCTCTGTTTGTGAAGGACTTTTTGGTGCTGAGGAATCTGAAAAAGTATTTTGGATAGTGCTATTTTTTTTGATTACCAGCTCTTGGCCAGCCTTCAAGGAATTATTGCTCAAGCGATTCCACTCTCGAAGCGATTCAATACTTACCTCATACTTATTGGAAATAGAAAAAAGGGTCTCCCCATACGCTACTTTATGCATTGCGGAACTAATCGTAGGCACATTACTTTCACCCTTTGGAATCCGAATCGTCTGACCGCTCTTTAGTCCTTGTTTCAATACCTCATTCGCCTGTTTGATCTTTTCGACAGAAACATCATATTTCCTTGACAAGGAAAATAATGTCTCACCATAAACTACTTCATGCAGGATATAGACATTTTCCCCGACACGTTCAATACGGACTGAATCTGCTTGTATCTTAGCAGTAGCACTTACCGAAAAAAACACAACGGTCACCAAAATAAGGGACATCCAAGTAATTCTAGATCTTTTAATCATAGGTACTTAATCTAAAGGTTGCTTTTGATATGCTATATAATTTATTTTCAAGAGCAATAACAATGCTAAAAAAATATGGATTCAAAAGAAAAAGAGATTTATGTTAAAAAAAAATCATGCATATACGCTATTTTTCAGTAGGAAATAAAACCGATAAATTTTTGAGCCACAAAGGACACGAAGGGTACAAAGTTCCTTTTTTTACGTGTTTAGTATGGGTTTTATTCTTGGCCCTAAAGCTATAAATTTCCCCTCTTTTCTAGAAATTTATGGTTTAGGGTACAAAAGATGAAAAGCTAAAGCTTTGATTTCGAAGGTGTACAAATCAAAATTGAAAGTTTGGGCGCACATTGAATTTCTCATCCCTTTGTTTAGTTTAGGTTCTTCCCATTAATCGATTTATATCCTTAAACTCAAACAAAGTGAAATTTGGCTACTCGTAAGTTTCCGTATATCCATATTCTGATAAATAAAAAAATAGGATGTTTCAAGGACCAGGATTTCCTGAAGCTATTTTTGAGTTTTTCACCGCAGGGTCGCCGAGGACGCAAAGTAAAACCGAAGTAGTTCTAACTAATTCTGGAGACAATATTCATCGAGTATTTCAGAAGAATAATGGGAATCAAACCATTGAAACCTAAATTTTAAAATTTTCTTTGCGGTCTCTGCGCCTCTGCGGTTAAATTAGTATAGAAGAAAGGAACCAAACCATTGAAACCTAATTCCTACAATTTCCTTAGCGGTCTTTGCGCCTCCGCGGTGAAATAACAGGGAAATCGCTTTTAAAACTTACCATTTTTCCGTCCGACTGAAAAAAACCAGTTTCATGTAGTTAACCACGAGAAAATTAAGAGCTACTCTACTGTTAAATCGAATAAAAGTGGGATTTCTCCAAAAAAGACTAAGTCATAATTCTTAATTTTCTCAATGACCTTAATGGTTATAACCCACAAGTCTTCAAAAGGAAGGTTCTCGATCCCTTCGTTCCATGTTTTAATTTCCAAATGTTAAAAGCGATTTCCCTGAGGGTTTGCCTAATAAAATTTGGCTACTGGCAAGATTCCGTATATTCATATTAAAAAAAACAGGTGCCATTTAACAAAACCTCGTGAACTTATTTACCCGGAATTTATTGAGTTTATTATCAACTGGTAAAGAAGCGGCTATCCTTAGTATTTAACTCAAAAAATAATGGGTAATTTTACTTTTGTTTTCACCAATATTAAACTTATCATGAAACGAGTCCTAGCCCTATTTTTAGTTGCCTTGCTTGGAATAACGCAAGTCCTGTTTGCCCAGGATAAGGATAAAAAAGTCTTCACATTTAAAGTTGATGGCAACATTGATCCTGCCATGAACAGAAGAGTGAAGCTGGCAATGGAGGAGGCAGAAAATCAAAACTCCAGTCTCATCGTAATTGAAATGGACACCTATGGCGGGGTAGTGACCGATGCAGATGAAATCAGAACACGGATTTTGGAGTCAAAAATCCCGGTGTATGTATATATCAACAAGGATGCCGCTTCGGCAGGTGCCCTAATTTCCATTGCCTGTGATAGCATTTACATGGCGCCGGGTTCAAGCATAGGTGCAGCCACAGTAGTCAACGGTGGGGATGGCGCAGCTGCTCCGGACAAATACCAGAGCTACATGAGATCCATGATGCGAAGCACAGCAGAAGCCAAAGGCCGTGATCCTAAAATTGCGGAGGCCATGGTCGATGAAAAACTAGAAATAGAGGGCATCACAGAGGCTGGCACGGTTATTACCTTTTCTGTTTCGGAAGCCATTAAATATGGTTTTTGTGAAGGAGAATATGGATCCATTGCTGAAATTCTCAAGACTCAAGGGCTACAAAACGCTGAGATAGTGGACTATAAAGAAGACATGGTGGACCAGATTATTGCCTTTTTTCTCAGTCCGGCCATAAGCGGTGTGCTCATTCTAATCATCATTGGAGGGATTTACTTTGAACTTCAGACGCCTGGCGTGGGTTTTCCTATCCTGGCAGCCATTATTGCCACCTTGCTGTACTTTATCCCTTATTACCTAAACGGTTTGGCCGAAAACTGGGAAATTCTAGCATTTGTGATAGGGATTATCCTCCTTGTTGTCGAACTTTTCGTGATTCCCGGATTTGGAATTTTCGGGATTTCGGGAATAGTGTTGATTTTAGGTGGACTGGTGCTTGGAATGCTTCCCAACGAAGACTTCAATTTTGATTTCGTGCCAGCAAGCCAACTTTTTGGCGCATTGCTTACCGTTATTCTAGCGGCTTTGGGGTCCGTAGGATTGGTTTTTTGGCTTACTCCCAAGGTCAATCAATGGGGAGCTTTCAAACAAATTACCCTAGCTACCACCCAAGCACGATCCGAAGGGTACACCTCAAGTTTCTATTCAGATGATTTAAGGCACAAAACAGGTGTCGTCCATTCCAGGCTAAGGCCGAGCGGCAAAGTGGAAATTGATGGAGAAATCTACGATGCCTATTCCAGGGGAGAATTTTTGGATCAAGGTGAAAAAATACAGGTAATTTCTACCGAAGGCACCTCTCTTCGTGTCAAAAAACTGGAATCCTAATTGGGAAGTTTTCCCTAGGTTTGTGTCATGAACCCATTTCAGTCTGTCTTTGAACGTATTGGAGAGGAGAAAATTTATTTACTCGTCAAGTACTTCTATGAAGAAGTGGAAAAAACACCTGAATTACGAAACCTATATCCCGATGATCTCTTGCCCGCAGAAAGGAGATTATTTTTGTTTCTTATCCAAGTTTTTGGAGGCCCCCAGACCTACTCTGAGGAGCGGGGTCATCCACGACTCAGAATGAGACATTTGGAATGGACTATACATCCGGGGATGCGTGATCATTGGTTGAATGCAATGCTATCTGCCTTGGATCGAGTTAATCCTGAGCAAACCACCAAAGAATTGATGATGGGTTATTTTATCAATGTCGCCAATCACCTGATGAACCATGAATAAACTGGGGAGAAGATTATACACCTATTATTCAGCCATACTATTTATCCTCAGCTTTCTGTTGATTTTTCCCTTTTTACTGATCTGCATCTGGATTCCCGGCTGGAAGAAATACGGTAGAAAAATCAATCAATATTGGGCAAAATCCTATTTTTCTCTGATATTCTTGCCTGTTCGGGTGGAGAATCGGGCTCAGTTGGAAAAGAATACACCCTATATCTTTTTAGCCAATCACTTCAGCTACCTCGATGTGGCGATGATGGGATTTATCCCTGGCGATGTGTTATTTATCGGTAAGGCATCAATCAGAAAAGCCCCTCTTTTTGGCTATTATTTTAAAAATCTTCATATCGCCGTGGATAGAAGCCGAATAAAAAGTAGAGCGGAAACTATGAGAAGAGCTGCTGATGCACTTGATCAGGGAAGTGGCATAGTACTTTTTCCGGAAGGGGGTATTTACACCAAAAATCCACCGATAATGGTCCCATTCAAAAATGGAGCGTTTAGGCTTGCAATGGAAAAACAAATCCCTGTAATCCCGGTCACGCTATCTTTTAATCACCTAATTTTGGCCGATGAAAAGGAATTGCTCTTGAAAAGAAAACCCGCAAAAATGATCCTCCATGAAGCCTTGGATCCAACCGCTTTTGAATCGTATGAGCAAATGAGTCAAGCCTGTTTTGAAGTAATCCAAAACCAACTTTTGGAAGACAATAGATTGAGAATGGAAAACACTTGAATAACATGTTAATTGGTACTAGGCTTTCTCACCCATCCGAAATACATGGAAGGGCATCCTGAGGCCCTTTCAAGACCCTTGAAATTCACTTGCCCTCGATCAACTAGTTGAGATTTATTAAGCCATCCTTAGACCATGAAAATAGATACTGACGCCATCAGAAAAATTGCCCATTTGGCAAGGCTAGAATTTGATGAAAAATCCACAGAAAAGATGTCAAAAGATATGTCTCAAATCCTCGATTGGGCCGAGCAGCTGAATGAGGTGGACACTTCGGGAGTTGAGCCTCTTACCACGATGTCCTCCGAGGTTAATATCATGCGTGAAGACAAAGTTGGAACTCATCTTAATCATGAGGACGCCTTGAAAAATGCCCCAAAAAGTGATTCCGATTATTTTAGGGTGCCAAAAGTCCTTGAATAACATGCGCAACCTTTTTCCTTTTAGACAAACCGGGATAAGTGGGGCACTTGCTATTTTTCTGGCCCTTTCAGGGTCTCTGCTCGCACTTTACTGGCTTATTTTTAATGGAGATAGCTATCAAAACATCCAAACGGCTACCTTTTTGGATCCCGTTGCTATCCCCTTCAATTCGGTTAAAATCGGGGATTTGATAATCCTTATACACTTGGACAACTTTCTGGTTTTTCAGGAATTCCACGCTTTTCCAGTAGCATTAAGCAGTGGTGAAAGCTATATTTTTGGCCTAATAGTCTCACTTATTTCGATTACCAGCCTTGCCTTATTCAGTCAGTTCAGAAAATTCCACTTCATCGCCGCAGGTGTCGGATGGATTTTTCTCCTTACTCTATCCAATAGCAATGGATTAAACATAGGTGGTCCAAGTTCATCGGTTCCACTGATCGTACTTATATCAGGCACCATGTTGCCGACAGTCTTATTTCATATTTTTGGAACAGAATCTAAATTTTGGTTTCGATGGCTGCTCTTGTTGTGTTCTTTCTCCGTGTCGGTGGTCATCTTGATTTTTTTAAGCCCCATTCCAAACCCGACACTTTATCTGGCTGAACAAAGTTTGGTTGTCGGATTAGGTTTGAGCATTGCCTGGATTTTCTGGCAGGGGCATGGTTTGATTTCAGGGTTTTTTGTCCTTTTATCCAAAGCCAATGAAAACTTACAAACCAAAATCTCCCTCCAATACACCCTGCTGACAGCAGTTTACTTGCTAATGCTGATTTTTTTAGTGCTGGACCTAAGGGGTGAAAGCAATTTACCCTTCCCTACCTTTGCTCCTATTTATTTAATTTTTCCATTGGGGATTTTGGGTTGGTTTTCCATGAGGGAGAAAATAAAGCAGTCCGACGATTTAGTCGCTCCAGCTACGGTCATACAGGCTTTGTATATCTTAGGATTTTCTATGCTAGTTTGGACCGTGTGGAAGCTCAAAGTGGCAGCCAACCAACCTGCGGAGGAGTTAGTAGAACATGTACTCGTTTATTCCCAATTCGGTTTTTCCTTATTCTTCTTCATTTACCTCAATAGCAATTTTCTTTCTTTGATGAATTCGGGAAAAAGTGTGTACAAGGTAATGTATAAACCCTACACCATTCCCCACTACCACCTTAGAATCGGTGGAATGATTGTTTTTTTGGTAATCACCTCCTACATGGACGCCATTTTAGCTGCACAAGCCAATTCACTGACCACTAGCATCCTAGGGGATTATTATTACCAAACTGATCAAAAACTGGAGGCAAGCATTTTGTATGAAAACAGTTGGGATCGATACCGGTACAATCCCAAGGCCAAAAATCTTACCGCCCATTTGCTCTTTCAACTTAACCAACCCACATTAGCTAAAGAACATCTGGAAGAAAGCTTTGCGCAAGCCCCTCAGGTTGACAATATCCTGCTCGTCAGTGAGCGGTTGCAACGGGAGAACAAACACTTTGAATCGATTTATTACCTAGAAAACGGGCTAAAGCTTTTTCCGGGTAATCTATACCTGCTGAATAATCTAGCGCTTTTTTATGTACTCGTTCAGCGCTACGAAGATGCGTCTCTCCTGTTAAAAAGCCATGCAGAAAAATCTCCCATTACCATGTCCAACTGGATTGCGCTTCAAACAAAAATGGGGATTCCGAGTGAATCCAAACACCAAGGAAATGAATTGATCAATCAAATTAACCATTTGGCGGCCCTAAGAAAAAAAGGAGAAAAACCGGAATCCACACAACTGGTATCCCTAAAAAAAACGCTTGAAAAAGAAAGCTCACCCATGCTCCTATTGACAGGTTATCGAAACCTGTTTACAGAAATCAACCTTGAGGATCCAAGTTCAGCAATCAAGTTGCTGGATTCACTGTCCAAACGGGAGGAATTTCTGGATTATACCATGCAAGTCCAGGAGACTGCGATAATTAGGAGCCTTGGAGCAGGGAGGGTCAATGAGGCTGTGAAAAATCTAAATGGATTAGCCTTTCGAAATCCCAGGGATGCGGCCTATTACCTAAATCTTACCGGGTTGATTCAAGCCCAACAACTTGATTTCCAAAAAGCATCAAAAGACATCATTTTAGCAGTGGAAAAGGGATTTAAAGCTATTGAACCTTTTCATTTGACCATTTTGGAATTGGGCGGCTTCGAGGAAAAAGCGGCGGAGCTAGTTTTGAAATTCCCGGAAAAAGCAACAACAGGAGTTACGGAGGAATTGGCTCTTTTTGGAAAATTCAATCAGCAATTACCGGAAAAGCTTTTTGAGGTTTGGAAAACAATAAAAAATCCAGAAAATAAAACGGCTTTCGCCATAAAACTTTTGAGTCATAAAGCCCATGGATTGACCAAAGCCCAGCTGACAGAATTGGGAAAAGCACTATCCGGCAAAATAGATTTAGAGAATGAGCTTCAGGCTTTTTTAAAAAATCCGGATTGGACAGACCCCAAGGCTCTGGGGGCTTTTACCCGGTTTTTGGGTCTTGAGGAAGAGTTGACCGCCAATCCCTACTTTACACCCTTGATTTTGAGTGCTGCAGATCGGGCAAATGACCCACTTTTGGCCTATGAAATCATCAATTCTGCAAGTGACTTTAACCAGGACCCATTACTTTGGATCAGAAAAGTTCAGGCAGCCAGACGAATAGGATTAGACAACTACGCTACTGCTGCCATTCAGGAAATGAGTACCTGGATGACATGGGATGAAATTGAGCAATTACAAATGACAATCTATTGAGAGTTTTTTACCAATTTTGAGAAATTGGGTTTCTTAAAAAAAAATCTAAACCACTTATATTTTAAAAAATACTACCATGAGTCGAGTCATAGAAACAACCGCAATAAACAAAACCTACAAAATGGGTTCTGAAATCATAGAGGCACTCAAATCGGTCAGCATTACCGTAGATCGTGGTGAATACGTAGCTTTTATGGGACCCTCAGGTTCGGGAAAATCAACCTTGATGAACATCATTGGATGTTTGGATTCTCCCACATCCGGAACCTACATATTGGCTGGCAAAGATGTCAGCGACATGAGCGAAAATGAGCTTGCCGAAATCAGAAACAAGGAAATCGGCTTTGTTTTTCAGACTTTCAACCTATTACCCAGAGCCACTTGTCTGGATAATGTCGCCTTGCCTTTGGTGTATGCAGGCTACTCCAAAGCAGAACGTGAGGCAATGGCTTTCAAAGCATTGGAAAACGTCGGATTGGGAGATCGGACTAAGCATAAGCCAAATGAACTTTCCGGTGGGCAGAGACAGCGTGTCGCCATTGCCCGAGCATTGGTAAATAATCCGAGTATTATCCTTGCCGATGAACCCACAGGAAATTTGGATTCCAAGACTTCTTATGGAATCATGGAGCTTTTTCATGAACTCCATTCCAAAGGAAACACCATTATCATGGTCACGCACGAAGATGACATTGCTCACTATGCCCATCGGATAGTCCGCTTGAGGGATGGACTTGTGGAATCGGATAAAATTAATCCAAGCCCAACCCGAGGAGTAGCGGTTCATGTCTGACTTACCCCATTAAATTTGAAATAGATTCTTATTTTTGCCCTAGATTGAGCGGTGAGTGAAATGAAAATCTATACTAAGACAGGAGACCAGGGCATAACTTCATTATTGGGCGGAGTCAGGGTTCCAAAATCCGATTTGAGAATTGAAGCCTATGGTACCATCGATGAGTTAAATTCCTACATCGGACTCCTGAGGGATCAAGAGGTGAACAGTAAACGAACGGATTTTCTAAAAGAAATTCAAGACAGGCTCTTTACGATAGGTTCGGACCTTGCGACAGTTCCCGGTAAGGAAAACATAAAAAAGCCGGATCTCCACAAAGAGGATGTTGAACAGTTGGAACAGGAATTGGACATCATGGACGCTCAACTTCCCATGCTAACTTCTTTTATTCTTCCCGGAGGCCATCAGTCAGTTTCCTTTTGTCATCTAGCTCGGACAGTTTGTAGAAGAGCGGAACGCATAGTTGTTGAATTAGGGACAGTGGAACCCGTGTCGGAGTTGGTAATTCAATACCTTAATCGCCTTTCCGATTACCTGTTTGTTCTCGGTAGAAAAATGGCCCAGGAACTGGAGGTCGAAGAAGTTAAATGGAACCCTAGATTAACCAAAAAAACATAGGCAGCCTAGCTAATTCTGCCCTAACATTTAAAGAGCATCAAGAACAGGCTCAACTAGAGACAGTATATGAAAACCTCACTTGCCATTTCAGTAACCAAAACCACAAATTCAAGGCTTCAGGAAACAGATTTTTCAAACCTGGTCTTTGGCAAAGTTATTTCAGACCACATATTTGTGGCAGATTATAAAAATGGTGAATGGACAGATCTTCGGATTGAACCTTATGCACCGATGGAAATCCATCCCGCAAATGCTGCTTTGCACTATGGTCAGTCGATTTTTGAGGGGATGAAAGCCTACAAGGATGACCAAGGTGGGGTATTGATATTCCGTGGTGATGCCAATTCACGGAGGTTGAATGAATCCGCTGCCAGAATGTGCATGCCGAATCTGCCGGAAGAAATTTTCCTTCAAGGTCTTTCACAACTTGTGGACCTTGATCGGGATTGGGTTCCTTCCGAAAAAGGTTCAAGTCTGTATATCAGACCTTTCATGTTTGCGATGGACAATTATATCGGTGTAAAACCCTCAGACGCCTATCGTTTTATGATTTTTACCTGTCCAGTAGGTGCTTATTACAGTAAGCCAGTTTCAGTAAAAGTGGAAACAAATTTCACTCGTGCGACTGAAGGTGGTACTGGATTTGCGAAAACAGCGGGCAACTATGCCGCCTCCTTGTATCCGGCACTATTGGCTCAACAGGAAGGCTACGATCAGTTGCTTTGGACAGATGGGAAATCTCATAGCAATATCGAGGAAAGTGGCACCATGAATGTGATGTTCAAAATTAATGGGACCCTAATTACCGCTCCTACCCACACCGGAACCATCTTGAAGGGAATAACGAGAGATTCAGTGCTTCAACTGGCTAAAGATTGGAATGAAACCTTGGAAGAACGGTTTCTGACTGTGGCAGAACTTCAGGAAGCATTGGAAAATGGCAGTATTCAGGAAGCATTTGGTTTGGGCACAGCCGCCACAATTGCCTTTATCCATAAAATCCATGTCAATGGAAAAGATTATTTGGTGCCCGAAAGTTCGGATAACTCCTTTGGAAAAAGAATCTTAAAGGTACTGGATGGAATTAAATATGGAGAAATTTCAGATCCGCATCACTGGATCCTGAAAATCTAGAAATGGACGGGGAAATCAATCCCGTTTTTTTCTTCTTTGGAATCATTTGAAAACATTTGCTCCCATTTTTTTCAAAGACCCGAGCATACAGCAAAAAAGTAGGACATTTGATTAAAACACTTTGGATGAAAATCTTCCTTACACTTTGTTTCTGTCTGGTTTCCTCTTTTTCCTTTTCACAAAGCCCTGCCAAGGATTTTATTTTATTGAAAAGAGGTAGTAATCAAAAAACCCAAATCAGATTTTATCCTGGAGAATTTCTCACGTACAAGAGTAGCAAACTGGGTTATTTTATCACTGATAAAATTGTAAATCTAGATACCGAATACATCTACCTTACAGAAAATATTCTACGACCAGCTGATATTGAGGCGATTGATATCCGAAACAAGGATCCTAGAAACCGTACCCTGAAAAATCTTACGGGACTTTTTATCGGAGGGGGAAGCCTACTGCTGTCTGTAGAATCTGTGAACAGCCTCTATCAGGAAGGAAGATTGTCGGTTGATGGAGGAGTAGCGAGCATTTCAGGCATTTTGGTTGCCACAGGACTAGCTTTACTCCCTGTACGGTATAAAACATTCAGGCATAAAAAAGACAACAGAATTCAGATCCTCATTATGCGAATGGATTAAAATGGATATACGGAATCCTGGCAGTGGCCAAATTTCATTTTGTTTGAGTTTAAGGATATAAATCGATCAAAGAGAAGAACCTAAACTAAACAAAGGGATGAGAAATTCAACGCCTGCCTAAACTTTCAATTTTGATTTTTTACACCCTCGAAATCAAAGCTTTAGCTTTACAACCTTTGTGCCATAAACCATAAATTTCTAGAAAAGAGGTGAATTAATCGTTTGATGGCCGAGGATAAATCCCATACTAAACACGTGAAAAAAAACTTCGTGACCTTGATGTCCTTTGTGGTTCAAAAATTTATAGGTTTTATACCCTACCGGCAAAATAGCTTTGGCATATTGATTACTAAATCAGCTCTGGCAAAAACCGGATTTTTTTCAGACTTTTGCAACTTAAATTTCACTAAGACAGATGACTTCAGAACAACTGAAAGACTTGAAAGCCCGCACATCGGCTTTGAGGAGGTACCTTTGACTACGATCGCAAGAAAGTAGAAATTCAAGATTTTGAGGCCGTATCGGCCCAGCCTGACTTTTGGAATAATCCGGACGAGGCAGAAAAAACCATGAAACAAATCCAAGCCCGAAAGGGCTGGACGACTTCCTTTGAAAACCTCGACCAGAAAATCCAGGATTTGGAAGTTCTCTATGAATTTTTCTCCCTTGGAGAAGTTTCCGAAGAGGAGCTCAAATCAGATTACCTAAAGACTAAGGACGCGGTAGAAGAACTGGAGCTTAAAAAGATGCTTTCAGCGGAGGAGGATCAACTCAATGCCGTGCTCGAGATCAACCCTGGTGCAGGAGGCACAGAAAGTAACGACTGGGCGGCTATCCTTATGCGAATGTATATCATGTGGGGAGAGAAAAATGGTTACAAGGTCCGCGAAGTGGATGTTCAGCCCGGTGAAGTCGCTGGGATCAAATCAGCTACTTTGGAATTTGAAGGCACCTTGGCTTATGGGTTCCTGAAGTCCGAAACCGGAGTTCACCGATTGGTGAGAATTTCTCCCTTCGACTCGGGAGGAAGACGACATACTTCTTTCGCTTCTGTGTATGCCTATCCTGAGGTGGACGACTCCATAGAAATAGAAATTAATCCTGCTGATGTGGAATTACACACCTCACGCTCGGGCGGTGCTGGCGGACAAAACGTCAACAAGGTTGAAACCAAGGTTCAATTGACGCATAAACCCACCGGAATTGTGGTGGTCTGCCAAATTGAGCGGTCACAACTTGCTAATAGGGAAAAGGCCATGCAAATGTTGAAGTCTAGGCTATACCAATTGGAGCTCGAAAAGAGAAATGCAGAGATCGCAAAAATTGAGTCCTCCAAGCTTCGGGTAGATTTCGGATCACAGATCAGAAACTATGTGCTTCATCCCTACAAATTGGTTAAAGACAACCGGACAAGCTACGAAACATCAGATGCTCAAGGTGTTTTGGACGGAAACTTAAACGAATTTATGAAGGCCTTCCTACTGGCACAAAGTGAGGAAGAAGCAAACAAAGATTAAACTCGGGCCGGAAATTATTTCCGGCCTTTTCTAGTGCATCCAATCAAGGAAAATGCGCCTCCTCCCCTCCTTTTTTACGCTGGATTTTTTCCTGCTCTGCATGAGTAGTTTTCTGTTTTTTTCCAGTTTCAATATGATTATCCCCGAACTTCCCGCCTTCCTGACCACCTTGGGCGGAGAGAAATATAAAGGATTGATAATTGCCCTTTTCACCTTGTCAGCGGCACTTTCCAGGCCTTTCAGCGGAAAACTAGCAGATAAGGTAGGTAGGATTCCGGTCATGATGTTCGGTGCAACGGTCTGCTTTGTAGTGGGCTTACTTTATCCGCTGCTGAGTTTTGTGGGTGGATTTCTTTTTTTGCGGTTTGCCCATGGGTTTTCGGCAGGATTTACTCCTACAGGCGCCTCTGCTTACGTGGCGGATAGTGTTCCTATTCAAAAAAGAGGTGAAGCTATGGGTATCCAATCGCTTTTTGGTTCACTGGGAATGGCTGCAGGTCCTGCCATCGGAGGCTGGATTGCGAGTAATTGGCCAATTGAAATCCTGTTTTATTGCGCAGCTTTTACTGCGATTTTTTCGATTTTAATACTTATGCGGCTAAAGGAAACCCTTCAGGAAAAAGAACCGCTAAAACTGAATTTATTCAAACTGCACAGGCATGAAATCATTGAAAAAAGAGTACTCTTACCCTCAATTGTTTTGTTTCTCTGCGTATTTTCTTTTGGTGTTGTACTGACGATCGTTCCGGATCTTTCATCCCATCTCGGGATAAAAAACAAGGGGTTGTTTTTCGCGGTCTTCACCCTGTCTTCCTTGGGCATCCGATTGGTCGCAGGTAGAACCTCCGACCGGTATGGAAGGGTTTCCGTAATGCGGGTAGCCAGTGCAGTGATGGTTTTTGCCATGTGTGCTGTGGCCTTTGCTGAAAATAAAATGGTGTTACTGGCTTCGGGTGTGCTTTTTGGAGCGGCAGTAGGGATGTATAGTCCCACCACTACAGCCTGGGTGGTGGATCTTTCTCTTCAGCAATTCAGGGGAAGAGCCCTGGCGACGATGTATATATTTCTGGAAACCGGCATTGGTGTGGGGGCATTGGTTTCCAGTTGGATTTATGCCAACAACCCCGACAATTTCCGAATGGTATTCCTATCATCCGGATTCATTGCCTTTATTGGGTTTTTTATCCTTCTTTTTATCAAGCGCGATTTAAGAAATTACGATCCCAATCAATACCCCAAATAATTGCTGACCCTGGGGATTGGCAAAATGGACTTTTGTCGTCCATTGTAGTAGGTCACTTTTTTCCCATCGAAAAAAGCACCTTCCTCAAGCATCACCCGGACATCTTTATTCCATTCTTTTACAAAAACAACCGCATTTAGCTCAATTGCATATCCTGTATTGGCGTGGAGAGGGAAATCCCCAGCACCCGGCGTATCGCCCTGATTATCCCACATGCCAATGGTCGGACCTGCGGAATGTCCATAAAAACCCAAAGGGTGGGTGTATATACTGCCTCGTATGCCTTCTTTCTCCATTTGTTGACGGGAAGCCCGGAGAATTTCATTCCCTGTTTTTCCTGCAACATAATTGGTGGTCAAAATATCTTGAAGACGATTCCCCACGGATAAGGCATCTTGGAGGTAGACTGGTACTTCCGTTTCCCCCGCCTTCAAAACATAGGCCAACTCCTGAGTATCCGTATTGAGCCTTAGATAGGTAATCCCAAAGTCGATGTGGAGGAGATCTCCCGGCATGATGACCTCTTCGCTAGGTCTCACGGCAAACGATCTGGACGCTTCTTTGGAATCAGAATCCGGACGCTGGATATCTACCGTCGGATGAAACCAAGTATCCAATTTCATTTCTTTGATTTTTTCCCTGTAAAACCATACCACATCTTCTGTTGTCGTCACCCCGGGGGTAATAACCCGATCCGAAAGACCTTCGGCAATAATGTAATGAGCCAGTTCCTGAATATGCTTGTAGGCAGCCATCTCTGGGGCTGTTCTTGTTTCAAGCCACCGAACGGCCAAAGTCTGAGCAGAAACAACTTTGGCCTGATGAGCTTTTGGGAGATTTTTCATAAACTCCTCATAATCATGATGTGTAAGTCCGTCGGCATGACCATAATCCTTGGCAAAATTGAGCCCGATCTTTTTGGGATTTTTGGCTTGAATGATATCCATAAGCGCCTTCCATTGATCAGGTTGGGCTTCAGGATCCCAGGCTTTTTTAAACGATTTGCCTACATCATACCGAGCTACAGCAAATGATTCAACCTTAGCATTTGGGGAAGATTGAAACATCACCAGAATAGTTCTTCTCCGTGCAGCATGCCAGGTTGCAGGAAGAAGCGTGCGGATAACCGGATCTTCATTGTATTCCCTCGACATCACGATCCACATATCAATGCCCGTTTCGGTCATCAGATTGGGCAGAAGATTATGGATCCGATGTTCCAACCAGGAATCTACCACTTCCACCTGCTTTCGAACTGAAAGTACAGCTGGTTCTTGGGCAAATGAAGTGAAGAAACTACAAACTAAGGAAAAGGTGACAAGGAATTGTTTCATAGAAATGGTGTTGAAGACCACCAAGATAATCCTTCAATCCGAAATCCGATAAAACTTTCTGGTGAATTTAATCCTGAAGAATTATAATGGGCTGCTGCCTAATTTTCTTTTTGCTCAACTTATGAAACCGATAAAACAGCATAACTGCCGTGATCGTCAGACCTGTAAGCAATCCTATCCAAATCCCTTTTTCCGCCCAACCCCACTCAAAAGCCATCACATACCCCAAGGGAAGCCCAAGAACCCAATAGGCAATCAAGGTGACAATGGTGGGAATTTTTACATCTTCCAAACCTCTCAAGATGCCTAAACCAACTACCTGAACGCCATCAGATAATTGAAAAAGCCCGGCTATGATCAGGAGGGAAGCGGAGAGAGAAATTACCTCGGGATCATCAATGTAAAGTGTGGGAAGATAAAACCTAAATGCAAAAAACAGAACCCCACAGAAGAACATGAATCCAATAACCATTCCTAAAGCCACCATGCCTGCTTCCCTCATTCCTTGTAGTTGGCCTTTCCCGATTTGATTGCTGACCCGAATCATTCCAGCCGTAGCCAATCCCGTAGCCATCATGTAGCTGATAGATGCGAGGTTGAGCGCAATTTGATGTCCAGCCAAGGCATTTACCCCAATCCACCCCATCATGACAGCGGCAGTACTAAAGGCTGAAACCTCAAAAATAAACTGGAACCCGGTCGGAATCCCAATCTTCAAAATTCTGCTAACCATCGGAAAACTTGCCTTTGGATTAGTCAATCGTAGTTGGTAGATCTTATATCTCTTCGAAAACAATATATACCCCCCCATCATGAGCATCATGACCACCCTGGAAATTAAGGTTGCCCATCCTGCTCCATTTAATCCCAATTCAGGAAAGCCCCAGACGCCCCAAATCAATACCCAGTTGAGGAAAACATTCAACACATTAGAAAAAATGGTGATAAACATGGCTTGCTTGGTTTGCGACAGACCCTCAGCCAGTTGCTTAAACGTCTGAAAAAACATTAAGGGAATCAGGGAGGCAGTAATGATCAACAAATAGGGTACAGCAAGTACCACCACTTCTTCAGGTTGATTCAAAAAATGTAGGCCCTGGGAAAGTCCCAAAACAATTAAGGTCAGGATTATCCCTGTCGCGCCGTTGATCCAAAGTCCATGACTGAAAAGCCTTGAAATACGCTTGGATTTACCCTTTCCGTCTGCAGTTGAAACCAAAGGGGTAATCCCCATAGAGATGCCTATTCCAAACATCATAACCACGAAAAAAATACTGTTAGCCAAGGAAGCGGCAGCAAGAGGCGTAGCACCCAACCTACCGACCATCATACTGTCCGCCACCCCCACGGAAACCTGTCCCAATTGACTTAGCATGACGGGATACGCCAAGAGGAAAGTTGCTTTAAAATGCTCGCGAATAGTCATGCGTCAATATCCTAGGATTTTGGCAGCCTTCAGAATGCCTGCCACACTAATCGAATCTGTAATTCTCCCTTCCATTACCCAGTCCAACACCTCTGAAAAATGAAGCTTTTTGACCTGTAGAAGCTCTGTGTCTTCAAATTCTGTTGCTCCTTCTTTTAAATTCTCGGCAAGATAGACAAAGCCCACCTCATCAGTCACTGAATTGGAGGTATGAATTTTCATTAACATGGTCCATTTTTCGGCAGTCAGACCAGTTTCCTCCTTCAATTCCCTTTTTGCCGATTGCAATACATCCAGTTCATTTGGTCCTCCTCCCATAGGCAGTTCCCAGGAATATTCGTCCAAGGAGTATCGATATTGACCGACTAGCCAGGTAAATCCTTGGTCATCAATGGGAAGGATTGCCAAAGCCCTATTTTTGAAATGGACTTTGCCGTAAATACCTTCTTTCCCGGCAGGATTGATCACCTCGTGATGCTCCACCCTGATCCATGGATTATCATAAACTGTTTTGATACGCTCGGTTTTCCAAGGATTATCAGCCATAAGAATTACAAAAAAAAAGGGTGGCATGCCACCCGGATGGTTCTACTAAGTTTGATTTAGAGTGGAATTGGTAACACCTTCGAATCCTTGAAAGTGGATAAAATAACCATAGACTGCATAGAATCGACTTCCTTTATTTCAGAGACTTTTTCCAGCATCAATTTTTGATAAGCAGTAATGTCTTTTGCAATGATTTTCAAAATAAAATCTCCCGTTCCGGTAATGTGATGACATTCAATCACCTCCTGGATCTGGTTGATTTCCTTCATAAAGGCATCGATGTTGCCTTTGTTATGACCGATCAAACTAACCAATACAAAAGTACTGACTCCCAAGCCAATTTTTTCAGGATCAAGTTTGGCGTGGTAACTTTTTATAATGCCAGACTGCTCCAATTTTTTTACCCGTTCCAAAGTAGGGGCAGGTGAAAGTCCAATGTCTTTTGACAGTTGAGCGTTGGTAATTTTTGCATTACCCTGAAGAATTTCCAAAATCCTTCGATCTATTTTATCAAATTTTATTCTTACGCTATTATCCATGATTTTTCAATTTTCCAAAATTTTATGTGGCGTAAAGGTACAATAATTGATGAAAATTTTTATTTCTCCCATCTACTTTTGATGAGTGGAAATCAAAATATTGTTTGCAATTAGAAAGTTTAGAACAAATAATCCTTTTTGTTTTTAAGGTTCCTTTAATAAATATCAAATAATCTCTTGTATTTTTTGAATTTGATGAGTTGAACTAGGTTAAAGTTTATTCTTTTTGATAAAATCTCTCGCTTCTTTATGGGCTGGATGATTTCGTTTTGAATAACGCTTTACCCGTTCAAAATATAATTTTGCCTGGGACTTGTTTTTTTCTGCCGTTAAAATTTTCCCCAATTGGATCAAGGCGTGCAAGTAGTACCCGCTTTCTTGGGATTCTGACTCTTCTCCATAGGCCACCGTTTCCATATAATATTTTTTGGCCTCTAACCTATCTCCAATACGGTAAAAATATTCCCCCAAAAAAAAGGCTGCAAATCTTCCGCTATTGGCTTCATAGCCATATTGTTTTTGATCTATACGATTTAAAATTTCGTAGGATTCATCAACGCATTCCGACCAACGACCAACCGTGTAAAGGTGTCTGGCGTAAGACCGATGGAAATACGGATTATTCGGAAATTTATTGTGTAGGTATTCAGAAATTCTAAGTGCATCAAAGGGACGTTTTTCCTCGGAAGCATATAACCTGAACAGAAAATATTGCGCTTCCACCCTGGTATAAAAAGCGTTGGACGCTACAGTTTCCAACTGTCTTATACCCAATTCTTTGCTTCCTTTGGGGAAAAGAGAAATTACAGGCTTTAAGAGTGGGTAATTCTCTGGAATCCAAACGGAGAAATAATTAAATAGTGCATCGCCAAGTAATAATTCAGGATTGAATTCCTCTTCTCCCCTACTCATTTCCATATATTTGAGGGCGTTTCTTCCGGCGAAGGTGGCCTTTGCCCAACTCTTCCTTTCGCTGTATAGCCTGCCTTGAAAACCATAACCTGCCGCCAAAAAAAAGGCTGCTTCCTTATTTTTGGGATTTTGGTCAAGCATCTTTTCAGCCTTTTCGTTTGCTCGATCGAGATATTGGATAAAAATATCATCAAATCGCTCGTTGGTTACATCCACTTCAATCCTCCACCAATATCCTAAAGCCATTAAAAAATCAGGAAGTGGATGGGCGGGATATTGATACATGATCACCTCAAAATCCCGTTCTGCAGTGGTAAAATCAAAGTTGTACATGCTGTTAATCGACTTGGTAATCCGGTATTGAAGTCCTTTATCCAACAGCAAGTAAGGAGAATCGGATGGTGGCACCACAGGACTGGAAGGTTGGCCAAACCCTGATGTTAGGATTCCCATCCAAGCGGCTAAATAGCCAATTACCCAAATTTGCTTACTCATTAACTTAAATTCGTTTTACTTGCAAAGCTACGTCGAATTCCAATCAAACGTTTAGATTTACTGCATTTAACACGCAAAAATGGCAAAACCAGCTTCCCAACTAGCCCAACACCTTCAAGAGGCTACTAATTTCGATAAGCGTCTATTTTATGTGATTTTGGTCTTGATTTTTTTGGTAATAAGATACCTAACCAATACGCTGATCCTGGAATATATCCCGGAAAATGATAGACTAGAAAATCAGGGCGAACTGATATTTTTCCATATTTTCAACACGCTAGACTATTTCTGGACTCCATTTTCTCTGCTCTGGAAATTTACAATTACCGCTTTTCTTTTTTGGTCAATCGGGCTGATGGTGGGATTTAAGGCATCATTTAAAGAACTGTGGAAATTCGCCTTGGTAGCCGAGGTGGTTTTTATTTTTCCTGAACTGTTGAGATTATTGGTTTACATCAACCCCGCGGGAGATGTAACCTACCTGGATATTAAAAACTTTGAGCCTCTTTCGGCATTATGGATTATAGGGCCTGATACTATTGGGGCAAGATTCCATTACCCCCTTTCTGTGCTAAATATCTTTGAACTGATCTATGGCGCTTTCTGGGTTGTGGGATACCACTCCATCAGCCGACGATCCTTGAAAGAAAGTATCTTGGTTGTAGCCCTTGCCTATTATCTACCCTTATTAATCTGGTTGGGATTTTATATTGGGGCTTATCGGTAAGATTAACAGGTAGGATCGCAGGGTAAGTGATAGGAAATATAGAGCAAAAAGGATTTTTTCTTTGAAATTCTCGTGGGAATGAGATTTTTGGGTTTAAGCCGAACTGGAGTCTTTTAATCGAGAGAGGGATAGTAAACGTCTCCCCCGGAATAAAAACTAAAGCTGTTTTTCCCCTGAAGGTATTCAAGTCTCGCTTATTGTCTCTTGCCTCTCTCCTCTTAATACCAGCTATTTGCTACTTACAACTTTTCCTTTCTTCGCTTCTCCCCTACACCGGTCGGAACAGTATTTGACTTCCTCCCAATCCTTCTCCCATTTTTTCCTCCAGGTAAACGGTCTGTTGCAAACCGGACACATCTTGGTTGGTAAATGTTGTTTTTTCATGCACTGGAGCGGTTTATTAATTTCTTATGACCAACGTGTAGATAAGGTATGTTTGGCTAAGACCCGTTCGGCATCACGTACCACTTCAGGCAGTTTCTGCGCAGCCCAAATTTTATCTCTTGCCTCCGCACCTGATTTTTCCAAATCAACTATAGGAAGAGGATAATCTTTACCTAATTCAATGCCCAATTCCTGTTGCTCCAATGGAGTGAGTTCCCATGGGGTATGAATAAGTGCATCCGGGATTCTGGTCAACTCAGGAACCCATTTCCGAATAAAAACCCCTTCCGGATCATGATCTTGGGATTGCTTTACCGGATTGTAAATTCTTACCGTATTTATCCCCGTAACTCCTGCCTGCATCTGAAGTTGGGGATAATGGATTCCAGGTTCAAAATCCAAAAACATTCTTGCGAGATGGTTGGAACCTGACTTCCAATTCATCCCGAGTTGATGGGTCAAAAACGAAACCACCATGGCACGCATACGGAAATTGATGTAACCGGTCACCGCAAGGCACCTCATACAGGCATCCACTAGTGGAACTCCCGTTTTACCTTCCTCCCAAGCCTTGATCCATACCGGGTTTTCCTTGTATTCAAAGGAAAGAAACCCCCTGTTGATCGGTTCAAACTCCATTCGGGACTCCATTTCGAATTTTTGGATAAAATGACAATGCCACTTTAGTCTGGACTGAAAGTTGGTAAAATTCCTAACCTGAAAACCCGATTTTTCTCTTTCGGAAGACAGCAGAAACACTTCCCGGATAGACAAACACCCCCAAGCTAAGTAGGGGGAAAGCCTACTACACCCCCGACGACTAAGTTCGGGCTTGCTGATATGTTTGCTGTAATTTTTTACCCGTTCATTTAAAAAGCTTTTAAGATAAAGCCTCCCCTTAGATTCTCCCCCAGGTTGCATCTGTGCATCGGGAATATCCCATTCGGTAGGGATTGGCTTTTGAGGATTTCTTTCCCAGAAACTTTCGGATAGGATGACCCAGCGAGCCCTTCTCAAATCAGGATTTTTGAGCGGGGCGCTCATCAGACCAAACCATAGGTTGTTCCAGCGGTTTCGATTTTTTCGCCCACGCTCAACACCCTGCTGAAGGTATTCTTTCCAAGGAACTCCCTTAGATTTAAGTAATTGATTTATCCGTAAGTCCCTATCGTAGGTAATTTTTATCCCAGTTTCTTGGTGTGAATAAACGGTATGCACCTCAAATTCCTTTAAAATCCACTGAAAAACGGTTTCTGCTTCTTCAAAAAAAACCATGACACGGGACTGAAAGGCTTGTAATCTGAGTTGGACATCCTGAAGACTTTCCCATACGAATCTCCAATGCCTGGTGCTGCTTTGAGGTGCGGCAATCAAAACAGGCTCGAAACAATACACCAATAAAATCGGTAAACCTGCCTGAATTGCTTCAGCCAATGGCTCATGATCGCTCAGCCTCAAATCGCGCTTCAACCAAACAACCGAAATTTTCATCAGAGTAGAAAACTTTACATTCGCTCCAAAGTTTGAAGAACATGAAGAAAAACAAGGAACTTTCCGAAGAGAATATAGACAGAATCATTGAAATGGCTTGGGAAGATCGTACTCCTTTTGATGCAATTCTGGCCCAATTTGGTGTCAGCGAAGGGGAAACTATCGAAATCATGCGCAAAAACATGAAAAAAAGTTCTTTCAAGATGTGGCGCGCCCGCGTTCAGGGCAGAGTGACTAAGCACGTAAAAAAAGGGCCTGAAGATCTGCTTACGTTCCGATCCAGAATGCAGCGAGGCATAGCCCTAAACAAAATTTCCAAACGATAAAAAAAGGCTTCTGTGTAATCAACACAGAAGCCCGATGGATTATTTACAAGTTCAGTTAAACGGTCTCAAAAGGCCATCTCATGATTCCTCCTGCCAGATTTTTGAGATTTTCAAATCCCATGTCGGCCATGATCTCACAAGCCTGACCACTTCTGTTACCACTTCTGCAATAAACCAGATAGGTCTTATCCTTGGGGAGATTTTTTACTTGGGACTGAAAGGATGAAGACATGATGTCCAGGTTGCGAGCGCCTCGGATTTTTCCTGCCGAAAATTCACCGGCAGTTCTTACGTCTATAATGACTGTATTAGGCTGAAGCGTCAGGTCATGAAAAGGTCCTGCCTGAATGTCTTCGTATTTTTTTGTTTTTGAGCTGAAGAAGTTAAACATGGTTGTAATTTTTTGTTGATTCAAAATTAGGTCACTAAACCCAACCGATTCAGTAATAAAAGTCACTCAATAAACTCAAGAACTTAGTGCTTTTCTTCTCTTTTTTGCTTCAAGAACGCCAAGGCGAATCAACAGCAACCAAGGAAATCCATGCATCAACAAGTCTCCCCAGTCCATAAATTTCATCCCTACTGCTCCTCCCGACACCCAAAGGATTTTCCCCCAAATATGAGGCTCGGGAAAGAAAGGGGCCAATCCAAGTGTCAGGCACAACATTAACACAAAGCCAAGCTTATTGTAAGGCATCAGGCTTTTCACTTCTTTTTGTTCCATGGGTAGGTAATTTGCTGCCAAAAGGTTTTGGGAAACTCTTCGATATGATCAAAACCCAAAGGCTCGTTTTCATTTTCATTAGGGATATATGCCGTGCCAAAGAGGTAATCCCAGACACTAAGGGAAATTCCGTAATTCACCCCGTGGCTTCCTTCCGGAAGATATTTGGCATGATGCCAAAGGTGCATCACAGGATTGTTAAGGACGTATTTCAAGGGACCATAGGTGATTTTTACGTTGGCATGGTTGAGGTGTCCGATGAGGATGGTGATCATGTGAAGGATAAAGAAGTCATCCAGGCCAAATCCAATCATGGCCAATGGAACATACTGCACGGATTTATAGACGACTGTTTCCATCCAGTGGTAGCGTAAGTGCGCAGCAAAACCCATTTGCTCCACGGAATGGTGCACCTTGTGAAACTCCCAAAGCCAGGGATTATGGTGAAGCCAACGGTGAACATTCCACTGGATAAAATCCGCAACCAAAAACATCAAGAGAAACTGTGCCCAACCCGGCCAATTGGCCACTTCCAGGGCTACCAAATTTTCGACCCCAAACCAGGCCAAAAAGTCCCTGAATGCTTCTACCGCAACATTTGAGATAGCATTGTACACGATCAGGGAGAATAGGAAAAAGTTGAAAAACATGTAAAAGCCATCCAACCAAAAGTCCTCCCGGATAGCAGACTGATTTTTTCTCCAGGGAAAAACCAATTCCAACATCCACACCACAACCGAAATCCCCAAGAGCCACCAGAAGTAATTGTGCCAAGAAGGATAGAGAATTTCTGAAGTCAGGTAATTCCAATACCCATAATATCCGTCAACAAAAATCTTGAAATACTCTTGAATCATATTAGATAGACATTAATTCTTTACCAATGATATAAATACCCATAATCAACACAAACCAACCAAAGCCTGTTTTAAGTACTTTTTCATTAATTCTTTTGGATAGTGCGCTTCCTATGAAAATCCCGACAATAGAAAGACTGGTAAAAGTCAGTAGCATTTGCCAATCAATCGTTTGGGTAGAGACGTCTCCCAGAAATCCAATCAACGATTTGGATGCAATAATCAGCAAAGAAGTGCCCACAGCCATTTTCATCGGAAGCCTTGCCAGCAGTACCAAAGCAGGGATAATCAAAAATCCTCCTCCCGCACCGACTATACCTGTAATCACTCCAACCACAGAACCCTCCAAGGCAATCATAGGAAAGTTAAATTTAACTGGCTCATTTTCGTCACAATCCACACATTTTTTGTTTCTGATCATTGAAAAGGATGCCGCAAGCATGATCAATGCAAAAAACACCATAATTCCGATGTTTTTAGTCACTACAGCATCACCTAAAGAAAAAAGTGGGTTTGGAAGGGCAGGAACTAGAAATTTTCTCGTTAGAAAAACAGCAATAAAAGAAGGAATAGCGAACACTATGGCCGTTTTGTAGTTAATCAGCCCTTTCTTCATATACGTGCCTGCACCGACAAGGGACGTACTTCCCACAACAAATAAGGAATAGGCTGTAGCGAGTACAGGATCGACATCTAAGATGTACACTAAAACAGGTACGGTCAAAATCGAACCTCCCCCGCCAATTAGGCCTAAACTAACTCCAATAAAAATCGCTGCTGAAAAACCAATTAGGGTTAATATGTCCATTAGTAGTATAATTTTGTTTCAATTCCCAAAAATAGGCGAAGGAAAAAAGGCAAAGCGGTGACTATTGTTACATGGGACAATTGTTACATGGGACAAAGGCAGTAGAAGTCCTTATGAAGTATTATCTTTAAGTTAAATATAGGATTTCACCTGACATGTCTGTCGGATTTAACTTATTTTCCCTAAAAAGAAGCACCTATGAAAATTCTTGTACCGATAGACTTTTCCGAAAACTCAACCAAAGCCCTTGATTTTGTGGTGGCCATTTCCAATAATAAGGAAACCAGCCTGATCTTAGTCAATGCAATTGAATTGGTATTTGATTTTGCATCGCAGGCAGAACTTGCTCTGGAATCCTTGTTTAAGGATGGGGAAAGCCAAATGGAAAATCTTATCAAAATGCATCAGGCAAGTAAAATACCTATGGAGTATCGCGTGGTAGAAGGCACTCCTGCGATTACGGTAAGCCGAATTGCCGAGGAGGAGGAGGTTGATCTGATTGTAATGGGAACCCAGGGAGCCAGTGGAATGAAGAAAACATGGATAGGGTCAGTAACGGTGAATATGATCAAGGAGTCAAGCGTCCCTGTCTTAGTCATACCTGCCTTGGCAGATGTGAATAAGGTAAAAAAGCTAAGCTTGGCGCTTGAATTTGCGGATCACGAGGAAGTTTTCCTGGATTGGGTAAGCAACCTAGCCAAACATTGGAATCTGGAATTTGAAATTGTTCACATCCAAACCAAAAAGACCTTTAAAGAAGAGCTTACTCTAATCGGATCAGAGCATTATTTTTCCAAACGATATCCTGAGGGCAATACCAAGGTTCTGACCCATTTCCATGAAAATCCCAGCGAAGGATTACAGCATGTGATGGAAAAGGAAAAGGATATGATTTTAGGAATGTGTCATAAGCACCGTAACTTGTGGGAGCAACTCACAAAAAAAAGCCATTCTATCCAAATGGCATATCATACACATGTTCCGCTCTTGGTGCTGGTCTGATTATTTACTAATCAATTCCTCGAAATCATCCCGGATGTAGATCACATTTCGTCCTAATTCAATCCACTTCTTCTTTTCCAATTGCTTGAGCAACCTGGAAATCACTTCTCTGGAGGTTCCCAGCTCATTGGCAATTTCTTGATGGGTGGTATGTAGTTCGTTTGCTTTCAGCTGTTTCATTTTGGTCACGATATACCGCATCAACCGTTCATCCATTCGTTTGAAAGCGACTGCATCGAGGGCAACTAGCATTTCCTGAAACCGCTGCTGATAGGTACTGGAGACGAAATCCTTCCATTGTTTGAATTCATCTGTCCATTGTTCATGCAGTTGAACTGGAACGAAGACGAGGGTTGATTTTTCTTCCACCACCGCCTTTATTTCGCTTGGTCTGGCGGCGGAGCAGCAGGTAAGGGATAAAGCACAAGTTTCACCCTTCTCGAGATAGTATAAAAATAGTTCTTTACCATCCTCATCCATACGCATGATTTTAACTGATCCCTCAATAACCAAAGGAACGGCCTTAATGAATTGGCCGGGCTCCATGATCACTTTTCCAGGTTCAAAAATAACCACCTGCCCCTTTTCCAAAATTAAGTTGAGCAGTTTGGGGTCAGTCAAATTAGGTAGTGCTTGCTTGAGTTTTTCTAGTGTCATAGGCTAAATCTATCAAAGAAAAATGAAAAAAGACACCTCCGAGACTATGTAACTTTGGTCACAAAACGGACCTTTTCCATGTAAATTTGGTAGATTATCCGAAAATCAAATGAATTAGTGATAAAAATCACCTTTTATTTTTCTTGAACGACCTACTTTCAGGAACCAAAACAACCCCATTATGAAACATTATCAAATACTGATTATCGGTGGAGGAACTGCCGGAATCACCATTGCAGCGCAGTTAAAACAGAAAAAATCTTCTCTGCGAATTGGTCTAATAGAACCTTCAGAGAAACATTATTACCAACCCGCCTGGACCCTAGTCGGAGCAGGAGCGTTTGATTACAAGGAAACAGAAAGAAATGAGGGAGACTACATTCCCAAAGGAGTAGATTGGATAAAAGATAAAGCTACGGGTATAGCACCTGAGAAAAACGAAGTTTTAACAGCCCATTCGGGGTCTTTCACATACGATTTTTTGATTCCTGTTCCTGGTCTAGTAATGGCCCCCGAACTCCTTCCCGGACTTTCAGAAGTATTGGATAAAGGTGTGGTATGTTCCAACTACACCAATCCGGAACATACCTGGGAAGTACTTCAAAATTTCAAGGGAGGAAATGCGGTATTTACTCAGCCTAGCACTCCGATCAAATGCGGGGGAGCTCCCCAGAAAATCATGTACATGGCTGAGGAATATTTCAGAAAAAGTGGAGTTAGAAATAAGACCAATGTCCTTTATGCAACTCCCGGCACAGTGATTTTTGGTGTTCCTGAATTTGCAAAAACCCTTACCAAAATCATCCACGACCGAAACATCATTTTCAAGCCCTTTATGGCTCCTTTAAAAATTGATGGCCAAAATCAGGAAATTACATTCAAGTATATAAAACCAAATGAAAGCTCCTACCCACTTATGGAGGGAAATCCCCTTGGAGAAGAAGTTTTGGACGGACTAGAAGTAAAAATGCACTATGACATGCTCCATATTGCTCCACCTCAAACTGCTCCGAAATTCATACAAGAATCCGCAATTTCGATTCAAGAAGGCCCAGGAAAGGGTTGGGTGGATGTCGATATGCACACCATGCAACACAAGCGGTATCCGAATATTTTTTCCATAGGTGATGTGGCTCATCTTCCCACTGCAAAAACGGGGGCAGCCATCCGAAAACAAGCACCTGTTTTGGTGGAAAATATTATCAGACTTATCGAATCAGGAAAACTAGGTCAGAAGTCTTACGATGGCTATTCCTCCTGCCCTATTGTCACGGGATATGGTAAAATGCTGCTGTGTGAATTCAAATACGACAACGTGCGGGACAGCGATCCATTAATTTCCACTTTTGTAGATACCACAAAAGAACAGTATAGCATGTGGATGCTTAAAAAGTATGGACTTCCTTTCATGTATTGGAATTTGATGCTTCGGGGAAAAGCCTGACCCAATTTAATTTACCTTGAGGTTTTTAAAAAAACTTGCTGAAGCCCGCAGGGAAATCGCTTTTAATACTCACTATTTTTTCCTTCAATAAATAAAAAAATTCAGAATCCAATAGTTATGAAATGAAGAGAATTAAGCGTTACATTTAAAGTTAATTCATGTAAAATTTTCCTCTAGAAGTGCTAACCTATACTCTTAATTTTCTGAATGATCTTAATGGTTTAAATCCATAAGTTTTCGAAATGAAGGTTCTTGATCTCGTAGTCAATTGATTTTAATGATAAAATGTTGAAAGCGATTTCCCTACTGAAGCCCGGGAACCACCGGGCTTTCGTTTTAATCCAAGCCAATCCAATGGAAAGGATGAGACAAACAATCAAATGATAACCGTATAAAAACTACTCAGGTACCTACCTGAAGAACACTTGAATAACCTTTAAAAAAAATATATGGATCCGCTTAATTGCATGTAAGATCGTATTATTTTGGATAGGATATAAATCAGAGAAAAGGGTCTTTCTTTTAACTGATAATGTATTCATAAGTGGGATGAGTATGAAGGAATGTGTGTAATCGGAAAATAACAATGTACCAAAATTGGTAAGTAGAAAAGTATCCTAGTTTGGCAACAAGAATATTCCAGTTAGTTTCATCTTAATGCAGCTAAGTGACATATAGTCTGCTAGATAACAAAAATATGGCCTACCACAATGTTCTCTATTTGGTTTTGATTTTATCACTTTTTGATGAAATAAAAATAGTTGAAAATCTTTTATAGAAACCTACTAAAACAGGTATATTAAAAGTTTTTATTGGCATTTTTTGATCTATTGGCTCCAAGATTAAAAATTAGAAATCGGAATAGGATTCGCCTTAGGGTCAAGGGAAATTCTGAGAAACAAACCATACGTTCAAATATGCAGATACCTGTAAAAAAAATTGCATATACGCTATTTTGCCAGTAGAAAATAAAACCGATAAATTTTTGAACCACAAAGGATACGAAGGTCACAAAGTTCTTTCGAACCTTTTTTGGTTTGAGTTTTTTCATTTTTTGACCCTAATCACCTTGATTAATCGTTTTTCTTTGATATCAAAGGTTAAGAACACAAAGGCTGAAAAGCTAAAGGGTTGATTTCGATAATGTACCAAATCAAAATTGGATATGGGATGTGCCTTAAATTTCCCATCCCTCTCCAAACTTTATGCTTTTCTTTTTGATCGATTTATAAATTGAAACACAAACAAAATGAAAATTGGCTACTGGCAAGATTCCGTATATCCACATAAAAAAATATGTGTATCAGGATAATTGCACGTATGTCATTTATCACCGAATAAACTCTGGGTAAAAAATGCTTCTCGATATCTTCAAGAGAGACCTAATCCTAAATTTGCGCTTGTTTTCATGGACAGAAAAGCTTGCATATAGTTTCTGAACATCTAAAAAATAATTCAGGCATTTCACTATAATTTGAAATCCAATTGTATTCAAAGCTGTAGCTTTTCAACCTTCGTGTCTTTCCAGGATTATTAAGGAAAGCCTTCGGCCAAAGATTTTTTTAGCCACAAAGGCGCTAAGGCAATGAGAAAAATGAGTTACCTACCTAGCCAAACCCTATCTTTCCGTCTTCGTGTCTTAGGGCAAAGAAATAGGTTAGCCATTAGTATAGGATCATTATTTGAATCAATGCTTTTAAACATTCCTGATCTTTTCAACGCTACTTAAGCAATTGTTATTTCTAAATCCAAAATCCCATTAATAAATGGAGACGTGCAATCAAGCGGATACACACATAAAAAAATTAGATTGCCCTAAAATTGAACCATTTTTCTGCTTTTTCCTGCTTTTTGAAAAATCAAATTCTTATTTTTCGCCACGTATTTATAAATGCCTCTTCTAAAACCTCTACTGGTCGTCTCCTTTTTCTGCTGGAGCTTTGCCCTTGCTGCTCAAGACTTACTTGTAGTGGGATCAGATTCAGGTGAACCCCTGCCTGGGGTTTTGATTTATTCCAACAACTCGGGAATTACTTTGACTACAAATACTTTTGGCAAAGTAAATGTGTCTTCTTTATCAGGGAATAAGCAGTTAATGGTCCAACTGCTGGGTTACAAATCAGCTACCATTTCTTGGGATGATTTGGTGTTGATGAATTTCAGCATTGAATTGATGCCCAGTCCTATTTCCCTGGATGTTGCCGTAATTTCAGCCTCAAGATGGAATCAAAATTCCCAGGATGTCGCAGGGAAGGTGGATTATCTTGACCCCAAATTGACCATGCTGAGAAATCCTGCCACCACTGCCGATTGGTTGGGCAATTCGGGGCATGTCTTTGTTCAAAAAAGCCAACTGGGTGGAGGAAGCCCTATGATCCGTGGATTCTCTGCAAATCGCTTGCTTTACTCCGTCGATGGAATTCGGATGAACAGCGCCATATTTCGAAGCGGAAATCTTCAAAATGTGATTTCCCTAGATCCATTTTCGCTACAAAAAACAGAAATACTCTTTGGTCCTGGTTCCGTCATGTATGGTTCTGATGCGATTGGCGGAGTTATGGTATTTGAAACTCTCAGCCCGGACATAGGCTCCCAAAAACTTAGAGGAAATTTACTGAGCAGATATTCTTCCGCCGCTTCAGAAAATACCATCCACGGTGATCTGTCCTTCGTAAAGGAAAAATGGAGTTTTCTAAGCAGTGCCAGCTATTTCAAATTTGGAGATTTAAAAATGGGTTCAAAGAATGGATTGGAGTCCTACCTAAGAAGTGAGTATGTCACACGGAAATCCAATGTGGATCAGATCATGCCAAACCCCAACCCAAGGATACAAGTAGGAACGGGCTATTCACAGCTGAATCTAATGCAAAAAATAAAGCTGAAGTCCAGCAATCAAACCACTTGGGACTATGGATTCCACCTATCCTCCACAAGCACCATTCCCCGTTACGATCGGTTAATCGAAAAAAACAATGGAAAGCTAAGGTTTGCACGCTGGGACTATGGCCCTCAAAAGTGGGTCATGAACAGCCTTAAACTCACCCATGAAAACAAAAACCGCTGGTTTGATCAGACCAAAGTAATTGGTGCGTATCAGTATTTCGAGGAAAGCAGAAATGACCGTAGGTTTGGAAACCCCATCGAATTCAGCCGAAAAGAACAGGTTCATGCCTATTCTTTGAATGCTGATTTCTTGAAAAACTTTGACGAGGAAACTTATCTTACCTATGGAATAGAAGCTGTGGTGAACGCCGTAATTTCCCAAGGGCTTTCCAAAAACATTACAACTCACCAAGCCTCCCAGGCCTCCGCTAGGTACCCTAACGCCAACTGGAGGTCCATGGCTGCATTTGGAAGTTATCACAAACAGGTGAAGGAAAAAATCAAATTTCAGTCTGCTCTCCGGTACAATTTCAACAGCATAAAAGCAGATTTCAGAAATAACCTGGATTTTTTTCCTTTACCATTTGAGACATCAAAAAATATTCACCACTCGCTGACGGGTAATTTGGGAATGGTCTTTCTTCCCCATCGAGGCTTGTCAGTCTCTCCATTGGTATCCACGGGTTTCAGAGCTCCCAATGTGGACGACATCGGGAAGATATTCGACTCTGAACCAGGAGCAGTGTTGGTTCCTAATCCTTACCTCCGTCCGGAATATGCCTTCAATGCTGAAATCAACGTGAATAAACTTGTAAAAGACTGGTTGAAATTCGATCTGACCGGCTATTTCACCTACCTGGACCAAGCAATGGTGAGAAGACCTTTCTTATTGAATGGTGCCGATCAACTCGTTTATGACGGAGAATTAAGCCAAGTCATTGCCATTCAAAACGCCTCCTTTGCTAAAATTAAAGGGATCCAGGCAGGTTTTGAACTTGCCTTCACCAAGAGATTATTATTTTCAAGCACTTACAACTGGCAAAAAGGGATCGAAGAACTTGACGATGCCAGCATTAGCCCTTCCAGGCATGCCGCTCCTGCGTTCGGTATGACTAGATTAAGCTATTTCAATCAGCGACTAAAGATAGAATTTACCTCCCAATACAGTAGTGCAGTTCCCTTCGAAAAAATGCCAATTGAAGAAAAATCCAAACCTGCCCTGTATGCTCAAGACAAACAGGGAAATCCCTATTCCCCTTCCTGGATTATCTTCAATTTGAATGGTAGTTTTCATATTTCCCAAATTTTGCAACTTAATGCGGGAATCGAAAACCTGACCGACCAACAATACCGAAGCTACAGCTCAGGAATTGTAGCGCCGGGCAGGAATTTCTCGTTTTCTCTCAAAGCCAGTTTATAAAAATTTGACTAACAATTACCCCAATTTTAGGTTTCAATAGTATGGGAAAAGTAAAAAAATCGATTCTTACTACTATTTTGTTTTTCAACCTTTTGGCCATTATTCCTATGGGCTGTGGAATACTTTGCATGGACTCCTGCGGTTGTTCTCCAAGGTTTCCTCCCCAAACCTTTAGGATTAATTCCTTTGAAGTTTTCACGGCTGCCTTCGATGGGCAACAGATCTCACCCAACACTTTTTTACCATTCACTAGGGTATTCAAGGCCTTTCGAATCAAAGAATTTGACTTGTTGACTGAGGAAAAATCCAACTATTTGGGTGGATTCAATTCAGCCTTTGCCTGTAGCCCTCCATCCCCTACCTCAGAAAAGAAGCTGATAGATCTTAGGGTGGTAAATATGAAACGGGTTGTATTTGGTGATGGCACCGTTCTAGAACCCGGCCAAGATATCAGTAGCCTGTTCAAAATAGGCTATTTCTATTCTAGTGTCTTAACTTCCATTCCAGAATTTGTGGAAAAAGGAAAAACCATCTTTTTGGAAGATCTGTACAAACTATCAATTACTAAAAACCCTGGAATACAACTCGTTATAGAAATTTCCATCACTCTTGAGCTGGAAGATGGGACTAAATTTTTAATTCCAAACGAAGTATTAAGCCTCCAGCCTGAAGCTTGACAAAAATCTCTACCAGTTTTCTTTAGATTCATTCCAAATACACCTACTTTTGTTTCAGGTGAATCTTAATTAGATGACTGCAGACCAACTCCCGCTTGACCGATCAGGCAAAATTTTGGAAATTATTTCTTCCCCTTTAAAAATCAACCTGATGGAACTGGGTTTTCTACCCGGTAAAATGATTACGCTTCACCATCAAGCACCGGCAGGAGGTCCTTTGGCCTTCCAGATGGAGGATACACTTTTGGCACTCCGAAAAAATGAAGCTGCATTGATCCGAATTGAACTCCTCTAAATTTCATGTCTGAAATTACTCCAAACAGCGCACAACAGACCACTACGGTTGCCATCATTGGAAATCCCAATGTGGGAAAATCCACTATTTTCAATTACCTGACTGGGTTAAACCAAAAAATCGGTAATTATCCAGGGGTCACCGTGGACAAAAAAACAGGTTCTACCCAAATCAACGGGGAGCAATTCCTTATTCTTGATCTTCCCGGCACTTACAGCCTGTTTCCAAACTCTGAAGATGAAATCATAGCACATCGCGTATTGAGTAACACCCACTTGGAGACGAGTCCCGACTATGTGCTAATGGTCATTGATTCGACCCAACTCTCACGAGGACTTTTCCTGGCCACCCAGTTGATTGATTTAGGCAGCAATCTCGCCATCATCCTCAACATGTCGGATATGGCGCAGAAAAAGAATATTGAAATACGGACTTATGATCTTTTTAAAAGTTTGGGTGTACCCATTTTACAGACGGATGCACGAAATCAAAAAGGACTTGATCAGGTAAAAAGCTTAATCAGTGAACGTAATTTTTCCAAAAGCAATCAGTTCCTCAATATTTTGGAAGTAATACCAGCTCATTTAATAAATCGGGTTAAAGAAAAGTTTGCCCTGGACAATGACTACCAGGCTTACCAGATGATCAGGTTTGGAACCAAAGACAAGGCCATTTCAGAATCGGACAGAAGCTGGCTGCGGAACAGTATCTTGGAAGAGGAGTTCAATTTAGAAGAAGCTCAATTGGAAGAGACCAAGATCAGGTACAAAAAAATCACTGAACTGGTCAAAAAGTCCTTATCCAAGAAATCAGAACCAAAACCCAAATCCACACTAGACGGGATTTTTCTTCATCCGGTGTTTGGATATCTGGTTTTTTTAGGCATTCTCCTGCTGATTTTCCAGACCATTTTTACTTGGGCTTCCTATCCCATGGATTTGATTGATGGGGTCTTTGCGGATTTGGGGGGTTGGATTCAGTCCACACTTTCCGATGGACCGCTAACAAGACTGCTTGCGGAGGGTGTTATCCCGGGAATTGGTGGCGTGGTAATTTTCATTCCCCAGATTGCCCTTCTTTTTGGATTTCTTGCCATTTTGGAGGATACAGGATACATGTCTCGGGTTGTCTTTTTGCTTGATCGTTGGATGCGCCCTTTTGGCCTCCACGGAAAAAGTATCGTGCCGCTGGTTTCTGGAGTGGCCTGTGCTATTCCTGGGGTGATGGCCGCAAGAAACATATCCAACTGGAAGGAAAAAATGATCACGATCCTCGTGACTCCCTTGATGAGTTGCTCTGCCAGACTTCCTGTTTATGTGATTTTGATCGGTCTCACTATACCTGACGAGATAGTATTCGGTTTTGTTAATTTACAGGCCTTGGCACTTTTGGCGCTTTATTTATTGGGGATTTTTGGGGTATTGTTCACAGCATTCTTATTAAAAAGCCTGCTTAAAACGGATGAAAAGAGTTTCTTGATGACGGAACTGCCCACCTACAAAATCCCAAGATGGGGCGATGTGGGTATTACCATGTTTGAAAAATCCAGGACCTTTGTATTTGAGGCAGGTAAAGTTATTCTGGCCATTTCAATTATCCTATGGGTACTTGCCTCCTATGGTCCTCCTTCTACCATGGACAAAATCAGACAAGAAGGGGAAGCACGGTTATCCAATGCTACCAATGAAGAAGACCAGGCTAGTATTGAATCCGAAACCAATGCCTTACTTCTTGAACATTCATTCATAGGCATCATGGGACAAGCGATTGAACCAGCCATCAAACCCTTGGGCTACGACTGGAAAATTGGAATTGCCTTGATCACTTCATTTGCTGCCAGGGAAGTTTTTATTTCTACAATGGCCACCATTTACAGCATTGGTGGAGATGTGGAGGATGACCTGACCATCCGACAAAAACTAGATCAACAAATCAACGCCCAAACAGGAGAAAAGACCTTTAACAAAGCAACATCCTTTTCTCTGATGGTGTTCTATGTGTTTGCCATGCAATGTATGAGCACCCTGGCCGTGGTAAAAAGAGAAACCAAAGGTTGGAAATGGCCAATCCTTCAAACCGTTTACATGAGCGCTTTGGCTTATCTTGCCGCATTAATCACCTATCAACTCTTTTCTTAGCATGTGGCAGGAACTAATCGTCGTGGTATTGTTAATAGGGTCGGGAATTTATTTGGGAAGGAAATTTTTTTCCAAACCCAAATCCAAGCCGGGTTGCGATAAGTGCGCCAAAGAATAAACTCAAACTGGGAATTCCTTGAATTCCCAGTTTTTTTACTGAATATTCGCACATGAGCAAAGTCGCCAATCAAAGCATTCAAACCGCTATTTTTTCCTATATAGGAGTGGTTCTTGGCTATGTCAATGTGCTTTGGCTTTATCCTTTTGCCCTGGACACGACCAAACTTGGAACCTTTAGAACCATTCAAGATCTTGGCCTTCTCTTTGTCCCGTTTGCTCAATTGGGTGTAGGCCATGGCATTACCCGCTATTTTCCCAAATTGGAAAAACTGCAGTCTGCATTTCTTACCTATAGCCTGGGAATTTCAATTCTTGGGTTTGCAATTGTATCTGGTTTGTTTTTTGGGTTAAAAGAGGAATTGATTCAGCTCTTTGCCGCCAATTCTCCTGAAGTAGTTAATTTTTTGGGGGTGGTTTTAGTGATTACCCTGTTTGCCTTGCTTAGCAGTGTTTTAGATGCCTATGCTCGTTCTTATGTGAAAGTGGCCATACCTACCTTTTTCAGGGAGGTGTTTCTTCGCTTGCTTACCTCTGTTTTGATTATGGCCTACCTGTTGAAATGGATTAGTTTTGAACAGGTGATGCAAGGCCTGATGGGGGTTTATGGACTTGCGCTACTGGGAGTTATCGCCTATTTGATCTGGCTTAGAGTTTTTCAGCTTGATTTTAATTGGAAACATTTTCCAAAAGGCTTCCGAACTTCCTTTATCCGATTTAGCTTGATCACCTTTTTAGCCACCGCCGCCTCCACGCTGATCATGAAAATTGACTCCATCATGGTGAGCTCAATGATCAGTCTGGAAGCAAATGCGATCTATTCAATAGCCTTCTACATGGCCTTAGTAATCGAACTTCCTCGAAGGGCTATTTCACAGGTCGCCATGCCGGTGATTGCTGACCATTTTTCAAAAAACAGGCTTGAGGAAATCAATTTGCTCTACAAGCAAATCTCCAATCGACAGCTCTACATTTGCTTTCTCCTCTTTGCCTTGATTTGGAGTAGCATCGACGAGATTTATCATTTTGTACCCAACAGAGAAATCTATCAGGCAGGAAAGTGGGTTGTGTTTTACATTGCTTTGGGAAAGTTGATAGATGTGGCGTTTTCTGTAAACAGCGAAATTCTAGTTTTCTCAAAGTTTTACCGATCCAATCTGATCTTAACCGTAGCGATGAGTTTTTTAATCATCGGCGCAAATTATTTGCTGATTCCCATATTTGGGATTGAAGGAGCTGCCATTGGATCCTCAGCGGTAATGCTATTGTTCAATTTGATCAAATACCTTTACCTAAAAGTTAAAATCCAGTTAGATCCCTTCAGCCGTGAGACCTTAAAAATCATGGGAATTGGCTTAATTTCAATTTCAGGGATGTTTTTAAGTTTCTCAGGATGGAATCCCCTACTCGCTGTCTTGGTTAAATCCCTTGCTGTTATCCTCCTTTTTTTATCAGCCTCGTATTTATTGGGAGTAGGAAAAACGGAATGGGAATGGATAAAAGGAAGAATAAAAAAATCCGGGCCTTAGAGTGTTACGAAACCTCTTTTATTGACAAGATTTGAGCTGCTTGGATTCCGCAAACTTCCACTGTTATCCTGCTTTTTGTGCGAGGCCCCGATCAGGATCGGGGTGAGGCCTGTTTTTGGAAAGAGCTTCACTCGGGATTGTTTTTAATTTGTGAAGTTCGAACAAGTCGGCAGCCCGGATAGTGCAAATATACGTCAAGGCTCAATCGGGGATGTTAAAAGCGGTAATTTTTATTGCCCTATTTTATAAGTATTATTGCACGGTTTAAAATTCATTCCATACTACCCTTTTTGAAAACCTAAAATGGTTAACTTTATTATAAAACAATTTTTCATAAACTCCAGCAAGAAAAGAAATATCCAGACACTGCTATCTTGCTTAAATAACAGAAAGATCTCCATGCCATGCATCCGTTAAAAAAAATGATTGTCTGCTTGGATCAGACACCTTTGGATCTGACATTAATTGACTATGCTGCATTTCTTGCCAAAGCTAATCATACAAAAAAAATCTATTTTTCTACAGTAATCAAAAATCTCTCGATCCCCAAAGAGGTGCTGGAGGAGTTTCCAAGCTTGGTTGAAAATATGATCAACGAGCGAAGGGAGGCCATGAAGATAACGGTTGAGGAGCATTTCCCTGAAATCAAAGGGCTTTCAATCAGTTATGTGGTAAAAGAGGGAACCCTATCCAAAAAAATCATAAAGCTTGCCAAAGAAAAATCGGCTGATCTAATCCTTATTGGCCGAAAGGTAAACCTACCCGGAACAGGAGTAGCTTCCCAGCGCTTGGCAAGAAGAGCGTCTTGTTCCTTAATGATCATTCCCGAAGGAACCAAACCGGGTGTAAAGCGGCTGCTTGTGCCCAGTGATTTCTCGGATTATTCCAAAGATGCTTTGGAGGAAGCAGTAAGGATTCTTGAAAACCAGAGGGATAAAGCCGAAATTATTTGTCAAAACGTATTTTCAGTTCCATCAGGCTTTCAGATCACAGGAAAAAGCTATGATGAATTTACGGAGATTTTAAAGATCCATGCCGAAATCAACTATAGAAAATTTATCAAAAAAATTGAAACCAAGGGGATAAAAATAACCCCGATTTATACCCAAGACGAAGACGACGATCCGGTAAAGAAAATTGTAAGCAAAGGCCTGGAAGTCCAAGCCGATGGGATTATCATCGGGACTAAAGGGAAAACTGCATCAACTGCCCTATTTATTGGAAGCATGGCCGAGCGTCTCATTCAGTACAATGACAGCCTTCCTTTATTGGTGTCCCGTCCCAAGGGGGAAAATGCAGGGATTTTGGATTATATATTAGAAATCTAAACAGGTTTTTTTGAGGATTTTTCCAAATTTTCCCCGCTTCAGTTCAAAATTCCTTTAGCGCCATTTCACGTTCAACAAGGAAACATATCATAGATTCGACTTGTTTTTTTCACCTAAGTTAAACCTTCCTGATTCCTTTAGGTCTAATGCTAGCAAATGAAGGAAAGCGATCAAGAACTTCTTAAACTCATCCAATCTCCCTTCACAAAAGAGTTGGGATTTAGAAAATTGGTCGAAACTCACCAAAGAAGAGTGTATCAAGTGATTCGCCGAATGGTGATTATCCATGAAGATGCTGATGATCTCACCCAAAACACCTTTATAAAAGCCTTCAAAAACCTGGATAAATTCGAAGGCAATTCTTCACTCTTCACCTGGCTTTACCGCATTGCAACAAACGAAAGCCTAACTTTTTTGGAGAAAAAGAAAAAAAGATATTTCTTTTCACTTGAAGATCATCAGGAGAAAATGGAATCCTACCTGGACCAACCCGGTATTTTAACCGGGGAAGAAATTGAAAAAAAACTGGAAAAAGCACTTCTAAGGCTGCCTGACAAGCAGCGATTGGTCTTTCACCTAAAATATCAAGAGCATCTAAGCTATGAGGAAATGGCAGAAGTCACGGGAACAAGCGTAGGCGCATTAAAAGCAAGTTACCATCATGCAGTGAAAAAAATCGAACATTCGCTCTTGAACCAATAAACCAATTCATTGAGAACTAGTCTAATTGCTAATGAAAAAGTTACCCAATCTTCAGGAATTCAAAGCACCGGACGGCTACTTCGAGTCCTTGCCTGATCGAATCATCAAAAAGGCTGAAAGAGCTAAAACCCACCTCTTAATCCGCTATGCGGCCGCGGCATCCATTTTGATCTTTTTGACAGTTTGGCAGGTACAGATTATAGACAGCCCACAAGTGCCTCTTACCTTAGAAGAGGAAGCCTTGTTATATATAGAAAGTAATCAATGGTCATCCGAAGATGTCCTTGGACTGACAGAAAATCCAAATGAAATCTTAGACCAAATTATTCAGGAAGAGTTTGGACCCTTAAATCAATTCGAAGAAGAAGAAGAAGACCAAAACTGGTTTTAATTCAATTAATCAGAACTCAAATAGGATTAATCCTGGAATAGATTCCCGCTATTAATCCAAGCGTGAAGGGACAAAAATGAAATCGAGAAAGAGTGGAACAGGCCAATTGGCTGTTTAGAGAAAAATTAAACGAATTATGAAAAAAATCACAACGTACCTAGGCGTTCTTTTCCTGCTATTCGCCGTAAATGCAATGGCTCAACGGCCCAACCAAAACATCGACCCCGAAAAGCTTCAGGCTGCTCGAATTGCCTTTATCACAACGAGGATAGATTTAAAACCCGAACAGGCTGAAAAATTTTGGCCCATTTTCAACAGCTATACGGATCAGCGTGAAGCGGTTATGAAGTCTATTTCAGAACTCAACCGAGGAATTGAAAGTGTTTCAGAAGAAGAAGCCAAATCCAGGGTTCAAAAAAGAATACAGCTCCAGCAAAAAATGCTGGAGGAAGAAAAGAATTTTTCCAGCTTGATTTCAAAAGTGATTTCCTACAAACAGCTGATGATGCTTCACAACATCGCTCGGGATTTCAATCGGCACATTTATCAACGACAAAGAGGCTCAGGAAGCTAAGAGCAGGCCTGAGATAATACCCTCAGGCCTATGAATTTATTTCTTCAATAGATCTCTGATCTCTTCCAAAAGTTTTTCACTTGGTGTGGGTGCCGGTGGAGCAGATGGGGGTGCAGGAGCTTCCTCCTTTTTCTTGTTCATCTTGTTTATCCCCTTTATTGCCATAAAGATCACAAAAGCGATAATTGTGAAATCAACCACGTTTTGTATAAACATCCCGTAGTTCAAGGTAACAGCAGCCACCGCCTCCCCTAGCTCGTTTGTTGAGGCATCTTTAAGGATTAAATTCAAATCCTTAAAATCCACGCCCCCAACCAACAAACCCAATGGAGGCATGACCACATCATTGACAAAAGAGGAAACAATTTTTCCAAATGCACCGCCAATGATTACACCGACAGCAAGGTCAATCACATTTCCCTTGACCGCAAACTCTTTAAATTCCTGAAGTAATCCCATAAATGTTTTTTTTTAGTATAGACAGTTAGTAATCCAATTTCACCAATACCCTGGATTTATCCATGCAAGCCCCATATTTTACTTGGCATCTGGTGTTTTGCTATCAATAATAAGCTAAAAATCATAAAAATCAGCCCTATGAACATTAAATCCGGGCTTGAAAAATGTACCATTCCGAACCAAAATGAGCCAATATTGATTATCCTTGCAGCAAATTACCAAGAAATGAACGCCCCGATTGCACCAAAAAAACCAAAGCTTTTAGAAATCCATGGACATCAGCGAATCGATGATTACTATTGGATGAATGATAGAGAAAATCCTGAAGTGATCCAATACCTCAGAGATGAGAATGATTTTGTAAAAGAGGTGATGAAACCTACGGAAGTATTTCAGGAAAAACTTTTCGAGGAAATGAAATCCCGCATTAAAGAAGATGATCAGAGTGTCCCCTACTTCAAATCGGGATACCACTGGTACGTTCGGTATGAAAAAGGACAGGAATACCCGATTTATTGTCGGAAAAAAGGAAGCTGGACGTCCGATGAAGAAATTATCCTCAATGTCAACGAATTGGCGCAGGGTAAGGCATTTTACCAAGTGGGAGGAACAGCTACCACTCCAGATCAGAAAATCCTGGCATTTGCAGTGGATGAAGTAGGCCGCAGAATCTACACGATTCATTTCAAAAACCTCCAATCAGGAGAAATATCCCAACAATCCATTCCTGAAATCACTGGAAATTTTGTCTGGGCTGGGGACAATAAAACGCTCTACTATTCCAAGCAGGATCCCGAAACCTTGAGATCTCATCAGATTTTCATGCATATTCTGGGAAGTGACCCATCGACAGATCAGCTTGTTTTTGAGGAAATGGATGAAGAATTCAGCTGTGTCGTACACAAAACCAAATCTGAAAAATTTATTTTGATTCATTCTGAGAGCACAATTTCTTCAGAGGTTCGGTTTATTGTAGCAAACCAACCCCATTCCGAATTTCAACTGTTACAGAAACGAATTCCTTTTTTGGAATATGCCGCTGATCACTATGGGGAGCATTTTTATATCCGCACCAATGATCAGGCAAAGAATTTCAAACTGGTGAAAGCACCCGTCACTGCCCCTGAAAAAGACAACTGGGAAGATGTGATTCCTCATCGTGCTGAGGTATTGCTTGAAGACTTCGATCTTTTCTCCAAGTATTTGGTAACTCAAGAGCGGTTCAATGGCCTCACGCAGATCCAAATCCAGCCCTGGGAGGGAATTGGACATGCCATACAATTTGAGGACGAAACCTACACCGCCTGGATCAGCACCAATCCTGAATTTGATACCGATCTGTTGCGATTTGGTTATAATTCCCTGACTACGCCCAGTTCGGTCTATGACTATAACCTGGTCAGCCAAGAAAAGACCCTCCTCAAGCAGCAAGAAGTAGTTGGTGGCTATAATCCTTTGGAATACCACTCCAAGCGCATCTGGGCAAAAGCCCCAGATGGGGTTTTGGTGCCCATATCGTTGGTTTACAAAAAATCACTTTTTTCCAATAATGGAACCAATCCGCTTTTGCTCTACTCCTATGGTTCATACGGGTACAGTATGGATGCTTATTTTTCATCCAACCGACTTAGTCTATTAGACAGAGGATTCGTATTTGCAATCGCCCATATCCGGGGTGGAGAGGATTTGGGTAGGCATTGGTACGAAGAAGGGAAAATGCTCAAAAAGAAGAACACATTCACGGATTTCATTGCCTGCGCCACTCATCTCATTCAAAACAACTACACTTGTACTGAGCATCTATATGCTATGGGTGGCAGTGCGGGGGGCTTGTTGATGGGTGCTGTCATTAACCTAAACCCTGAACTTTTCAAAGGAGTAATTGCAAATGTGCCTTTCGTGGATGTGGTGACGACCATGTTGGACGAAAGCATCCCCCTGACTACGGGTGAGTTTCAGGAATGGGGAAATCCAAAGCACCAAGAATATTATGAATACATGCTTTCCTATTCGCCATACGATAACGTAGAAGCAAAAGAATATCCAAACCTTTTGATTACCTCAGGTCTTCATGATTCGCAGGTGCAATATTGGGAGCCGACCAAGTGGGTGGCCAAACTGCGGGACAAGAAAACGGACAGCAAGTTGCTGCTGCTCTACACCAATATGGAAGCGGGACATGGAGGAGCATCAGGCAGATTCAATTCACTCAAAGAATTGGCATTAGAATACACGTTTCTGCTGATGCTGGAAGGGCAGGCCAACTAAAAAATCTGTTTATTTTGATATTTCCCAAATCGCAATCTGCTTCAAAAAGGCAGCAATCTAGCTGGCAAAACAAAAACTGCGGTAGGTTAATCTAAGGGAATCGGGGTCGTATGAAAGTAACAATAAAATCCAGGGAGTAAGCAAAAAAACAAAATTTCCCTAAATTTGCAATCCAAACCTAGCTAGACTCTATTCATGAAGATCGCCTTAATCGCCCATGATGGCAAAAAAGCCGACATGGTTCACTTTTTGAGCGGATTCCGTGATGCGCTTCAACGCGTTGATATCGACCTGGTTGCTACAGGAACTACCGGTTTACACATTGAAAAAGCGGGGTTTCAAGTAGAACGACTTCTATCCGGCCCTTTAGGTGGGGATGCACAGATTGCAGCACTAGCGGCGGAGAAGAAACTTGCTGCGGTCATATTTTTCAGAGATCCACTGGACAAACATCCTCATGAACCCGATGTACAAATGCTGATGCGAATTTGTGATGTCCACAACATTCCATTGGCGACCAACCCAGCATCAGCCGAACTGATGATCATAGCCTTAACACAAACCTATGGAACCTAAAAATATTAGAAAAATCGGCGTGCTCACCTCTGGCGGTGATTCTCCGGGAATGAATGCAGCCATACGTGCCGCGGTACGTGCTGGCTTTTATTATGGACTTGAGATGTATGGAATCTACCGAGGTTATGAAGGTATGATTCAAAATGACATCAAGAAACTTGATTCCAAAAACATCACCCATGTACTCGAAAGAGGCGGTACTTTTCTGAAGTCGGCAAGAAGCGAGGAGTTTCGAACCCCTGAGGGAAGGAAAAAAGCCTATGAAAACCTTGTAAGTCATGGCATTGATGCCCTTGTGGTGATTGGTGGGGATGGATCATTGACAGGAGCCCATCTTTTTTACCAGGAATACGGAATTCCAGCCATCGGACTTCCAGGCACCATTGACAATGATCTTTCGGGAACCGACTTGACCATTGGTTTTGATACGGCCTGTAACACCGCCATTGAAGCGATTGACAAAATCAGGGACACTGCCACTTCCCATGACCGGCTATTCTTTGTCGAGGTTATGGGCAGAGATGCAGGATTTATTGCCATTAATGCCGGAATCGGAAGCGCTTCCGCTGCAATACTAATTCCTGAGAGAAAAACATCAATCGAAAGTTTAATCGATAAACTCAAAACCCGATCAAAGGCAAAAAAATCCTCCAATATCGTGATTGTGGCTGAGGGAGGCAAAAGCGGTTCTGCACAAGAGATTGCTGACAAGGTAAAAGATTATCTCCCCTATTATGACATTAAAGTTACTATTCTCGGTCATTTGCAGCGTGGTGGTGCGCCCACTTCATTTGATCGACTATTGGCATCCAAACTTGGTGTGGCCGCTGTGGAGGGGTTAATGCAAGGAAAATATGATGTAATGGCGGGTATGATCAATAATAAAGTAGTCTATACCCCAATTGTTAAGGCCATTGTTGATGATAAAGAAGTGGATGATGAAGATTTGAGAATAGCAGAAATTCTTTCTACCTGATTGCCCTACCCAATTGATTTCAATCGAAAGAGGCCCGGAAAACCGGGCCTTTTGTTTTACTTGAGCAACACCACGCTTGAATTCGTATCAAGCCTGAGTTTTCCTGAATCAATTTTTACCTTTCCCAAAGCAAATAGCTGATTTTCAAACCCTTCTGGCAAATCCATGGTTGACTCTGCTGTTCCTACATTATGAACTACCAATACTTCTTGACCGGAAGTTTTTCTTAAATACGCCATAATTTCCTTGGGAAGGCTTTCCTGAAGAGTCTCCAAACTCCCCGTAGCCAACGCAGGATATGAATTTCGAAGTGCGATCAATTTTTTATAATGGTTGAAAATACTGTTTGGATCTTGTCGCTGACCCTCCAAGGGTGTCACTCGCTCATCCGTACTGTATTTGGATGCAATCCATGTGGTTCTGCCCGTGTCTTTAGCTTTGGTATCCCAAAGGAACGGCTCTCGGATATGCTCATCGGGTTTTAGTCCGAGCATTCCGATTTCTTCTCCATAGTAGAGATAAGGGGCACCCGGCATAGTCAGCAAAATAGCACTAGCTTGCTTGTATTTGGACATGTCTTCCTTTAGGTCATTCAAAAGCCTGGGCTGATCGTGATTGGAGGAAAAAGTCGCATCAATAAAATTGGGTGTGATTCCCTGGTAAAAGGCCAATACCTCCTTTTGCTTCTCAAGTAAAAGTTGACCGTTTTCAGAATTTAGTGATTCAATCAACGTATAGTGAAAGTCAAAATTGAATAAGGCAGGAAGTCCCGGCAGGTAGGGTGCCACAATCTCCTTTTTGTCGTACACCTCCCCTACCAGATACACATCGGGTTTGATGGCCTCCATTTTTGTACGGAATTCTTTCCAAAATGCATGGTTGTCCAAGGGTCGGTCATCCGGGAAAATATGCTTCGCCGCATCCAATCTGAATCCATCTACACCCACTTCTTCCAGCCAAAATCTTCCAATATCATAAATTTCTTCGCGGACTTTCGGATTGTCAAAATTCAAATCCGGCATGCCTCCCCAGAAAAACCCATAGTAGAAATCTTTTCCCTGTCCGGGGTCATGCCATTGTCTGATGTTGTCCGAGTCCAGGGTGACCACCTTTTTATTTAAAAAATCGGCAATGGTATCCTTTTGAGCCCAAACGTAATAATCCCGGAATTCATTGTCCCGACCTGATTTGGATGCCTGAAACCAAGGATGCTCCGTGGAGGTATGGTTGATGATCATGTCGATCACGATCTTAATATCGCGCTTATGCGCTTCCTCTAAGAGTCTCTTAAAATCCTCCAAAGTCCCATAATCCGGATGTACCGCCTTGTAATCGGTTACATCATACTTGTGGTAAGTGGGTGAAGGCATGATTGGCATAAACCAAATCGCATTGGCGCCCAACTCTTTGATATAATCGAGTTTTTCTGTCACCCCGTTAAAGTCTCCAATTCCATCTCCATTGGAGTCATTGAAGGATTGCACAAAAATCTCATAGGTAACTCCGGCACTGGGCCAGTAATTTTTGGGTACAGGAATTTCCTTTTCCTTACAGAAACTTAAAGTGGACAGGGCCAAAATTGAGCTGATTACCAAAGGTTTATTCATAGTATTTTGGGATAAAAGAAAAAGTCACCTGAGGCAAGTGACTTTTCCTGTTAAGGATAAAGATTCAATCAATTTCTTCCCACGGCGTTTAGCATATCAAAAGCGAGTTCAAGACGCTTTACAAAGCTTTCTTCGCCCTTTCTCAACCAAACACGTGGATCATAATATTTTTTGTTCGGGCTATCGGGTCCTTCAGGATTACCCAACTGCCCTTGCAAATAGGCTTCATTTTTCTTGTAATAGTTCAAGACACCCTCCCACATGGCCCACTGCATGTCGGTATCAATGTTCATCTTAATTGAACCGTAGCTATTGGCCTCACGGATTTCCTCCACGGATGAGCCTGAACCTCCATGGAATACAAAATTCAAAGGTTTCCCTGTAGTTCCATGCTTTTTGTTGATGTAATCCTGAGAGTTTTTCAAGATAATAGGCTTCAAACTCACATTTCCCGGTTTATATACGCCATGCACATTTCCAAAAGCAGCTGCTATAGTAAACAAGTCACTGATTCCTTTTAAGTGCTCGTAAGCATAGGCTACCTCTTCCGGCTGCGTGTAGAGTTTAGAGGAATCCACATCGGAATTATCCACACCGTCTTCCTCCCCTCCAGTGACACCTAATTCGATTTCGATGGCCATGTCCAGTTTGGCAAATTCTGTAAAATACTTTGCAGAAATCTCGATATTCTCATGCAATGGCTCTTCGGAGAGATCCAGCATGTGCGAACTGTAAAGCGGTCTTTTATAGGCAGCATGATAGGCCTTCCCAGCCTCAAGTAATCCATCAATCCAAGGGAGTAATTTCAAAGCAGCATGGTCTGTATGTAGAATTACAGGCACTCCATACGCTTCCGCCATTTGATGTACATGGTGAGCACCAGAGATTCCGCCAGCGATACTTGCCTGTTGCTTATCATTGGGAAGGCTTTTTCCTGCAAAAAACTGTGCTCCTCCATTGGAAAATTGAATAATCACAGGTGAATTCATCTTTTTGGCCGTTTCTAATACCGCATTGACGGAATTTGTACCAATTACATTCACAGCAGGTAAAGCAAATTCATTCTCCTTTGCATAAGCATATAGGTCTCCGAGTTCTTCTCCGTACTTTACTCCAGGTTTAAATTTCATAGTTTGAATTAGGTTTGGTTTACTTCTTAATAAAGCGCTGATACAGCACACGTTTGGTATCAAACGCCTCAAAGATATACATCCCTGCCCGGATTTCACTTAGATCGAATCCCAAAATCTGTTCACTGCCACTACTTTGACCATCAAAAACCACTCTTCCAGCCATATCAACCACTCTGTAATTGGCATAAACCATGTCTTTTGGCAGTTCAACCGTTAGAAAATTGGACGTAGGATTTGGATATACCCTGAATGAGCCGGCCGGCAATTCTTCGGGTAAAGAAGTGACAAAATCTTCCTGCAAGATTCCGGATTCCGGCTTGGGAAGCTGTTTGTCAGTATATAGATAAAACTCATTTGGTCGAAGGCTAAATGACATTTGTGCGGAAGTAACATTCAATTCTTCTCCAGTAAAGTAATTATACCACTTACCTGGCCTTGGAAACGAAAATACTTGGTTGGCACGTGTATTCAGATCAAAATTTCCAAACAAAACGACGTCCATTTCCGGATGATCCAGATAAATGGATTTGAAAGTGGAACCCAAATTAATCGCCGCAGATGTTGGATTTGAAAATACCCCATGGTTCTTTTTCAGCTTGATCATTTCCTGATAGAGCTTAAACAATCTAATTCGCTGTTGATTATCAAGATATTCCCATTTGGTAGGTTTTATTCCTAATCGGTCGTTGTTTAATTCCAAATCATATCCAAACTCCCCGAATTGCCAAATCATTTTTGGGCCGGGTATTGCAAAATAAAATGCAGTCATAATCTGGTTTCGATTGACCGCATTTTCCAAAACCTTGATATTGAGCGGTGAAGTTGCTCCAAAATTCAAGGATTCCCACATGACCCTTTCCTCGTCATGAGATTCCTGGTAGGCAATTAAATGGTTTTTATTCCAATTCCTGTTTTTGAAATAAGCCCACTCCAAATTATCGTTCGAGCCTTTGGCCAGATTTCTGGAAGCACCGTTCATGTTTCCCCAAAACATCATGCCATAGTCTGCCAATTCCTTTTCCTCCTCATTGGCGGAAAGGTGCTCCAAAATCACATAGGCCTCGGGGTGATTAGATTTGATTCGGTCATAAATATGCTTCCAGATTTTAATTCGTGAGGCATCATATTGGGACCAGAAGCCTACATTATCCCCTGAATTCACCTGGGTGAATCCCTTGGATAGATCAAACCTGAAACCGTCCACCTTGTATTCGGTCAACCAGTAATTGTTCACCGAATCAACCAATGCCTGAGTGTATTTACTCTCATGGTTGAAATCATATCCGACATTGAAGGGATGCTTGGCAACGCGGTTGAGCCAAGGATTGTCTGGCGTAGGTGCCCCATAATCCCCGTCGTTGTAAAGTCTAACAAATGGACTTTGGCCAAAAGCGTGATTGAGAACCATGTCCAAAATCACCACCATTCCCTTCCCATGAGCCTCATCGATCAGGCGTTTCAAGTCATTTTTAGTCCCATAAAATTTGTCCGGTGCAAAGAAAAAGGAAGGATTATAGCCCCAGGAAAGGTTTCCTTCAAACTCCCCAATGGGCATCAGTTCAATGGCATTGATTCCCAAACTTTTCAGGTAGTCTAGGCGGTCAATCACTGCCTGATAGGTTCTTTTTGTGTCAAAATCCCTGACCAAAAGCTCATAGACTACCAATTCTTCCGGCTTGGGTTTGGTATAGTTGAGATTTTTCCAAGGGTAGGGGTCCTGGGCGGTTTGAAGGTATGTAGCCTGAAATTCTGTTTTTCCGGAGGGATATGGCCTTAAACCCGGATATCGATTCTGTGTGATGATTTCTTGGTCGTTGAAAGGATCGGAAGTCTTATCGGCATAGGGATCTCCGATCCGAATATCACCATCGACCAAGTATTGAAAAATATATTCCTGTTTTGGGGTCAATCCTTGAATTTTCAACCAAAACGTCTCTCCATCCGGAGTTTTTTTCATTTGAAACTCTGGCAGGACTTTCCAGTCGTTAAAATCCCCAATCACATGGGCAATACTTTTTCCCGGTGCCTGTAGCGCCAAAATCACTTCCGTATCAGAAAGGTAATTGATGCCCAACTTCGCCCCTGCAGGCAAGGCGACAACTTCAGAAGGAGCAAAAACGACAATGCCTAGGGACTGAGCATCCTCGGAATTTCCTTTGACTGCTTTAGCAGTAAGGGTAAAATTACCTGGCTGGGTTGCTGTGTAAGTGTAGGTAATTTCTTGGGCATTTTTTGCCTCTGCAACTTTAACCCCATCCAATTCCATGCTCAGGTCAGCGGGTTCTGTGGCAGAAGCCTTAAAATCAATACTTTTGCCGACTTCCAACGAAACAGAAGTGCCTGCCTGCGGGGAGGTAAAGGAAATGTCGAAGCCCTGTGCGAGGTTGACAAAAAAATCGGAATTTGAGGAAGTTTTACCCTCCCTGGTTCCATCTGCATTTCTGAATACTAGTCCCAAACGATAAATAGTCTGGTTGGTCGGATTATTGAAAAATGTATTCGGTGTCAGTTCAAAGGTGTAAATATTCGGCTGTCCGGAGACCTTGGTCATCTTTGCCGCCGGGTTAGCGGTTCCCCATTGGAATGGGACTATCGACCAGGTAGTGGAAGTGGGACCCCCTGTAACCGCACCGATATGGATATAGACATCACAATTGCAATCTTTCAAACCCGTTGTACCCTTGGAGGCATCGTAAATAATTTTCACAGTGCTTCCTGCAAGAGGCAAGGCAGGTTCGGTGGTAACCTGAGCCGAAAGTCTGCTCACCAAGGCGACCACCAAAATCAATACGAATAAAAGTTTGGAATTTGAAAACATCAGAAGGGTTAATTTAAAAGAACCGGCCTTCTGAAATCCTCAGAAAGCCGGAATAGAAATGTACCAAGACAAACAAAACAGTTTCCTTGGAGAAATAAAATTAATTTTTAACCACGGTATAGGTTACTTTTCCTGCAGCACCAAAAGTAAGTGTGATTGTGTAGTTTCCGGCTGCTGCAATGGCGATATTTGGACCTCCAGCACTCAACTCACCATTGTTTCCCCCAAAATTATTATCCCAGTTGTTGTTGGCCCTGAATTTGAATTCGCCGGCCTTTAGATCCGCTGTGATTTTTAGGGAGTTGGATGCTTTATCGAAAACATTCATCGGAGTATCTGTATCCCAACCACCTGCTGTGGCACTACCTACTATTCCCCAAAGTTTTACCGCACCGATTGTGTAGGTTTTGGCAGTAAGGTCAACGTTGACTTCATAGGTTCCGTCAGCTGCGACCTTAATGTTGTCCCCATCTTTTTCTAACTTCAGGTCTCCTCCGGTATCGCCGTAATTATTGTCCCAGTTTGGTCCTTCGGTAAATTTGAATTCTCTTGAACCACCAAGGATATGAACAAAACCTTTAAACTTGTTGTCGAATTTTTCGGAGTAGAGTACGGTTTTGTCATTAGCAGGATTCCAGCCTTGATAATCACCAGGGACGTACATTACCGGAAAAGCCACGGTGGCATCATACGGAGTAACTTTCAGGGTGAGTGTTGCTCCATAGATTGGATCCATGGGTTGATCAAAGGTGGATTTTACGCGGAAAGCCACATCAGAGGCCGTTCCAAAAGGAAGCTTCTTAGCTAGAAGGGCCTTATTTAACTCCGCAGCATTCACCTTGATGAAGTTTGATTCGGATTCGCCCAACTTCACAGGTGATGCGAAGTTGGAATTAGGAAGATCCATTTGGAGCTCATACCGAATTTTACCTGCAGCACCGAAATCAGCGGCTGTAACAGTGAATTCAATATCTGTTTTGTCAGCACCGTCCTTTTTAAGGATAATGCTGTTTCCTCCAGAGAAGGTCACATCTGATCCTTTTTGAGGAATAATTGGAGGCATCTCATAAGGTTCACATGCCACCAGAATTGGTAGCAATGCCACTGCCCATCGAAGTCGTTGAAATACGTTCATTTTTTACGTTTAAGGTTAGGGTTTACTTAAATTAATTATAATTTTTATTGAAAAATTTACATCAAAGGAAAAAAGCTTTAAAACCAATTATTCTCGGTAAATTTTTCAATCGTTAACATATAATTTGAAATTGCTCAGCGCAAGTCCTTGATAGATAGGGTCGAGAAAAAAAATTATGCAGACGTTTGCGGTGACGTTTGCATTGAAAAAAAATTTTAAATTGGATTTGTCTATGAAAGAACTTCTGGTTCAATCAAAAGAAATCCACCACGAAAATTTTAAAGACCAAAACAAAAACCCTGTATATTTATTTCTTGGAAAAGTATAATTCTTAATGAAGCTAGAACAATCCACCATAAAGGATATTGCCAGGGAACTGAATGTCTCCTCCTCCACTGTTTCCAGAGCCTTGAAGGATTACCCAGGCATCAGTGATGAGACAAAGCGAAAGGTCAAAGAAATGGCGGATAAATTGAATTATCGGCCGAATGCAATTGCGCTTTCCCTGAGAAAAAGTAGATCATTCACCATCGGTGTCATCATACCGGAAGTAGTTCATTTCTTTTTTTCAACCGTCATCAGTGGAATTGAAGAAGTGGCTTCTTCCAGAGGATACAATGTGATTTTAACTCAGACGAATGAAAAACTGGAAAGAGAGAAATCGAGCATTGACACCATGCTTTCCAATCAAATTGACGGATTTTTAGTCAGCTATTCAAAAGAAACCACCGACTTTGGGCATTTCTCTCGCCTGCTTGAAAAAGGGTATCCTATCGTTTTTTTTGATCGGGTCCCTGAAATCCCTGGTGCCATTCATGTGATTGTAGATGACTACAAGGGAGCTTTTGAAGCGACCAAACACCTCTTGCTACAAGGGTATTCTACTATTGTACACTTGGCAGGGCCTTCAAACCTAAAGATTGCACAAGAACGAATGCGTGGATACCAAGATGCACTAAAAAGTTTCGGGATTGAACCTAACCCCAACCTGATGGTTGAGTGCCCCCAAGGCACGGAGGAAGAAGCTGAAAAAATCACTACTCGCCTTCTTAACGAGCAATCAACTCAACCCGACGCATTTTTTGCAAATAATGATATGGCTGCTGTAGGTGCGATGATGGCCGCAAAACGTGCCGGCTTCCATGTTCCTGAAGAAATTGGAATAGTAGGATTCAGCAATTGGCAATTCTGTTCAATGGTTGATCCCAGTCTTAGTTCCGTAGCCCAGCCTGGATTTCGAATCGGAACAAAAGCTACAGAAATACTTATTGACCTAATCGAGAAAAAAATAAACCCTGAGAATTTTCAGCCCTCAATAGTCCTAGAAACGGAGCTTTTGGTTCGTAAATCATCCGTTCGAATAGAAAAATCTTGACTTTTAAAATATTTTGTAAATCTGGATTGCAAACGATTGAATAGCGTAAAATTTTAAAAAAAGACCGTTTTACATGCTGTAACTGTTTTCAACTAAATATTTAAAGCATAAAATCTGGTTTTTATCCTAGGTATTCATTTCTATTTTAGCACCGTAGCTTATCAGAGAAGCCAAATTAATTCAGCATGAACTCCTCAGACATTGAAACAAAAATTTTAAGAAACTCTGCCAGAAATTCAACATTTGGAGAAGTAATCGAATGGAAAAGCAATCGTCAAGGCATTGAAGGTAGAAGTGAGCATGCTTATTTTAAGATTACCGTTTACCAAGCCGGAATTTTGAGAGTTCAGGCAAGTCGATTTGAAACTTTTGAATCTAATCCCTACTCGGTCATCAGTTCTCCGGAACCGGTGGGATTTACTTTGGAAGAAAACCTTCATTCCCTAACGCTCACCACGCCGCTTGTACGGCTTCAAGTGGATTTGACCTCTTTTTGCCTTTCCTTCTATGACTTGAGAGGAAACCTGTTAAACCAGGACGACTCCTTGGGGATTTCCTGGATTGGAACTGAGGTAAGTAACTTCAAAGTGATCCAAAAAAATGAAAAGTTCCTTGGTTTGGGTGAGAAAACCGGAAATCTGAATCGTTTTGGAAAAGCATATACCAACTGGAATACGGACTACTTCGCGTATGGCGTGGGGGACGACCCCTTGTACATGAGTATTCCTTTTTATTTGGGAGTCCATAAGCAAGGAGCATACGGTATTTTTTTTGACAATACCCACAAGTCAGTTTTTAACTTTGGTGCATCCACCAACCGTTTTGTGTATTTCAGTGCAGAGGATGGGGATTTGGATTATTACTTTTTCCATCAGCCCACCGTGGGCGAAATCATTTCTTCGTACACCTGGCTGACAGGACGAATGCAAATGCCTCCCAAGTGGGCCTTGGGATTTCAACAATGCCGGTATTCCTACTATCCCGAATCGGAGGTTTTTGCAGTAGCTGATGGGTTTCGAAATAAAAAAATGCCGGCTGATGTGATTTACCTCGATATCCACCACATGGAGGGCTACAAGGTGTTTACCTTTGACGGGGAGAAATTCCCCAATCCCAAAGCCATGATTGCCCGCCTAAAGGAAAAAGGATTTAAGGTCGTGGTAATCATGGATCCTGGAATCAAAACACAAAAAGGATATCTTCCCTACGAAGAGGGTTTGCAACAAGGTCTCTTTGTCGATTATCCCGACGGAAAAACCTATGAGGCTCAAGTTTGGCCGGGTTGGTGTGCCTTCCCTGACTTTACCAACCCAGAGACCAGAAGGTGGTGGGCAGAAAAAATGGCCTTTTACACCGAAGCCGGTGTCGATGGATTTTGGACGGATATGAATGAGCCTGCCTCTTGGGGACAGTTTACCCCCAACGTGATCGAGTTTGATTACGATGGCGAGCAGGCCTCCCATCGGAAAGCCCGAAATATTTATGGTTTTCAAATGGCTAGAAGTGCTCAGGAAGGTGCAAAACTTCAAAACCCTTCAAAAAGGCCTTTTGTCCTGACCCGTTCTGGATTTTCAGGAATACAGCGGTATGCAGCAGCATGGACTGGGGACAATGTTGCTTCGGAGGAGCACATGATGGCCGGCATTCGATTGGTCAACAGCCTGGGCTTGAGTGGCGTATCCTTTGCCGGATATGATGTTGGTGGATTTGCAGGTGAGGCCAGTAAAAGTCTCTTTGCCCGCTGGATGAGTATCGGGGCTTTTTCTCCTTTTTACAGAGCGCATTCCATGATCAACAGCAATGATGCCGAACCTTGGGCCTTTGGGGAAGAAGTGGAAGAAATCAGCAGAAACTACATGAAGCTGCGATACCGGCTACTCCCCACGATTTACAGTAAATTTTTTAGCAGTACTCACACAGGCTTGCCTATTTCGGCATCCCTTGCGGTAGATTACTTTGAGGACGAACACATCTTTCAACCTGCTTTTCAAAATCAATACCTGTTCTGTGATACTTTTCTTGTTGCCCCTGTGGAAAGCCAAAAGGAAATAACCAAAGTCTATTTACCAAAGGGCGATTGGTACTATCTATTTTCTGACCAAAAACACCAGGGAAATCAGGTGATCTATCAGGATTGTCCCCTCAACTATCTCCCTATTTATGTTAGGGCGGGACAGGTTTTTGCCATGCAATCCAACATTGACCATACCGAGGCACCAACAGATGGCTTACTTAGCCTTCATGTGTACAAAGGAAAGTCGGGTTCTCATTTCCTCTATTTTGAGGATGAAGGTGAAGGATTGGACTACCATGAGGGAGCTTACTTCCGACGTACGATCTCCTACAAGCCGGAACAGGAGTCTTTGGTGTTTGAGAAAGCAGATGGAAGTTTCACTAGTCTCTTTCAAAAAATCAGGATTTACCTGCATGGATTCGAAACAAAGACGGTTTCTGTTGACGGAAAGTCACAAGCCCTTCAGGAATCTTCCTTTGCCTTTTTAGAGAAATTAACCGAGTTTGATCCCCTTCCGGATTACAATCATCCCTTCTTTGAAGTGTCCAAGGTTAAATTTTTAGACCTTGACCATACTAAGGAGGAGTTTTGCCTTACAGGTCTTTCCTAACCCAGTATCAACTACCCTTATCGCCCAAAATGAGCCTTGAAAAAAAACAGTTAAGCTTCTGGCAGATCTGGAACATGAGTTTCGGATTTCTCGGAATTCAATTTGGATTTGCCCTTCAGGGCGGATTCATGTCTAGGATTTTCCAAACCTTGGGAGCGGATAAGGATGCTATTCCCTTTTTATGGATCGCAGCTCCGTTGACTGGATTATTGGTTCAGCCTATTGTCGGGTATTTGAGTGACCGAACCTGGCACCCTAAATTTGGGAGAAGAAAGCCCTTCTTTTTTATCGGAGCGGTATTAAGTACGATTGCCCTGTTTTTCTCACCTTATTCTTCCGCACTTTGGATGGCTGCAGGCGCCCTATGGATTCTGGACGCTTCGATCAATATTTCCATGGAACCGTTTCGGGCCTTAGTAGCAGATAAGCTACCGGACTCCCAGCGTTCGTATGGGTTTGTGGTACAAACCTTGATAATCGGCATTGGTACCTGGGTGGCTTCTAACCTTCCCTGGCTGATGACCCAACTGGGTGTTCCCAATACCGCTGCCGAAGGAGTGGTACCGGATTCGGTCAAATATGCCTTTGGGATAGGCGCTTTGGTGTTGTTCAGCTCGATACTTTATACCATTCTGACCACAGATGAGTATCCTCCGGAAGATTTGGAAGAATTTGAGCGCGAGAAATCGGCTAATCGAGGGATTTTCAGCGGATTCTCGGAAATCGTTCAGAATATTTCCTCCATGCCCAAAGTGATGGTACAATTGGGTCTGGTTCAGTTTTTTTCTTGGTTTGCCTTTTTTACCATGTGGAGTTTTGCCACTCCGGCAATTACTGAGCATATTTTCGGTGCTACAGATACAAGTTCAGCTGCCTATAACGATGCGGCCGATAGCGTTGGCAATTACTTAGGCACCTATGGATTAGTGTCCATGTTTTATGCCTTGATTTTGGCTTTCATTACTTCAAAAGTAAAAATCAACAGGAGACTGGTCCACTTGGTAAGTTTAGTGGCAGGTGGTGTGGGATTCATTTCCATCTATTTCATTTCCGAACCATGGATGCTTCATGGTTGCTTTGCACTGGTCGGTATTGCCTGGGCGAGTATTCTTTCTATGCCTTATGCCATGCTATCCGGCTCGGTGGAACCCAAAAAAATGGGAGTCTATATGGGGATTTTCAATATTTTTATCGTAATCCCACAGATAGTGGCTTCCATTGGTGGTGTGAATTTCCTATACAAACTGATCTTCGGAGAAGCGGTAATCAATACCATGCTATTGGCTGGATTACTCCTGATTCTGGCTGGGCTGTCCAATCTTTTGATTACGGATAAGAAAGTTATCCACGATTAAGCTATTTGGTATCCATATCAAAAGCCGAAGAGGTATCCACCTCGGCTTTTTGATTTTTTGAAAGATTGTCAAGATTTTTGGCCACAAAGTCGGGAAGACACTAAGGGAATTAGTGACCACAATAGCAGAAACACAACCTATTCTTGGCGCCTTGGCGTCTTTGTGGCCAATAAAAAAACTTTTGCCACGAAGGCTCGAAGGGATTTAGTAGAAACACACCCTATTCTTGGCGCCTTTGTGGCTAATCAAAAAATCTTTTGCCACAAAGTCGGGAAGACACTAAGGGAATTAGTGACCACAATAGCAGAAACACAACCTATTCTTGGCGCCTTGGCGTCTTTGTGGCTAATCAAAAAATCTTTTGCCACGAAGGCTCGAAGACACGAAGGGAATTAGTAGAAACACACCCTATTCTTTGCTAGAAAAAATTATCTTCTTAGAATCGGATTTGATCCATAAATCCATAAACCAGCTATTAAGAAGGAATTCTCTACTCTTTTCAACAAATATTTTTTGGCAAGGTATTCTTCATATCTTTAATAAGTCCAACAACTCCCTCTCGAAAGAAAGGCTATACTGCTTACTTCAATAGAGCCTTATATTCGTTGAAGCAATTCATCTCAAAATTCAATCAAAATATTTTTGAAAAAATAGTAGTTTGAATCATATAGATTTTTTCTAATTATTCATATCTCAATTAAAATTTCAAGAAATGACCATAAAAAAAATGTATAAAATAGAAGGTGATCAGCTGATCATAAACCTTCCCGAGAATCTGAAGTCTTCCGGAAAAAAGGTTTTGGTAATCATTGAAGACTACGATTCCCTAACAGAGAAAAAAATCAAATTGGTAAAAAAGGCGACCTCTGATCCATTATTCCTTGAAGATGTTTCAGAAATAACCAAGGATTTTGAGTTCAGTGATTTGGAGTAAGATGGAATATAAAAAATGGGCTGTTTTTTTGGCAAATCTGGATCCAGTAATCGGATCCGAACAAGGAAAAACCAGACCTGTGCTATTGATAAGTGAAAATTTTTTCAATGAACTTTTAAATGTGGTAAATGCAATTCCAATAACTTCCTACAAATCAGGAAGAATCATATATCCAAATGAGGTATTTCTTGAAAAAGAAATTACAAACCTTCCGAACAATTCCATTGCTTTAATCCATCAAATACGAACTATTGACAAAAAAAGACTGGTTAAAAAATTGGGGAACTTGGATACACCTGCAATCCAGTAAGAAATTTTAACCGCTTTGAGGTTTCAATTCGGGCTTTAATCTAGTTTTCCAATACCTGTTTTTCTTCCAGCAATACCTTTCTCAGAAGCTCATAAGATACATCCTGTACAGTACCTTTTCCGTCGATTGCCAAAGAGGCCGCAGCTGCTGCACTCTGACCCAAAATCATAAATACCGGTTCCATCCGGATCGATCCAAAAGCAGTATGCGAACTTGACACACAAACGGGAACCAGTAAATTGGTACATTCGGATTTTTTGGGCAAGAGGGTTCCATACGAGATCGAATAAGGCTGCTTGGGATGAACGCCAATGTCTCCCTCGTTTTGTACAAATCCACCAGTAGTCACAAATCGTTGGGTATTGTGGGAATCAAGGGAATAGGAACCCATCCCTACCGGTTGAGGGACAGGTTTAGCTCCTAAAACATCATGTTCCGTCATTACATAAGTTCCGATCATCCGACGAGCTTCACGGACATAAATCTGATGCGGCCAATTCCCATTATCTACAAATTCATCCTTGGCAAGACCATAGTTTGCCATTTCGCTTCGGACAGTTTCAGGTACCCGTGGATCATTTGCCAAAAAGTACATCAGTCCCTTCTGGTAGTCTTCATGCTCTCTAATGATTTCCATTCTCCGCCCGTAACTAGCCTCCGGGTAATCGTAATTTTTTCCAATATAATCCGTACTAAAAGGACCGTGATTATTGGTGTCCGTCTTGAGATTGGGTATCGGATCATACTTCCAAAAAGTCTCTTTCCATCCTGCCGCATATACCCTTGCGAGCAATTCGTAACGGGCAGGATCATATCCATCAGGTTTTGGAAAGGGAACTCGGTTTTCAGGATTCCTACTGAGGGCCATTCTGAAATTATAGGCTTGCAATCGCTGATCACCCTCCCCGTTTTTCCCGGGAGGTTCAGCAGAAATTTCCGGTAAAAGTCCACTGGAAGGATCTCCCGGCACCCGATATGCCGAAATGGAATCCCGGAAAAAATGGCCATGCTGATAAACCCCCACTTGAACCCCGTTCCAGGTTTCCCCATAGACTGAATTAGCTTCACGACCAACAACATAGCTCAGCCCTGCACTTGCCATCAAATCCCCTTCATAGGTAGCATCAATAAAGACTTTTCCGGAATATGTCTTTCCCGAAAGTGTCCGGATTGAGGTGATTTTTCCGTTTTTCTTGGTCAATCCATTTTCCCGATCGAGCCATTCGTTGCGGTGAACTTCCAGTTGGTATTCCCTGACCCAATCCTCAAAAATCCGTTCGGCAGCGTGCGGTTCAAAAATCCACATCGTTCGATTTTCTCCGTCGATTGCCGGAGTACCTTGACCCTTGTTGCCATACTCTTCCCGTTTTTGCCATTTCCAAGCAGAGTCTTGCTGGTAATGCAAGTACAGTCGATGGTAAAATTCTCTCGCCAGACCACCAATCACTGCTTTATTTCCCGTGTCAGTAAAGCCCAAACCACCGGAAGAAAGTCCTCCGAGGTGCTGGTCAGGAGAAACAACAAGCACGGATTTACCCATCTTTTTGGCTTGAACTGCCGCTGTGATAGCCGAAGGGGTGCCTCCATACACTATAATGTCTGCTTGGAAGGTTTGGGTAAAAGCATTTGCAGTGGTTAGCAAAAGCAGAACGGGGAAAAGAAGCCAGTTAAACATGGTCGTAGGTGTTAAGGTTATGGCAACAAAGGGAACAAGGATAAAGGTAATGATCGATTGGCAAACTTAGTGGACTGTATTCAAGCGGAGTTTGAATATGTCCTGTTTTTGGGTATTCGGCACTTCTCCACATGACGAAGGTAGCTTTTTGATATATTGGGTTTCAAGACTTTTTCCGACTAAACTAATTCCTGTCAGGAGGCGTAGCGAAAAATAGGGGCTATCTCAAAAAAATACGCTTTTCATTCTTCTAGTGTCAAATAAATGAGTTCGAGTAAGACATAAATCCTAATCTTAGGGCGAATCTTAATACTCATTTTCTAATCGAAAAAGCCGCTAATTATCAATTCCTGCAGTTGTTGCTTAGTGGTTATTCTTTCTGTAGATCCTTCACAGATTTAATAACCTCCTTGATCACCACCTTGGAAAAACATCTTGGCTTCCTTATCTGTCAAGCCAAAAATATTGTAATGACAAGGATCTCCATTTGAGGCATCCAACTCTATTTTTGTATAATCTGGTAGTTGGTCTGAACTGAATTTCCAAAAAATCGGGGGGCTAAAGCCAATTCGTTGATAGTGCGTGTGGATATGACTACACGGGTCTCCTGAATTATGTTTGGAGCAATCCCGATCGAATACGGAGATTCCTCCCCTTCCACCAGAAGAATTCCTGAAGGCGAGGCAGGAGAATCTGGATAGGTTTTTGTCAAAATGGTTTGGGGAAAGTACACGAATGATTTCCATAGAAATTGAGTTTTAAAAAATTGGATTTTTGCCAAAAGAACTTCGAATTCTAATCCTTCGAAATCCAAAATGGGCTGTTGATTTTGATCCTCTACAAAAAATTCAATAGAAGTATCAGACAAGATGTTAATTTCAAAAAAATACTGCTGGAGGTATCCTGTTACTTGAATTTCTCCCCAAACTCCTGGGAAGGCATCTATTTTACAAAAAAGCTCCAATTGGAGACGTTTGGCAATTTTCTCAGCCAACGCCACATTTTCAGCCTTTGGCCCCCTTCCTTCTCCATAATGCCAGTCTCCAGTAAATCGTCCAAAGGATGAGATTTTCTCCAGTGTAACATTAAGATTTGTCGAAAGTCTGTCTTTTTCAGTCTTATAAGCTGAATACAATATGGTTTCTCCAGAAATCATGGTTTAAGGAACTTTTCAATGTCATGTGTAGTCATGATTGACTGCCCGGATTTGGTCTCTATCGAATCGAGATATCTTTTAAGGCTTGACTTAGGGTTTTGGCTACCGTAAAAGACATATTTACAAGCCCTGCTGGCTTGCCATTTTGTTGAAGAACCAACATCACATCTGAATTTCCAACCGCATTGGTAAATCCATTACAATAAATCTTCGGAATTGAATCAGATTGCAAAGCATGATTGATGAGTTGGTGCAGTGCTGTTGCTTGATTTTGTAGCGTTACTTGATCAGAATCTTTCATGATGGTGAAATTTTAAAAGTGAATGCCAGGTACATCCTGAATGAAAATCAAAGAATTAGTATCGAAATTTAAAGGTTTCTCATCAATAATCAAGCTCAGTATTTAAACTCAATGGTCAAATTCAATGATCAATTTTCAGGTTTTCTTGAAAAATTAAAAATGAGTTTGAACATTGATCATTGAAACTTGGTCATTGAAAAGGCCTCAAATTCAGAATTCAACAAGTCGTCTGAAAGCGTAACTCCCGAGTGAACCAGAATACGGTATTTAAAAGTAACGGACTGACCTACCGCTAACTTGAAATTCAAGGTTTCCTTTCCATTGCTCAGCGCTTTTTGTCCCAAAGGATTGGCAGAAAACAAGCCATATCCCCTTGCATGCCAGTAGGTGGGATAACCCGGATTAGACGGGTGATCCAAAATTGAAATCGAAACTTGCTCTCCTTTGATCTGACCAGATAGCGTTACCCATTTCCCACGAGTACCCCATACATCGTCCCCTTCTTTTCCTTCACTGCTTCGGTACTTTCCCGTTACACCTTCATTGTTCAAGGTAGGCACGGCTGTAGCAATTCCGTTGGCATCCGTAAATAGTTCAGGTTTATTGGAAGGATGCTCTAATTCCCTAGCGACCCGGATAGCAAACATTCCCTCCTTGTTGTCCTTCATGTCCACTTCCAACCCATATGCGGTCAAAGTGCTGATGCGATCAATGACCCGCTTGTTGCCCTCAGCCTGAAATATAAATTTGGTTTTTTCTTTCAATAAGATCCTTCCATCCGGCCCGATCCAATCCATTCCAACCATCAGCTCCGCCTTGTCGCCAAGTTCTTTGATTTCGAGCTCTTCCGAAGGAATAATCGTACCATAGCCACTTTTTTTGTTGGCAGGAATAGCATCTGAATTGTTCCAAAAATCAAGACCATTTACATCCCCATAGTTAAACCAATGTCCGATATGATGGGGATGATCGACACGCTCCCCTGGTCTTGGATCCAATGGAAATCCCCTGGTCAGATCCGCCCCACCCAAACTTCGAATTGGATAAAGCACAGGTTTGGCGATGGTCCCCGGATAGTAATATGAAGTGAATAGCTGCCCATCAATCAATACTTCAACTTTTTTCTCCGCATCTTTTCTTACCAGAGTCACTTTGGGCTTTTGAAAATCCGAGGACTCGGAAGAAACCTCTTTATTTCCGGAACAAGCGGTTAGCATTAGTAAAATCAGGCCGGAAAAGAATCCGGCCTTGAGTAATTGAGACATGTGTATTAGGATAGGATTAGTATTGGAACACTTTACCACCCGCCATCACTTCCTGTTTTTCTTCATCAAAAGTCACAAACTGACCGGTTCGAAGCGCGGCTGTGGTCATGATATTGGCAATGGAATGGTTATAACCAGCCATTACATCTGCGTTTGGCTTTTTGCGGGAACGCACACACTCCATCCAGTTTCGCATGTGGGCAGATGTCATGTCATCTGCACCGGTATTAGCGCCTGTTTCTACTTTAACAGCTTCTCCAAGAGCCATTTTTGGAAGCAAATTTTCCTTCATTCCCATGGATTTAGCCTGATTGGCCGTAAGTCCGCCGTTGGGAGAAATCATGTTGGTATCTAAGTTCAATTCCCCGCCATTTGAGAAATAAATTTCTTTGGTTCCTCCGGCTGAGTTGGTAAATCGGGAAGAGTAAATCACCTGAAAGCCTTTGGATTTATCATTTAGCGGGCCATAATCCAAAACAGCTGTCATGGTGTCAAAATTCTGTCGCCCGTCTTTCCACAGATAAATACCTCCATTTGCGGCAATACTTCTTGGGTGAGGAAGATCGGTAAACCAGTGTACGGTATCAATCTGATGCGCCATCCACTGTCCGGGAATACCGGAAGAATAAGGCCAAAACAATCTGAATTCGAGGTATTTTCTAGGATCCCATTCCGTCTTGGGGCGGTTCATCTGGTAACGATCCCAATCAGTATCTTCTTTTCGAATCTGACTCACTAGCTCAGCACGTCTCCATCGGGCAGGTTGGTTTACGTTCCAGGTCATTTCTACCGCTACGATATCCCCAAATTTACCTGATTTGATAAAGTCATGTGCCTGATGGTAGTTGACCCCACTGCGGCGCTGAGAACCTACCTGCACGATTTTTCCGGTACGCAGTACGGCTTCTTTAGCTGCCCTGTTGTCAGCCATAGTTTCTGCAAAGGGTTTTTCCACATAGGCATCTCTTCCCGCTTCCACAGCTTCTTTGCAGTGAAGCGCATGCTGAAAATCCGCAGTGCTGATAATGACCACGTCCACGTCCTTACGGTCATAGAGTTCATCATTATTGCGGCATGCTGCAATGTCAACACCAGCTTTCTCTTTCACAAAAGCCTTAGCTTCATCCCGCCTTCTGCTCCAAATGTCAGAAACCGCGGTAAACTGAAAGTTCATTTCCTTGGCGTGGATCTGCATGGCAGGAACCAAAGCTCCTCGGCAGCGGTCGGAGAACCCGACGATACCAACATTGACGCGGTCGTTGGCGCCTAGTATTCTACCGTAACTTTTTGGGGAAAAGGCCATAGCTCCAAAACTAAGGCCTGCCGTGGTGAGAGCGGATTTTTTGAGAAAGTCTCTTCTGGATTGATCGTTCATAGGTTTATTGTTCGATGGTTGTTGTTCGTTATTAGATATTCGTTATTCGATATTCGTTATTCGTTATTCGGTGCCTGTCCGCCGTAGGAGGATTCGATTTTTAATTCCCTTGTAAATCATACTAATTCAGCGGAATGAATCCTCTCAATAATACTCTTTTAATTACTCGCAATTAAGGCATTAAATAGTGCTAATTGTTCCTGGAGCGCGGCAACTCGGTCGGCTGGCTGAGTTCGAGCCTCCATTAAGATCCATCCTTGGTAATCCATCTTAGTGAAAAGTCGGAACAGTTCCGGATAAGGATAATCACCGACATTAAATTCACGAACATGGACCGTATCTCCAAACCATTTTTTCACCAGGTCAAAATTATGTTGAAGACCGGGAGGATTCAGGTCTTCGGGATTGCAGTTCCAACAGATTTTGACATTGGGTTCTGTGACCTGATCAAAAATCTGCTTCATCACGGGGAGATCTTGGGTGACATTCCCGTGGACCTCCACCCGAATAAGCTGCCCAAAGTCCTGTGCAAATTTGCCAACCTCATTAAAGGATCGGGCGATCTGAGCGATGGTTTTTTCCGGAGCAACCTCCTTGGGCATGGCATTGGGCTTGACCTTGATACCTGTGGCCCCGATGTCTTGGCAAAGTTGAATATAGGCTTTGGTGCCTTCGATGTTTTCGCGGAGCTTGACTGGATCTGGGCTGTGGTATTCGTAATTGCTACCATAACCCAGGCAGGTGACCGAGCTGTCCGCAAATCGCTTTTTTACTTCGGATCGTTGGAATTTACCAAGGCCAATTTCTACAGCATGGGCATGCTGAGTTCGAAGCTCCACGCCAAGCACGCCGGATTTTTCACAGTTGGCGATCAGCGTGGGCAGATCCCAGTCCTTGGCCCATTCGTAGGTAACTAAGCCGAATTTCATTTTTGAGGCAACCGATTGGCTTAAGGCAAGGTGGGGAAGCAATGCCAACCCCACTCCTCCCAAGGTGGATTGTCTCAAAAAATTCCTTCGGGATGGTATCATTTCTTTCATTTTTCAATTCATGTTTAATAACCATGGTTTTCACCCGGTTATGTTTTTTTATCTTAGCCCATAAAGCTCAGCTTAAAGAAAGAATAAAGTTTTGAAAATAAAAACGGATTGTTGACGAACAGTAAATTTGGTGGTGGGAGGTATTATGCATTTAATCCACGGAGGATTTTTCAAAATCACAAAATTCAACTGAATAAGCAATTCGGAATTTAGGCTATTTTTAGATAATCTTAAAGACTATTTGCGAGCTTAATACCTGGCCTAGATAATTAACCTATGAAAAAAAGAACCTTCCTGAAACAGTCTTCCATTCTAATCGGTGGAGCGATCCTTTCTCCGTCTTTTTCTTGCAACCCAAAAAATCCAGAGGAGGATGTGACTCCGGGATTATTAAAAAATTGGGCTGAAAATTTCGAATTCAGCACCGCAAAGGTTACCTATCCGGAAACCGCACAGGAAGTTCAGGATTTGGTGAAAAAATGCGAAAAACTCAGAATTCTCGGTTCCAGGCATTCATTCAACAGAATTGCTGACAGCAAAGACCAGTTGCTTTCTTTTGAAAAAATGAACCGGGTAATTTCTCTGGACAAAGAAAACCATCAGGTTACGTTAGAAGGTGGCATCAAATATGGGGAATTGGCCAGATTTCTTCATGAAAACGGATATGCATTGCATAATCTTGCTTCTTTGCCCCACATTACCGTGGCAGGGACAATTTCCACGGCAACCCATGGCTCGGGCCTAGAAAACGGAAATCTATCCACGAGTGTAGCGGCCATTGAATTCGTCAATGCTTCCGGTGAAATTGTCAAGCTTACCAAGCAGGATCCGGATTTCTTTGGTGCAGTAGTCGGATTGGGTGGTCTGGGGCCAATAACCAAAGTCACCCTGGATCTGGTTCCTACGTTTGAAGTTGCCCAGGCTGTTTACCTGGAACTGCCTATGGCCTCACTGAAAGACAACTTTTTGGAAATCATGGGTGCAGGATATAGTGTCAGTCTTTTTATCAACTGGCAAAATCCGAATGTCACAGAGGTTTGGATCAAACGAAAAGTTAAACCCGGGGAAACTGCCAATTTTCCAGAGGAGTTTTTCGGTGCAAAATTGGCAAAAGTAAAAATGCATCCTGTTCCAGAACTAGATCCGGAAAGCTGTTCGGAGCAACTCGGAATCCCAGGTCCCTGGTTTGAGCGCTTGCCACACTTCAAAATGGAATTCCAGCCCAGTGCAGGCAGGGAGCTCCAGTCAGAATATTTTGTTCCATTGGAAAATGGTTATGAGGCAATCAGCACCGTAGCGAACATGGCTGAAGAAATTAAGTCCCATTTATTCATCTCGGAGATTAGGAGCATCAAGGCGGATGAACTTTGGATGAGTACCTGCTACCAACGGGATGCCATCGCTATCCATACCACGTGGAAACAAGAAACCGAGAAAGTTATGGAGCTATTGCCCAAAATGGAAACCCTGCTTGATCCGTTTGAACCGAGACCGCATTGGGCAAAATTGTTTACGATTTCCAAAGAAAAGCTGGCCTCGAGGTATCCAAAGATGGAAGACTTCAAAAATCTCCTTCAGAAGCATGATCCGAATGGAAAGTTCAGAAATGATTACCTCAATGAGCACCTGTTTGGGAGCTGATAGGTGGAGAGAAAAAAAATTAAGATGGAAAAACGGAAGCCTATCCCCAAAGTTGCAAGATGGCTATTAAAAACACATTTTACCTAAAACTTTCTAACTGCTCCAAAACATACCCCACCTGACTGTCCATCCTGGAAAAGGCAAACCATTTTTTACCCAAATCTTTCAGCGAAGCTCCGATTTGGTACAGTTCCTTGCGGTCGATGACCAAAAATCGGTCATGGCTGTCCGCAAAGGCTTTTACTTCAATTTCCAGGTATTGGGCCTTATGCTTTTCCAGGTCGAGTTGGAGCGTTTTGGAAATGGATTTGGTGTAAAGAATGACTTTTACACCTGCCTGCCGCTTACTCAAAAGCGTAAGGACACTTTCATCCAGATAATTGTCAATCAAAAGAAGTTCGCTTTTGGCTTTTCTAATCAAGTCAGAAACAAGGGCATAGGCATCAAAGACTTGCTCATCGAAAAATATCCCCTTGTCGGGTTCAGGCTGCCCGGACTCGAGGGCTTTGAAAAGGCTTTCTAATTTTTCGTCTGTATTAAGTTGCCTTAGCTCCAATCGGTCTAATCGTTGAAAAACTGATGCGTTGTACAGCAGAAACTTACGCATAGAAACAAATGCCCTAGGGAAATCGCATTTAAAACTTACCATTTTTCCGTCCGACTTAAAAAAAACCAGTTTCATTTAGTTAACCACGAGAAAATTAAGAGCTATCTACTGTTAAACCGAATAAAAGTGTGATTTCTCCAAAAAAGACTAAGTCATAATTCTTAATTTTCTCAATGACCTTAATGGTTATAACCCCCAAGTCTTCAAAAGGAAGGTTCTCGATCTCTTCGTTCCATGTTTTAATTACCAAATGTTAAAAGCGATTTCCCTGACAAATGCCCTGACTATTTGGATACTTACTTGAATTGCATGAGGAGTATTAATAACCCCAGAAAGCATGGCTACTCCCTGCTCTGTAAATACCCAAGGCAGGTATTTCCGATGTTGTCCCCTACCTGCTTTCTTGTTAAAGGTGCCAAATTGGAACCTTAAAGAAGCCCATTCCTCCTCAACCAATTGAAACGCAAACTCGCTTGGAAATCTGTCAAGATTTCTGGTGACAGCTCGATTGATATATTTGGTTTCTGTTTGGTACAAAATTGCCAATTCACTATCCAGCATCACCTGAACTCCCCGAAGGTTAAAGATTTTTTGTTCAATTTGATGTATATCCATTACTTCCGAAATAAAAAAATCAAAAAAACACGTTCATCGTGAACCCCTTAACTGCTCCAAAACATACCCCACATGACTATCCATTCTTGAAAAGGCAAACCATTT
>CAZNND010000013.1:0-59009 GCA_964574365.1 uncultured Limnohabitans sp.
GGGGAATTTCCTGCAGGAAGCTATGTTTTGAGAGCCAAAATCGACATGGCTTCCCCAAACATGCACATGAGAGATCCGATTTTGTACCGAATCATTTATGCACATCACCATAGGACAGGCAATTATTGGTGTATCTATCCGATGTACGATTGGGCGCATGGGGAATCAGACTACGTGGAGCAGGTTTCTCACTCTCTTTGTACCTTAGAATTTAAGGCTCACCGTGAGTTGTATGACTGGTATGTGGATCAAATCTATGATCCAAAGATGCTAAGACCAAAACAGCGGGAATTTGCACGTAGAAACCTGAGCTATACTGTGATGAGCAAGCGAAAGTTGCTTGAACTGGTGCAAAAAAATATTGTATCCGGTTGGGATGATCCTCGGATGCCAACTATTTCAGGTCTGCGAAGGAGAGGTTACACTCCTACTTCGATCCGTAAATTCAGTGACTTGGCAGGCATAGCCAAGCGTGATAATGTGACGGATGTTTCCTTGCTTGAATTCTGTATCCGAGAGAATTTGAATAAAACTGCCACCCGGGTGATGGCTGTCCTCAATCCGGTGAAACTGGTGATTACCAATTATCCGGAAGGTAAAACTGAGTTGCTTCACCTGGAAAATAATCCTGAGGAAGCAAATTCAGGAACCCACGAGGTGCCATTCTCACGAGAATTGTATATCGAGCGAGAAGACTTCAAGGAAGACGGAGGCAAGAATTTCTTTAGACTATCGCTTGGAAATGAGGTTCGTCTGAAAAGTGCCTACATCATCAAAGGTGAGTCTGTAGTGAAAGATGAAGCTGGAAATATTCTGGAAATCCACTGCACCTACGATCCTGAAACTAGATCTGGCAGTGGTACGGAAGCAAGTGAGCGCAAGGTGAAAGGAACACTTCATTGGGTTTCTATTGCTCATGCTATTACAGCGGAAGTGAGAGAATACGATCGATTATTTTTGGATGAGGCTCCAGATTCGCATGAGGAAAAGGGCTTTTTGGAATTTATCAATCCAAATTCCCTTCGAGTAATTAAAGAAGCATATCTTGAGCCATTCCTTGCAAGTGCCTCTCTGAATGACAAGTTTCAATTCCAGAGATTGGGCTACTTTACCCTTGATCCTGATTCTAAGGAAGGAAAGTTGGTGTTCAATAAAACGGTTGGCTTGAAAGACACTTGGTCCAAGCAAAATACCCAAGCACCTGTCCAGAATCAGCCCAAGCCTCAGGTTCAAGCTCAAGCCCAGCCTCAAAAGAAGGCTTTGAATGAGATTCAGCAAATTGGTAAGAAATTGACCAATCTTTCAGGAGAAAAACTTCAAGATGCCATGAATTCTATTAAAGAATACGCAAAAGAAGTGACCTACGAAGAATTGGAATCGTTATTTGGAACTGCTGAAAAAAAGACAGGGACACGAATTGCGGTAATGCTTGCTTTGGGAGTATTGATGAGCAAAGGCCTGCCTAAAAATCAGGCAATTTCAGCTTTTATTGAATCCGGAAAGGCGGATGAAAATGAGATTTTGAAGACCGAAGCGGAGAGGTTGGATTGAAAAATTGGAAGATTGAAAAATTAAAGGAAACTGCATAAAAGTCCCGAATTAAGGTAGGTTTTCAAATTCTTCGAATGAATACCATCTATCTCCAGTTTCTGCTTTTAATCATCTGTGAAAATCTGTGATTTTATCTGTGCAAATCTGTGGGAAGTTTGATTTAAAGATTGGAAGATTATGAAATTTAAAAATTAGTGGAAATTCTGTTCGAAAGTTACCTCTTGAATTAAACTGAATTAACCTATAAAAAAAGCCTCTAAATTGATTTTTAGAGGCTTTTTAATTCTACAATTCTTCAAATTGAACCAATCATCAAATTTTTCAATCTTCAAATTTTTAATCCATAATTTATGCCCTTCGGATTTCCAATTTGATATCCGAAAACTCCTTTTGCTCAATAAACGGCTGGCTTCGAAGCCTTCTGCCTGTTGCGGAGAAAATTGCATTGGCTATCGCGCCTCCTGTTGGTGGCAAAGCAGGTTCTCCCAAACCGGTCGGATCAAATCCTGAATCCACAAAATGTGTCTCAATTTCAGGAACTTCCTTCATTCGAATCAAGCGGTAAGTATCATAATTTCTCTGCTTAGGTACACCGTTTTCAAAAGTCAGATTGGTGTACATCGCATGTCCCATTCCGTCCACAATGCCACCTCGAACCTGATGATTGGCTCCGGTAGGGTTAACTACCATACCGCAGTCGGTTACGGCAGTAATCTTTTTCAATACCGGGGAACCACTTTGCATTTCAATATCGGCTACCTGCGCCACATACGAACGGTGGGAAAAATAGACGCTAATACCTTGCTTTACATTTGGATTTTTACCCCAATTGGACTTCTCTGCCACAGTTTTGACAACGCCGATCATTCGTTCCACATCATAGCCCAATTCTCCAACGGGATTAGTTTTGGCACGATTGAGCAATTCCATACGGAAATCAACCGGATCTTTTCCGGCAGCCAAGGCCACCTCATCCATGAAACTTTGCTCTGCATAGGCAAGGAAGTTGGTAATTGGCGCTCTCCACGCATTTGTTGTGATACTTGACTTATGTTCTATGCTTTCAATCAATACATTGTCCACAGCACCGGAAGGAAAATTGTTTTCTCGTGTGGTATTTCCTGCATTCATACCTACCCCACGGAGTTTGTATCCGATCATGGTATTGTTGGCATCCAGTGCTGCCTCAAATCGATAACGCACAGCGGGTCGATAAGCTCCACCTGTGAGCTCGTCCTCACGGCTCCATGTCACTTTAACTGGAGCGTTGATGGCTCGAGACACTTCTACTGCTTCAATCACATAGTCGGCCCGAAGTCGTCTTCCGAATCCACCTCCCAATCGGGTGATTTCCACACTGACATTTTCTGGAGGGATGCCAAGTAACTTAGCCGTTTCTTGCCTTGCACGATCCGGTGTCTGGGTAGGACCGACTAATTCCACCTTATCTCCTTGCACATGAGCGAAAAAGTTTTCAGGTTCCATGGGAGAATGTGCTACAAATGGGCATTGATATTCGGCGGTAACCACCTTTGCAGCGGATTTAAAAGCAGCATCCACATTACCGTCCTTTCTCTTAACTTCTGCCTTTCCTTTTGCTAGGAGTTCGACAAAAAGTCTATCATGATCCGCAGAACTTTCTACTGCACCATCTGCCTCATATTCAACCTTAAGTAATTTTTTCGCTTTCAGCAGTGGCCAGGTAGTATTTCCGACTACTGCCACACTGGTTCCGAATGTCACCACATCCGTAACGCCAGACACAGCACGTGCAGCGGAATCGTCCAACGACTTAATTTTCATTCCAAAAGGTGCACGCTGAACCATGGCGTGCTTCATTCCTTCTCGATGAAAATCAAGACCATACAATGGCTTTCCAGTGTACATATCCTTGGCATCGACGTTTTTCACCGGGGTACCAATGATTTTGAAGTCTTTTTTGTCTTTCAACGTCACCTCTTCGGGAGGCGTCATGGTAGAAGCAATTTCTACAAATTCACCAAAATGCCCTTTTTTCCCGGAACCAGAATGGGAAATAATGCCTTTTTCAACCGTAATTTCCTCTGCAGGTACATTCCAGGTTTTCGCCGCTGCAGCTACCAAAACGAATTTAGCCGTAGCTCCTGCCTTTCTCAACCGTTCCCAGCTATGTGGCATTGCTCCAGAGCCACCAGTCAGTTGCCGGTCATATTTTGCAGGATCTAAATTGGCCTGAACTACCCTCACTTTTTCCCAATCCGCTTCCAATTCTTCGGCGACAACCATTGGAAAAGAAGTTTTTATGTTTTGTCCCAGTTCTGGATTCGGAGAGTAAATTACTACGTCACCTGTTGGCGAAATGGAGAGGTAGCTGTTAAAAGCTTTAGCTTTTGACAAAATTTCTTCTGTACTGAGTACTTCCACCTTCGGGGAGTCGCAACTGTACCAGTTGAAGCCGATCACCAGGCCTCCAAAAGTGGTGCCTGCAATTTTGAGGAAATCTCTTCTGCTTGCTTGAGTCACTGTTTTCATAGCTTATTTGGTTTTGGCGGCTAGGGCTACTGCTTCGCGAATTTTATGATAGGTACCGCAGCGACAGATATTTCTATTCATTGCATTGTCGATTTCCTCCATGCTGGGATTTGGATTTTGCTCCAAAAATGCTGCAGCGGTCATAATCTGACCCGACTGGCAATACCCACATTGCGCCACATCCACTTCTTCCCAAGCCTTCTGAACAGGATGGGTTCCATCTTGGGATAGTCCTTCAATGGTGGTCACTTCTGAATTTCCCACACTTGAAACTGGAGTTACGCAGGAAAAAGTTGCACTACCGTTAACATGAACGGTACAAGCCCCACACTGGGCTATGCCACAGGAAAATTTGGTTCCTACCATACCGAGATGATCCCGAAGAACCCACAAGAGCGGGGTATCATCCTCTACATCGACGGTGAAAGGTTTTTCGTTGATTTTTAGGTTAAAGTTTGCCATGGATTTAGGTTTTAGACCCTCAATTTAGAAATATTTTTTGCTAAAAAATCCACATTTTAATTCTTGGTTTTAAATAAGTTACCAACTGTAGCTAAATATTATAAGTGGGTCCTGTAGTAAGTTATTGGTTATTGAGAATTGAATGGAATTAATTCCCCCTTTCTAATTTAGTTTAATAGTGAAAGCAAAATAAGCCGAAAGGGGGTCAGGGGGATTTTAAAGGAGTTATTTTCCTGGGAAAGGAAGTAACACCCATCCAACCCAGGGAAATCGCTTTTAAAACTTAGCATTTTTCCCTCCTACTGAAAAAAACAAACCAGTTTCATGGAGTGAACCACGAGAAAATTAAGAGTTACTGTTAAATCGAATGAAAGTAGGATTTCTGCAAAAAAGACTCAGCCATAATTCTTAATTTTCTCAATGACCTTAATGGTTCAAATCCACAAGTTTTCAAAAGGAAGGTTCTTGATCCTTTCGTTTCATGTTTTAATTACCAAAAGTTAAAAGCGATTTCCCGGCTCTCCAACCTTCCCCTGTTTTGCAAGGCTGATAAATTTTCTATCTTCGACTCACTTTTAATCAATAGAAACCCTAAACCTATGTCTCAATCCATCAAAGCAGCGATTGTAGGAACCGGATTTATCGGACCGGCACACCTCGAAGCGCTAAGAAGAATCCCTAATGTGGAAGTAGTGGCCTTAGTGGAAGTCAATCAGGAACTTGCTGATGAAAAAGCAAAACTCCTCGGTATCCCGCGTGCCTATACTTTCGATGAAATGCTCAAGCAAGCAGACATTGATGTAGTTCACATTTGCACGCCTAATTTTCTTCATTTCTCGCAGGCCAAGGCTGTCATGGAGGCGGAAAAACACGTCATTTGCGAAAAGCCTTTGGCGGTAAAAATCCATGAAGCAGAAGAATTGGTGAAGATTGCTTCCCAAACCGGACTGGTAAACGCCGTGCACTTTAATCTGCGGTATTATCCCATGGTACGTCAAATGAAAGTAATGCGAGAAAAAGGCGAACTCGGAGAGGTGTATTCCATCATGGGATCTTATCTTCAAGACTGGCTTTTCCTTCAAACAGACTACAACTGGAGATTGGAGCCCGATAAATCAGGGGATTCCAGAGCGATTGCAGACATTGGCTCACATCTTTTGGATATTACGGAATACGTGACTGGCTTGAAAATCACGGAAGTCATGGCGGATTTTTCCACTGTACACAAAACTCGCCTCAAGCCATTAAAGCCAATCGAAACCTATTCCGGTAAACTCCTCACTATGGATGATTACCAGGAAGTCCCGATCAATACGGAAGATCATGCTACTGTGATGCTCCGATTTGACAATGGTTCTAAAGGTTCCATCACCGTTTCCCAAGTGAATGCGGGCCGTAAAAATCGGTTGAACATCGAAATCGCTGGTTCAAAATCCAATTTTGAATTCAATTCAGAACGTCCAAATGAGCTTTGGATCGGCAAGCGGGAAAAAGCAAATGAACACCTAATGAAAGATCCTTCTTTGTTCCATAGAGAAGCTTCCTCACTGATTAGCTTCCCTGGCGGGCATAATGAAGGTTTCCCAGATACCTCCAAGCAAATGTTCAAAGAAGTCTATGCGGCAATTGCTACCGGCAAACAGCCGGAAAAACCTACATACCCGACTTTTGCAGATGGATTACGTGAACTGATTATTGGCGAGCGGATTATTGAAAGCAACAAAAATCAGGCTTGGGTGAAAATCTAATCCTAAAACTAGCCTTCCAAATATTCTGGAAGGCTTTTTTATGCCGTACGCAACTTAATCCATAAATAATCAGTTAGCAGGATTGAAAATATTCTTCTATTCAACATATAAATAACCCTTTTAAAAAATGACCAGTAAAAACTTCTTCTTATCCATGATTTTTGCGCTTTTTGCCTTGTCAACTGTATTTGCACAGGAAAAAGCCAGCCCTGCAAGAACGGCCGAAGGAACTGCTGCAGGAGCGAAAATCACCATCAAGTATTCTTCCCCAGCAGTAAAAGGCCGAACTATTTGGGGCGATCTTGTACCTCTTGGCCAAGTTTGGAGAGCTGGTGCCGATGATGCCACTACCTTTACCACATCCAAGGACATTACCGTTCAAGGACAAAAGCTTCCCGCAGGTACCTATAGCTTCTTTATCATTCCGGGTGAGTATGAATCCACTTTCATTTTCAACAAAGTGGCCAAGCAGTGGGGTGCCTATAACTACGATGCTAAGCAAGACATCCTTCGAGTAAAGGTCCCTTCTCAGCAAACTTCCGCCATGGAGGAGCGTCTGATTTACGAAGTGAAGCCTGATTCCTTTGAAATCCGTTGGGAATACGGAAAAGCTTCTGCCAAAATCGGAGCCTAACCTCTTCATAAACTGTACAACGACCATCGGATGGAAATTCGGTGGTTTTTTTATGGCTTTTTTCAATTGAATTCATTTTGGAAAATTTGCCGTCGTACTTTTGTATCAATGACCCCATTTGATCCCTTTTCTTTTGACCTCCCCGTTTCAGAAATTATTTCAGAGGTCAAAAATCAGCTTACCTCCTCAAATTCCCTGATCATTCAAGCTCCTCCTGGAGCAGGAAAAAGTACACTCCTACCCCTGGCGCTTTTGGATGAACCTTGGCTTGAAGGTAAAAGAATTATCATGCTGGAGCCCAGAAGATTGGCTACAAAATCAATCGCGCAACGCATGGCGGAAATGCGAGGGGAAGAACTGGGAAAAACAGTCGGGTACCGAATCCGGTTTGAATCAGCTATTTCCTCCCAAACCCGCCTGGAGGTGATTACGGAAGGTATTCTGACCCGAATGATGCATCAGGACAATGCGCTGGAAGACGTAGGTCTGGTCATTTTTGATGAATTTCATGAGCGAAATCTTTTTTCTGAGGTGGCTTTGGCGCTAGCCAGAGAGGTGCAGCAAGTCCTCCGGCCTGATCTCAGGATACTTTTGATGTCTGCGACAATCGATGCAGAGCAACTTTCGCAGCTTTTGGGTTCAAAAGTCATCCAAAGCCAAGGCAGACAATATCTCGTGGAGGTGAATTACTTGAATGAAGTAGATGAATTTGCCATCGGAGAGGACACCGCTAGGCAAATCATTCCATTGACAAAAAAGCACCAAGGCGATTTTCTAGTATTTCTCCCGGGTCAGGGTGAAATCAAAACCGCTGAGGAAATCCTAAAAAGAGCTCTTCCTGAGGTTGCCATCGTGCCACTGTATGGGCAGCTTTCTCCATCCGAACAAAATCGGGCCATACTTCCCCATCCTTCCGGACGCCGAAAAATTGTACTTTCTACAGATATCGCCGAGACTTCACTTACCATAGAAGGAGTCAGGGTCGTAGTTGATTCAGGCTTTGCAAAATCCAATCGTTTTGACCCAAGGTCAGGGCTTTCCAGATTGGTGTTGCATCGGATTAGCAAAGATTCCGCAGACCAACGAAGTGGCCGAGCAGGAAGGTTGACCGCAGGTCATTCGTACCGGCTTTGGAGTAAATCAACCCAAGCCCAATTAGCTGATTTCCGAACCCCAGAGCTTTTGGAAGCGGATTTGACCTCACTGGTCTTAGATATGAAGGCCTGGGGAATAGATGATATCCGGTCTATGACCTGGCTTACTCCACCTCCCCAGGGCACCTTGGTACTTTCTGAAAAAGTATTGGAAGCCATTGAGGCAGTAGAAAATGGAAAGTTGACCGAACACGGAAAGGAAATTCACCAACTCCCGGTTCATCCACGGATCGCCCACATGCTGATCTATGCCAAGCGGATGAATCAACTCGCTTTGGCTACAGATATTGCTGCTATATTGGAAGAAAGAGACCCACTCCCTCCGGAGTCAGGTGTAGATCTTAACTTACGGATCGAGGCCCTCAGGAAATTTAGAGACAGAGGAATAAGCACCTCAAAAATCAAAAAAATTGAAAAAGTTGCAGGCCAATACCGAAAGCTTTTGCAAATCCAGCCTGACAATTCACCTGCGGATCCATGGGCTGCGGGATTGCTCCTTGCCTATGCATACCCGGAGCGTATTGCAGCGGCACGACCGGGGAATAACGCCCAATTTCAGCTATCTAACGGGAAAATTGCCCAGATCGGTCATCGAGATGACCTGGCACACGAATCTTGGTTGGCGGTGGCTCATGTGGATGCCCGTGAGGGACTGGGCAAAATCTGGTTAGCAGCACCCCTCAACCCCAAGGATCTTGCCCCGATGCTTAAAACCAAGGAAGTGTTGGAATGGGATCGAAAAAAAGGCGGTTTATTGGCTCATTCAGAAATCCGCATTGGAGCTATCGTATTGGGCACACGTCCTTTACAAAAATTCGATAAGTCCCTGGCAAAGCAAGCCATCCTTGAAGCAATTCAAGAAGAAGGAAATTTTTTGCTCGATTGGAATGAGGAGGTCATGCAACTCATCTACCGTTTACAATCCCTCAGAAAATGGAATTCAGAGCAAAATTGGCCAGCTTGGTCTATCGATCATCTTTGTCAAATCTCGCATGAATGGCTGGAACCTTATTTGGAAAATATTTCGAAAAACGAGGACTTGAAAAAACTGAATTTGAGTCAAATCTTGCTTCATCACCTTTCCTTTGAGCAGCAACAATTTTTAGATACCCTTGCGCCAGCAAAAATCAATGTTCCATCGGGTAGTCAAATCAAGTTGGAATACAAAGAGGAAGGTGCCACTCCCCTGCTTTCTGTCCGACTTCAAGAATTGTTCGGGCTTCTTGAAACGCCCAAAGTCAATCAAGGTAAAATGCCGGTGTTAATCGAAATGCTGTCTCCAGGTTACAAACCCGTACAGCTGACCCAAGATCTGAAAAGCTTTTGGGCTAATGGCTATTTCGAAGTCAAAAAGGAGCTAAAACGGCGTTATCCCAAACACGAGTGGCCTGAAGATCCAATCAGAGCCGAGGCCGTTAGAGGCGTAAAAAGGAAAACATTCTGATTGTATTAACACTTTGACTATCATTTATTTAGATAAAAATAAAGTGCAAAAAATCCGTGAAAATCTGCGGAGTTTTCTGCGAGAATCTTCGAGAATAAATTAAAACGTTTTGATTCCTGGTCAAGAAAACAGCGCTTTCAGCTCCTCCATCATCGGCTCTACCTCTGCTTTTTTCAGAATAAGGCTGCCTTCATCCTCTGGATTGTGCAAGTAATGGTTCCAGTGCTTTTCCGCTTTTCTCAGTGTTCGTGGAGTGATGTCGAATTCCACGCTGTCTAGGTACTCTTTAGCCAAAGTGGAAGCCTTAAAATTACCGAAGAGAAATACCCTGAAAAGATCAACAAAACGCTCAGCCAAATTGAAATCCTCCAAAATCTGTACGAATGAGCCCTGAACCGATTTATTTTTTTTGTCAAAAATTGCATCAAAGATGGCATCAAGAGACTCATCGTTCCACCGGGTTTTTGAAAGAGCCCGGCATGCCAAATAAGCAGTTTCCCAATCATCTCCTTTAACAAGGGAAATAAGGTGGTCTTTCGTTTCCTCATCGGCTATTCCACCCAACTTATCCGCAAAGTAATACGCCTCGGATTCTTTCGGGTCACACATCCTATTGAGTAATTTTTGGATTTCTTCCTGCATTTTTTTTCGGTTTCTTTGTACAAAGATAGCCGAATTGGCTTCCCAAACATGACCATTCCTCAATCCATTTCATTAACTGAAGCTCAAGTCACTGATCTTTTAATAAAAGCTAAAGAATTGGGACATTCCTTGAATTATGTACCCGAAAAGCATCAATTGATCTTGGAAAAGGGGCAAGATTGGCTGGGCAAACTTTACCTTCCTTGGACATGGCACTATGAACATCAATTGAGCCGAAGGGTAGATTCTCATTTTGTGTTGATTTTGGTACGAGCAGGGCAGGCAGCTGTCGGATATTTTCATCAGGGAAAACTTCTCGACCATCGAGTTTTCCGTGCTTACATGATCAGACAAAAGCAGGGATTTTCACAAATTAAATACCTGAAAACCAAAGGAAAGTCACGTTCTGGTTCACGCATTAGATTAGGTGAAACAGAACGGTTTTTCGAAGAAATTAATGAACGGCTCTCTGAATATGACAGCAAATTCCCAATTGATTTTTGGGGAATCAGCTGTGGGAAAACCCTTTGGCCTTTTATGTTTGACTCCAATTCAAAACCACCATTTACGACAAAATCTACCAATCTGATTGAAGTACCTATCCATATTCCAAAGGCCTCGCTAGAAAATTTGGAAAAAGCTGGAATTTTTTTGAATAAATTTCACCTGCTTCTTTCTTACCAAAAGAATCAGTTCTCATCACTTTTTTATACTGATAAAGAAACAGACGAGGTTACCGACGACTGGTAAAAAAAATAAACCTTCGACCTAGGAGGCCAAAGGTTTATTTTTGAATTTTTTTTTTGCCAGCTAGGCTACCATCAATTTGAGAAATTGTGAGAGATCATAGCCATGGTTTCGTTAGCCACTTTCATGTTGTACTCATAGGCCAAACTCTTATAATTGACCAAGTCCACAATAGTACCAATAAAGCACAAACCCAAAGTCAATAAATAAAGGATACCTAGGCCCACCTGCCCCAAAATAAAACGATGAAGTCCACCAAAACCAAAGAATCCAATCAAAGCAAGGATCAATATCATCTGTGAATCCTTTCTCCTAGCCCGATAAACTTGCGCAAACAAGGATGCCTGATCCTCGTCCATATTTTTCATCATTCCTTGGATGTAGCCCAATTCCATGCCTTCCAGTTCCGGAAGATGTCTCAATACATTAGCCATGTGTGTAAGTAGTTTTAAAATTTTTAATTAAAGTCCATATTCGGTGAAAGATCACAGCAAAGGCCAGCATTGCCAAGGGATGCATGGACCAGGAAGCCTGAATTTCTCCCCGTACGAGGAGGTTCATCGAGCGACCCAACCCACATCCGGGACACCAGTGCAAACCCAAATTTTCAAGCGGGCAAAGACTAAAATGATTTCCCAAATCTGGATTGATTGTTAGGATGGCGATAATGCTTCCCAACCAAAAGACCAACTCCAAAGGTATGCGTTTAAACCAGGTAGTGATTTCCTTCATGGAAAGGTAAACTACGAAAAAGGTGCCAGGACTCAAATTGGCTTTAATTTCCTTGTTTTAAAGGTAGATGGGAAAATTTGGCTGAATTGTGGACAGAAAAGTGTACGATTATGCACGTTTTAACTCTGGAAGTTTGATTTCAAGTATTTTTCCGAATTGTGCTATTTGTTGTGATTCAAGGTTTTTTTTCAATGCAGCAAATCCCAAATTTCCTCCGAAATTTTTCCGTCCGGCTTGTTGAAAGAAAACACTTAAAATTTCTCCGGGAACTTTCAGATTTGAAGATAAAGACAAGGCTTCAGATGCTCCTGTCCCTAAAAAGAAAGACACCATATTCTCTGCTTGTGAATTGAAAACTGGATCGGGAATATTTTTCCGGTAAAATTGGAGTAGACTCCTAATCAACTTTTGTCCTGCCTCTGAGGGTTTTAAATGCCTTTTCCGAATCAATTTATCCAATTCGAAAGCCTCTTTACTTGTTTTTGGCCAAAAGCGGGTATCTACCCCCATCAATTCCCCTATCCATTTCCAATAAACCAAAACTGCTTCCTGTTCTTTTTGATTAACAAAAATTCCAAGTTTCCCCAATCCTCTAAGAACGATGAAGCTAAAAGCCAGATTGGTTCCTAGCATATCCTCCTGGTTTACCGGTTGACCGAAATCAGGGTTCCAGTCTTTGGCATACTGGTGGATAAAATACCTACTGAAGGCGTGAATTAAGCGCACTTTTGCACAAATCAAATAGGCCTCGTCTTGGGCTAAAAAAGCTCCTGGACGAAAAATACTTAATACAAAAGAAGCTGTCTCCCCTAGCCTTTCTCCTATTTGATCTAAAATACGTTTTGACCTCACTAAAACCTGAGCTCCATCTCCAAAAGCATAGCAATAGGGTAGGGAATAAAATCCCAGCATGGCTAAATAAAGATCGCCTTTCTCCTCAAAAAATCTTTGCCCAGGTGCTAAAAAGGCAGGTAAGCACTGTTTATGTTTAGTTAAATAGAAGTCAAAAAAGGCGATTAATTCAAGTGGAAAATCTTTAGGATAATTCTCCGGAATCCTAATCCAATCATTAATTTCTTGTATCCAATTTGGAGATAGGACAAGCAAGTCCACAGACCGATCTGCTACTGGATCCTGACCTTGTCTAAGTTGATCAAAATTTGCATTGGTATAAAACTTCAATTTCTCCACGCCATTCTAACCAACATTTTGTAATTTGGTTGACAAATATTCTACTATTCATGCTAAAAAATCTTTGTTTTCATGTTTTGCTTCTGCTTTTATTTCTACAAGATATTCATGCTCAAACAGCTACGGATCTTTGGGTAATAGACACAGAAGGAAAAGGAGGAAAAATCAAATTATTGCTACCTACTGCAAAACCACTTACCAACCGACCTGAATACGACAACCAACCCAACTTCATCAATGATTCGGAATTGGTTTTTTCAGCAGCGGATCAAAATGGAAATAATGACATCATTTTATATAGTTTCCGAACCGGGAAATTCACCAATTTTTCAAAAACACTTGACAGAAGTGAGTTTTCTCCTACAATTACAGATTGTAAACAGTATATTTCAGCCGTTGTAGTAGAACCAGATGGTCAACAGCGACTTTGGCTCTATCCAATTATCGGTGAGGCTCCTGAACTTTTGTACGATGATATTGTTCCTGTGGGCTACTACGATTGGTTTGACAACAAAGCGGCCATGTTTGTATTGGGAGAACCTAATAAATTGGTGTTTGCACGGGGAAAGGGAAACATCCAGGAAATCGCTATAAATATTGGAAGATCGGTCAAAACAAGACCTAGTACTGCGGATATTACTTTTTTAGACCGAAACGAAATCGAGACAACCGAGGCAGGTGCTAGGGTAGCAATCAAAACTTTTAACCTTGAGACTAATACCTATCAGTCACTTGGATTCACCTTACCAGGTTCTCAGGATTTGATTTGGTTGGACAAAAACCACCTCTTACTAGCTAATGGAAATGAGCTGTTTATAAAAAAATTGAAGGATTTAGATTGGCATTCTCTTGGAAAAATTGAAACTTCAAGCCATCAAAACATCAGTCGAATGGCTTATAGCCCAGAATTGAACAAACTCATTGTTGTAATGAACCGAAAATAAACACCCAAAATTCCATGAATCAACCTATAAAAAGCACCCTCCTACTTGCTGGTTTTCTACTGGCTGGCAATAACCTGATTGCCCAAATAGAAGACAAAAGGGGAATTGTAGCCAAAGATGCACAATTGGAAAAAGTTAAAGACGGATTCAGTTTTACTGAAGGACCTGCGGTAAATCGACAGGGAGATGTCTTCTTTACCGATCAGCCTAATGATAAAATTTACCGCTGGAATGGAAACAGTAACCAAATAAGCCTTTTCCGGGAAGGAGCTGGTCGATCCAATGGACTTTATTTTCAGCTAGATGGAAAACTGATAGCAGCGGCTGACCTGAAAAACGAGCTTTGGGAAATGGATCCTCAAACGGGAAAAGAGACGGTTTTAGTGCCCTCCTTCCGTGGTAAAAAGCTAAACGGCCCAAATGATATTTGGGTAAGGCCGAAGGGTGGACTGTATTTCACTGACCCGCTATATCCCAGACCTTATTGGGAAGGAATCCGAGGCAAGGAAATCGAACAAGATGGGCAACACGTCTATTTTCTTTCTGCAGATCGAACTGAACTTTTTCGGGTAGCAGAAGACCTCAAGCAGCCAAATGGTATTATCGGAACACCAGACGGGAAGTACCTCTACGTTGCAGATATTGGGGCTAAAAAAACCTGGAAATATGAAATTCAGGAGGATGGTTATTTAACCAATAAAACTTTATTCTGTGAAATGGGGTCGGACGGTATGACAATCGACAACCGTGGCAATGTCTATCTCACTGGTAAAGGGGTAACTGTTTTCAACAAAAGTGGAGAGCAAATTGCACATATTCCCGTCCCAGAAAACTGGACTGCAAACGTGACATTCGGTTCATTGACTAGAAATATCCTGTTTATCACAGCCATGGGTTCTGTTTATACACTCAAAATGAAAACAAGTGGGGTTTGGTAAAAAAAGTGGCTTCATCTGGGAAAGGTGATCCCAGATGAAGCCATTATTTAAATATTTATGAAGGATCAAAGTAAATTGAATCCTCCTTTAAACAAAACCACAGTGGTAGAGTCAAGTGTTTTTTCAGGCTCAATTGCCACATAATGTTTTCCTTTTTCACCTAGAACTACTTTAACTTTTTCAAGGACATAGCCAGAGTCTGTTTTTGCTTTTTGAACCAAGATGAACGTATCCTGATCGACTTCCAAAATAGATTCCTCCGGTACTGCCAAGGAAATTTTAGGATCCAACTGGATTCGGGCTTGTAAATACATGCCTGGAGTAAGTTTGGATTCCAGCTTTTCTTCAATCAGGTGAGCATGTACGTTTATTTGTCGATGTTCATTGATAGACTGGCCTACTACAAAAATTTTCGCTTGTAAAACCTCTCCAGGCTTATCTGGACCAGTTAATTCGACTTTTTGTCCCGAATGAACCCGGTTCGCATCTTTCTCGAAAAGAATCAGTTCTACGTGAAGATGATCTCTACTCAACAAAGAAAGGGCTTTTCCCGCGGCAGGTAAGAATTGCCCGGGAACCACAACCACATTTTCCACAAAACCATTGATCGGGGAAGTCACTGCCACTTTACTTTTGATTAATTCAGGAGTTAATTGGTCGGCATTGATTTGGATCAAGGCTAGCTGCTTTTTCAAACTTTCAGTTTTTGCAAGAGAAGAACGATAATCAGCTTCCGCCTTGATAAAGTTTTTTTGAGCAGAAATCTGCTCTTCCGAAAGGGTCTTCTGCCGTTCAAATTCAGATTTCAGGTAGGCCAACTGACTTTTCGTTTCTAAAAAATCCTGCTGGAGACGGATAAAATCTGGATTTTCCAAGGAAAACAACACTTGGCCTTTTTTTACAGCTTCTCCTTCAATCAGCTTCAAATCCTGCACGTATCCTCCATAGTAGGCTGAGATTTCACGCATACCTTCCACCGGAATCTTTACCGTTCCCTGTACAGAAATTTCTTCTGAAAATTCTCCTGTAAACAACGAACCCCATTCCATTTTCATGGTGCGAAATTGATCTTCAGTAAGCACAATTTCTTTGGAGTCTTCTGGAGCTTCGGCTACTTCAATGCCTTCCTCTGACGTTTCATTTTTTGAACATGAAGTAGCCAAGAGAAGAATAAAAAGGCCCAAAAGAGCTCGTTTATTTAGTCGTATCGTCTTCATTAATTTCCCAAGTAAAGGAGTTCGAGTTGATTCAGCTGGTAATCCAATCTGGCTTGTAAATAGTGCATAGTGATGGTTCTGGAGTTTTCGATTAACTGGACATATTGAAGAAAATCAATCTCTCCCTCTTTGTAGGATCGTATGGCTTGTTCTCTAAGCTGGGTAGCCAATAGCTTTCCTTCGGTTTCGTAATACCTGATGGTCTGGAGATTTTGATCAAGTCTCTTCTGAATGGTATAAAAATTAGTTTCAAGTCGATTTTGGAAGTTTTCCGATTCCAAACTAATCTGATCTTGCGAGAGTTTGCCTGATTTGATTTTGGCAGCTTGTGAACCAAAAAACAAAGGGATACCTACTCCAATTTCGAACCCTGGGTAAATTTTAGAATCTGGAGCAAGATTAGTCCCCCGAAACAGTTCCACGTTGAGATTTGGCAATAGTGAATTTTGAATAAGCTTGGTTTGATAAAAAGCCTGCATTTTTGCCGATTCAAAAAGTAAAAATCCTGGGTGAGAACCCAAATCAGGAACACTCTGGAAATCAACAGGGTCTTCATTGATAAGAAAATCCTCCTCAAGATTCAAAAGTCTTTTAAGCTTTTCCAAGGCCATTGCTATTTCATTGCCAGCCTCCGCCCTCTTGATTGCTATTTCGCGCTGCTTACTTTCAGCGGTCAACTTTTCAAGCAAATTACTTTCACCTGTTTCCAATCTTCTGACTGCTGCTTTTGCGAATGCCCGGTAAAGACTGTCTAAGAATGTATAGTTTTTTTCCAGCTCTTTCCAATATTGGGCTGTAACGAATACCCTACTCACTTCCCTTTTTAATGCTCGGAGATCCAATTCAAAAAGAGCCGATTCTTGCTGTTCAGCAGCTTTAAGAAAATTCTTTTGAACACCATAAACTGTTGGAAAATCGAAGCTCTGCCTCACACCCCAAACTCGATTAAACACGCCGTTTTCGGCAATGTCGTTTTGATCCTGCCTATGATAGACTTCAGTTTTACCAAGAGACCAGGAAGACCGAGTTAAGGCCTGTGCAGATTCCAGTCTTTTTTGGGAAGCCAAAATCCCAAAGTTTTGTTTTTCAGCCAGCTCAAGTGCGCTTTCCAAGGTCAATTTGGGAGTTTCCTGGGCTATGGAAGTTGTGAATGTTCCAAGTATAAGCAATGCAACACCAGATACTACTTTTGGAAGTTTTATTCCTTTCTTTTCCCGAGAATTAAAAAGTACATAAAGTACAGGCAAAACCAATAAAGTCAATAAAGTGGCCGAAATCAATCCTCCAACCACCACCGTTGCCAATGGACGCTGAACTTCAGCACCTGCAGAACCCGAAACCGCCATTGGCAGAAAGCCTAAAGCAGCAGCGGATGCTGTCAACAAAACTGGTCGAAGGCGTTCTTTGGCTCCAACCACCACTAGTTCACGGATTGAAGTAAACCTATCTTTCATAGATTTGAAATGTTCGATCATGACTATGCCATTGAGAACAGCAATCCCAAACAGTGCAATAAACCCAACTCCAGCAGAAATACTGAACGGCATATCCCGTAACCAAAGTAAAAGAATCCCACCTATTGCCGAAAACGGAATGGCCGTGTAAATCATGAATGCATCGCGAGTCGAGCTGAAGGCAAAATACAGCAAGACAAAAATCAAGATCAAGGCTAGGGGCACTGCAATTAACAAACGATTTCTTGCCTGCTGCAAGTTTTCAAACTGACCACCGTAATCTACCCGATAGCCCTCAGGGATTTTAATTTTTGTTTTGACAATGGCCTGAATATCATCTACAACGGACTGAAGGTCACGATTACGAACATTTACTCCAATAACTATTCTGCGGCGAGTATTGTCCCGGGAAATCTTGGCAGGTCCTTTTGTGTAGCTGATTTTTGCCAACTCGGAAAGCGGAATGCTACCCCCTTCTGGAAGTTGAATGGCGGCATTTTCCAAATTCTCAATATCCTTCCGGTAGGTTTCATTATAGCGAACCACCAGATCAAACTGCTTTTCCCCTTCAAAAACAGTTCCAGCACTCATTCCCGCGAAACCCGTGGTCACCACCTGGTTCAAATCTTCCACATTTAGTCCATACTTGGCAATTTTTGCCCGATTGTACTCAATTTTCATTTGGGGAAGACCGTCCACCTTCTCCAAAATTATATCAGCAGCACCTTCTATACCTTGAATGGCTGCTTCGATTTGTTCGGCCGTTTTCAACAGAATATCCAAATCTTCTCCATACACCTTGATCGCCAGATCAGCCCTAACTCCCGTGATGAGTTCATTGAATCGCATTTCTATCGGCTGGGTAAACTCATAATCCAAACCCGGGATAGCTGTCAACGCCTCTTTAAACTTCTCTGCCAATTCATCTTTAGTTTTTACAGTAGTCCATTCACTGGGTGGATGGAGAGTTACAATTACATCGCTTTCCTCCATAGACATGGGGTCAGTTGGAATTTCAGCCGCACCGATTCGGGTCACCACCTGATTGACTTCGGGAAACTTCATCAATATTTTCTCAATTTCTGTAATCGTTTCTACCGTATTTGAAAGGGTCGTTCCCGTTTTTAACACCGGTTGAATTACAAAATCCCCTTCATCGAGGGTAGGAACAAACTCCGCACCCATGGTTGAAAACAACCAAAATGCTCCTATCAGAAAAATACTTGCTGTTGTCAGAATCGCTTTGGTATAAGTAATTGCCCAATTGATGGTCGGTTCATAAATTTTATTCAGCAAGTTGATCAGTAGAACTGATACATTTTTTGGTCCAGGAGGTTCTGATTTGAGAAAAATCGATGAAACTACCGGCACGTAGGTCAATCCAAGGATCATGGCGCCGATCAGTGCGAAACTGAACACCTCTGCCATGGGACGAAACATTTTCCCTTCCACTCCAGATAGTGACAAAATCGGTATGAAGACAATGATGATGATGATCTGCCCAAAAATGGCCGAATGCATCATTTTAGAAGCCCCGTTGAAGGTAATTTTGTTTTTCTCAGCCTGCTTTTCCTTAGGGGAAAGCCCTGTGAAAACAGCAGTCGATTTGGTGAATTGAAATGCAATATATTCTACAATGATTACCGCGCCATCGATGATGATCCCGAAGTCAATTGCTCCCAAACTCATCAGATTTGCATCAACTCCAAAGATATACATCAGGGAAAGAGCAAAGAGTAGGCTGAGTGGAATGACGGAGGCAACTATTAGTCCTGACCTGAAATTTCCCAGGAGCAAAACCACTACGAAAACAACGATCAGACAACCCAAAACCAGGTTTTCTGTGATGGTAAACGTGGTTCTGCCTATCAGTTCCGAGCGATCTAAAAACCCATTGATCACAATTCCTTCAGGCAAGGTATTTTCCATTTCTGCAATACGCTCTTTGACGCGATCAATAGTTCCCTTACCATCAGCGCCTTTAAGCATCATGACTTGGCCTAGAACTTTTTCCCCTTGCCCGTTTGCGGTTATTGCCCCGAAACGGTTAGCATGGCCAAACTTGACCTCGGCAATGTCTTTGATGTAGATGGCGCTGCCATTTCTAACCTCCAAAACAATATTCCCGATATCTTCCAAGCTTTTTACCTGACCTTCTCCTCTGACAAAAAAGCTCTCGTTGGTTTTTTCAATGTAACTTCCCCCGCCTATTGAATTATTTTTGGCCAAAACCTCATAAACCTGCGCCAAATTGATTTCCATAGCTTTCAGGCGATCTGGATTGATGGCTACCTCGTATTCTTTGAGGAATCCGCCCCAAGTATTAACCTCAATTACCCCTTCAATGCCTGAAAGATTTCTCCTTACAACCCAGTCTTGTATAGTTCGAAGATCAGTACTACTGTAGCGGTCTTCATACCCCGGTTTGACATCGATCACGTATTGATAAATCTCTCCAAGACCGGTAGTAATTGGCCCCATAAATGGCTTCCCAAATCCAGCGGGAATACTCTCCTCTGCAATTTTAAGCCGTTCCGCGATCAATTGCCTAGGTAGATAGGTGCCTAAATCCTCCTCAAAAACAATGGTCACCACAGAGAGGCCAAACTTAGAAATAGACCGTATCTCCTTCACACCGGGCAAATTTGCCATTTCGAGCTCTACCGGATAGGTCAGGAATTTCTCCACATCTTCTGTGGCAAGATTTCTGGAGGTAGTAATGACCTGTACCTGATTATTGGTCACATCAGGTACGGCCCCTATAGGTAAATTAGCCAATGCATATACTCCAAATCCAATCCAGGCGCCAATTCCAATGAAAATAAGGAGCTTATTGGAAATACTCCATTTGATGACCTGATCAAGCATGAATTAAAGTGGAAATTTTAGACAAAACTCCCTATCTATACTTAGCTCACGCTTAGTCTTTCCTTAAGATTTGCTTAAGATTGGGGCAAAAAGTCTAGACGAAACGTACTTCCAACCTCTTTTTTGCTAACTACAGATAGGTTGATTTGCGATTCCTGTGCAAGTTTTTTTACGATTGCCAATCCTAAACCAGTCCCGGGAATGCCTTGATCAAGCGCTTCTTTTTCTCTAAAAAATGGATCAAAAATCTGTTCCAAATGCTCTTGGGCTATACCAGAACCCTCGTCAGCAACTTCAATGTAGGGATGAGTTCCAGATTTTCCAACCCTTAAAAAAATATCAGAGTTGATAGGAGAATACTTAATAGCATTCTGAAGTAAATTATCCAGGATCATTTCCAGAGATTTTTCATTGGTTTTAAGGTAAATCGGCAAACTTACCTGAGGCTGAAAGGTGATTTTCCGGTGCTGTTCTAAAGACGTATGATCGGCAAGTTCCTCCAAAAAAGCCACCAGTTCCAGTTCTTCCTTCACCAAGTTTTTGGAATTTTCTACACGAGCTAAAGCAAGAAGTTGGTCGATCAATGCACTCATCCGGTCAATTGTACCCAAAGCGGTTTTGATTTTTTGTTCGTATTCATCAGAGCTTCTAGGCTTTCTAATCAATACTTCTAGCGTGCCACGGAGCACCGAAAGTGGGGTTCTCAACTCGTGAGAAGCATCCGAGGTAAATTGCTTTTCCCTTTTCAAAGACTGCTCCAAACGTCCAAGCAGGTTATTAATCGCTCGGGTGAGTTGGCCAATTTCATCTTCAAGTTCAGGTGCGGGTATCCGCTCATTCAGGTTTTTTTGGGTTATTTGATTTGTTTTCTGAATGATCTCCTCAATAGGTTGAATACTTTTCCCTGCTAGATAACGCATAGTTAAAAAGAGTGAAATCAAAATCATCGGATAAAAAACCACCAAGACATTTCGAAGATTATCCAATAGTTCGCGTGAATCTTCAAAAGACTTGGCTAGCAACAAATACCCTTCGAGCTTACCCGCATTGTAAAGAGGGATTTGACGTTGCCTTACTTCACTTGAACCTATTTTTTGGGTCCAAGCCTCCTTTCTTATAGATTTTTCAGGAGAGAAACTCAGGTGATTTTCCCGAAGATTTGGAGATCGATCCATGGAACGACCCTCCAGATCAACAATTTCTATAAAAATTGGATCTAATTGAATTTGGCTATGCTCAAGTTCTTCCCATTCATCCCTATGGAGGAAGCGAATTTCCCCATTTACCAAAAAAATCTGATCCTTATGTTTGTCTGTCTCCAGTTGAAGTTCTTGATCAATGTTCCGAACTACTGTAAGGCTTGCCACAAAATAAATCAGCAAGAAGACCACTAGGATAATCAGTGCTGTTACCAAGGTCAGCCTTCTTGCAATTCGCTCTTTGTAGGCTGTTTTCATAAATCTTTAGCCATATATCCGACTCCCCTGATGGTCTGAATGTAATCCTCGTCTTTATTTATTTGCAGCTTTTTCCGTAAAGAATTGATAAATACGTCTATGACGCCTGTATTGTAATCAAAATGGATATCCCAGACACTTTCAATGATACGGGTACGTCTGCAAACCTTGTTTTTATTTCTTACCAGATATTCCAATAAGGCAAATTCCTTTTGTGTAAGAAATACATCTTCTCCATTTCGCATCACTACATGCTTATCGGGAAAAATTTCAATGTCACCCAAGGTAAGTTTCTCATCTGGCAATGTCCTTCCCCGAAGCTGAACACGTATCCTAACCAACAATTCCTCAAAGTGAAAAGGCTTTTTAATATAGTCATTTGCACCGCTTTGAAGCCCGAAGACAATCTCATCCAAAGTATCTTTTGCTGTTAGAAAGATGACAGGCGTATGTGGAAAATCCTTCCTGAATTGTCTGGTCAATTCAATGCCACTTATTCCAGGAACCATCCAATCCAGCAAAAGAAGATCATAATTTCCCGATAATGCAAGTTCAAGCCCAAGCTTGCCATTATCGATCACATCTACGGCAAATGACTCCTCCTCTAACCCCTGTTTGAGGAAATTTGATATTCCAGGTTCGTCTTCGACTACAAGGATGCGCATGATGCAAGTTAAATTTTTTAGGAAGAGGAATTTGGCCACAAAGGGAGAAATGACGCAAAAAAAAAAAATTCCGATTGAAAAATGAAGTAGGCAAGGCTTACCTTATTGGCAAAAAAAAGCTTTCAGAAGTCTGAAAGCCCTATTTCGATTAATCATCTCATTTTTTAAATCACTTCAGCCATTTCGGGTGCTGACTTTTTGCTGGAGGATGGTTTCTTCTTTTTCCTTTTATTCCACCAGATCAGCGTTCCAGTTATCGGCAAGGATGTTGCGATCAGACATCCCACAAACCAGAGAAACTTCGTAAACTGACCAAAAATCTCCCCGGTATGCAAGGCCTTCACCGATCTTCCGATTTGCTGTCGAACCGGCAAATTACCAAACAAGTTGGCTTCCTTCACCTCCAGATTTTCCGGATTTAATTTCAACTGATCGGCTCCTGCCCGCGCAAAAAAGCCTGTACGTGATTTGCTGATGGATACCTCTCCTCCCAGTTTTTCAGGCAAGGTAATTCGTACATTTCCTGAATACCCGAGAGTAGTATTGGCAACGACAAGGATTTCATCCAAAGATAGGTTGTAAGCTGGCATAGTCACCTCCTCCGTTGAGATTTCCTCCTTTTTGGAAGTTTCTACACCAGAACTTTTCTTCTCTTCCTTCGGTGCTTGATAAATATCCCAGGTTTTCTGCCAACCTGTTTTGTACCATTGATAAGACCAAAAAGGTCCCGTTACCGCCATAATAAACAGGGCGCCTAAGGAATAAAATGCCAGGGTATTGTGCAAATCATGGTTTACACGCTTCCAATTGGCATCCCATTTCACTTTCAAGCCTTGTCTCCAGTTTTCAGCTTTTTTTGGCACCCAAAGGAAAATACCTGTCACCACTCCAAGAAGAAAAAGTAATGTAGCCACACCGTTAATAAATCGACCCAGTTCCTGATTGGTCATACTTTCCAAGATTGGCTTTTCCATTTTATCCAAAAGCAACCAACGGTGCAGCGAAAACATGTAACCCATAAATTCTTCTGTTGCCGTTTTTTGGGAGTTGTCGGCTAATACTTTCCCTGTATAGGGATTAACAAAAAATGTTAATGCTTTTTCCTCTCCCTCTTTTTTTACTGAAAACTGTACGGTTTGACCTTCCTTATGAAACACATTCACACCAACGACCTGAACCTTATTTTCGGTTTCTAATCGTTCAGCCAATTGATTAAGAGCTTGTGGATTGCCTTGTTTTTCTACAAAATAGCGCTCCGAATCAAAAAATTCCCTGATTTCAGTATTGTACACATAAATAGTTCCACTCAAACAAACTGCAATCACGATCAAACCACACGTCAAACCGGCATAGAGATGAATGTCATTTAGAAAGTTTCGGATAGGCCTCCACATAGTGTCTTATTTTTATCTGGAACAAATCTAAACAGTGTTCTTGTAATTTAGAATCAGTCTAAAAAAAATATTTTTAAATCAATCACAAAAAGTAGAAATCAACAAGAGAATTTCACAAAAATCCTAACCTTACACCCACATCTTTATCTTTGGAAATTAGACCGAATTGGTATATTTCCGCAAAAATTGGATTATATGAATTTTCGAACCTGGATCATTTTGATTGTTTCTCCCATCCTGATCCTATCTTGTAAAGAAAAGAAATCAGGGCCGGATCCCCGATTGAATCAACCGGAGGAGTTTAAAAGGCTTTTAGATACACATGGGGATTGGGAAAAATGGATTGAAGCTGAATCCTTCTCCTTTGCAATGGTTCATGAGACCACCTTAGAATGGGAAAACCATTACATTAGTTTGTTGGATGGGAAAACCCGTATTGATGCCGACCTATTCCAAGCAGGAAACGATGGGGAGAAAGTTTGGATAAGCCCAAATAGACAATCTTTCCCTGGGCAGTCGGTTCGTTTTTATCATAGACTGTATTCAACTTTTTTAAGTATTCCTTATCTATTAACTGACACGCTGACTACGGTAAAGAAAATTGAAAACCAAACATTCAATGGGAAATCGTATGAAGGTTTGGAGGCTATACTAAAGCCCGGAACCCATCCTGGTCCATCCGATCGTTATGTACTTTTGATTGATCCTGATACAGGCCGGTTGGCATGGGTTCTATTTGTTGTGACCTATTTTGATAAAAATAATCAGGTGCAAGAAGCCTTATCCTATGATGATTATCGTGATGCTGACGGTTTAATTTTTCCTAGAGTAATCACGGGATATCAAGTTGAAAATGATTCAAGTAAGCGAATTCGCTATCAGGTCAGTTTTTCGGATGTATTTTTAGTAAATGAAAAACTGGATGACGAGCTGTTTGAAATGCCCAAAACCGGAGTTGCTGCAAATTAACCGGCCTACTTGTAAAGAAGTTTAATATCAACGCTAGTCTTTAGTTGGGAGCTTGCTATTCCACTAAATGAACCTTGAACGGGCATTGTTCGCTTAGGATCAGGATGGGAGGCCAGGGGAATATAAGTATGATCCGTAAAAAGCCCCAAGCTCGGATCGACTCCTACCCAGCTGGCTCCTGGAAGAAAAATTTCCAACCAGGCATGGAGTTCATGGCCACCCTCCAATTCCGGATTGAAAGCATAACCTGAAACAAATCTAGTAGCAAGTCCGATTTCCCTTAACATTTCCATTTGCATCCATGCTAAATCCCTGCAAGAGCCTCTTTTTTTCTCAAAAGTGGACTGAGCAGGCCATAAATTTTCTTCATTCCGAACTTCGTGGGTCCAATTTTGATGAATTATCCGAGTCAGCTTTACGATAAAATCTACAAGCCCTGACGAAGATTTTTTCACTTCGTTAAGAAAATCAAAATAATTAAACTCTTCATTTTCCTGTAAAAAAGGAATCAAAAAGGAGGTTTTATCCTCGTAACTGAACTGGAAAAGAGGATGGTGCCAGCCGTTTTCCTCGAAAGATCGATCTAAAATAAACCCGAAAGGATTGAAGTTTTGCAATTTGAAAATCCATTCACTTTGAATTTCTAAGAAATTATATTCCCCAAAAAACCAGCATTGCTTATACCAATTTCCTGCCAAATCCTGTCTGAAGTTTCTTCCTTCAGGTATAGGGTTGACAGAAAATTTTTGGTGTTCAATTCGAAAATATGGACGATGCTGCGGGATAAGGTAAAGTTTGTGAATCCCAAGATTTACCTCATGATTATATTCATATCGTGTATGATGCCATATCTGAATCAACATGATTAGAATTCTTTGGTAGAAAATTCAAATTTTTCGAAGGCACTATTGAGAACTTCTGAAGGGAGCTCTTCAATTGCTTTTTTCAACCGGTTATTCCAGAAGGCCGATACGTGTTCCAGTTCTTTAGGCTCAAACCTTTTCTCCTGTGTAAAATACTCCCCATTCTTTAATACAACGGTATCAATCGGAAAATCTACATCGTTTGCGGATATCCGAGTAGCATCGAAAGCCAAAAAGGCACATTTCAAGGCATATTCCAAGCTGTCCTCATACGTTAAAGACCGTTTCAATACTGGATGTCCAAATCCCGTATTCCCAATAATTACAAAAGGGGTACCCTTACGGATTTCAATCCAATTACCCTGGGGATACAACAAATAAAGCTTTGTCTCAAGATCATCCTCCAACTGTCCTCCAATGATAGAGAACAGGTTGAACTGAAAACCAGCATCTTCCAAGAACTGTTTATCTTCTTTTGCAACAATTTTTACCTGATTTCCAAACTCATTGACAGCTTGGTAAAGTTTGCTGAAAGAATCATCCTTTCTTTCAATGACTTCTGAAAAGTAAGTAATTGCCTTATCCCTAACAGACCGGAGTCCCGAGGTCATAATAAAAAAAGTATGTTTTTTTTTGTTGACTGTAAATACTTTTTTAGAAGAGGTGGTTTCATTCCCGGAGGTGATCCGAGTATCAGAAAGTCCAACAAGTCCTTGTTTGGTTTTTATACCCAGGCAAAATGTCATGAGATTAGGGTCAGGATTAAGAAATAAAATTATCCTTTAGCCGAAAATAATTCGAGTCTATCAGATCTGAAATATGGTTGATTTTTAGTTGCAGTGTATCCAAATATTCATGAAGTCCAATAGAAATTATATCATCGACTTCTGAATATTCTAAACGGGAACGCAATTCACCCATCGCCTTTTCTGCTGAGGTTTTAAACCCGTCTGTGGTATTCCCCGAAATATTATGAAGACATCGCTCCGCTTCTTTGAGACAGTAGTAGATTGACCTGGGGAAATATTTATTGAGTACCAAAAACTCCACTACACCGGAAGGATCGATATTACCATAAAGTCTTCGATAGGTATTGAATCCGGTAACTGATTTAAGTAAGGCCATCCAATGGAGAAAATCTAATGGAGAGCCGACTTCAATGGGAGAAGGCAACAAAATATGATATTTGACATCCAAAATTCTTGAGGTCTTGTCTGCTCGTTCCAAAAGCTGCCCCAATTGCCTGAAATACCAGCCCTCAGTCCTTGCCACTGTAGCATCCGCCAAGCCATAAAGCAAAAGGATTTGGTTTTTTACCATTTCGTAAAATTGCCTGGGATCCTCTTTTTTCCAGATTTTTTTCTCCAGTCCATCCTGAAGCATGTAATACAGTTCATTTACTTTTTCCCAAGTCTCCTTGGTAAGATTTTCACGGATTATTCTCGCATTTTCTCTTGCTTTATTGACTGAAGAGAGCATCGAGTTTGCATTTTCAGAATCAAAAGTGAGGAAATGTAGCACTTGGGCACGTTCATAACCCAAATTCTTTTGTAGGTAAAGTTCAATATCTCCAGTAGCCGCAACCAAAGGTTGCCACTGTTCTTTCAAATCCACAGGCAAATCCTGCATCAGATTGAAATTAACATCGATAAATCTGGCATAATTTTCGGCTCTCTCCAGATACCTCCCGAGCCAATAAATATGATTAGCTACCCTACTTAGCATGTTTTCCAAGTTTAATTATACAATACCCAGGTGTCCTTACTCCCACCACCCTGCGAACTATTGACTACCAAGGAACCTTCCTTTAAAGCTACTCGGGTTAGCGCACCGGGTATCACTTCAATATCTTTTCCATACAGAATATATGGCCTTAGATCCACATGTCTTGGAGCAATCCCGTTTTCAGTCAAACAGGGTACTGTGGAAAGGGAAAGTGTAGGCTGCGCAATATAATTTTCAGGATTTTCCCGGATAAGCTTCCGAAATCGGGAATGCTCCTCTTTGGTGGATTTTGGTCCGATCAACATCCCATAGCCACCAGCTGCATTCGTTTCTTTCACTACAAGTTGGTCGATATGCTCAAGAACATAAGCTCTATCTTTTTCCTCTCGGCAGAGATAGGTTGGAACATTTTTTAAAATGGGTTCTTCTCCTAGGTAATAGTTAATTATCCTTGGCACATAGGCATAGACCGCCTTATCGTCTGCCACTCCTGTTCCTGGTGCATTGGCAAAAGCTACGTTTCCAGCTTTATACGCTTCAAAAATCCCTGGAACACCCAACATGGATTGTGGATTGAAGGTCAGCGGATCCAGGAAAGAATCATCAATACGACGGTAAATCACGTCGATTTGGGCTAAACCTTTGGTAGTTTGCATATAGACTTTTTTGTCTTTAACCATAAGATCAACCCCATTCACCAATTCTACTCCCATCTGTAGTGCCAGGTAGGAATGTTCGAAATACGCAGAATTATGAATTCCCGGAGTAAGTACACCCACGACTGGCTTTGCCTTATTGGAAAGATATTGAAGCATCTTCAACAACTTGACTGGGTAATCTGATACTGGTCTTACACCTTCATCATTGAATAATTGGGGGTAAGCCCGCTTTATAATTTCTCGGCTTTCCAACATGTAACTAACCCCGGAAGGACAGCGGAGATTATCTTCCAGAATGTAATATTCGCCATCTCTACCCCTTACCAAATCTGTACCAGTGATATGACACCAAATTCCCTTTGGAGGAGTTAATCCAATACATGGGTTCAGGTAGTCTTTAGAATTCAAGATCAGTTCGGCAGGCACCACCTTGTCCTTGAGGATTTTTTGCCCATTGTACACATCCTGAAGAAATAGATTAAGTGCATGGATCCTTTGCTTGAGTCCTGCTTCCAGTTTTTTCCATTCGGCTCCTGGAAGAATTCTGGGGATAATATCCAAATGCAGTATTTTTTCCATTCCTTGTTTGTCATGATAGACATTAAAGGTCATCCCCATCGCCTTTTGAGTCTTATTGGCGGAAAATTGGAGCTGTTGCATCTTTTTAGAGGATACCTTACCCAAGAATTGATGAAATTCCTGGTAATGAGGCCTGATTTTACCCTCGCTGGTAAACATCTCATCAAAATGTTCCTGACTAGAATATCCGGCTGTTATCATACGCTTAGTTCTAAATTCAAAAGTAAGTTAAAAATTAAACATTAAAATAAAATTAATTTAAATAAAAATGATTTTTTGTATTGATTTTAAACCAATTCAGCCCATTATTTATAAAAAAAATAAAAAATAGATACTTTTTTTAACCATTCAAATTTAGACACCTACTAAGTCTTTTATTTCTTGAACCTCCTGTTCGGAATTCATCATAATCATTAATTTATCTCCTGACTTAAGTTCAGTAGATCCGTTTGGAGTGATAAACCGATTCATTCGATTGATCAGAACGATGAGTGATGTCTTTGGAAAATTCAAATCCACAATCTTTTTCCCATGGACCGGGGAATCCAAAGGTAGATCCAGTTCAATCAAAGCGTTTTTAAAATCATCTGAAAGTTCAATATCAAGCAGACTTTTTCTTTTCAACCTTTCAGGTACCGCAAGATGAAGCCATTTTGCCACCTTTGATAAAGTGGTAGCCTGAAGCGCGATAGAAGCAAACACAATAAAAAATACCACATTGAAGATCAAGTTACTTTTCTCTAATCCTGCGATCATCGGATAGGTAGCAAAGACAATGGGAACAGCCCCTCGAAGACCTACCCAGCTGACAAACAATTTTTCCCTAGTGTTGAATCGAAAGAAATACAATGAAGCCCAAACGCCCAAGGGTCTTGCAACAAAAATCAAAAAAAGGGCAATTAAAAATCCAACTCCCATGACTGGGACTATTTGGCTGGGAAACACCAACAACCCCAAAGTCAAAAACATCAAAATCTGCATTAACCAGGCAATCCCATCAAAAAATCGTAAGTAGCTTTTGTAATGCAAAATTTTTGACTGGTTCATCGTTATACCAGCCAAATACACGGCTAAAAAACCATTTCCTCCAATCCAGTCCGTAAAGGCATAAATCATTCCTACCAACCCCAGCATAAGAACAGGATAAAGTCCTTCATATTCCAGGTTAATTCGGTTTACCAATAACACACTTCCTTTGGCCAATCCATAACCAGCCACTGTGCCCAAAACCATTTGCTTGATAAACATTGGAATTAAATCCATCGGTGAAAAACCTTCCAGACTCAACCAGGAAGTAAGTCCAATGGTCAAAAAAAACGCCATTGGATCATTGCTTCCTGATTCAAATTCCAAAAGAGGCCTTAAATTTCCCTTTAATCCAATGCTTTTGCTTCTTAATGTGGAGAACACCGCGGCAGCATCCGTAGAAGAAACTATCGCTCCAAGTAATATCCCCTCTTTCCAAGAAAAATCCCCAATCCAAGCAGCAAAAAGTCCAACCGAAAGTGCCGTAAACAATACGCCTAAGGTTGAAAGAATAATCCCAGATTTCAAGACCGGCTTGATTGAAACCCATTTGGTTTCCAATCCACCGGAAAACAAAATGTAGGTTAATGCTATAATCCCCAAAAACTGGGCGGCATTCGGATCATCAAAGGCAATTTTTCCGAATCCATCAGTTCCTGCCAACATTCCTATTCCAAGAAAAAATAAGAGGACAGGAATCCCAACCTTACCCGCTGTTTTACTGGCTAAAATACTGAATATCAATAGAATTGATCCAATGAATAAACTATTTTCAGGGGTAATTTGCATCTGTTTTAACGTAAATTAGAGTATACATTCATATTTACCTAATTAAATCTCTTTTAATTATAAATTCTTTAGTTTAAAAAACTTAAAAGTACACTTAATCAAACATTGCTTGTTTTGACGCAAGCGAAATCAAAAAGTTACTTCAAAATTCAACAAATCCTTGGGATCTATTTCGTGCCTTCTATCTAAAAACTCCCAGCCACATTTCGATACGTTGCTGTGATGTTACTCATAGCAATCACCGCCCCCAAAAAACTGCCGTCCTCCCCATAAACAGGGCCACCGGAGCATTTTAAAAAGCGAATTTCTCCAGACACATGTTTTATACAAATTTCCACACCGTCAATTTCCTCCCCTAACCAAGCCCTGTAAAGAGGAACTTCTTCCTTTTCCAAAAGTGTACTCCCATCAGTTTTATAAATTTGATAATAATTAGACCAATCCTCTTGGGGGATATCTTTTGAACCAAGACCATGAAACTCCAAGGTAGCTTTATTAAAAAGGTCCAAACTTCCTTTAGCATCGCAAGCCACAATTCCTACCTCAATGGTATCTAATACTGCTGAGGCAAAGGCATTTTTAGACATCAGACTGAACTCCATTTCCTTGAATCTGGTAATGTCCGAGTGGGTACCAAACATGACCTCAGGACGACCATCCAGCATCCACCTCATTACTTTACCCCGATCCAATATCCAAACCCACTGCCCATTTCTATGGCGCATTCGGTATTCGCATTCATAAAAATCTGATTTCCCGGAAAAATAGTCTTTGATTTTTCGGTTGGAAAGCTCAACGTCCTCCGGATGAACAAATTGGATCCAAGTTTCCTGCGAAACAGGTTCAAGATCTTCTAGGGAATACCCCAAAATTTCCGCCCACTTCTCATTGTAAATCGCCTCTCCAGTCTGGATATTCCATTCCCAGGTTCCAACTTCAGTACCTTCCAACACATTGGCCAATCTGTTTTTTTGTTCCTGAAGTGTATCCAAAAATTTCTTTCTTAAAGAAATCTCCTCCATCTGGGCAATAAAATGTTTGAAGTTACCCTGTTCATCCCAAACCGCCGAAGCAATCAAACTTACCCAAATGACTTTTCCGGAATTCGTAATATACCTTTTCTCAAGATTATAGGACTCGATCTCCCGATTGAACAATTTTTTGGCTTTGTCTAAGTCATCAAACAGGTCATCAGGATGGGTAATTTTTTGAAAAGATAAAGTAAGAAGTTCATCTTGAGAATAGCCCAACATAGTGCAAAGACTTCGGTTGACCTTGATCCAATTACCGTAGGAATCCAAAAGTCCCATACCGATCGCCGATGACTCAAAAGTGGAACTGAAATCCAGCATATCCTGCCTAAGGGACCGAAGCTTTTGGGCTTGGATTTCCCGTTCGAGTTCAAATGAAAAAGCCTTCTGGGAGAGAAAATACACTCCCGCTATTAAGCCCACAGCTACCATAACAAGAGCTAAAAACCCAAAATAATTGGTCATGATCAAAGATTCATTTTCAGAAACCAATTTTTCTTTCTCACTCCTTAAAGATTCAGCCAATCTGAAAAAGGCACCTTCAACCTCGTGGGATAGCACCAATACAACTTCCTCTTCATCAATAATCTTTTCTCTGGCTTTATCCATGTCAAACTCCCTAAAATAGGACATCTGAACGGACATCATATCAGAGCGTTCATTTAACTTACCCTTCAAATACCTAAACCTTTGATCAAATCCGGGTATTTCCAAATCCCTTTCCGAAAATTTATCCAAAAGCTGCTTAGCATTTGAATCGAATTCTATAAATCTGTCTAAATACGACTTATTGGGATTAAACTGAAATCTTCGTTTTTCAAGGACAGAGGTTAGGTAAGTCTTATAAATCTTGTCCAATTCATTGATTTTCAATTCTATCTTTAGAAGCCGCTGACTAAGCCGGGTTTGTTTTGAATAATTATAAAAATACAAACCTGCGCATAGAATCATTAAAATTCCAGCCAAAGCAAGGACAATTCGCTGGGTACGCAGGTTATTCATACTTTTTAAGATTTTTTGAGTTCAAAACGTACTTGGTTTTGAAAATTTATATTTTATTAGAAGTGCATTTTGCAAAAAATGATTGGATAAAAAAAAACTGACTCAGGAAATAAGTCAGGTTTTTTTATGTCTTTTTTTAGGAAATGGTTGACCCATTGGAGGTGCCTTCATGAGGATGGAGTAGTTTAAGCTTTCCATCTTTATCCTCGGCCATTAGAATCATCCCTTCAGAATCTATCCCCATCATTTTTCTCGGTGCGAGGTTGATCAGCATGGTAATTTGTTTTCCAACTAGAAATTCAGGTTCAAAATGCTCTGCTACCCCACTCAAAACAGTCCTGTGTCCAAGTCCGATATCAACTTTTAACTTGAGCAGCTTTTTTGATTTAGGCATTCGTTCAGCTTCCAGAACAGTTACCACACGCATGTCAAGTTTTGCAAAATCCTCATAGGTGATCAGTTCTTTCATTGGTTTAACCGGGCTATTTGCTGCTTCATTCATTTTTTTTGCATCAAGAAGTTTTTGAACTTGTTTTTCTACTGTTTCGTCTTCGATTTTCTCGAAAAGAAGCCCCATATGACCCAAAGCCCGATTAGCTTTGATTAGGGATACATTTCCTGCCTCTGACCACTTTCCTGCATCCATGCCAAAAAGATCATAAAGCTTACCTGCCGTATGCGGAAGAAATGGTTCGGAAAGAATGGCCAAATTTGCCGCAATGTTCAAAGCAATATTAAGGATGGTTTTGGTTCGAGGCTCATCAGTTTTGATTTCTTTCCAAGGTTCTGTATCAGCCAGGTATTTATTTCCCATTCTGGCAAGTTCGATGACTATAGACAGCGCTTCACGGAATCGGTAACGTTCCAAAGAGGCTGCAATTCTGCCCGGAAAAGTTTCCAATTCTTTGACTACTTCATGGTCAATTCCTTTGAGATCTCCCCTTTCCGGCACAATTCCACCGAAAAATTTCTGGTTTAATACCACTGCCCGGTTTACAAAATTGCCATAAATGGCCACGAGTTCGGAATTGTTTCGACCTTGGAAATCTTTCCAGGTAAAATCATTGTCCTTTGTTTCCGGGGCATTTGCGGTGAGGACGTATCTCAGGACATCCTGTTTACCGGGAAATTCCTGTAGATATTCATGAAGCCATACGGCCCAATTTCGGGAAGTGGAAATTTTGTCTCCCTCCAGGTTCAAAAATTCATTTGCAGGGACATTTTCTGGCAACACATAACCTCCGTGAGTTTTAAGGATCGCAGGGAAAATTATGCAGTGAAAAACGATGTTGTCTTTTCCTATAAAGTGAACCAGTTTGGTATCCTTGTCCTTCCAATAGGGTTGCCAATCCATTCCTTTTTCTTGTGCCCATTCTTTTGTGGAAGAGATGTATCCAATAGGTGCATCAAACCAAACATACAACACTTTTCCTTTCGCATCAGTAAGGGGAACGGGAATTCCCCATTCCAGATCTCGGGTCATGGATCGCGCCTGAAGGCCCTCCCCCACTTCTAACCAAGAGCGACATTGTCCCAAAACATTGTTCTTCCAATCGTCTGCATGTTCCTCAAGGATCCATTTCTTCAAAAAATCCTGGTACCGTGCCAGATCCAGAAACCAATGCTTTGTTTCCTTTAGCACAGGAGTTCTGCCACTTAACTTGGATTTGGGATTGATTAATTCCGTTGGACTCAATGCAGTACCGCATTTTTCACACTGATCACCGTAGGCATGCTCGTTACCACATTTGGGACAAGTACCTTCGATATATCGATCTGCAAGAAACTGCCCTGCCTCTTCGTCGAAATATTGTTCAGTAATCTTCTCCAAAAACTCTCCTTTTTGGTACAGATCTGTAAAAAAGTCTTGGGCTGTTTCATGGTGCACCTTAGCAGATGTTCTTGAATAATGGTCAAAACTGATTCCAAACTCCTGAAAGCTTTGCTTCATCATCTGGTGGTAAAAATCCACCACCTCCCGTGGAGTTTTACCTTCTTTGGCCGCTTTGATGGTGATGGCCACACCATGCTCATCCGAACCGCAGATAAAAGCAACATCCCTGCCTTGGGAACGAAGATACCTGACGTAAATATCCGCCGGTACATAACAGCCCGCCAGATGTCCAATATGAAGAGGCCCATTGGCGTAGGGTAAAGCTGAAGTTACGGTGTATCGTTTGAATGAATTGGTATTCATAGCTATATGTCGTTTTTACTGAAAGTTGAAAAATGGGTTTTTAAAACAGAGGGCAAAGATAGGAAAAACGCCGGAAGGGCGGCTAAGCAGAAATAAAATCACCAGGCGCCTTTTCGGTCAAAATCCCCGCATAAATAATTGAAAATGCTTGTTCAAGGCGTTCAGAAGTTGTTGTTTTCTTTCCACTTGTATTGACTTCCTCATATTTTTGGGAAAAACCTTCATCCAAAAACGTGAGAATTGTACCTGTAATCATGGTCGCGATCACTTCGCTTGAGATCCTGGGATTGATCAATCCCAAAGATTTACCTTTTTCGATCAAATCCGGAAGAAATTGCTTGATCATTCCATGAATAAACTCCTCCATGGGGATTTCCAATTCAGCGTTTTGGTTTTTTATTTCGCCATAAAGTTTTGCGCAGAATGGAGTCAAATGTGAAGCAATTTGGGAAAACAAGGAGCTGATTTTGACCAAAACAGGAATTTGTCTGTGATCGGAAATTGCCTCCAACTTGGCAGTCAACTTTGTTTTGAAAACCGAAAAGGAGGATAAAAACAATTCCTTTTTCCCTGGATAGTACTGATACAATGTTTTTTTGCTCATCCCAAGTTGAGATGCAATTTCATCCATCGAGGTATCCCGATACCCTTTTTGAAGAAAAAGCCTAAAGGCAAGACTTGCGATTTTTTCTTCCAGTTCTTGTTTTTTACTCATTTCGGGGTAAATATAGCAGGAGGTGATGAATTTGATATGTTTTGGAAGGATTGAGAGGTTGTCTGAGTTGTCTAAGGTTATCAGGGTTGTCTGAGGTTCTCGGGGTTGTCTCGTTTTTCGGTTTTCTCTAAGTTTTGAAAATTTCAAAAAATGCCCTGAAGTACCAGGGCGGTCGTAAATCAAAAATTCCAGTTCGTAAATTCTTTAGGGGATAGGTTTACCTAGCTGACAATCAAAGGTCTTCTAAGGTTGTCGGTGTTGTTTGAAAATTTCAAAAAATGCTCTGAAGTTCCGGAGATGTCGTAAATCAAAAATTCCAGTTCGTAAATTCTTTAGGGTCAGGTTTACATCGCTAGTCATCAAAGGATTTTCTAAGATTGTCGGTGTTGGTTGAAAATTTCAAAAAATGCACTGAAGTACCAGGGCGGTCGTAAATCAAAAATCCCAGTTCGTAAATTCTTTGAGGGATAGGTTTTATTCGCTGTTCATCAAAGGATTTTCTAAGGTTAGCTGGGTTGTTTGAAAATTTCAAAAAATGCACTGAAGTACCAGGGCGGGCGTAAATCAAAAATCCCAGTTCGTAAATTCTTTAGGGACAGGTTTACATCGCTAGTCATCAAAGGTCTTCTAAGGTTGTCGGTGTTGTTTGAAAATTTCAAAAAATGCCCTAAAGATCCGGAGATGTCGTAAATCAAAAATCCCAATTCGTAAATTCATTGGGGGATAGGTTTACATCGCTGACCATCAAAGGTCTTCTAAGGTTGTCGGTGTTGTTTGAAAATTTCAAAAAATGCCCTGAAGTACCAGGGCGGTCGTAAATCAAAAATCCCAGTTCGTAAATTCTTTAGGGGATAGGTTTACCTAGCTGACAATCAAAGGTCTTCTAAGGTTGTCGGTGTTGTTTGAAAATTTCAAAAAATGTTCAGAAGTTCCGGGGAGGTCGTAAATCAAAAATCCCAGTTCGTAAATTCTTTAGGGACAGGTTTTATTCGCTGTTCATCAAAGGATTTTCTAAGGTTGTCGGTGTTGTTTGAAAATTTCAAAAAATGCCCTGAAGTACCAAGGCGGTCGTAAATCAAAAATCTCAGTTCGTAAATTCTTTAGGGACAGGTTTACATCGCTAGTCATCAAAGGATTTTCTAAGATTGTCGGTGTTGTTTGAAAATTTCAAAAAATGCCATAAAGTTCCGGTGAGGCCGTAAATCAAAAATCCCAGTTCGTAAATTCTTTTGTCCTATTCCTTTTAACTTTACAATCTATAAATTTTTAATCCTATGACCCATTCAGAAGCTGCCGAAAGGATAGCCCAACTTGCCAAGGAAATCAATCATCACAACCAACTGTATTACCAGGAAAGTAAGATTGAAATTTCGGATTACGAATTTGACCAATTGCTGGAGGAACTGAATCGATTGGAAAGAGAGTTTCCTGATTTGCTAAGACCGGACAGTCCAAGCCAACGTGTTGGAGGAACAATTACCAAAGAATTTCAAACCGTTGAGCATGAGTATAAAATGCTTTCGTTGGGAAATACCTACACCACCGAGGAACTAAAAGCCTTTGACGAGCGGGTAATCAAAGGTTTGGGACATATCGACTATGAGTATTTCTGCGAAATGAAATTTGACGGTGTCGCCATTTCGTTAGTCTATGAAAATGGCCAACTCGTCCGCGCAGTCACTCGGGGAGATGGAACCAAAGGAGATGACGTTACGGCCAATGTCAAAACCATAAGGAACATTCCACTCAGGATCGACGCACCATATGTTCCTCAGAAATTTGAGGTGAGGGGAGAAATCTTTCTTCCCTTAAAAGAATTTGAAAAAATCAATTTAGAGCGTGAGATAAATGGTGAAGCACTCTTGGCAAATCCCAGAAATGCCGCCTCTGGGACCTTGAAAATGCAAGATAGCAGCGTGGTGGCCAAGCGGAGACTAAATTGCTATTTCTATCAATTGCTAGGTGATGAAATCGGCGTGACAAAACATGATGAGGCCATTCATCTGATTGAAAGCTGGGGTTTCAATGTTTCTCCAACGTATAAGAAAGCTAAATCCATTGCCGAAGTTTTGGATTACATCGAGGAATGGCGGGAAAAGCGCTACCAACTTCCTTTGGACACGGACGGTGTAGTGCTCAAAATCAATGATTACGACCAAAGAGAGGAATTGGGCTTCACGGCCAAAAATCCACGATGGGCCATAGCCTACAAATACAAAGCTGAAAGTGCAGAAACAGAATTGCTTTCCATTACTTACCAGGTTGGAAGAACAGGTGCAATCACACCAGTAGCAAACTTGGCGCCTGTTCAGTTGGCTGGCACCACGGTGAAGCGTGCATCCCTTCACAATGCCAATGAAATCGAAAGGCTAGCTATTCATGAGCGTGATTTTGTTTTTGTGGAAAAAGGAGGTGAAATCATACCGAAAATCACTGCTGTTAATCCCCATAGAAGAAAACAAAGCTCCCCTCCCATCCATTACATCACGGCCTGTCCGGAATGTGGCAGTAGTCTGGTCCGAAAAGAAGGTGAAGCCAAGCATTATTGTCCCAACGCGGCAAGCTGTCCACCCCAAGTATTAGGAAGAATTGAGCATTTTGTGAGCAAAAGAGCCATGGATATCGATTCATTGGGAACCGAGCGAATTCGCGCGCTCATTGATCAGGGATTCATTAGAAACTATGCGGACATCTACGAACTAGACTCTAAGCAACAGGATCTTTTAGGACTGGAAATGAGTCAGGATCAGTACGAACGTGAGGTTTCGGGACTTCTATATATTTCTTTGGAAAAGGCCCTTTTCGCCTTGACCGAGGGGATTTCCTTCAAACAGATTCAGGATTTTCTTTTAGAAAACACTCATTTACCACTTCGGGATCGCCTTCGGGCTTTTCAGGCCCAACTTCGGGCCTGGAAGAAAAAAGTTCCTTCCAATGTAGGTATGATCGATTTTTTGCTTCAGAATTTAGAAAATCATAGGGAACTCATGAAGGTTGAAGATTACGTTCCTGTTGCGATAATGCTTGAGATTTTCTTAGGTAGAAGGGTTGATTTTGATCGGATTTTGGAAGCGAGCAAAAAACACGGGACAGTTCATACCATCCTTCTTGAGCTTCAGCTCAACTTGCCTGAGGAAATCAACGAACGAATCAAAAAACTGAAAGCCAATACCTTTCAGGAGGGAGTTATTGCCAACATGATGGAAGGTATATTCGAATCCAAAAAGCAGCCATTCGAAAAGGTGCTGTTTGGACTTGGAATCCGCAATATTGGGGAGAATACAGCTGTGCTTTTAGCCAAGCATTTTGGAAGCATCGATCACCTAAAGGAAGCAAATTCAGATCAACTTTTGGAAATCAACGGAGTGGGTGAAACGCTGGTGGATAGTATAAAAGAGTTTTTTTCCAAGTCTGAAAATCTGGAAAACCTTGCCCGACTAAAGGCGCATGGATTGAAATTTGAAATCGAAAAGCAGGATGAACAGGTTTTGGGTAATTCATTAATCGGCAAGCGGATTTTGGCATCAGGTAAACTCCAGAATTTCAAACGGGATGAAATCGTGGACTTTGTTCAGGCCCATGGAGGACAGTACATTTCCTCCGTATCCAAAAACCTGGATTTCATCATTGAGGGCGAGGAAATGGGGCCTAGCAAAAAGGAAAAGGCTCAAAAACTTGGAATCCCGCTGATTTCAGAAGAAGAGTTTTTAAAGATGGTGAATGTATAACGAATAATACAAGAAAAGAAATAGTATTTTTTAATTGTAACTTGCTAAAGATGAAAGCAGAAGAAATCAAAAATCAGGGAATAGAAGTGCTTTATTTGGAATTGTCCACCCTCATTGAGGAAAGCCGCAAACACATTGCGGTAGTAGCGAACAGTTCGCTTACTCTATTATTTTGGAAAGTGGGAAAAAGGATAAATGAAGAAGTTCTTAACAAGGAGCGTGCAGCCTATGGAAAACAGGTGATTTCCAGTATTTCAATACAGTTAGAAGCTAAATACGGCAGGAATTTTACGGAGAAAAATGTGCGGAGAATGATTCAGTTTTCATCACAATTTCAAAATTTTGAAATTGTCGTTACACTGTCACGACAATTGAGTTGGAGTCATTTTCTCGTTTTAATCCCTTTAAAAACCCAAGAATCAATAAATTTCTATTCCTTTTTGGCAAGCACTGATCAAATGGGAGTTAGAGAACTACGTAACCAAATTGCCAGAAAAGCTTTTGAGCGGTCAGAAATTGCAAATATTCAACAAACCCAAATTGACCCCAGCATTCAAAACACCTTCAAAGACCCCTACTTGCTTGACTTTTTAGGTCTAAAAAATACCTATCAGGAAAGTGATCTGGAACAGGCCATACTAAGAGATCTGGAAACCTTCATTTTGGAATTGGGAAAAGGATTCGCCTTCATAGAGCGCCAAAAAAGAATGATCATTGATGGGGAGGATTTTTATCTGGATCTGCTTTTCTACAATGGAAACCTAAAAAGGCTGGTTGCAATAGAATTGAAAATCGGAAAGTTTGAGGCTGGTTTCAAGGGTCAAATGGAGCTTTACCTGAAATGGCTAAACAGATATGAGCGTCAGGAAGGGGAAAAAGAACCTGTAGGGCCGATACTTTGTGCAGAAACGAAAAAGGAACAGGTTGAACTTTTAGAAATGCACCGGGACGGTATCCTGGTTGCAGAATATTGGACTGAAATGCCTCCCAAAAAAGAACTGGAAAATAAACTTCATCAATTACTCGTTGAAGCCAGGGAAAGAATTGCGAGAAATCGGCTTTTTTAGCATATAATCAGCTTTCTTGCCTATCTTGTAATGTTTAAACGTTTAATCTCCAAGCGAAAAAATGTGATTTTAAGCTGTTTTTAAAAACTTATTAAATTCTGGTTACCAGTACCTTATCAATGCGTTGGCCATCCTTGTCCACCACTTCCAGCTCATAATTTTGGAATTTGACCGATTCGCCCACATTTGGAATTTTTGCACTTTTATGGAGAATTAGTCCAGCTAGGGTGGTAAAACTTTTATTCTGATACGAAATCTCCAGATCAAAGTATTTTTCAAAATCAATAATAGAATACTGACCATCAATCAACCAAGAGTTTTCATCCCGCTGAACAATCTGGTATTCATTCTGATCCAATTCCGTGGAATCTCCAACCAAGGCATCCACCACATCATCCATTGTCACAATACCAACAGTCACCCCATATTCATCTATTACCAACCCATAATGTAAGCGGTGGGCTTTAAACAGCTCCAAAGCTTGATAGGCAAACATGCTCTCGTTTAAAAACAGGGGTTTTTTGGCAATTTTCCGGAGATCAAATCCGTCTTGAAGTTGGGCATCAAATAAATCTTTAACCAAGATGATACCGACAATATCATCTAAATCCCCATCCTTGCATAGTGGATATGCCGAATGTTTTTCCTTGTTTATTTTTTGTCGAACCAGCTCTTCTGAATCATCAACATCAAAATAAACCAGCTCACTACTATGCGTGAGGAGTGTATTAATTCGACGATCACCCAACTCGAATACCCGCTCCACGATATCCTGTTCTATATCCATAATTTCCCCTCCTTCCGCACTTTCCTTGATCAGGGCTTTTATTTCTTCTTCCGAAATTTTGCTTTCGGATGTTTTTTTAATTCCAAAAATCCAAATCAAAAAATTGTTGGAAACAGAGAGAAGCCAAACGAAAGGGCTAGCCACTTTGGAAAGCAGCAGCATGGGTTTGGAAACCGCAAGTGCAATGGATTCAGGGAAGGTCATTCCCAATCTTTTCGGGAACAATTCACCCAGAACTATGGAGAGATAGGTAATAAAAATTACCACTAGTCCAACAGCGAACGTTTCCGAATATGGAGTTAAAAATGGAATTTTTTGTAGAAATGCATTGAGGTCATCAGTTAGATTTTCTCCACCATAAACTCCAAGTAAGACACCAATCAGAGTAATTCCTATTTGAACAGTGGACAAAAGCTTCGTGGGATTTTCGGCTAAATCCAAAGCAGCTTTGGCTCCTGGTTTTCCTTGTTTTTTTAGACTTTCCAGTTTGAATTTCCTCGCCGATACCAAGGAAAGTTCAGACATTGCAAAAACACCATTTAAAAGAACAAGAATTAAAATGATCAGGATTTCCACAAAGCGTATTTTTAAAAAGAATATCGAAATTAACCTAAAAAATCAATGGTTGCCAAATTAAACCCTCTTGTTTCATACCTAATCTCCCGAATACCTGTTTTTGGAACAATTCAAATCAACAAGTTTGCCCCTCGGGTAAACTTGGTCTAAAAGCATTAAACCCATTTTTTTCTTTTATCGGCCAGCTAAAACCGATCAACCGTGTATCTTTACGACGCTAACAAACCTACAACCATGAACGCATTCAAAGGTACCGGAGTAGCATTGATTACTCCCTTTCATGAGGATTATACCATAGATTTCGATAGTCTTAAGCGATTGATCAACCACGTCATTTCTGGAGGAGTGGATTACATGGTAGTGTTGGGTACAACCGGAGAATCTGCAACACTTACCTCTCATGAAAAGAAGCAAGTGCTTAAAGCTTGCCTAGAATTTAACGATGGACGTGTCCCAGTAATGCTTGGAATCGGTGGAAATAACACCCAAGCAATTTTGGAAGAGATTGAATTTACTGATTTTTATGGTATTGCAGCCATTCTTTCTGTCAGTCCCTACTACAACAAGCCAAGCCAGGCTGGAATTATAGCGCATTATACAGCAATTGCAGATGCCTCACCGGCACCTGTGGTTCTGTACAATATACCTGGTCGTACCATGTCAAACATGAGTGCATCCACAACCCTTTCACTTTCCCATCATCCGAATATTATCGGTATGAAAGAGGCAAGCGGAAATTTGGAGCAATGCATGCAGATCGCTTCTTCCATGCCAAAAGACTTTTTGTTATTGTCAGGAGATGATTTACTAACTAAAGCCATAATGAGCATCGGTGGATCGGGGGTAATTTCCGTGCTGGCAAATGCTTTTCCCGAAACCTTCAAAAACCTGACCCATGGAAATCATCCAACGGCCTTAGAAGCAACGTTTTCCCTATTGAATCTCAACTCATTGATGTATGTCGAGGGAAATCCAGTGGGAATTAAAAGCCTGCTGTTCCACATGGGGATAATTTCCGGGGATCAGGTGAGGCTCCCCATGCTCCGTGCCAGTCAGGAATTAAGCGCTCAAATTAAATCGGTCTATCAAACCAAGTAGCCATGTCCCCACTTTCCATTTCCCAACTTACCGAGCAGATCAGCCAGGTATTGGAGGCTGAACTCCAGCCGGTCTATTGGGTAATGGGCGAGTTGGCTGATTTCAGGCAAGCACCCCAAGGGCATGTTTACTTCGAATTGATAGAAAAGCAAGGAAACCAAATTTTGGCTAAAATACGGGCGAATCTTTGGCAGTTTACCTACAGATCTGTTTCGGCGAAATTTGAATCGGTAACCGGAACTTCCCTAAAAAACGGAATGAAAGTACTGGCAATGGTATCAATCAATTACCATCCGGTATTTGGTCTAAGTGTAAATGTCAAGGATATTGATCCTTCTTTTTCCCTTGGTGAACGAGCAAAAATCCGTCAGGAGACCATTGATAGATTGACCAAAGAAGGACTGATCAAACGAAATGCAGCGCATGTTCTTCCGCAGGTAATTCAAAAAATCGCAATTATTTCCAGTGCAACAGCAGCAGGCTATGGTGATTTCGTCAATCAAATTGAGACAAACCCATACGGATACAAGCTACTCAAAAAGCTTTATCCGTCTCTTATGCAAGGAAATGAGGCAGTTGTCAGTCTCTTAAGTGCCTTGGCCCAGGTGGAGAAGGACTTGACAGATCATACTTGGGATGCTGTTGTACTAATCCGCGGTGGTGGAGCCCAACTGGATCTGGACTGTTTCGATGATTACAACCTGGCTGCCAGAATCTCTCGTTTTCCTATTCCGGTATTTACAGGCATCGGACATGAGCGTGATGAAACCATCGCAGATTTAGTGGCTCATACTAAGCTTAAAACGCCTACTGCGGTGGCAGAATTCCTTTTGGCGGGATTTCGGGAATTTGAGGAAAACCTGGGTTTAGTAGTCAGAAGAATGGATCGGCTAAGCAGGACAAGACTTCGGGAAGAAGAAATCAAAATCCAACAATTTGCTCTCCGAACAAAATCAGTAGCCAAGCAGCGTGTTTCAAAAGAATCCGAAAAAATAAATACACGGGTTAAGCAAATCGAACAATCAGTCAAAGTGGTCTGTCGTCAAAATTTCAATCATCTCGATCTACTCGAAAAAAACCTCCATAAAACTTTTCAACGGTTTTTAAAAAATCAAAAAGAAAAACTTGATGGAATAGAAATTAGTGTCAACCAGTTAGATCCATTTTCTCTCTTGAAAAAAGGCTATACCAGAACTGAAAGCCAGGGAAAACCTATCCACCTGGTTTCCTTAAATCCCGGAGACATTCTGACTACCCACACCTTAAATCAAAAAATAAATAGCACAGTTACTAAAATAGAAGAAAAATGAGCCATATGACCTATTCACAAGCCATGCAACGACTGGAAACCATATTAAATCAGCTTGAAGAAGGCAACAATTCTGTAGATGAACTTTCGGTCTTGGTCAAAGAAGCAGCCGAACTTGTAAAGAAATGCAGGCAAAAGCTCAGAAATACAGAAGAAGAACTCTCAAATGCATTTGAGGGTATTTAGAAGTTCGTCAAAACAAGAGGATTACAAACAAAAAACTGGTTTCGGCAGGGAAATCGATTTTAACTTTTGGTAATTAAAACATGGAACGAAGGGATCGAGAACCTTCCTTTTTAAGACTTGTGGGTTATAACCATTAAGGTCATTGAGAAAATTAAGAATTATGACTTAGTCTTTTTTGGAGAAATCCCACTTTTATTCGATTTAACAGTAGAGTATCTCTTAATTTTCTCGTGGTTAACTACATGAAACTGGTTTGTTTTTTCAGTCGGACGGAAAAATGGTAAGATTTAAAAGCGATTTCCCTGCTGGTTTCGGGGTTTGATCAAACAAATCGGTTTTAATTTATTCTGTGTATCCGCTTAATTCCACCTAAAGTTGTATTCTTTTGGCTAGGATATGAACCAGAGAAAAGGTTCTTTCTTTTAACTGATAATATATTCATAAGTGGGATTAGTTTGAAAGATTTGGGCTATCCAATAAAAAACAAGTATAGAAAAAAGGATTAACCACACTAGACACATCCCTCACATAGGAGGTCACATAGAAAAAATTCGGTAACGTTCCGAAAAGCTATGTTTCACCTTAATGCGGCTAAGTGACATATAATCTGTTAATTACCAATAATATGGCTTCCCACTATGTTTTCTATGTGAATATGTGAATATGTAGTTTTTAAATATTTTCCTAGTTGGTGAAATAATAATCTTATATAATCCCGTTTATAGACACCTATTAAAACAGGAATATCCAAGGGTTTTACTACCATTTTTTGATCTATTGGCTCCGAGATGAAAAACTAGTAAATGGAATAGGATTTGCCCTAAGGTTAAGGGGGATTCTGAGAAAAAATTTACGTACAATCAAGCGGATACACATATAATTTATTATAGATATACGGAATCTTGCCAGTAGGCAAATTTTGTTTTGTTTGATTTCATGTTTATTGGTCTCGAAATAAAAAAAGCATAAAATTATGAAAGGGATAGAAAATTCAACTTACACCCAAACTTCCAATTTTGATTTGTAAACCCTCGAATTCAAAGCTTTAGCTTTACCAGGTTGTGCCCTTAACCGATGATATCCTCGAAAAACGATTAATCAAGATGATTGGGGTCAAAAAATGAAAAATTCGAAAAAAGAAGGTTTGAAAAAACTTTGTGACCTTCGTGTCCTTCGTGGTTAAGAATTTTATTGGTTTTGTTTTCTACTGGCAGAAAAGCGTATAATCAGATAATTTATTATGCAGATTTTGAATCGCTAATCACCTGTAAGAACTTTCTTTGGATGGATATCAACATATTCTGGTAGATGCCTGGTATTCTGATCAACAAAAAGTCTTTATTTCCTTTTTCGATACACTCCCCTTCCATATCCTGTAGAGCGCCTCCGATTACTTTCACTTTTTCACCGGGTTCAATTTCCGAATTATCAGTTTCAATAGATACCCCCGTAGCGATCAGTCTTTGGATCATTTCTATTTCTTCATCTCTTACTGTGGCATGATTTCCAGCAAAATGAACAAATTTAACTGCTCCCGGTACTTGAAGGCAATCCCAAAGTTTATTCCGTTCTGTTTTTACAAAAACATAGCCGTTAAACAGCGCTTTTTTAACCTTTTTCTTCCGATCTGACCACTGTCTAAGCTCCTCTACTATAGGTAAATACACCTCCAATCCTTTTTCTTTTAATCTTTCCTCTACTTTCTTCTCAGACCGAGAAGCGGTGTACATAACGTACCATTTTGATTCGTTCATCTCACAAAGCTCTTTGGGAGTGCGAATTTATAAAAAAACTGACGGGTTTATGACCTTTGGCTGATTTGGATTAAAGAAAATTCACTCTTCAAAACAGATTGCTTTTCTTGATAAACCTAAGGAGTTGAGTAAAAGTAGATTAAACTCCAAAAAATTAAGGTTCGAATCTATACAAAAAAACCTTCAGAACAATGTCCTGAAGGTTTTGACAATAAAACCACCAACCTTAACCAATTATGCCTTTATCTTTCTAAACTTCATTGTTAGCTTGTCAGACAACAAATACATAACAGGTACGATCACTAACGTAATTACTGTCGCAAAGGTTAGCCCAAATATTACTGTCCATGCCATAGGACCCCAAAATGCTGCGTTATCACCACCCACATAGAATTGAGGGTCAAAATCACTCAATAGCGTACTGAAATTGATGTTCATACCAATAGCAAGAGGTATCAAACCCAATACCGTGGTGATTGCTGTAAGCAATACCGGGCGAAGACGGGTTTTCCCTGCCTCCACGATGCTATTCAACAGATCTTCATATTCGAGGAATTGACCGGGTTTAATGCCTTTTTCTTCTCGTTTTCTCACCCTCACCAAGTCGGTGTAGTCGATCAAAACGATCGCATTGTTTACCACGACTCCTGCAAGGGAAATGATTCCGATACCTGTCATAATCACTACAAAATCCATGTTGAAAATCACCAATCCAAGGAACACCCCGATGGTACTCAAAAGTACCGAGGTCATGATAATAAACGGACTGATTATAGAATTGAATTGTGCCACGATGATAAGGAAAATCATAGAAACTGCGATTAACAAAGCATTGACCAGGAATGCCATAGATTTCGCCTGTTCTTCCTGTTCACCTGTATATTTCACGGTAATGCCGTCAGGCACAGCGTAATTTTCCATCAAATCTTGAATCTGCTTGTTTACCTCAGTAGGATTGTACCCGTCGAGAACGTTGGAAAACATCGTAATTGCCTTTTCAGAATCTTTTCTTTTTACCGAACCATAAGTAGAACCGTATTGGATATTGGCAACAGCCGAAATTGGAACCTCCCTTTTTGTTCCAAACTTATCTCTAAAGCCGATTTTTTTATTGACCAAGGTATTGATATCATATCGGTAATCTTCAGACAGACGAAGCTGAATTGGATAATCCTCTTCACCTTCTTTAAACTTAGAAACTTCCAGGCCAAATAATGACGTTCTCAATTCCGTGGCGATAGTTGAGGTAGAAAGTCCAAACCTTCGGGCCTTTTCCCGATCAATATGAACGACTACTTCCGGACTTCCCAAAGACAAATCTGTCTTAAGTTCTTCAAGTCCAGGCACATTGTTTGATTCCAAGTAGGTTTTGGTTTCTTCAACAAAAGCAATCAACTGCTCGTAATTTTCTCCAACAAATTCAATATTAACCGCATTACCTACGGGGGGACCGTTTCTTTGCTTATTTACCGTAATCAATACGCCGGGGTATTTGGCTACCATTTCACGAATTAATTCCATAGCATCGTTAGTATTGATACCTTGGCGATTGATATAATCCACGAAACCAATGGTGATTTTGGATTTGTGAGGAGTAGCTTGTTGACTTGGACCTTCAGTAGGATCACTTGTCCCCTCTCCTACCTGGGTGATGACGGATTCAATAATCCCACCGTATGGCTTCAACACCTCCATCATTTCGTCTTCCATTTCATCTACAAAGCCATTGGTTGAATTAATATCCGTTCCAATAGGAAACTCAACAAATACATTGACCAATTGAGGTTGATTATCCGGGAAGAAAAGAACTTTGGGAGCTCTAATTCCTAGTAGTACAATTGAAAATACCAACAAACCAAACATTCCTCCCAAAAACAAATATGGCTTTTTGCCATGAAGAGCAAAATTGAGCGTGTTTTCGTAGGCATTTTCAAGCTTGACCAAGAAGACCGTCTGAAACCATTCAATCGCACCTCTAAGGAAAAACACATTGAACAAGGTGAGCATAGAGGCAAGCAATGACAGTGACCCAAACGAGTTCCAACCTATCAAGTAGAAAATAATGGCCAAAACCAGAAAGATTCCCGAGACGATAACAGGCTTTCTCTTGGGCTTCACCACACCCAGCTCCTCAATTTTCATAAACATCGATGTTATCACCGGATTGATGACCAACGCAACAAATAGGGAAGCTGAAAGCACTATGATCAAGGTGATCGGCAAGTATTTCATAAATTCCCCAACCAGGTCATCCCAAAAGGCAAGAGGTAGAAAAGCAGCTAATGTGGTGGCAGTGGATGTGATGATTGGAACAGCCACTTCCCCTACTCCCTCTTTTGCGGCTTGAATACGGGGTTTTCCTTCCTGCATCAATCGGTAAACATTCTCAATTACTACTATTCCATTATCCACAAGCATTCCCAGAGCGAGAATAAGAGAGAAAAGAACCATTAAATTGAGTGTAATCCCGAAAGAATTAAGCACAAGAAAGGAAATAAACATGGATAACGGAATTGCCGAGCCCACAAAAAGTGAATTTCTGAATCCCATAAAAAACATCAGCACCAACACAACAAGAATCATCCCGAAAATGATGGAATTTTCCAAATCACTTACCTGAGTTCTTGTCTGCTTGCTTTGGTCGTTGTTAATTGTAATTTCAAGGTTTTCAGGGAATCTGTTTGCTTTAGTTGTCGAAATAATGGTTTTGATCTTATCGGCTGCATCCAATAAATTTTCTCCACTTCTCTTAGTGACATTTATCGTGACCACAGGAAGGTTTTTGCTTCGTGCATAAGAAGTTCTCTCCTTGAACGTATCCTTTACCTCTGCTACATCCCTCAGATAAACGATCTTTTGCTGGTCTGTTTTTACAATAATATCGAGCAAGTCCGAAGGAGAGGTAAATTCTCCATCTACACGGACTGTTCTTTCAAATTCACCACTGCGAATATTTCCTCCAGAAATAGTAAGATTTTCCGATTGTATAGCCCCTGAAATATCACCAAAGCTTACACCCACGGCTTCCATTTTATAAGGATCCACATTGATCTGGATTTCTCGTTCTACGGTACCGGCAAGGTCAGCTTTTGAAATCTCCGCCAGCTTTTCAATTTCATCGGCAAGATATTCACCGAACTTCTTCAATTCCTGCTCGGAATAAGGTCCGGAAATATTTACGTTCATGATTGGAAAATCCGAAGTATTAACTTCCAGTACATTGGGTTCTTGATCCAAATCAGAAGGCAATTGACTCTTGGACTTATCCACTGCATCTTTCACATCCTGAATCGCTTTTGAAATCTCTATTCCCGGATTGAATTCCACCACAATAGATGAAAAATCTTGAACAGAAGTGGATTTGATATCCTTTACATTGTTGAGCGACTTTAGCTCTTTTTCAATCGGCCTGGTAATCAAGTTTTCCATGTCTATCGGGGAGTTGCCCGGATACGGAGTGCCGATATACACCGTTGGAATTACTATTTCAGGAAAACTCTCCTTAGGCATAGTCCGATAAGCACCAAGCCCGAGTACAGTAATAATCAAGGTCAAAATGACCACGGAGGTGGAGTTATCCACACTAAAGCTAGATATACCAAACTCTCGAATAGATTTGGATTTTGAAAAGTCTTTCATCGCTTACAGTTTGGCAATAGTTACACTGAAATTATCTCCAACTTCGCGGAACCCTTTATCAACCAAGGTTTCAGTACCCATCAAACCTTCTAGGATTTCCGTTTCTGCCCCAAAAGTCAGTCCTCTTTTTACGTACTTTTTCTTCGCTTCTCCATTCTCCACGGTGAATACGTAATCCCCTTTTGTATCGGATAGGATCAAATGAGCAGGAACAATCACTCCCTCTTTGTTGACATAATCCTGAATCTTCAAAACGGAAATCATATTGGGTTTCACATCGCTAAGATTTGGCAAAAAGACCTCGATGTTGAATGTCCTGTTGTTTGGATTTATAATTCCTCCCACTGCAGAAACCTTCGTATTGATCGATTTATTCAATGACGGGAATACAACTTGCACTGAATCACCTTTTTTCAATACACCAACGAAGCTTTCGGAAACATCCGCTTGAATAAATAGCTCGCTGTCACCTACAAACTGAAACAAGGGGGTTCCAGGCTGTACAAGTTCTCCAACACGGACCTGAACGCTTTCAATCGTTCCGTTAAATGGTGCCCGAACGAAAGACTTTCCCAATTGGGTTTTCATAGAGGCGAGACTTTTCTCTAAACCCTCTTTTCTATTTTTGGCTTCGAGATATTGAATTTCAGTGCCAATTTTTTGATTCCAGAGTCTTTCTTGTTTTTGAAAAATAGTTGTTGCCAAATCCAGTGAATTTTGCATTTCCTCCATATTACGCTCTATGGCCTCTGCATCAATTTTGGCAAGCACTTGACCTCGGGAAACTCGCATGCCTTCTTTGGCGGGAATTTCAAGGATACGACCTGCCGTTTCAGAACCAATGTTCACATTTTTCTTGGATAATACGGATCCTGTCAATTCGACAAAATGAGTGAACTCCCCTTTTCTGGTAGGGGCTGTGGTGATCAGAATGGATTTTTTGTTTGCCCTAGCATACTCAGGATCGAGTGTAGCTATTTCTGATTCTAAGGCTTTTATTTCATTGGAAAGGTTGCTAACCTGATCTTTCAGTTCTGCAAGTTTTTCCTTTTTCTGTTCGACACCTTCTTTCGAGCCGCATGAAAAAATAAGGATTGTAAGGGCTGTTAAAGGCAAAAATCTTAGTATAAAATTCATATGAAATGGATGATTTTTGATTGTTTAGGAGAAGTTGTTGGTTTACTTAGTCAAATCAGCCTTCAACAGGCCAAGGGCTTTTTCGAGGTTTACTTTGGAAATCAATCCGTCATAAAGGGCTCCGAGGTAATTTATCTCCGCCTCAATAAGAGAGGCATCAGCCTCTACCACTTCCAAGTTGGAACCAATTCCCTCATTGTATTTAATCCGGGAAATTTTGAATACTTCCTCAGCTAGCTTTAAATTTTCCTGCTGAACTTCTAAAATATTCAAGTCGTTACGGAGATTAGCTTTTGCGGCGAAAAGCTCACTTTTAAAATTCTCTTTGAGGAACAGTCGCTGGTTCTCCAGTTGGTTGATTTGGATTCGGTTTTTTTGGATTCTTGATGCTTTGGCAAAGCCATCAAAAATCGGAACGCTCATGCTTACTCCGATTAAGGAGCTACCAAACCAGTTGGAATTACTAAAAACGGTGCCTAGTTCATTCCCCGCACCGGCTCTTCTGGCATTTCCCACCAAATTGATTTTGGGCATGTATTGAGCATGGTTGTTTTTCAGGTCAAGACCTGCCAATTGAATTTGGGTTGAAATTTGCTCAATCTCAACTCGCTCTCTCCCTTCTTCCCCAAGTAAGCTGAGTAAGTCCTCTATTTTATTTAGATCTCTCAGCGACTCAGTAAGCAAAATTTCAAACTCCAATGGCAATCCCATTTGGATTTTTAGGATCTGCTTGCTGATTTCCAAGGCGGTTTGGCCTCGTTGAACCTGAGTGTATATGTTATTTCGCTGAACTTGAATCCTGGAAACATCGATTTTTTCAGCAAAACCAGCCTCATTCAATGCTCTAGTTTCCTTTAAAAGCGTATCAATCCGAGCCATATTGGCATTCGCAAGACGAATACGCTCCTGATTGACCAAGACTCCGTAATAGGCTTTTTTCACATTCTCAAACACATCAAATTCTGCTTTCTGGAGGTCTTTGTTGGTAAGTTCGAGTAGCGTTTTGGTAGCTCTTAAGCCAACAAAAAACGATCCGTCAAAAACCATCTGGGTGACATTGACTCCAAGACCAGAGGAATAACTCACCCCGAATCGAGCGGGAATTACATCGCTGGGATTAGTCGGATCACCAAATGGAGGTTGATTGGGAAGAAAAACCACAGGAATCCTAGGATTGTAATCCAAATTGTACGAACCGTTGATTTGTGGGAGACCTTGAGCTGTAGTTTCTCTCACGGTTGCCTTAGAAATCAGGAGTTCGAGTCTGGCATTTTTTGTGGTGGGATTGTTTTCAACGGCATATTCCAATGCCTCTTTCATGGTAAGCTCGATGAGTTGCTGGGCATGGATCGCCGAGCTTCCTATCCAAAAGAATAAAGCTACCAATAGGTGTTTTTTCATAGGTAAGTTGGTTTTCAAATCAGTTTTGCTTTTTGAGATTGGTAAGCCTGTCGTCCTTTTTCAGTAAAAATTCCATGTAAGAAATGGTCTAGCAGAACCATCTGTTCTTCAACAAAATTGAATTCTGGGTTGGTGAAATTTGCAGGATCAAAGGCTGATGTTACCTGGTTCATGCGGACTCTGGCGAGAATTTGGGAATCGATCTCTGATCTGAAATAGCCGAGGTCTTTTCCTCTTTCCAAAACATTTACTAAATCCGTTTGGATAGTATCGCCCTTGAAGGACTCAAACATCTTCCAAGCCTCAGGAAAATACTTTTGCACTTCTAGTATAACCATAGGATTAATGGAGGACAGGCGCTCTCTCATCATTTGGGAAGTCTGTACCAAATGCTCTATAACTCCATCTTTAGTCTCGAGGATAAAGGCAAGCTTTTTTCGATCCTCTTCCAGGATGTTGGAAAAAACTTCTTTGACCAAGTCACGCTTGTCTTCGAATTCCTGGTAGATGGTCTTTTTGGAAATTCCTGCTAGTCTTGCTATGTCTTCCATGGTTATGGCACGGACACCATATCTAGCAAATTGTTCAGTCGCTATTTCCAAAATTCTTTTCCTTGTCTCCAATACTTTATGCGAATTTTGACGCAAAACTACGGGAACTTTTCTTTGGTTCAAAGTTTCCTTGGTTTTTTTTTAAAATTTAATTTTAAATAGCCTAAATTTGAACAATAAAATAGAATATAATATTTTTAAATTAATTAATATTAAAATTTTATTCTGTATTGAGTTACTATACAGCTTTCAACCTATGTCTAGTATTTCAAGTTCCATATAATATTTTATATGGATATAGGCAATGTTGCCAGTAGCCAAATTTCATTTTGTTTGTGTTTCAGGTTATAAATCGATCAATAAAAAAAGCATAAAGTTTGGAGAGCGATAGGAAATTCAAGGCACATCCCAAATCCAATTTTGATTTGGTACATTATCGAATCCAAAGCTTTAGCTTTTCCAAGTTGTGTCCTGAAATATACTATTCTTGAAAAGATGTAGAATTAATAGCTTTTAGGCCGAGTACAAATCCAAGAATGAACAGGTTAAAAAAAACTTCGTATCCTTCGTGGTTCAAAATTTTATCGGTTTTATTTCCTTCTGGCAAAATAGCGCATACGCATAATATTTTAATACTATGAATTACCTCCTTCATCCTTGGGGAAATTTGGCCTACCAAAAAAATGGGGTAGGCGAGGTAGTATTTCTGATTTTTCATGGATTTGGGCAGACGCATCAAGACATGTTGGCGATTGATCAGCTTAGGAAACCTGGACAAGTATTTCTTTTTTTCGATTTATTTTATCATGGGAAAAGTCAATGGTTCGACTCCACGATAACCTTCACCCGCGAAATCTGGGCAGATATAATCCGGTTGTTACAGCAGGAGGAAAAATTTGAGTGTTTTCACGTGATTGGATATAGTATGGGAGGTAAATTCGCTCTGTTGACCTTTGAGTTAATACCTCACCAAGTCAAATCGCTCACCTTACTTGCTCCTGACGGGATAAAAACAGGTCTGTGGTTCAGTATGAGCAACTATCCTAACTATTTTCATCCAGTTTTCAAGCGAGTTATTTTTAAACCTAAGCGTTTTTTCGGTATCGTAGAAGGGCTCAATTCTGCTGGATTGGTAGAAAAAAGCCTCTTGAAATTTGTGAAAACCCAACTAGAAACCCGATCTAAGCGTGCACAAGCCTATTTTATTTGGAAGGTTTTTGGAAAAATACAACTCCGATTGGGTAAAATAATTCGCTCTGCTGGGGAGAATCCCATCCCCATCACCCTGATTGTCGGAAAATACGATAAAATGGTCTCAGGAAAAAGTCTAGAAAAATTTAGCACCAAAATCCCAAAACTTCATAAAATCGTTCTTCCTGTTGGGCATGGAGGATTAATAGAAGCCATAGTCGAATTTTTCCAAAAAAAATAAAATATCAGGCTAAATGGAGAACTACTAAGCCGAATTACCCAAGACCACTTACAAAAATCCCTTCAGGATTGGGAGCTTACTATTTTGAAATATTCAAATGCTGTAATCTTTCAATACATCCACTTCCCAATCTTTGACCCAATTCCTTACCTTTGCGACTTACCAGCCAAAGGACATGATTTTCTTCTTTGAATCCCCTCAGAAACTCATCTACGGAGTTCAAGTTCCCCACCCACTCAGCACGGAGGACCTCAACAAACTTACATGGCTCTTTGGAGATGCTCTCCTTATCTCAGATAAAAAAGTTACCGGGAAGTTTGCGGGCCCAAGAAAAGAAATGATCACCCCCTGGTCCACCAATGCCGTGGAAATCACGGTTAATATGGGGATAGTAGGCATTTCGCGGATTGAAGAGTTTTCTCCAATTATGGAAAAAGATCGAATCGATCCGATGCTACAAAAAATTTATGAATGCCTAGACCAAGAAATTTTTGATATCCACCTTCAGCCTGAGCCGATTAAATCCATCACCGATATTGGGTCGTACAACAAATCTGAAGGGCTAGCCTTGAGTCAGGAGGAGGTAGACTACTTAGACAATGTTTCCCAGCAACTTGGTCGTCCGCTCACCGATTCCGAAGTTTTTGGCTTCTCCCAGGTCAATTCCGAGCACTGTCGGCATAAGATCTTCAACGGTTCGTTTGTGATCGATGGGGAGGAAAAGCCCATGACCCTTTTCCAACTCATTAAAGAAACATCTAAGCAAAATCCTAACCGGATCGCTTCCGCATACAAAGACAACGTGGCCTTTGTTAAAGGACCACGAGTTCAGCAATTCGCCCCAAAAACCCAGGATCAGGCTGATTTTTTTGAGTCAAGAGAGATTGACACGGTCATCTCCCTGAAAGCAGAAACACACAACTTCCCGACTACCGTCGAGCCGTTCAACGGCGCAGCAACGGGTTCCGGTGGAGAAATTCGCGACCGATTGGCGGGAGGGACAGCCTCGATTCCTTTGGCAGGTACGGCGGTGTATATGACTTCCTATCCTCGAAGTGAACAAGGAAGAAGCTGGGAGAAAAATCTTCCCGAAAGACCTTGGCTTTACCAAACCCCGATGGACATCCTGATCAAAGCCTCCAACGGTGCCTCTGACTTTGGAAATAAGTTCGGTCAACCGCTTATCGCAGGCTCGGTCTTAACCTTTGAGCACGAAGAAGGCGACAAGCAATACGGCTTTGACAAAGTGATTATGTTGGCCGGAGGGATTGGTTTCACCAATGCAAACTACACCAAAAAAGGAGAACCCAAACCAGGGGATCAAATCGTAATCATGGGCGGTGATAATTACCGGATTGGAATGGGAGGTTCGGCCGTATCTTCCCTAAACACCGGGGAGCTCTCCAATGCTATCGAACTTAACGCAATTCAGCGATCTAATCCTGAAATGCAAAAGCGGATTTCCAATGTGATCCGTGCAATGGCAGAAAGCGAACAAAATCCAATCATCTCCATCCACGACCATGGGGCAGGTGGTCACTTAAACTGCCTCTCAGAATTGGTGGAAAGCACAGGAGGAACCATCCACATTGATCAACTACCCGTTGGTGACCCTACACTATCTGCAAAAGAAATCATTGGTAACGAATCTCAGGAACGGATGGGATTGGTGGTAGGAAAAGAAGACATAGCTAAACTTAAGCAACTTTCTGAGCGGGAACGTGCGCCCTTCTATGTAGTGGGCGAGACGACCGGAGACATGCACTTCAAATTTGAGAATCAAAAAACGGGTGAAAAACCTGTCGATTGGGATCTCGCTTATATGTTTGGCTCCTCGCCCAAAACGATTCTGGAAGATCAAAGTGGGAAAAATCAGCTGTTTGAAGAGGCGGCTTATGACCAGGAAAAGCTAAGCGACTATCTGAAAGAAGTACTGCAGCTCGAAGCGGTAGCCTGCAAAGACTGGCTCACTAATAAGGTGGATAGGTCGGTGACTGGCCGAGTGGCAACTCAGCAAACAGTCGGAGAAATCCAGCTTCCGCTCAATGACGTAGCCGTCATGGCACTTGATTTTACAGGAAATAAAGGAATTGCAACTTCCATAGGACACGCACCTGTCGCCGCTTTGGCCAATCCGGAAGCAGGTAGCCGATTGGCGATCGCCGAGGCTTTGACCAACTTGGTTTTTGCTCCGGTTCAGGATGGTTTGAAAGGAGTTTCGCTTTCAGCCAACTGGATGTGGCCGGCTAAGAATAAAGGGGAAAATGATCGCTTATACCGTGCCGTGAAGGCAGTTTCTGACTTTGCTATTGAGTTGGGAGTCAATATCCCTACAGGAAAGGATTCCCTTTCCATGACACAGAAATATCCCGACGGAAAAGTGGTGTATTCTCCAGGAACAGTAATCATCTCCACTATTGGGGAATGTACGGACGTAACCAAAACCGTCAAAGCAGCCCTCCTGCCCAAGTCAGGAACGAAAGTGCTCTATCTTGATTTTTCCAGGGATTCGGCAAAACTAGCAGGTTCCTCCCTGTACCAAGTACTCAACAAAGTAGGAAAAGAAACTCCAACTGTATCCGATTCAGGCTACTTCGCAAAGGCGTTTGAAACTGTTCAAGAACTTATTTCCAAAGATTTGATCTTGGCAGGACACGACATTTCTTCAGGCGGTATCATTACAGCTTTGCTGGAAATGTGCTTCCCAAGCCAAACCGTGGGTCTTTCTGTGAAGGAATCCCGATTGGGAGAGTCAGATAGTATAAAAGGGCTTTTCGCGGAAAATCCAGGAATCCTCATCCAAGTTGCCAACGATCACGCCGTGGAAGATTTTCTTACCAAAGCGGAAATTGACTTTGTAGAATTGGCTGAAGTAACTTTGGACAGTAAAGTAACACTTGAAATACAAACTTTGGATGTTATCGCGTTCAGAGACTTATGGTTTAACTCTTCTTTCTTATTAGATCGCAGACAAAGCGGTGAAAAGTTGGCCAAAGCGCGATTTGATAACTATAAACACCAAGGGTTAAGGTATGATTTTTCTCCGAGATGGGAAGGGAATTTTGAAAAACTCGGAGTAGATCCCTTCCGAAAGACAAAAGGAAATGCCAAGGCCGCCATCATCCGGGAAAAAGGAGTAAATGGGGATAGGGAAATGGCTTATGCGCTCTGGTTGGCGGGATTTGAAGTAAAGGACGTACACATGACCGACCTGATTTCGGGCAGGGAAGACCTCAGCGATGTACAGATGATTGTTTTTGTGGGCGGATTCTCCAACTCCGACGTACTGGGTTCGGCCAAAGGCTGGGCAGGTGCTTTCCTATATAATCCGAAAGCAAAAGAGACCTTGGACAACTTCTATTCACGACCGGATACGCTTTCACTAGGCGTCTGTAATGGTTGCCAGCTCATGGTTGAACTAGGCCTTGTAACTCCTGAACACGACCAAAAACCAAAGATGCTGCATAATGCCAGTCATAAATTTGAGTCCTGTTTTGTAAACGTAACTGTACCGGAAAACAACTCCGTGATGTTGGGTAGTCTGAGTGGACGGCGATTGGGGGTTTGGGTTGCACATGGTGAAGGAAAATTTCAACTACCCAAGGGTGAAAATGCCTATCACTTCGCCATGAAATACAGCTATTCAGCCTATCCTGGAAATCCAAATGGATCAGATTTCGACACAGCAGGAATTGCTTCACAGGACGGAAGACACCTAGCTATCATGCCACATATCGAAAGAAGCCTGAAACCTTGGAACTGGGCGCACTATCCAAATGATCGGAAAGATGACTTCACCCCTTGGTTGGAAGCTTTTGTGAATGCAAGAAAGTGGGTGGAGCGAATGCAGTAGGCGGTGTACAGTTAAAATAGTCAGTAAGCCTCAGAAATGAAATAAATTATAAAACTAAAGAAATTACATCCTGTAGCTTTTCAAATATCCCAGCTTTGGATTGCATTTGCTACATTGCTTATAAACAATCCTCAATAAACGCTATGAAAACAACTTTCTTAACCCTCCTGCTTGTCCTCTCCCTGCTGGTTTGCCAAGCGCAGGAAAGCAAACCGGGCCCCCAACCTCCGCCAGAAACCGGTGAAAGCTTCAAAGTGGGAGTTGCAGGCTATACCTTCGTCAAATTCGACCTGAATAAGACACTTGAAACCCTGAAAGCATTGGATGTGCACTACCTCTGCATCAAAGATTTTCATTTGCCGATGACCAGTTCCGACGCGGAAATTGCGGCTTTTCATGAAAAATTAAAAGCCCACGACGTGATCGGCTATGCTGTTGGCCCAATTTACATGCGATCAGTAGAAGAAGTAGATAAGGCCTTTGCCTATGCAAAACGAGTCGGAGTGAAGCTGATTGTAGGTGTTCCGAATGTGGAACTGCTTCCTTATGTGGACAAAAAGGTGAAAGAATACGATTTCAAATTTGCGATCCACTTGCACGGGCCGGACATCAAAATTTATCCTGATGCTGATGATGTATGGAACCATACCAAAGATCTCGATCCCAGGATGGGCATGTGCCTGGACATTGGACATGACACCCGAAATGGGAAAGATGCTGTAGCTGACCTTGAAAAATATCACACCCGCGTATTTGACATGCATATCAAAGACGTGACAGGCCCAATTAAACAAGGCTATTCAATAGAAGTTGGCCGTGGTATCATCGACTTTCCAGCCATGGTGAAAATGATCAGAAAAGTTGGCTACACCGGCGTCTGCAGCCTAGAACATGAACGGAACATGGACAATCCTTTCATGGGGATTGCCGAATCCCTGGGTTATTTCCGCGGAGTAATCGAAACCACCAAGAATTACTAATCAACAATCAGTCTTGAACTTGGCATTGATAATTGAGTTTGATCATTGATAATTGAACTTGATCATTGATAATTGAACTTGGTCATTGATAATTGAACTTGGTCATTAATAATTGAACTTGGTCATTGATAATTGAACTTGGTCATTGATAATTGAACTTGGTCATTGATAATTGAACTTGGTCATTGATAATTGAACTTGGT
>CAZNND010000013.1:59109-66575 GCA_964574365.1 uncultured Limnohabitans sp.
ATAATTGAACTTGGTCATTGATAATTGAACTTGGTCATTGATAATTGAACTTGGTTATTGATAATTGAACTTGGTCCCTTCTGGTAAAAGCTGGAAGGGATTTTCATTTTATAGCTAAAAAGAACCCAAAAGATCAAATCCAGGATGAGGTATTTTTTTACATTTTAAGCTGAATTTCATTACATCGACAGTAATGACAGAAAGCTAGTTGGAATTCCTATTCAAAAATGAGGTACTATAAACCTGCCTGATTATTTCACTCTACCTGACCCAGAATGGGTCAAATGTTTATAGCAATACGGCAGGATGCGAAGGGTACGACCCCGACAGGGGTCGAATGGAAAAACAATTAAAGTGGGGAAAGGACTGAGGGACACCAACTACTGTGAAGGGAAAATAAATCACCGGTAATCTATAAGCATGTAATCCCCTTTGGGATTTGAGTATAATTGGACATTTACAGCCGAAAGAAGGATAAAGAACATGATCCTGAACCGGAATTACCCATAATTCAAAAGAAATCTGTGTGGACCTGCAAGCCGCAGGCTGGCCTATGATTTTATTTGTGTTAATCCTCCTACGGCGGATAAGTATGCGGGAAACTATTTTTTTCCTCTTAACAAAAGAAATCAGATTTTTTATCTCCAAGTTAAAATAAATGTCTATACATGAATTTTTTCATGTAAACCTTGGTTATTGGAAAAACCTCATTCTCGAAACGCTATGAATTCTGACTATCAGATCCCAACCACCACACGAATTGGACACGTACACCTCAAAGTTACAGACCTCAAGCAATCTCTAGATTTTTATTGTGGACTACTTGGATTTGAACTGGTTATGACCTATGGGAATGATGCTGCATTTATTTCAGCAGGTGGATACCACCACCACATCGGTTTAAATACCTGGGAAAGCAAAGGAGGGAAACCAGCTCCAAAAAACACAGCGGGTCTCTACCATACCGCCATTCTCTATCCGACTCGACAAGAGCTGGCCCGAATCCTGAGCCGGTTGATTGACTCCGGATACCCGCTGACAGGAGCAGCCGATCACGGAGTTTCAGAAGCTATTTACCTGGATGATCCAGATCAAAACGGAGTGGAATTATATTGGGACCGACCCAAGGAACTTTGGCCAAAAGACAGCTCTGGAGATCTTATAATGTATACCCGTCCGCTCGATGTAAAAGGGCTTCTCGAAGAATTGGTGAAATTTTATTAACAAAGCTGTAAGATTCAACTTCTTCTAAAATGAAACAAAAAGATTCCATAAATTTCATGGTTAAATTAGGAACTTGAATCCCAACCGCTATGAGCAATAGAATTCACCTTATCCTTTTCTTTACTTTTTCATTGTTTTGGAGCGCTCCTTCGATTGCACAAGAAAACACTATTAATGAGCAAATAAAAAACGAAAGGGATTCACAGCTAAAGGATCTCAATGACAAGCTCAAAACTAACGAAGAACTTATTAGTAAGCTTACCGAAAAGTTGGCAGCTGCCGATTCCAAAACAGCAACCGACAAAGAAAAAATAAAGGATTTAGAAACACTCCAGCTGGCCCTCGATGATCGTCTAAGAATTCTAGAAGAAACACCAAAAACCAAAATCAACCTCAATGGGCAATTGGCTTTCACAGAACTCCTCAGTATTCAACGAGATATTCAACCTGTAGATCTGTTTTTAACTTCACAAACTTTTTTTACACAGCTTGGAAATATCGGTAAAATCCAACAATACAACGGATTCACCACCTGGAAATCGGAATATGATAAGTGGTACAAAAAGCATGGAACTGAAGACCCACTAGTCAATGTGCTAAATACTTCCATCAATTTAATCAGTACGGCTACATCAGCGGTTCCTCTATATGGTACAATGGTTAATACAGCCATCTCCGGAGTAAGCAGCTTGGTTATGAGCTTGGGTAAAAAGGAAAAAGACCTTTACGACCGGACTCCTCAAATGCTTCTTCTATTAAATGTAACCAGTCAGTTTGAACAGCAAAAATCCATTATTGATCACGAATGGACATTGATCAACAAGGAATTGGAGCAATTGCAGAAGGAAAATACCGAGCTACTTCAAGAGCAAATGACCTACTATGGCATTAGTATGGATCGTTATCAAAGTCGTTATTTAAAAGCCACCCTAGACAGCGATCGAGAATCCTTCAAAAACGATTGTCGAAAAGTTATTTCCGATAAAATATCAGGATTAGATAAAAACCAATCAAGTAAGGGGAAATGGCTAGGACAAGTAGAAACGTACATGTATAAAGTTCAATCACTTCGTCTCCGCTTTGGTCAGCTTACCATGCGGATGATGGCAAATATCGAACAATACCAAAATTTGATCACAGTTTATTCTGACGCAACCAAATTCCCAGCAGAATTCACCTCAAAAATCAACAACCTGAATAATCCATTAAATTCTTTAAAAAATAAATTCAACTCCTCTTTTAATCCCGCTCGTTATATTGAAGACTCTGCTGTTATGTATATTGAACGAAATTGATTAACATGAATATACGCTATTTTGCCAGTAGGGAATAAAACCGATAAATTTTTGAACCAAAAAGGACACGAAGGGCAAAAAGTTCTTTTTTTACGTGTTTAGTATGGGATTTATTCTCGGCCCTAAAGCTATAAATTTCCCCTCTTTTCTAGAAAATTATGTCTTAGAGCACTACCTGGAAAAGCTAAAGCTTTGATTTCGAAGGTGTACAAATTAAAATTGAAAATTCAGGTATGCGTTGAATTTCTCATCCCTTTGTTTAGTTTAGGTTCTTCTCATTGATCGATTTATATCCTTAAACTCAAACAAAATGAAATTTGGCTACTGGCAAGATTCCGTATATCCATATTGATTAAAATGATTGCCTTTGAAAAATCAAGAAATGGATTTTATGTTATTGAAATAGAGGAACTTAAAAATATATATGTCTAAAATTAAAGAAATAATTATCTTGAATTAGGGAAAATGAATTAGTAATGTTAATCACTTAGTGATCAAAAATTTGTGGATTCCCTAACGATAAAAAGAGCGAGGTATCAATTTATCCCTTCTGATATCTATCTCTTTATCTCTTATCTTCCACCTCTTTATCTCTTTATCTAATGAACCGCAGACCTTTTCTCCAAAAAATTAGCCTTGTAGGAGGCACTTTATTGACTATGCCCTTTTTTTCCTACGGGAAAATGGAATTTCCCAGGGCTACACGCCTGAAATTCATCACGGCCTCCGACGGCCACTGGGGACAGCCCAATACCGATTTTGAAACTTCCCACCAAAACCTGATCGACGCCATTCACCGGGAGAAAGATGTGGATTTTGTCTTATTCAACGGTGATCTGATCCACGATGACCCCAAACTTCTGCCAGAAGTAAGAAAAGTTTACGATAGGCTTCAAATTCCCTGGTTCGTGGCGAGGGGAAACCACGACCGGGTGGAGGAAGGTGCGTTTAAAGACATCATGGGTCAAGCCACCAACTTTTCATTCATCCACAAAAATGATTTTGGGATGCTCATCCTGGACTGCTCCAATGAAGAAGGAAAATACCTCTGTGTCAATACCGAGTTTGCCAAAACGATATTGGAAGAATATCAAAAGTTGCCTCAAGTCTTCGTCTTTGTCCATATCTCCCAAAACGACTGGACTCGTCACGGGGTGAACTGTAAAGAATTTTTGGATTTGATCGCTTCTTATCCCAACATCAAGGCCACATTCCATGGACACGATCACGATGTGGACGGACTGATGGTCTATCGGAAAAAACCATTTTTATGGTCTGGTCACTTTGGGGGGAATTGGGGAAATCCCTTCCCCTCCTACCGGGTATGCGAAGTCGGCGAGGATGGCAAAGCGATCACTTACCTCAAAACGGTGAAGGAAGGGATGATTTTGAACGGGCATAATCTCTGACATTTGTTGAATAAGTACCCTTGTTTTAGAAGTATTCAAACTATTGATTCCCCCATTTTGGAAATTTGTCAACTAAGCCTTTGCCAACAAACGCTGTCCTAGCCCAAGGAAACACAGAGGAAGGCTGGAAAAGAAATCGAAAAGGTGGTTAATGGGCCTGAAAATATTTTAAGTACCCAACATAATCGACCTGAGATACTACCGACTATTTGTTACCTTTTGATCCCGATGAAAAGTAAAAAAACATCAAACTTCCACTGACAGGTTCTGAAAAAGCAAATTTGAGAACCCATAAAATCAAGATTGCAGACATTCTTGACTTTGCTAGTGACGAATTAGAAGTTTTGCTTCAGTCCTCTTCCGAGCGTGTAAAGGAAATCTATGCCTTAGCAGAATTTCAAACTGTCCCCTCCGTCGGAATAAAATTTGCCGAATACCTGGTGTTTTTGGGTTATTTTTCACTCAAGGAGCTAAAAGATAAAGACGGTACAAAATTGACTGACGATTACGAAGTCAAAAAAGGATATTGGACGGACCCGTGCGTGGAAGACCAATTTAGATTAGTCGCACATTTTGCAAACACAAACGACCAGAAAAAAACATGGTGGGATTTTACTGAAGAACGAAAAAAGTTTCGCAATGAAAACAGGTATCCTTCGAACAGGCCTCAAAAAGCATGGTTTGAAATCCTAGGTTACAGACAAAAAGACAAAAAAGGCAGCAATTCCGAGGGGTAGCATTTTGGCTTAACCCAGGAGTCCTAAAATGGGTTTAGTCTGCAATAGCAATTTGGAGCAAAATGAGGCGGCAGCCTAATTCACGAATGGCACCTTGAGCGAAGTTGAATTGTCTGACTGAGGGTTGAGACCTTTTTCAGACAGCCACATAACCCTAACTAATAAAGCAAAAAAAAATGAAGCACCATCTAATTTTTATCTTTTTAATTCTCCTAGCATTCGGATGCAAAGAGAAAACCGAAAAAGTGAATTCTATAGATGCAATTTTTGAGGAGTATCAACAATTCAATTATCGGATCAACCCAATTGAAGCTACAAAAGGCGGTAATTTTCAATACAATGATTTCATCGCGAATTATATCGCTGATGACTATCAAGAAGACCTGAAAAAGAATTACACTTACTTTTTAAAGGTATTGAGCGAATTGGATACCACAGCGCTATCAGAAGCGGACCTGCTGAGCATGAAAGTGATGAAATGGGACTGTGAAGTGAAGCTGGAAGGCTTAACTAATCCCATTGTAACCATGGCATCTCCGATTTACAACTTACCCAGTTTCGAATTGATGCCTTTGATTCAGGTTCAATCCCTGCATCTCTATGTGGCACAATTGGCAGCAGGAAGAAGTGTTCAGCCTTTTGAAACCGTCGCAGATTATGACAATTGGCTGAAAAGAGTAGATGACTACCTGATATTTCTGGACACGGCTCTGGTGAAGATGAAAGAAGGAATGGCTAAAAACATCATACTTCCCTCTGCACTGGCTCAAAAAATGATTCCTCAGTTGGATGAATTCATCTCAAACCCTGTCGAAGCCCATTTATTTTACAAGCCTGTTCTATCTCTGCCTGAGGTCATCAATGAAACCGATAAAAATCGTATTTCTACTGCCTACAGTGCTATGATTACAACGAAGTTGAAGCCAAAATACACAGCGCTCCGGGAATTTTTGGTGAATGACTATTTGCCAGCATGCAGAGAAACTTCAGGAATTGGAGCCTTGCCAAATGGACCAGAAAAGTACAATTATCTCCTAAAGCTGCATACCACAACAAGCATGACCGCAGACGAGATTCACGAACTTGGAAAACGTGAGGTAGCTCGGATTCTCATCGAAATGGAGAAAGCGAAAAATAAAATGGGTTTCAAAGGTGACATCAAAGCATTTTTTGAATTTGTCCGCAACAGTCCCGACCAAATGCCTTTTACCAACCCTCAGCAGGTCATTGACAATTTCAACCGGATCAAGGAACGGATTGATGGTACACTGAATCAGGCTTTTGACTTGAAACCCAAGGCAGATTTTGTAGTGCGACGTACGGAAGCATTTCGCGAAGCATCAGCCAGTGCTGAATATGTTCCGGGGACTAAAGATGCTTCAAGGCCGGGGATTTTTTATGTACCCATACCGGATGTGAAGAAATATAATAAATATTCAGACGAAGCACTTTTTCTACATGAAGCCATTCCCGGTCACCATTATCAATTATCCCTGCAACAGGAAAATACAGCCTTGCCGGAATTTTTACATCCCGAAAGCCTGGGAGTCTTTGTGGAAGGTTGGGCTTTGTATGCAGAATCGCTTGGCACTGAGTTGGGTCTTTACGAGGATCCTGTTCAGTATTTTGGCATGCTCAGTATGGAAATGCATCGGGCTATTCGCTTGGTTGTGGACACTGGAATCCACAGCAAAGGATGGACCCGTGAACAAGCCATTCAGTTTTCATTAGACAACGAAGCAGAATCTGAGGATGCGATTATTGCTGAAATTGAACGCTACATGGCCACCCCAGGGCAAGCGGTGTCCTATAAAATCGGTCAGTTAAAAATTCGAGAGCTACGAACCCGGGCTGAAACTAAGCTGGGGGACAAGTTCAGCATCAAAGAGTTTCACAATCAAGTACTGAATTCTGGAAGTTTGCCTTTGGTATTATTAGAGGAAAAAATTGACAAGTGGATTAATTCTCAGATTTAGCATACCCGGGACTAGTGGAGTATTCCCGCTCTATTCCTTGGTACAAGGCTAAAATGACTCTAAGTGGGTCATTTTAGCCTTTTGCTACTTTCTTTTCCCCTTGGAATTTGCAATTTCCACTTCCCCAAAGCTCCATAAAAACAGATTACCAATTTATTTCTCATACGCAATCTTCACAATCCGCCAAGCCATCTGAATGGTAGGTGTTTGTACCAGCACTTCATCCCCTACTTCCTTTTTCAGTAAAGCTTGGGCCATAGGGGAGTCGATCGAGATGTAATCCCTCCGCTCAAAAATCTCCTCTCCTCCCACGATTCGGATTCGGATCTTTTTCTTTTGGGCATTTTCAATTTCCACCCATGCACCAAACATTACCTTGCCTTCTTGGTACGGAGTGTAAGGGATTACTTTCAAGTCATCGATGCATTTGCGCAAGTAATGCACTCGGCGGTCGATTTCTTGTAGGCGCTTCTTGTTGTAGGTGTAATCGGCGTTTTCCGAGCGATCGCCCAAACTAGCCGCCCAGGCCACTTTTTGAGTTGTTTCTGGACGCTCCACTCGCCAAAGATGATCCAGTTCCGCCTTGAGCTTCTCCAAACCTTCGGCTGTAATCCACATCGTTTTCATTTCGGTAAGATTGAAAGATTGGTCAGTTATAAGATTGGAAAATGAATTCTAGGATATGTTTTGCATTCATTCGAAATGGTTTATTGGTCAATGAAAATTGAAAATTACTTTCTTTCCCACAAACCGAATTACCAAATAGGGGTATTTATAATACTCCCCAAAATTGAGACCAGAGGTTAAGTTAAAAAAACGTTTAAA
>CAZNND010000014.1:0-63142 GCA_964574365.1 uncultured Limnohabitans sp.
CATTGAATTGCAGAATGTTCATGGCTTTTTTATTTGTTTAAGCCAAGTAAACGCCAAAAAACCAGACCAGAAAGCCTTTGACACAAGTTGACAGAATATTATTTGGCTACTTGTACGTAGGCGGATATTCATAAAATAAAAAATTAAAAGGCAAATTCCTACACAAAATAATACCAATTTATTTGAGCTTTTGTTAAGATGAATACTTTTATTCAATTGAAGAATTCCCTTTAAACCACTCTGACGAAACATGACCATCCTGTGTAATTCCTTTTACAAGCAATACCTTCCAAATTGTTAAAAACAGGATTTTTAGATCAAGAAGGACGGAAAAATTATGTACATACCAAACATCATAGTCGAACTTACTTTGCCAGGAGAGATTATTTCTACCATTAACTTGAGCTAAACCTGTCACACCTGGTCTGACTTTGTGGCGCTGCGCTTGAAACTCGTTGTAGAGTGGAAGGTAATCTATCAACAAAGGCCGTGGACCGACCAAGCTCATCTCTCCTTTAAGTACATTGAATAATTGAGGCAATTCATCCAAAGAAGTCATTCGCAAAAATTTTCCAAAACCTGAAAGTCTTTGATCATCAGGCAATAAAATCCCATTCGCATCCTTGAACTCGGACATGGTTTTGAATTTTATTAACTGAAAAATTCGATTGTCTTTACCGGGTCTAGCCTGATAAAAAAAAGGTTTCCCCTCATACTGTAAAGCAACGCAAAAGGTGACTAAAACTAAAATCGGCGAAAGGAGAAGCAACAAAAGAGCTGCGAGGAAAAAATCTAATATTCTTTTACCGAATTGAGCGTAGTACACCTTAATAAATCTTTCTTAGTTCTTTATCTATCAAGCCAACAATCATATGCTGCTCCTGAAAAGACAAGTTTACCGAACTTGGAAGACAAAGTCCTCTCAGAAAAAGTCTCTCTGCCAAATTTCCTCCATAATAAGGCGCTGATTTATATACAGGTTGAAGATGGAGCGGTTTCCATAAAAACCGGGTTTCTATCCCAGATTTCAACAAAATACTTCTCAACCTCTCGTTGCTTATCCCAGTTAGTCGTTCATCAATCAAAATTGTGGTCAACCAATAGTTTGAAATCGAGCCTTCGGATTCGGACTGAAATGAAATCCCGGGAATTTCTGAAAAAAGCTCACGGTAGTGTTTATTTATCAACCTCCTTTTTTCAATCCAAGTCTCAAGTCTTTCCAATTGAGCTAATCCAACAGCAGCTGCCAGATTATTCATCCTATAGTTATAACCAATCTCCAGGTGCTGATAGAAAGGCAAATCTTCTCTTGCCTGGTTTGAAAGATATTTGGCACGTTCTATTAAAAAAGTATCATTCGAAATTAGCGCTCCTCCCCCACCTGTGGTAATAATTTTGTTTCCATTGAATGAAAAAATACCAAGTTTACCTATTGTTCCACAATAACGACCATCTATTGTACTTCCTACTGCTTCTGCCGCATCTTCAAGTACAGCAATTCCAAATTTATTCGCAATTTCCATGATCTCACACATTTTGGCGGGCATGCCAAAAAGGTGTACCACCACAATCGCTTTAGGCTTTTTTCCCAAAGCAATCCTACTCAAAATTGTGTCTTCTAGTATTTCGGGATCAATATTCCAAGTATAGGATTCGCTGTCAACAAAAATTGGAGTAGCACCTAGGTAAACAATCGGATTTGCAGAGGCGCAAAAAGTAAAAGATTGACAAATCACCTCATCCCCTTGCTGTACGCCCAATAGTGCCAAGGCAAGATGGATCGCTGAGGTGCCTGAATTAAGTGCCACAGCTTGATGTGATCGTACATTTTTGGAAAGCTTAGACTCAAATTTTTGTAAAAAAGCTCCACTTGTAGCCAATTGTCCAGAACTTATTGCCTGTTGGATGTAAAGATTCTCATTTCCATCAAAAACAGGAAACGATAGTGGCAGAAAGTAGCTCATGTTTTAATTTTTCGCTGAAACATCTTTGATCTTAAACTTATCTGACAAAAACTAACAAATTTGATTCTAAATACATTTTTCTGCATTTAAAAATCAATATTATGAATTAATTAACAAAAAATCAATGATAATCCAGGTTTTCAGACCCAATATTTCTAAGTTAAAATTAACCTCCATCGGCCGGGTAAAAGAGATTTTGCCCTTTTTTGATCATTTGAGCATATTGGAAATTTTTACCCTCAAGATGCTTTTGTGTCAAATAATTTAAGCTACTGACAAAAACTAAAAAAAACGATAAAAAGATTACAAGAATTAGACAGTCAAGAAATTTTCCAAAAGTAACAATAAATCCTCCCACGAATAATTTGATCGCTTAAACAAAGATGGCAATTTGACTGTCATTAAAACCAGCTCTCATTAAAAAAATTGATAGACATGACTTTTATCCAGAAGCTTAGGGAGCTTCCCTTAGGAAATCCTCATTACAAAAACCCTTGCCTCATCAAATAAAGAATAAATCATCAAGGCAAGGCCAAAGGAAAATGAAGATTAAAAGCTTAGCATTGATACATCTTGGATTCTGGAATTAGAATGAATAATGGAGAGAATCCATCCTTCAAGCCCAAAATCCTATTGGTAGCAAAACATTGCCGTCCATAAATTTTTACTTGATGCCATGTGATTCACAAAAGAATAAAAAACCTCACAACGTAGCAAAGCTAAGGATTGCCACACAAGGTAAATTCCTACGTACGAGTATTAGTACATTGTTATTTCCCGATTACATCTCCAGATACACCAATAAAATTATCCCAGATGTAAGTATTTCTTTTTGAAATCAAATATTAACGAAAAATTAAGCAAAGACCAAGAGTTTGATTCCTTTATCATTAAGCCAATTCTTAAAATAGCTGGAGGCTTTGGAAGTGATATTTTGGGAAAAGATGAAAAATTTTTATTGCCTTTCGCAGATGTTCTCTTTACTTGAATACAAATACATTTAACCCGAAAAAACTAAAATCCAGATCGAATAGCATTGCCGATCTGTTCAAATTCCTCAGTCATCAGCTTTATTTTTGGCCTGCTGAAATTAATGTCATCCATCGTTTTCAAAGGAACTAAATGAATGTGCACGTGCGGCACCTCCAAACCAATGACGGCAACTCCAATTCGGGTACAGGGTATAGTTTTATCCATGGCCTTAGCCACTTTTTGAGAAAACACGTGAAGATTACCCAACTCCTCCGGATCCATATCAAAGATGTAATTGACTTCTTTCTTAGGCACTACTAACACATGACCTTTTACTAGTGGCATGATATCTAAAAAAGCAATATGCTTTTCGTCCTCTGCGACAATCTGAGCAGGAATTTCCCTGTTAATTATTTTTGTAAAAATACTTGGCATACTTTGGATGATACTAAAAATCCCGGACATCGTTCCGGGATTTGATGAAACTTAATAGGTAATCTCAAGAATTTCAAATTGAAGTTTTCCTGCTGGAGCATTGATTTCTGCAATTTCTCCAACTGTTTTCCCCACCAAACCTCTTCCAAAGGGCGATCCAAGAGAAATCTTGCCTGCCTTAAGATCCGCTTCCTCTTCGGAAACCAAGGTGTAGCTTACAGTCATACCATTTTTTACATTTTTGATTTTTACGGTACTCAAAATTCCAACTCTGGACGTGTCCATTTTAGAATTATCCAATATCCTGGCATTTCCAACCACCTCCTCCAGTTTTGAGATCTTTAGTTCAAGTAGGCCCTGCGCGTCTTTGGCCGCATCATACTCGGCATTTTCACTGAGGTCTCCTTTATCCCTTGCTTCAGCAATCTGTCGGGCAATATCGGCTCGACCTTTCGTCTTCAACTCCTGAAGTTCGTCTTTCAACTTTTTCAGTCCTTCTTCGGTGTAATACTGTACTTTTGACATGATCAACTGGTTTGCAAAAGGCACAAAAAACAAAGTAACGGTCACTTGGAGGAGACCGTTACCTTCTTTTGCCTTTTATATGTACTGCAAAGATAAAAAAGCATTCAAATATAACAAGCATAAAAAAATCCGCCTACACCTCTTATCGGAAGGATTTAGTTCCGAAAAGCCTTTTTTATCTGTTTTACCAAAACCCGGTTTATTTTTTCATAGGATTCAAAGGTCCAACCTGCTACATGTGGAGAAAAAACAACATTTTCCCGTTTGGCCAATGATTCAAATTCCTTTTTTTGCTCACTTGAAAAACTTTGAAACTTTTCGTTTTCCAACACGTCCAACACGGCACCTTTTAGGATACCTAGATCCAAAGCCTGATTTATTGTCTTAAATGAAATAACTTCCCCCCTGGCAGTGTTAATCAGCCAAAATGGTTTCGAAAAACTTTCCAGTTCATCAATTGTAAAGAAATCCTTTGTTTCAGGAGTCAAGGGCACATGGATGGACAAAATATCTACGGTCTCTTTCAACTTCTCCCAACTTGCCTCCTGAATAATTTTAGTCCCAAATCCTTTTTTATATTTATCATAGGCGAAAATTTCAACACCAAACCCTTTAAGCCTTTTTGAAAACGCCTTACCCATATTTCCAAATCCGAAAATACCCACCTTTTTTCCCATAAGCTCATGCCCACGATTACCTTCCCTATCCCAAATTCCTCTCCTTACCTCGAGATCTCCTTTTGGGATATGATTTAAGAGTGCTAAAAGTGCCCCGATTGCATGTTCCGCTACGGCATCCCGATTTCCTTTTGCCGCATGAAATAGCCTAACTCCTCTTTTTTCCAGATAAGTAAGATCGATTTGATCCAAACCCGCACCTGCACGGCCGATGAATTTCAGTTTTTTGGCCTTTTCCAAAAGCTCGCGATCCAAAGTTGTTTTTGAACGGATAATCACACCTTCAAATCCACCAATTTGATCCAAGATTTCAGACCTCGTTATTTTAGGCAAATAAACAACCTGAAAATTTTCTTCTTCAAACATCCCCACGATGCTGAGATGCATCTCATCTACGATTAAAACTTTCATTCTTATAATTTCAACAAGAGCATAGCCACCCCAAAATACACCGCAAGACCGAGCAAGTCATTGGTTGTTGTAATGAATGGACCCGATGCTATGGCAGGATTTATACCAAAACGATTTAAAACCAGCGGCGTAACTGTCCCCATAAATGAAGAAAGTAGCACAACGGAAAATAACGCTGTCCCCAAAGTGATTCCAAAAATCGGCTCAAATCCATAGATAAAGACCACTACTAAAAAAACGAAAAAACCAAGGACAAAGCCATTTAACAATGCCACTAATAACCCCTTTAAAAATCGCTGCCAAGGGGTATCATCAAATGCTGATTTTGATGCTAGAGACTGAACGATTAAGGAGGAAGCTTGAATCCCGACATTTCCCCCTGTAGCCGCAACTAAAGGAATAAAAGAGGCTAAGGCTAAATATTTACTCAATCCATCCTCGAAAAAACCTATCAATTTGGCTCCCAGTAATCCTCCAATTACTCCAATCAACAACCAGGGAAGTCGTGCTTTTGAAATCGTAAATACCGAATCAGATTCTTCAATATCTGCCGAGACCCCAGCCATGGCCTGAATATCCTCATCTGCCTCTTCCTGAACTACATCCAAAATATCATCTACCGTAATCCTTCCCACCAATTTTTTCTTTGCATTCACTACTGGCACGGATTCAAGGTCATATTTCCTCATAATCGAAGCCACCTGCTCTTGATCCAAGTGAACTGGAACCGAGATCACATCCTCATCAAAAATATCCTCAATTTTAGTGTCTGCAGAGGAAAGAATAATTTTTTTGAGCGATACCCGACCGAGAAGATGGAGTTTATTATTGACAACATAGATGGAATAAATCTTCTCGACATTTTCCGCTTGTCGTCTGATTTCGTTGATTGTCTGGACAACATTCCAGTTTTTATTGGCCCGAATAAATTCCTTAGCCATAATACCCCCAGCTGTATCCTCCTCATATCGAAGAAGTTCTAAAATCTGATCCAGCTTGACCTTGTCTTGAATCTCGGCAATGATATCTTCCCTCTCTTTTTCCGAAAAAAGGTTGAGAATATCCGCACCGTCATCTGAATCCATCAATTCAATCCATAAGGCGATTTCAGCAACTTCAAACTCCGGAAGAATTTGTAGCAGGGTGTCTTCATCCAGCTCGATCAGAATATCAGATGCAAGCTGTTTTTCGAGAAGTCTCAGCACATAAATAGACTCCTGCATGGAAAGCTCATCCAGGATCGCTGCTATATCCGCCACATTTACCCCTTCCAAAGATTCGAGAATAAAGACAATATCCTCTACCTCAATTCCCTGACGGAGACTTTCCAGATATTCTTTAGAAAGTTCAAATTGCTTGATTGGATCCACGACTTTTTTGAATTTGTTGGGTCAAAAACACAAAATCATATACGTCCAACTGCTCGGCACGCTTGTCCAAGATTGGATGAGATTTGAATTCATCTGAAAGCTGAAAGGATTTCAGGGAATTCCGGAGCGTTTTTCTCCTGTTTCCAAAGCCTGCTTTAACTATCTGTTTAAACAGCTTTTCATCACAATCAAGCTTTTCGGTTTGATTTCTCCGAAGGCGAATAACTCCTGAATTCACTTTCGGAGGAGGGTTAAATACTCCCGGTGGCACAGTAAAAAGGTATTCAATGTCATACCAGGCCTGGAGTAAAACCGAAAGTATCCCATAGTCCTTATTCCCTTTCGGTGAAGCTATTCGCTGTGCAACTTCTTTTTGAAGCATACACACCACTTCAGTCACCTTATTTTTTTCCTCCAAAACTTTAAAAAAAATCTGTGAGGAAATATTGTAAGGAAAGTTGCCTGCTATAGCATATTTGTCAGGAAAAACCTGAGAAAAATCAAACTTGAGGAAGTCACCTTCAATGATACGCCCTTTCAAGTCTGGATATTTCTGTGATAAATATGAAATACTTTCTCGATCTATCTCTATTAAAAATAGCTCTTGTGGATTTTTTAAAAGAAAATCAGTCAATACTCCCATTCCAGGACCGATCTCGAGGACCGTGGAAACTCCCATATGCCCCAAGACTGATTGTGCAATCCGTTCTGCTATACTCAAATCCTTTAAAAAATGCTGTCCAAGATGCTTTTTTGGTCTTACCTTTTCCATCCTTTGGTTCCAATAAGTTGTAGTAAATAGAAGGTTTGTTCTTCAATGGAACCACCAGTCCTACTCAAAGGTAGAGGCGTAATCGTTAAGCACAAAATTTAAGCATGTTTTGATCCTTCATTTCCGATATTCCATGCTTATGATAGACTAAACCCAAATTAAATTCCCATCTACTAATCTACTCCCACAAATCGGAATAGGATTCATTGAATCAATATAAAACCAATCCTTTTCGCTGCTGATGAAACGCAAACCACAACCGAAATCAGTTCTTTGGACGAAATTCTTCCCTTGATGTTCAAAACGCTAATCTATTCCAGAAGTCCTGCCAGATCTACCTGATGGTGTCACCAGCTTAAATCGTGGCGAAATTCCTGATGAATTGGTAATAGGTTCTTCATAGACCTTGGAAGCTCCATGGGGTTCGGATCCATCCATGGTGTAGCGAATAGGCAACCCAGGAAAAGCTGAATTAACGAAAATACGTCCATCTTCTACCAATACTCCAGGACGTGGAAGTCTGAAGTTAAAACCCCCAAACAATACCTCTAAACGAGGGAGTTCTTTCTGACCAACCAAATTCACAAATTGATTCCATTCTTTTTCTCGAGCTGATTTCAAATCGGCTTCTTTTTCAATCAGGGCCCATTCAGGGTCTCCACCCCAAGCTCTTTCCACATAACCCAACATTTTTGGCAACAGGTAGTATTCCAGCATTTCCGGCCCTTTGATTGTTTCTGTCCAGAGCTGACCCGAAACTCCCAGGATATTCTTTTTCCCGATTTCAGTCAATGGCGTAAACCGCTTTGCAGCTTCCCTCCAGTCCCAGGAATTCCCCTCGATGGTTTTGTCGTGAGAAAGGTACAGCTTACCCGGGACGGTTTTCCATGCCTGATACATATCCACTACACCACTCCAGGTATGGCCTCGCTCATCAGGATCCCAGTCATAAGCCAAGTCAAAATAAAAATTGGCACTGGAACAAATCACTACGGGATAACCTGCATTGGCTAGACGATAGGCCATATCCTCTCCGCCCCAGCCTGCCACTGCATTCCAAGCATACAGCCGCCAATTTTGATTTGCAAACTTCTTATTGGGTACCACTTGCCCTCCTTGATGAGTCTGTCCGATTTCCTCCCATCCTCCCATGGCAATTCCATGTTTTTGAAGAATTTGTGCACTTCTGCTTCTAAAGTAATCATTCAAATCTTCGATGTGAAGACTGGGATTTTTCACCAAAAAATCCTTGCAAACAGGAGATTCTGTCCAGACCCCCCTAGGCACCTCGTCTCCACCAGTATGCCAATTTTTGAGGTTCAACCCGACACCTTCATACATCCTTTTTATTTCAACAACCAGTTTTTCATAAAAGTCGTATGTGGATTCCTGACAAACACAAACAGTATTGCCTTTGAAATTTTGGGCCGATAGGTAACTCGACTGATCATTCGGGTCTGAAAGCCGATACCTTAACGCCTCTTCCGATTTTCCTTGGCTCATTAGGCTCCGATATCTATTTTCCATGGCCATTATGGCTGCACGGGAATGGGCAGGAACACCCAATTCCGGTATAACCTCAATAAACCGTTCCTTGGCATAGCTCAAAATTTCTTGGAAATCAGTTGTAGAATAAAACCCGCTTCCGGCTTTACTTTTTTCAGGAAACGCTCCAGACGCATAGTATGGCCACAGAAATTCGGATTCATCGGGAGAAAAACCGCGCCTTCCTCCATATTCTGTAAGCTCGGGAAGCCCAGGAATTTCAATTCTCCAGCCTTCATCGTTGGCAAGATTGAAATGAAAAACATTCAATTTGTAAAAAGCCATCAAATCAAGGATTTTCAAAATTTCCTCCTTGGATTGAAAATTCCTAGCAACGTCTAAAAACAAACCCCGATAGCCATAGGCTGGCTCATCTTCGATTGCTAATTGAGGCAGGACAAGTTCATTTCCTTTACCTTTCCAAAAATCCGGGGACTGAAGGGCTAAAAAAGACTGAGCACCATAAAAGGCACCTCGTTCATTAGAGGCCTGAATATCTACCTTTCGATCTAAAATTTTCAGGTGATATCCCTCTTCAGGTAGTCCATCGACCTTTGTCAATTTAATAGTAATGGGGGCCTGATTTCGATCAGCCTGGGGACTATAGCCTGATTTTATTGCTTGAAGTAGAAAACCGGTAACTTTTTCAAAATCAGTTGAGCCTAATACTGCCAAACCTGCGTTTTTGATACGTATTGCCTGCCCGGTGTATTTCCAAGTTCTCGGCGAAGGTAAAAAAGGAGGGAATTCAGCTTCCTGAACTTGACGGAGCTTCAAATTTTCTTCATAACGGATTTTGGGAGATGGAATTGGCAAGGGGTTGGATTTTGCCATTTCGGTCAATTGTTTTTCGGATAGCGCTTGGGTCAAATATTCCCCTATCTCAAAGACCTGTCCATCTGAGGCCACCAAAATCAAGCCTTCTGGAGGATAGGAATTTTTCAAAAATGCCCCACGACTTTGATAAGGCAAACTAATTTTTGCCCCCGATTTGATTTCAGGAGTCATCCCTTCCCAAACAAAAAAATCGCCTTGAAGATGGTTAATCTGAGTATCAGGCACCAAAGATTGGGATCGGACAGCGATAAAGATGGTATTGAAATAAAGCTTCCAACCAGCAGGAATCGTGGTTTCTCCCGTATTTACCAATGAAATTTCAGCCTGATGTCTTTCAGGATTGGTAAAATTATTTTCAATTAATTTCCAAGAAGCGGAAATTTGAGTCCTTCCCTTGTGCGATATGAAAAACAGGAAAACCACAAAAAGTATGTATTTGGCGAAAGTTCGTAGCAGCATCGTTTTTTATTTTAAAGATTTTCGGAAGCAACTTTGGAATTTATTTTTGTAAAGTTCTTACTTTAAACCACCTATCAAACAAAAATTTGATTTAGCCATTTAAAAATTTCACCCAGTATGACCATTGACCACCAAACTAAGATTCTGAATGACCGCTACTTGGCCCTGGATGTCCTCAGGGGGATGACCCTAGCCTTTATGATCATTGTCAATACTCCAGGGAGTTGGAGTAACCTCTATGGCCCACTCGCACATGCCGATTGGCATGGGTTTACGCCTACGGATCTGGTATTTCCCACGTTTCTTTTTGTAGTCGGAAACGCCATGAGCTTCGCACTGAAAAGACTAAATGAAATGAGTCCAGGTGACTTTTACAAAAAAGTATTCAAACGTGCAGCCTTGATTTTTGCCATAGGTTGGCTACTCAATTACTTTCCGTTTTTCGACTACAATGCAGCCGGTGAGCTCGTTGCTGTCAAACTTTCGGAGGTTCGCTTACTGGGAGTTTTGCAAAGAATTGCATTAGCCTACCTGTTGGCAGCTTTGGTGGTCTTTTGGACTGGAGAACGAGGCGCCTGGATAATAGGAGTAGTGGCTTTGGTACTTTATTGGCCGATCATGTATTTCTTTGGTGATGCCGGTGATCCTTACAGTCTGACTGGCAACGCACAGATCAAACTTGACCTGTTGGTAATTGGTGAAAAGCGGATGTATATGGGGGAAGGAATACCATTTGATCCGGAGGGTATCCTCAGTACCTTGACCTCCATGGTAAATGTGCTTGCAGGTTTTATTGTTGGTAAATTTGTGCAGAAAAGAGGCAATACCACGGCCACAGTTCAAACGTTAATCATTTCAGGGGTAGTTCTTTTGGCCTTGGCATACCTGTGGGACTTAGGCTTTCCGATCAACAAGAAAATCTGGACCAGTCCCTACGTGCTGCTTACTGTTGGCTGGGATCTGGTACTTCTTGGAGGATTAATCTTTTTCGTTGAGGTTCAAAAGGTAAGTCGCTGGACGTACTTTTTTCAAGCCTTTGGCCGAAACCCTCTAATTCTTTATGTATGTTCGGGAGTAGTGGTTTCCATTTTTTCAATGATACCCATGGGAGACACCACGTTTAAAGGCTGGATTTATTCCACATTCTTTACCAGTTGGCTTGGACCTAAAAATGCATCTTTCCTTTTCGCAATCGCCTACATGCTCTTAATCTGGTTGATAGGCTTTTGGATGGACAAAAAGAAAATTTACGTGAAAGTTTAAATGGATAAGAATGCAACTTGAATTCTTTTCACTCATGAGGCTGTTCGATGGTATAGGAACAGCCTCATTTTTTTTGGAGAGATACCAAAATCAAATTCAACTAATTCAATCAAAAAAGAGCGAATTGTGGAACAGGATTTTCGCACTTCTTAAGTAGAAAATAGCCACTTGCTTCCATGGAGGATTTTGTGAAATAGCATCCCAACTAATTTCACAAAGTCATTTATTCATTGGAATACCCCTTTAAAATCCGTTGGATATATTTTCCAACGATATCAAATTCCAAATTTACCGGATCTCCTTCTCTTAGCTGATGGAAATTGGTGTGCTCGTAGGTGTAGGGAATAATGGCCACTGAAAACTTCCCGGGTGCTGAATTGAAACACGTCAAACTGGTACCGTTGATTGTAATGGAGCCTTTTTCAACAGTTACATTCCCTTTAGTCGGATCGTAAGAAACTGTAAAAAGCCAAGATCCATTTTGATCGATAATCCTTTCAATTATCCCAACCTGATCCACGTGCCCTTGTACGATGTGCCCGTCAAATCGACCATTCGAAGGCATGCAGCGCTCTAGATTCACCTTTTTACCTACTTCCCAACTAGCTAAGTTGGTCTTCTTCAGCGTCTCATCAATAGCCGTGACCCGGTAAATGTCTTGGTTTATCTGCACCACGGTGAGACACACACCGTCATGTGCCAGGGATTGGTCTATTTTCAACTGTGGGGAGAGTGGTGAACTCAATTCAATATGAATATTTGAGCCCTCTCTGCTTATTCGCTCTATGGTACCAAATGCCTCTATTATTCCTGTAAACATGCTTAAATTTTACTTGTCAATGAATCAAGTGAATAAGCAAAAAAAGCCTATTCAGGTTCAAAGTAAGCCAAATATTCATTTATCTTCGAACACCAAAGTCCAATCTGAATGCTTAAACTTGAAGACACCTACCTTCATAAAGGCAAGAGGCGCGCTCTTATAGGCGAGCTAAGGAAAAAAGGCATTAAAAATGAGCGGGTTCTAGAAGCAATAAATACCCTTCCAAGGCACTTCTTTTTTGATACAGCCTTGATTTCACATGCCTATGAGGATAAGGCATTTCCAATTGGTGAAGGACAGACGATTTCCCAACCGTATACCGTGGCATTCCAAACTGAACTTTTGGACGTAAAGCCAGGAGACAAGATTTTGGAAATCGGAACCGGATCGGGATATCAAGCCAGCATCTTGCACCTTTTGGGAGCGGAAGTCTTCAGTATCGAATACCAAAAGAAACTTTTTGAACATACAACCCGGTTTCTTCGACGGCTAGGAATCCAATTGCATCTTTTTTATGGCGATGGCACTGGAGGAATTCCAAAACATGCACCCTATGACAAAATTATTGTCACAGCTGGAGCACCTGTAGTTCCTGATGAGTTGATCCGGCAACTTAAAGTTGGTGGGATATTAGTAATTCCTGTGGGCGACCGAAAGCGACAAGCTATGGTAAAAATCACCAAAAAATCTTCCCATGAACTGACCCAAGAAGAATTTGAAGGCTTCGCTTTTGTTCCATTGCTGGGAAAAGACGGTTGGAAAAATTAAAGATCGACCACCGCATTTTCTTTTCTCCGAAAAACAATACTTTCAAAATAATATTCTGAAAACAATTACCATTAAATCAAAAACAAAATATTATTCTTATTTTTGTTCAAAATCAGTTTTATGGTCAATAAAAAATTTGCAAAGGATTCGGTTACCATCATGACTGAAATGGTGCTCCCTAATGATACCAATACCTTAAACCATCTGATGGGTGGACGGCTCATGCATTGGATGGATATTGTGGCAGCTATTGCTGCCCAAAAACATTCCAATCGACTTGTGGTCACCGCTTCAGCAGACAACATCTCCTTCAAGGAACCCATAAACCTAGGAAATGTGGTAACGCTTAGATCTCAAGTCACTAGAGCCTTTCATTCTTCCATGGAGGTTTTTATTGAGGTTACAGCGGAAGATATTCCTGCTAGCAAAAAAATTACCACACATCGAGCATTCTTCACCTTCGTTGCTGTTGATAAAAACGGGAAGCCAACTGAAGTTCCCGAACTTATTCCTGAAACAGAAGAAGAAAAGGAACACTTTGCCGGCGCATTGAGAAGAAGGCAATTGCGCTTGGTTTTAGCCAAAAGAATGAACCCTGAGGATGCTATTGAGTTGAAATCGATTTTCAGCTAAGATATAAAAGATACAAAATTGAAAGGCTTAAACCTTCCATTTTTCTATTAATGCGTAGGCAAATACGAATGGACGACCGATTCTGCTGCGATCCTTCCCGAGGTCATGGCGGCATTGATCGAACCATTCAGCAAATAATCTCCCGCTAAATACACGTGATCAAAAATCTTAGCCTCCGTATGGGGTATTTCATATTTCAGATCATCCACCTGGGGTAAGGCATGAGAGATCCAATAGACCTTGATCGGCTTGAAATATTCTGCCTTAATCCCTGAAATAGATTCAAGCTCGGTCTGAACTGCTTTGACAAGCTCCTTTTCGTTAAGACCTGATTCTAACACAGTCACCGAAAGTAGTGCTCTACCGGTAGCAGCATATGCCTTCGATACATCAGTCATATACACTAGATTGTTGATTAAATGATTTCCTGGCACCAAACCGATCATAGGCCTAGCCATAAATGATTTTTGTGTGGAGAAATACAAGTTGATCACCTTTTTTGGTTCGGCAAATTGTCCTTGTAGTTGTTGCATAATCTTATCAGGCTGTACAGCAATGATCATGCGATCAGCCTCAAGTATGTTCCCATTTTCTAATTCAATCTGGGTTCCCTTTACGCTTTTCACCGGTGAATTGAACAAAATCTGAGTTTTGGAAAGCTGCTTCCGAAGCATTTCCGGAATTTCGCCCATTCCATTTTCAGGAACTGCGGCATTGCCGAGTGCAAACATTTTGAAAACGAATTCAAACATTCTTGAACTGGTATTCAAGTGGTTTTCGAGAAAAATCCCTCTAAAAAATGGCTTGAAAAAGTTTTCGATAATCTGATTCGAGAACCCGTATTCTTTAAGATATTGATGAGTGGGTAGCGAAGGCTCGGCAAAAATGTCCTCATTGGATTTTTTCTTCAAATCTTGTGTGAGGGAAAACATTTTCACTTTATCTAAAAAGGTACCTACTTTGGAAAATGCCATACCAACAATTTTGAGTGGATTTCGCAGCGGATCCGTGATCACATAGGAAGACATACCTTCAAATACAACCGCTCCTGGATCAAATACTTTCAAATTTAGCAACTTCAAATCCAGGTATTTTTTAGCTTCTGGATATGCAGTATTCAACACCTGAAAACCATGATCTAAACGGTAACCATCCACTACATCCGTTTTCATTCTTCCTCCTACCCGATTCGTAGCTTCCAGAATTACAGGTGCATATCCAGACTTTTCTAATTCAATCGCGGCAATCAGACCCGAGACTCCTGCCCCGATGATGTAAATTTTCTTTTTCTCCATGTGCTTGTCCTAACTTCACTTAAAAATATGCCCCACTGTAATCAACGGAAAATTTTGGGTGATAAAATAACCAACAAGGGCAAAAAGAGTTTTTTGCTTTGGCTGTACCCGTCTAACTTTTGAAAAAAAATCAACTTTTTCAAATTCCATTTTACTAAACTCGCAACAAAAGAACAGTCATGAAAAAGCTCCTCCTGTTTTTCTTCACGTTATCCTTCGCATCAGTCTCCCTTTTTGGACAGTCTTATTTCCCGAAAAAAAACGATTGGGAAAAGAAAACACCTCAGGAACTTGGCATAAATCCCTCCAAACTGAGGGAAGCAATTCAATTTGCTGAATCGCATGAAAGTAAGGAAAACAAAAACCTGAAAATCGCTCATTACGAAAGCGCTTTTGGAAGAGAACCCTTTGGATTCCCAGTAGGACCTATGAAAGAACGGGGTTCTGCTACTGGTCTAGTGATATACAAGGGTTATGTCGTCGGACAGTGGGGCGATCCCTCCCGGGTTGATCTGACCTTTAGTGTAGCTAAAAGTTTCCTTTCAACCACTGCCGGCCTTGCTGTTGCAGAAGGTTTGATTCAATCTGAAAAAGACCTGGTCTATCCCTACATGGCTCCAATCTATCCTTACGAACCGCATCGAAACCTTATCAATAAGGCGGATCACTTGGATCAGGAAGATGTTTTTGACCTGTTTGACACAGATCACAATAAGAAAATCACTTGGGAACATTTGCTTCGTCAGACATCTGATTGGGAAGGAACTCTTTGGGGCAAACCGGATTGGGCAGACAGACCATCTGAAGGAGTCAAACAAAAACGAACAAGGCCTCAGTATGAACCAGGAACCCAATATGAGTACAACGACACCCGGGTTAATGTGCTGGCTTTGGCATTGCTTAACGTGTGGAGAAAGCCATTACCTGTTGTTTTGAAAGAAAAAATCATGGATCCTATAGGCGCCAGTCCAACTTGGAGATGGACAGGTTATGAAAATTCCTATATAAATCTGGACGGTCAAATTATTCAATCGGTCAGTGGTGGATCGCACTGGGGTGGAGGTATGATGCTCTCAGCCTGGGATCAGGCTCGCTTCGGCTACCTTACTTTAAGGAATGGCAACTGGAATGGGAAGCAACTATTGCCTAAGTCTTGGATTGATCTTTCCCGAACACCCACATCGACAAATCCGGGGTATGGGTTCATGAATTATTTCTTAAACTACGACTTAAAAGAAGTGCCTTCTGCCCCAAAAACAGCCTTTATGCATATCGGAGCGGGCACTAATATGGTTTATGTTGATCAGGAAAATGACTTGTTGATTGTGGCAAGATGGATTCCCAACAATGAAAGGGCAGAACTTGTCCGGTTGGTGTTAGAAAGTTTGCCTAAATAGCACTAGAGTTCAAGGTTCGTAGTTTTTTGTTGTCAAGGGATGTCAGCTTGTCACTCCTCGATGCCTGTCCGCCGTTCGATATTCGATGTTCGACATTCGGTGTTCGATATTCGACATTCGGAGTTCGATGTTCGGAGTTCAGTGCCTGTCCGCCGCAGGAGGATTCGGAGTTCGATATTCGGTGTTCGATATTCGATGTTCGTGCCCCTTCATGATATTGATTGACAAGTACAACCATAAGCTCCAGAAAATTATAGAATTTCCCAGTCAGAAATTCTAGGCTGTACATGCAGCTTTTGCAGTTCTGGAGAAACGATAGTATAGCCTAATTCCAATGGAGACGGTCCTATCCAATGTGCCTTTTTTCCTTGGACGGAGATTTGTTTTGTCTCCGGATCAATAGTGAGGACCGCAAACAAAGGGTCTTCGTAGGGACAGGTATATTTTAAAGCAGGGTGCTTGGCATGGACTTCCGGCGCCAAACTTAAATGCTCTAACTTTTGTCCAACCCAATAATAGGAGGCAGAATTGATATGCAAATAATTTACTCCCCGTACTTTTAGCTGTTGATCAACGTGGGCATGACCATTAATTGCAAGAAGGATTTTATTGGCATACCGAGACAACAATTCCTGAATCTCTTTTGCATTATCAATAGTGTAAATTCCTGCTATTGGTTGGTGAGAAACAATAAGTATCGGTAAATCACTCTTACCCAACTCATTTGATAACCAGTCTTTTTGCTCGGAACCGATATATGAATGATAACCGGAGGTATAACTTGGAGATCCTGTATCATTGCCGTCAAGAACAATCACCCGAACTCCCTTGACACTCATAGCATAGTATCGATTGGGCATACCAAAAGCCTTGACCACCTGTTCCCTAGAAAATCCCCCATCCATATCGTGATTACCCAATACATGAAGGGCATTTGGAGAGGATTGGTTAAAACGGTTGATGATTTTCTGATTTTGAGGTATGGGGATGGCAAAGTCTCCTAACTGGATCAGGGCATCTGGCTGTTTTTTTTTCATTTCATCCAAAAAAACCTGAAGTCGATGCTCTCCATCATGGATAATATCCACATGTAGATCAGAAATCAACCCAAAATCCACCCTCGACATATTAGCTCTAAAAAGGGAAAGAACTGAGTCCGGAATAGCCATAGCCCAAGTTGCAAGGGAGGCAGTTTTGATGAATCCTCTTCTTGAGCTGATAAATTTACTTGAGTTTTTAGGCATAATAAGTTTAAAGTTTTTTATACAGGATCAATGCGGAAACTTCCCCTAATTCCGGATGACGGTAGGCAGAAGGAATCTCTCCGATAATCTGAAAACCCAATGATTTCCAAAGTTTAACCGCTACTTCATTGGTTTTAATCACAAAATTAAACTGCATGGCCTGGTAGCCCTGGGATTTGGCTTCTTCGATGGCAAAAATTCCTAAAGCTCTTCCAATTCCCCTTCCCCAGGCAGTTGGGCTAACCATAAATCCGGCGTTGCAAATATGATCCCCTAGATCAGGCTGATTTGGTTTTATGTAGCAGGTGCCCAAAATTAAGCCGTTTTCTTCGGCTACATACGTTTCTTTGTCCTGATTCAGCCAATATTCCATCATTTCTGATTTTGTTCGCTGAGTCGAAAAAACATAGGTTCCGCCTTTTCGAATGATGGGCTCCAAAATCTCCCATAGCACTTGTTCATCTGTTGGGTAAGCCTTTCTGAATTGTAGTTTGGTTCTCATGGATTTAGGCATTGTTGGAAATATACTATCGTTTCTTTTAGGACCAGAAATTCCCATTTGAAATAGGACTTATTTTTTGATAAAACCCTAAGTTCGTTGTTTTCAACTTGGCATTAGACTGATATCTTCGCTGATCAAATTTTCCTCATGTCTCAACCTACCTCTTATCAAAAATTCTCAGGACTCCTAATGGCGCTGTCATCGGCTATTTTTTGGGGCATTTCAGGCACTTGTGCCCAATTTCTATTTGAAAAAAGAGGAGTAAATCCCGCATGGCTGGTAAGTTGGAGAATGGTCCTTGGAGGATTGATTTTGGTCATTTTCTCCATCCTAACCGAGAAGAAACTTGCCTTTTCCCTCTGGAATAAACCAAAAACCACCATTCAGCTTCTTCTTTTTGGTATTTTAGGCATGGTAGCGGTACAGTTCACTTATTTCTACAGCATTTCCCTCTCCAATGCCGCCACAGCAACAATTTTGCAATACATAGGGCCTATTTTTGTGGTGGCTTTCTACGCATTAAAAAAAAGGAAATGGCCGGTTTTTGCCGAATACTCCGCTTTGGTTTTGGCGCTATCGGGAACATTTCTTTTAGTGACTCATGGCTCCCTCAGCTCACTTGTAATTTCAGAAGATGCAGTATTCTGGGGAATTTTATCCGCCTTGGCGCTGGCTTTCTACACCATCCAACCTGTGGGATTACTCCAGAAATTCTCTCCAGCCGCAGTTACAGGTTGGGGAATGTTAGTCGGTGGAATTTCTTTTTCATGTTACACTCAACCCTGGAGCGTTTCAGGATCTTGGGACACAGGAACTTGGCTAGCATTCAGCTATATCGTACTATTCGGAACAGTCACCGCCTTTTACTTTTTCTTGAGATCGGTAACGATCATTGGAGCAACGTTTGCAAGTCTATTGTGTAGTGTGGAACCTCTCGCAGCCGCTTTGACGGCAGTTTTATGGCTGAATGTCACTTTTTCTGCCTTGGATTGGTTGGGAACGATTTTAATTTTGCTAACCGTGATTATTCTTACCCTAGCCAAAGAAGAGCGTCGTAGCTAAAAAATTTCAGGGATAAAAATCAAGGGTATCGCAAAATCGACCAAAAACCTTTACAAATTCTGGAAATTGATCAACCACCGTTTTCACAAAGTAACAATTCTCCTGTTGCTGGAAGCTTCTCACGATATCACCTTGTGCCGAGGACGTGGTAAGCATCACTATGGCAAGGGGGCTAGTGAAATCATTTTGTTTGACTTCATGCAAAACTTCGTATCCAGATTTCAATGGAAGATTGATATCCAAAAGTTCCAGATCGGGCCTAGAATCCCTGGAAATTCCGTTTGTTGAAAAGAGATAATCCGGACTATCTTTTCCATTTTTTGCTGGGTCGAGGTGAATTAAATATTTGCTTTCCTGCAAGGCTTCCAAGGTCAACAAAACATCACCAAGATTATCTTCTATCAGCAATACGTTTATTTTTCTTATTTGGAAACCGAAAACTTCCTGGATTTTACATACCTAAGAAACTGATATCAAGAGTTTTTTGCCAATGCTCACATTAGTCAAGGTTTATCTTTTAGGAATGATCCACCTATACGTAACCAGCAAATCCTCTATCCTAAAGATCGTTTAAAGTTAGATCATTGCATTTGAAGTTTATCCTTCAATTCTTTGAATAGCCCTCTTCGAATAGGAATAACAACTTCTCCTAGATTAATTCTCTTGGCATTGAAGGAGCTTACCTGATTGACATTGATCAAATAAGACTTATGAACTCTCATAAATTGCTCTTGTGGAAGCTTATCCTCAAAAAACTTTAAAATATCCCGAACCACGTAAGATTTTACTTTGGTAAATATTTTAGTGTATAATCCATCAGCCTTCAGGTATTGAATTTCATTGAATGGAATTGGGACTAAAAAACCTTTATCCATCACCTTCAGTGAGCCCACGGCTTTGCGCACCTTGGACGATTTTTCCTGATGCCTTTTTATACCAAAAAAAATGGCTGTCTTCAACGAATCCAAGGTAAAGGGTTTAAGAAGATACCCTTCATGAATTTCGGAAGAAATTCGCTCTAAAAATTCCGTTCCAGAAAATGCTGTGTTAAAAATGATAGGAAGGTCAAATTTTTCTCGAATTTGATACGCCAAGTCAATTCCATCTACATCCCCTTTGATCTGAATATCCATCAGAACCAGATCTACGCTAGTCTTCTCAAGAAATTCAAGCGCATCATGCCCATTATTAGCGATACCAGCTACCTCATAGCCAAGGATTTCTAAGATTTCAGACAGGTTGGAAGCCAGTTCTTTTTCATCTTCTACTATAAGTATCCGCTTCATAGTTTTAAAATTAAAAGAAAGCAAGGTACAATTATGCTTGAGAAACACCTACTTAGACAAAATCAGCGCTTTGTACTTAATTGTAAAGGTATGACTTCTGTAAAGATTGATCACAGGGAGGTTAAAACGTATTTTCCTGAAAACTTTAATTTATATAATATGAATTCACGGAATCTTGCCAGTAGCCAAATTTCATTTTGTTCGAGTTTAGGGTTATAAATCGATACATAAGAAGAGCATAAAGTGACGAGCCGGATGGAAAATTCAAAATACACCTGAACTTCCAATTTTGAATAGTAAACCCTAGAAATCAAAGCTTTAGCTTTTCAACCTTCTCGAAATTCTCCGGTACGGGTATTGACCTAAAACCATGATTTATCAGAAAAACGCTAAACAAATCCAGTTTGAGTCAAAGGGGAAAATAAAAATTCAAGGAAAGAACAGTTTCAAAAAACTTAGTGGCCTTCGTGGTTCAAAATTTTATCAAGTTTATTTTCTACTTGCAAAGTAGCGTGTATCCATATTATATAAAAACCTATTGATCCGGAAATAGAAGCATGAAAACCCAATTTTTGATAGATTTCAACAAGCCCGAGATGCTTAAATTTTTTCTTGAAAAAACTGAGGATTTATTAATCATCCTTAATTATGAACTAGAGATTGTTTTTTATGAATATCCGCCCGTATACATGCGGAAATTCATACCTTATTTTTAAATTATCCAATGGTAAAAACAGTTTGCCTGCATTAATAATCCTCAATTCTCATTGAATCAAATTCTTGCCTGATAGGTATAAAGTTGAAAGTACCTGCCCTGTTTTTCCAAAAGATCATTATGCCTTCCTTGCTCTACAATTTCCCCTTGTTCAATCACTAGGATTTGATCTGCCTGACGAATGGTACTTAATCGGTGAGCAATCACGAAGGTAGTCCTTCCTTGCATAAGCCTTTTCAGGCTTTCTTGAATCAAGGTTTCAGATTCCGTATCCAAATTAGAGGTTGCTTCATCAAGAATAAGAATTTTCGGATCTGCCAAAATAGCACGTGCAATTGCTATTCGCTGGCGCTGACCACCTGAAAGTTTTACACCTCTCTCACCAATCAAAGTATTGAGTCCCTGATCAAACCGATCGGTAAACTCCTGAACGTGTGCGGCTTTTACAGCTTGGAGCAATTGTGCTTCCGTTGCACCAGGCCTTGGAAAAAGAATGTTTTCACGGATTGTTCCTTCAAATAAAAAATCATCCTGCAACACTACTCCCAAGCGCGATCTGAACGAATCTAAAGTGATTGTTTGAAGATCAATTCCATCCAAATAAATCACTCCTGAATCTGGATTCAAAAAAGTGGCAGCAAGCCCTGCAAGGGTAGTCTTTCCCGATCCGGATGTTCCTACCAAAGCCGTGACAGTGCCGGCGGGTGCTACAAAACTGATGTCTCTTACTACGTCCTTTCCAGATTCGTAGGCAAAGGATACCTTTTCAAATTTTATGTCCCCTGTAATTTTTTCTAGGTTAATAGCTCTTTTTCGATCGTCTGATTCCAAAGGCATATTCATTATTTCCTCAGTACGATCAAGGCCTGCAAACGCTTCAGTCAATTGACTGCCAATATTGGACATTTGTACAATTGGGGCTATCATAAATCCCAGGTAAAGTGTAAAGGCCAAGAAATCTCCAAAAGTCATTTCACCCTCCATAATCATGTACCCTCCAATGCCCATAATCCCCGCGGATGCAAGTCCCAGGAGCAAGGCACCCGCAGAAGTAACAAAACTGGTGGCAGTCAAACTTGCCTTAACATTTTGAAAAAGTTCCTCAACGCCTTGTTCAAAGGATTTAATTTCCTGTGCCTCCGCATTGAAGCCCTTCACTACACGAATTCCCCCAAGTGTCTCCGTAAGTCTTCCCGTTACCTGCGCATTGATCTTTCCTCTTTCCCTGAAGATGGGTCTTATTTTCCCAAAAGCCTTGAGGGATACTAATCCAAAAATCAAAACCGGTAGCAACACATAAAGTGTCATCATAGGACTGATAGAAATCAATAAAGCCAAGGAGATCGCTGCGGTAAGAATACCTCCAATCATTTGGGCAAAGCCAGTACCGACCAGATTTCTGACTCCCTCCACATCGGTCATTATTCTAGACACCAACTCTCCTGTTTTCGAATTATCAAAAAATCGGATTGGCAACTTGATGATATGCTGCTGAACTTTAGACCTCAATTTGGCAATAAGATGCTGTGCTTCAACACTTAAAATTTGGGTGAGCGCATAGGAAGTAATGGATTGGACAAGAATAGATAGAACCACCGCGGCGATCAGCCAATAGAGACTGGTAAGGTCCGCACTGGGTATTACATCATCTATGAGGTATTTACTTGCGCCTGGCAATACCAGGCCTGAGATCCTGCTGATAATGATCAGAAAAAGGCCTAAAAATAGATGTTGCCTTCTTGGCCAAATGATTGTCGAAAAAACCTGACGCATGGTCACACGATTTTCCTTTGAGGTGGGTCTTGCCATAGTTTACTGAGCGGATTCTGATATTTTTTTTTTACAAAAGGATGGGTTGAAAGAGAAACAGTTTGAACTAAGTAAAGGTGCAAAAATGAAAAAAAGTATCGGGTCAAATAAAACCCCAACATTTAACCGCTTACTTTTTGGGGTTAGGAATCAAGAAATAGGAGAAAAATCAAAAAAGCCTGTCATTTTGAACAGGCTTTCAGTCATTGATCAGGATCAGTTTGCTTTTGGAAGCACATTGGAAATAAGAGAAACCTTTTCAATCGGTTCAGAGGCGTTGGAGTAAATTCTGACCACAGAATTCTGTTTCCCCATTTTTCCTGCTGAATTGAATGAAACCTTGATTTCAGCGGATTTACCAGGAGCAACCGGGTCTTTTGGCCAGCTTGGAACCGTACAGCCGCAGGTTGCTGCCACATTTGAAATGATTAACGGACTTTTGCCCGTATTGGTAAGCACAAAAGTATGCTCGACTTTTTGTCCTTCGACAATATCCCCAAAATCCTTTGAATTTTCTTTGAAACTGATCACAGCCGCCGAACCTGCATCCTGCGCATTTGCTGCAAAAACCATTGCAAAGGCAAAGAAACTCACTAAAACTGCTAATTTTTTCATGGTAGTAATTTTGATTTTTGTTCAACTTTCAAAGTTGCTTCTTTTCGGAAAAAAAACCTCTATTCAGCAATTAAATTATACTTAAGAAAAATACATGCCAAAATCGCCTTATTGATTCGTTAAATTTTGTTAGACGCCCAAACTCCCAGGGAAATCGCTTTTAACATTTGGTAATTAAAACATGGAACGAAGGGATCGAGAAGCTTCCTTTTGAAGATTTGTGGGTTATAACCATTAAGGTCATTGAGAAAATTAAGAATTATGACTTAGTCTTTTTTGGAGATATCCCACTTTTATTCGATTTAACAGTAGAGTAGCTCTTAATTTTCTCGTGGTTAACTACATGAAACTGGTTTGTTTTTTCAGGCGGACGGAAAAATTGTAAGTTTTAAAAGCAATTTCCCTGCCCAAACTCCTAGGCAGCTGGGTGTAGTTTGAAACTACACCTAGGCTACCACTCGAATTATTATTATGCTTATCGAAGTTGGGACGGCTGGGTGTAGTTTGAAACTATACCCAAATATCAATTTATTGTAATTGGGGATAGGAAGGTGTAGTTACAAACTACACCTAGGTACTTGTTCGATCGTTATTCAGCTGTCCGAGCATTCGACAGCTGGAGTTGGTAATCTACTCCTCCACCAAACCCTTATAAAAAAAAGAAGGAGAAAAATTAACCAGAAAAAGCTCATCGGTGGACCTGGTTATTGCAGTGTAAAGCCACCGAATAAATTCCCGATCAATTTGATCTTCAACCAAAAATCCCTGATCGACAAAAACTGCCTTCCACTGACCTCCTTGCGCTTTATGACAGGTGAGTGCATAAGCAAACTTAACCTGTAGCGCATTGAGGTAGGGATCTTTCCGGATCATTTCCATCCGTTCAGTTTTGTTGGCTAAATCGGCGTAATCCTCCGCCACCTGATCGTAAAGGTTTCTGTATTGATCTCGTGTAAGCGATGGTCCAGAGGAATAAAGCGTATCCAAGATCACTTTTGCCTCAAAAAAAGGCTCTTCAGGATAATCCAAAAGCCTTAACTCCAGTGTGGCAAATCTTAGCCCATAGACTTCTTCAAATCCCCTGATTTTCATAACCTCCACCATATCCCCATTGGCCAAAAAATTCACCTTTTCAGATTCAGCCATATAGGTATAATTGTTTTTTACGATCATCAAAAGATCTCCTGTATTGATTTCATCCTCAAAAAAATGGATAGATTTTCTGATATAAAGATTGTATTGGACGGCAGACTTATTGGAACGAGTTACTACAATGGTATTTTCTGTCCCAAACTTTCCGTAAGCATACCTTAAGCCATTTTCTAATCGTTCCGATGTCATTTTAAAAATATCTTTAAAAAGGTAGGTCTGGATTTTAAGCTCGGGCTTTTCAGAATCCAATTCTTTTCTTAGAATAGTTGCATTGAAAAGTATTCCTGACTCCAATTTTTGGCGCATGACCTCAGAAAGTTCGATTTGATCCGCTTCCAATCGAAAATGCCTCAAAAGGTACCCCGCATCTAGGGCTGGGCTGTATAAACTACCTACGGGAGGTAGCTGCGCAGAATCACCGATAAGGACAAGTCTATTTCCTGATCCAGAGAATACGAAAGTAATCAGATCCCAAAGCAGATTTCCCGACATGCCTCCTTCATCAGCCAACATGGAGGATTCATCCACCAAAAATACGGTATCCTTAAAGTAGTTTTTTTGCAAAACAAAGCCTCCTCCCAAGGTACTTGGGTCCCCTTTAGGTTTGTAAATGATCTTGTGTATGGTGAATGCTGGCTTCCCGGAGTAGTTACTCATGACTTTAGCTGCTCTCCCAGTGGGAGCAAGTAAAAGCGACCGCAGATCTAATCTGGGTAAAGACCTGACCAAGGCAGATATTAAGGATGTCTTTCCTGTACCTGCATACCCCTTTAAGATAAACACTGGCTTTTCTTCTGTTTTTTTTAAGAAAAAAATATTCATTTTTTCAAAAAAATCTGATTGGCCCTTTGTTGGGTTGAAAGGGAAATTTTTCAAGAGCAAATCAGAGGTCTTTGGAAAGACCTTTTTACTTTTATCCATTGAATAACGAAGTTAAATGTCTAAAGACCATATCAGCAAAGAAATCGAATCAAAGTTTGGCCATCAATTACGTACCCGTGTAAACGGGATATTGATAGAAGAAGAAAAAATACTTATGGTCAAACATCGAATGGGTGGGGGGAGAGAATTTTGGTCCACTCCCGGAGGCGGAATGATCTATGGCACAAATGCCAAAGATAATCTAAAGCGGGAGTTTATGGAAGAAACAGGTCTGGAGATAGAAGTTCTAGAATTCCTTTTTGTAAACGAATTTTTAGCACCACCACTGCATGCTCTGGAATACTTTTTTAGTGTGGAAAGAAAATCTGGAAGTGTGGTATTAGGAAAGGATCCTGAACTTGAAGACGACCGACAAATTTTAGAAGAAATCCGATGGCTGAGCGTCAAAGAACTAGGTAGTTTGGAAAAGAATTCCCTACATCGCCTATTTTGGGAAATTAAATCACTTTCCGAGCTGGGATTATGTAAAGGTTATTTTAATTTTGGAAATATTTCTATAAAATAGCACGTTTTAAAAACCTTCAACCTTAACCAGATTTCTAAATCTTAATCAAAATGAATCTTACAAAAGTTCTCTCATTAGTTTTCTTTGCCGTTGCTGCTTACCTCGGCTATTTGCTTTGGAAAGGTGTTGACGATGTAGTGGAAGCAGAAAAACGAGTGGCATTGCTTGAGGCCGCCGCCATTGAAAAATTAGAAATGCTCAGGGATGCACAACTCGCCTATCAAGCTTCTAATGGAAAATACGCGAGTACCTGGGATTCACTCAAAATGTTTATCGAAAATGGAACTATTTGGATTGTACAGCGAACAGAAACTACCAAGCTTCTTGATTATGGAGCCGAAGAAATTAAGGTTTCGTTTGACACCTTGGGTTCTGTCTCCGTTATGGATTCACTCTTTAGTGTAAAAAAGCGTCCCGATTTCAATTTAGAACTACTCCCTGTTGTACCAGGTTCTGGAGGTAAACAATTTGAGTTTTTTGCAAATAAAATTGAAAAAACTGGAGGGTATATGGTGAACGTATTTGAGATTAGAGATCCTTCCCCAATTAACCCAAAAAGAAGAGCAAATAATAACGAAAAAGCATTGCGCGTTGGATCAAGAACAGATGCTTCCACTGAAGGAAACTGGAAATAACAGGCGCTACACGATTGGAAAATAACCTAAAGGCATATGTAAGTGATAAGTTTGATGTGAAACTCGCATCAAGCTTATCACTTTTTTTTTATCCCAATTTATTTCTTGTTTTCGCCAAGAATGATGATGGCATAACTTTGGGACTGCATGTCTATGAGCGTTTCGAATGGGATACGATTTCTTCGTGTTTGGAATTTGACGATCTTTTGAAACTTGATCTGCCTGTAACCATTTACTACCATGAACCCATTTTTACTCTAGTTCCTGATGCTTATTTTTTGCCTGAAAATATCCATGACTATATGGAGCCGTTAAGTAACTTCACGGAATCTCCGCATTTTTTTCATTCCCCATTAAAAACCGCACAAATCCAGATCCTATCCTACACCTTAGGGAAATCCCAAAAAATCCTGGAAGAAAAATTTCCAAACGCTCGGTTAATCCATGGTTCAGTCTCTTTTTTATCTTATTTGATGCAGGAGAAAGGTAATCAAATAGGAAAAGAAATTATTCTTAACTACTGTGGTTCATTTATTTACCTGGCAGGATTCTTAAACAGAGAGCTGCTTGTTTTTAACAGGTTTGACATTCAGACCAAGGAGGACGTAGTAAAATATATCCTAATTATGTGTGAGACCCTTAAGTTTGAACGAGAACTGGGACGAGTAACTGTTTATGGAGCTACAGAGCACAGTGGAATTACAGAAGAATGGGGATGTATGTATTTTTCAAACTTTAGACTCACAAAGCCATATTCAAACCAACATTATGTATCAGGGTTAGATCTGGAAGATCCTAATGGTATTTTCGAATTTTATTGGCAATGCGATTAGCCGATCAATCGCTAAGTAAAGAGCATCCTCTTTTGCACTAGAAATTTGAAAAGACAGTGTTTTTCCAAGTTAGCCTTTCTCCTACTATTCAAATTCTTCTTCCATGAAACCCAGAAAAGTCGCCATTTTCCCCGGATCATTTGATCCTTTTACCATGGGACACCATGATATCGTGATGAGAAGCTTGAAACTTTTTGACGAAGTAATTATTGGAATAGGCTATAACTCTTCCAAAAAAAACAGGTACTTCGATATAAACGTGATGGTAGAGAAAATACAAAGTGTTTACGTCAACATCCCTGAAGTTAAAGTAGTCGTTTACAACGAATTGACATCTACTTTAGCAAAAACGTATGAAGCTGGTTTTTTAATACGAGGATTAAGAAATACGACGGATTTCGAATATGAAAATACGATCTGTCAAATGAATAGGTTTTTAAACCATGAATTGGAAACTGTTTTTTTGATTACTTCACCTCAATACGCTGCCATAAGCTCCACAGTAATCCGAGAAGTGCATCGATATGGAGGTAATGTGAGAGAATTTTTGCCCTACGAAATTTGAGGATTAAGATGCTTTTTAAGGTATTGTTTGAATAGAAATCTCATCGAAGGATAGGAATTTATCAGAGCAGTTTTCGCATCCGACTCACAAAGCCACCGGATTTCCTCAATTCCCTCTTCTACTTGAGGCTTCATTCCTGAATCATTGATACACTCCATGGCATACCAATAGGTCTTCTTCAAAATACTCCGCCGATTTTGGGTATAGGTATGCCAAGTTTTACAAATCGGAGCTCCCAATTTCACTTTAACGGCACATTCCTCCTCCACTTCTCGCTTAGCACAAGCTTCAGGTGTTTCTCCCTTATCCAACTTTCCTTTTGGAAAATCCCATTTACCCAAGCGGTAAATCATTAAAATTTTTTCCTTTTTTGACACTATTCCCCCTGCAGCCTTGACGATTAAAAACCTGCTTTTCACAAATTCTTTAAGAGAATCCTTCTGCTTAGTAACCAGAGTAATAGAATCAAGACCTTTCATTTTTCGGGTTCTCATTAAATAAAGAAGTCTAATTACTATATCCTTATTAGGCTCATGAAAAATCATATCTTCCTCCCATTCCACGTCTTCCGGAATTTCTTCAAGATTTTTAAAGGTATGTTCAAACGACTTGGAAGGATCTAGTTCCTCATAGCTGAGAATTTCCAAAGGCTTGTCATTCACAAAGATCTTCATGGCATCATTTTAAAAAGATACGGCAAGTGTCAAAAATGCATAAAAAAAATTATTGAACACAATTTCAAACCTTGTTAATCTGTTATTTTTGATCCTATGAATATTCTTGACTCAGCAACAGCAACTCTCGTCGCACAAAAATTACTTGAAATAGAAGCCATCCGACTTCAGCCCGAAAAACCCTTCACTTGGGCATCCGGATGGAAATCACCTATTTATTGCGATAATCGACTCTCTCTATCTTTTCCGGAGATTAGAACCTTAATCAAAACCAAGCTTATAGAATCTGTGAAGGATTTTTTTCCTGACGTAGAAGCAATTGCGGGAGTAGCTACAGCTGGAATTCCCCAGGGAGCATTAATCGCAAATGAGCTGAATCTCCCCTTTGTTTATGTCCGATCCAAGCCAAAGGGGCATGGAATGGAAAACATGATTGAAGGTAAAGTAGTACCCGGCCAAAAAGTGGTAGTGGTGGAAGACTTAGTATCAACGGGTGGAAGTTCGCTTAAAGCCGTCCAAGATTTGAGAAATGCAGGATTTGAAGTCCTCGGAATGGTGGCTATTTTCAGCTATGGGTTTGAAATCGCCGACAAAAATTTCGCCGATGCAGGTATTAAATTGGCATGCTTAAGCCACTATGAGGCACTCTTACCTGAGGCAGTGGCGGGGAATTACATCGATGGTTCTACACTGAAATCCCTTGAAGAATGGAGAAAAAGTCCTTCCTCTTGGATGCAGTAAACGAACAATAAAAAGCCGGTAAACCGGCTTTTTTTATTTTTCAAAGAGACCTATCGAACCTCCGACCCAATCCTTGTCCTTGTTAAACTTCACTCCTATCATCTCTCCTCTGCTCAATCTGACAAGATTACCCACAACTATTGGGTGACTTTCTTTTTCTGGCCAAAGACAAAGGATTCTCACCTCGACTTTAACTTTACCATCAGGAGCATGAATCACGGGAATGTAATTCACCTTTTTCTGGAGAATATATAATTCTTTTTCCTGAACAGCTTCAATGTCCACTTTTTTAACATGAAAAATTACCCCTGAACCTGAAAAGGAAAAAAGTGGCTTTAATACATAATTTTCAAGGTCTTCCGGTATGGTATCCAAATCACGTAATAGGGTTGATTCAATAAAAAACTTGCCTTTGAGGTAGGGTAAAATAAATTTGGAAATCCTAGTGTACCAATTGGGATGTCCTGCCCATTCTACATCTAAGCTTTCCTCGAAACTAAACTGTAGCTTAAGATCCTTTCTTGAAAAGAGTTCATCAAAAATTACGCGGTTATAAATCCTACGAATCCTGATTTTGTTCCCGCCTTGGGATTGGTAGTACAACTTGTCACCTTCTTTCAAAACTTCTGTAACACATAAGATTTTAAGACCAAGGTCTCTTTGTGCGTAATAAAAATCAATTTTTGTGTTTTGCCTCTCCGGCTCAATTTCAAGTAAGACTACCTCCTCAACCGAGTAGTTTCCAAAAATCACTTCTCTTAACCTATCCAGATACATTTCTTCTGTAATCCCGGAAGGATAGGGTGACAAATGGGATAAAAAGGGATAGAATTTTTGAAATTTCCTAAAAAGGTTGAACTGAAAATTAAAAATGGAAGGAAAGCCTTGTACCTCAATTAGTTTGGGAACAATCTCTCCATCTTCCTCACAAATACCAAAATCAATAGCCAAAAACTGTGTATGGTCATCCTCATTGGGAACTTCAGTGTTTAATTCGATAGCTTTTTGGGTTAATTCTTTAAAATCCTTCCGTTTTATAAATGATATCACTTCTTGAGACGCGGCCATCAGCTTTATCTCTAATTCCTTAGGGATAAAAAATGGAGTTTCGGCAATTCGAAAAGTAGGAGCATAATTAAAATCAGAAGCAATATCCTCAAGAAAGGCCAAGTATTTTTCTTGAGTAAACTCTTGGTTAAATTTAGATCGGATATCTTTTTCCATTATGAAATCAGGCTAGGAGAATGGGCTATTTTAACCTTTTGGATGGCTTGATTTAAAAAATTCGGAATAAAATTTTCATTGGTCCGGTATATCTTATCTTCATCTACCAGATTTTCAAGCATGGTACGGTATTTAGATTTTCCCTTAAGTTCAATTATTTTGTCCCTAACCGCTGGCTTCTTCAGATGTTCAAGCAAGCTTACCGGATCTGCCTCAGGATGGAATTGGGTTCCTACTATCTCTTCAGAAAACCTAACAGCCATGATCGCCCTCTCATATTCCACATGGGTACGAATTTTTTCAAGGGCAATTATCTTGGATCCCAGGATTTTAAATTTTCTCACATTAGGCTTAACCACTTGATAATCTCTGGAATCTACAGCCCAGAAGGGATTATCCAAGTTTTGAAAAATTGAGTCATTTATCCCTTCAGGTGTTTTATGAACAGTCATTACACCAAATGATTGCGATTTCCGCTTCGTTAATTCCCCCAATCCAAAATGCTTACAGGCCATTTGAAAAGAATGACAAATTAACAACACATGTTTTTTACTACTGTGATTCTGATTCCAGATCCAAATCTGATCAAGGAAATCAAAATATTTCAAATCCCAATCACCGTCTCCCTCGAGGGGATTGCCTGGGCCTCCTGTGGAAATGAACACATCAAAATCACGAATATCAGGCACTTCCCCTTTCCCCCTCACATCAAATTCTCTCACATGTAACTGATCTGAAAACTTAGTCAAAATATCATGGATACACCGCATTCCCTGATTGGGTTCCCCATCATACATGTCCAGAATGGCAAGATTTATTTTTTTCCTAGGCACTTGAGTTGGTTTAGCTATTCGAATCAAAGGTAAACAATCCCCTATAAGCCTTCTGTAAATTTCCCTGTGATGAAATCTACTACTGCTTCGAGACTCCCAGTTCTTTCAAAAACAGCCAGCTGATGGTCAGCACCTGTTCCCCGGGATAGGATTTGATGGACATAATTGATTTCCTCCCTACTTCCCAATTCATCCACCACATCGTCGATAAACTCCAATAACTCCATGATTAATTCCTTGGTTGGTACTTCTTCTTTTTTGCCAAAATCAATCAATAATCCTTCAATTCCATTTCTGGCAGCTCTGAATTTGTTTTCTCGAATCAATGCAATGCGATAAATATTGAAACTTGTATTGCTCATATGCAGCTTATACAGCTTGGCAACTACCGCCTGAATTATCGCCACCACACAGATTGTCTCATCTACTGTAAGGCACATATCGCAGATTCTAAACTCAATCGTACTAAAGAAAGGATGCATTCTCAAATCCCACCAGATTTTTTTGGGATTGTCGATGCAGTTGGTTTTAACCAAAATCTCTAAAAAATTATCATAGGACTGGACAGAATCGAAATACTCGGGGAGACCTGTTCTTGGAAATTTAGCAAATACTTTTGCTCTAAAGGCCTTGAAACCCGTATTTCTTCCCTCCCAGAATGGCGAATTTGTCGTCAAGGCATAAATATGAGGAAGAAAATAACAGGCTTGATTCATGAGTTGAAGGGCGACATCCCGACTTTCAATCCCCACATGAACATGCAAACCAAAGATTAAATTTGATCTGGCAATATCCTTCAGCTCATTCACGATGTTGTGGTACCTGGGATCATCGGTAATTTCCTGATCCTGCCACTTTGCAAAGGGATGCGTACTGGAAGCCCCAACAGTCAAGCCTTGCGCCGAGGCCAAATCGGAAATCTTCCTTCTCAGGTAAGAAACTTCTCTCCTCGCCTCCGCTACATTTTGGCAAATGTTGGTGCCTACCTCAACCACAGATTGGTGCATTTCTGCTTTCACCTGTTCCCGTAGTTGAATTTTCCCACCCTCCACAATCTTGGACATATGAGACCGCAGATCCCTCGTTTTAGGATCAATTATCATATACTCCTCCTCTACTCCTAAGGTGAACTTTGGAAGACTTTTCAACGAAATTGCCATATCCCTACTAATTAAAATCTTTTTGCTACCTCGACGGATTTTTTGACAAATGTCCCCCAAGTCAGGTTCATTTGTCCAGGCTTTTGGGCCTTTGCATAGGCAATTGCCATTTTGGCTGCTTCTTCCACCACCCATTCAAAATTATCCTGACCCACCGAGTTGACATCCGCATCGGGTGCGGGATTACCAAAATCTATGGCATAAGGTATTCCATCTCTTACAGCAAACTCTACTGTATTAAAGTCATACCCCAATCCGGTACACAAGCGCTGGGTATAGTCTTTAACCGTGGCCAACAGCTTTTTCGAAGCTGGAGCTCGATCCACCACATACCGAAGATGATGCGGGTTTCTCGGTTCATACTCCATGATGCGCACAGCCTTTCCTCCGAGGCAATACACTCTAAAATACTCATCAAAAACAATTTCTTCCTGAAGCAGCATCACCAGTTGGCCTGTTTCGGGATGCTTTCTAAAAAATTCATCCTTATTTTCCAAGCGATACACATTTTTCCAACCTCCCCCGGCATAGGGTTTCATGTATGCCGGAAATCCAACATACTCAAAAATCCCTTCCCAGTCCAAAGGTGAAACCAGGTTTCTGAATGACTTTGAGGTGGTATCATCCGGGTGTTGCGCAGAAGGCAAAATTACTGTTTTTGGAAGGGGCACACCCAAAGTATCCGCAAGACAATTGTTAAAAAATTTATCATCTGCGCTCCACCAAAAGGGATTGTTGATTACAGCTGTGCCAGTCAGGGCCGCATTTTTTAAATACGCCCGGTAAAAAGGAACATCTTGAGAAATTCGATCAATAATTACAGCATAATCAGTGAGTTGATTCTGCATTACCTTGTCGATTTTAACAGCTTCAGCCACAATTCCTTTTTCTGCTTTTTGATTGACCCGCTCAACAAAAGCTTGGGGAAAGGTATCCTCCATTCCGAAAAGTATCCCGATTTTTTTCATTTTGATAGTGGTAATGAGTGTATTGAAAGCAAAATGTCCTTGTTTAAAATTTAATAGTCGAAAGATAATGTGGGAACATTTCTTTCCATAATGGCCAGTCGTGCTGCCTATCCTGTTTGACGTCAAACCAATGCATAATTTGTTTACTTTTCAAGACCTCATGCAGTTTGATGTTGGAATCAAAGCAAATATCCCAATTGGAAGTACCCAAGACAATCCCCATTCTCCAAAGCTCTCCGTCCTGAAGTCCCGGAAGGTATTCAAGAGGGTTGTTAAAGTAAATGTCGTCATGCTGGTAGCCCTCCATGAAATCCCGAATATCGAAAGCTCCGCTCATGCTAAACAAATGACTCACATAGCCCGGATGACGAAATGCGAAATTTGCCGCATGGTACCCTCCGAAGCTACAACCAGCTACTGCGACTTTGGCCACGGAGGTGTTTAACCGAATACGCTCCACTAGTTCATGACAGATCATTTTGTCATAGGCTACATGGTTTTGGATACGTTGATGTGGATGTATTGATTTGTTGTAAAAGCTTTGCGTGTCATTGCTTTCAGGACAAAAAATCTGAATGAGCCCTTGTTCCAAATACCATTGGGCTGCCCCAATTAACCCCATGTCTTTATTTTCATGAAAAGAGCCTTTTGATGTGGGAAAGACCACAACGGGAAACCCCGCATGACCAAAAACCAACATCTCCACCTCCCTGTTTAAATGCGGGGAATACCACTTGATATACTCTTCTTTCATCTTGTCGTGTTAATTTTTCCTTTGCCCTAAAACTCAGCTCAATCAATCTTGCTTTTAAATTTTTCTTGGCGACTCAGGTTATACGCTTTCTATTTCCTACAAAATTATATTCCTAATTCTTTATATGGATTATTCAGTGGTTCTACAGAAAAAGACCTCAAATACTAATCAAAATTCAGGGAAAGAAAAAACAAAACATCTTTTTTAAACGACAATAAAAACCCCTACTCGCTTTATTCTAAGAATGGATTGAATTTCACATTTAGGTACCGATAATTGAATTGGATTTTAATCACTGACATATCAAAAATAAAAAAATCTTTCCCTTAGTAAACAGCAGAATATAAAGGATACGTTTTTCAACAAGTAATAGGCATAAGGTCTTACCACTTTTTGGAGTCATAATAAATCCTACTTTGTCACATTTGAAATTTAGTTGTCATAGCAAAATTTAAGGGGACAATTTCAAAGTTTCCCACAAAGTCCACAGATGAAAACCCTCCTTCGGCGGGCTAGGTATGTGTGAAAATGGTGAAAATGCATGACTAGACCCACCCATATTTCTTCAATTAAAAAGGTTAGATATAAAACCTTATTAAATTTCACCCGGTTCTCTTAATCTGGCAAAATAGGATTAATCTAATTGCCAAAAAGATCAATTAATCATCCTGAAAAATGAATTTGTGTTTTTCAATTACGCTCAAAAAACGTAGCCTATAAGCACCGAAAAAAGCCTAACCGGATTAATTTTAATAATCAGCAAGGAGGCCTGTTTACTTTTGACCTGATGGTTTAGAAATAAAAAAGTGCTCTGCATCAACCCCAGGGAAATCGCTTTTAAAACTTACCATTTTTCCGTCCGACTGAAAAAACAAGCCAGTTTCATGTAGTTAACCACGAGAAAATTAAGAGCTACTCTACTGTTAAATCGAATAAAAGTGGGATTTCTTCAAAAAAGACTAAGCTATAATTCTTAATTTTCTCAATGACCTTAATGGTTATAACCCACAAGTCTTCAAAAGGAAGGTTCTCGATCCCTTCGTTCCATGTTTTAATTATTAAATGTTAAAAGCGATTTCCCTGGCATCAACCTCAGCTTGACCTGGGATCTGCAAACTTTTTCGTTAATTTAAAGAGATTTAAAGGATCCAAGTAGAAGGGTAATACGGAAAAAAAAAGTATTTATATGGGATTTTCTCCAGTTCATTAACTACATGGTTTACTCAGTAAACCACCGGGAATACATGGGATAATTTTTGGCTGTTCTTGCAATAACTTCTTTCATTTCCGGGCTGGTTTCTTTCACTTTTTTCGCAGGAATCCCAGCATAGGTTGCTCCTGCTTCCACAATTGTGCCAGCAAGGACTACTGCCCCTGCTGCAATCACTGCATCGGAATGTACTACTGCACCATCCATAATAATGGACCCCATTCCCACCAAAACACGGTCATGAATAGTACAACCATGGATAACGGCATTGTGACCTATTGACACCTCATTTCCAATAGTAGTAGGAGCCTTCTGGTAGGTACAATGAATTACAACCCCATCCTGAATATTGGTATCATTCCCTATCCGTATTTCATGGACATCCCCTCTCACCACTGCATTAAACCAAACAGTACAATTATTTCCCAAATGTACATCCCCAACTACAGTTGCATTTGGAGCCAGCCAACAATTTTCACCAAAATCAGGCATCTTGCCCCTAACCTCCATGATTACCGCCATCGTTTTTCTATTGTTTTTTCAGAAAAGTAAAAAAAAATCACAGTCCTTGAACCTTTTTAAATTCAAATGGTTTTTACGTGTATATACATTAATTATGAAAATTAAATCACAATCAGTAAACTTATGAAAATTACAAAACTACTAGGATTATTTGTTGCTATTTCACTAATCACTTTTTCATGTGGTAAGCCAAGCGACACCGTGGAAACATCAGATGCGCAGGAAGTAGCTGCTGGAGAAGGACAAATTATAAATCTTGACCTAAGCACTTCTACGATCTCTTGGACAGGATACAAGCCTACAGGAAAGCATTATGGCAAAGTACCATCCACTGGAGGATCATTTACTTTAGCTGGTGATCAAATCACAGGTGGTTCGTTTACCTTCGATATCACTGGCCTAACCATAGAAGATATGGAAGCGGGAACTGAGAATCATGGAAAATTATTCGGGCATTTGCAATCTCCTGACTTTTTCGATGCCGCAAATTTCCCAACTGCAACGTTCGAAATTACTGAAGTCGCGCCATTTGTAGCTACAGATGCAATTTCTGACAAAGAAGAATTTTCTTCAGCCAATACCCCTTCATCTGATAGTTCTCTCACCCCTGCTAACCCAACCCATTGGATCAGCGGAAACCTGACCATGAGAGGTAACATCAAGAATATCAAATTCCCCGCTTCGGTAGCTATTTCCAATGGTGCTGTAGCTGCAAAGGCAGGCTTTAACATTGACAGAACTCAGTGGGGTTTGATGTATGGTGACGAGTCAGGTGCTGTCAACAAGGCAAAAGATCAGTTTATTTACAATACAGTTTCTCTCGTTTTGGATGTAGCTGCCAAATAATTCCAAATTACAAGATCCTATTGATTAAGGGAATTCTCAGGAATTCCCTTTTTTTGTTACAAGGTTCCTTATGGGAATGGAAAATGACAAAAGTTGAAAACTTATCAATCCGAAAGATAATCCACATTGACATGGCTGCTTTTTATGCATCGGTGGAACAATTGGATTTTCCGGAATGGAAGGGTAAACCGCTGGTGGTTGGGGGAAATAAAACCAGAGGCGTGGTTGCTGCAGCAAGTTATGAGGCACGAAAATTTGGAATCAAGTCAGCCATGCCTTCAGCTGTGGCTGCCAAAAAGTGTCCGGATTTAATCTTTGCTCGGCCACGTATGGAGCGGTATAAGGAGGTTTCGCTCAAAATCCGTGAAATTTTTTACGAATACACCGATTTGGTAGAGCCTATGGCTCTTGATGAGGCTTTTCTCGATGTAACAGAAAATAAATTTGGGATTAAATCTGCTATTTTAATTGCCAGACAGATCAGGGAAAAAATCAAAGAGACAACAGGTCTTACAGCATCTGCAGGAGTCTCGTACAACAAATTTCTTGCAAAAACTGCATCAGACCTCAATAAGCCCAATGGACAGGCGCATATTTTGCCTAGCGAGGCAGAAGATTTTCTTGAAAAATTACCTATTGGAAAATTTTTTGGAATTGGAAAAGTCACTGCTGAAAAAATGGAAAAATTAGGGATTCATTCAGGAAAAGATCTTAAAGTACATTCTTTGAAATTCCTGACAAACAAGTTTGGGAAATCCGGAATTCACTATTATGACATCGTTCGAGGCATACACCTCTCACCTGTTCAACCACAGCGATTACGAAAATCAATCAGCGCAGAAAATACCTTTCAAAATGTCCTTACTACGCTAGCAGAACAGGAAGAACACTTGTACCCCATTTATGAGGAACTCTTAAGGCGATTAGAAAAAACTGGAATCAATGGCAGAACAATTACTCTAAAGATTAAATTCTCAGATTTTAGCCTATAAACACGGAGTAAAACGTTGAACCACTATCCTGACGATGCCACGATTATGAAAACCGCACTCGAACTACTTAATCAGGAAGAATTTGGTAAACCAGTACGATTGCTCGGTATTGGTATTTCCAACCTAAATATCCCTGAAAACCAATCGCTTTCCCGAGACCAATTGAAAATTCCTTTTGATGAAAATTTTTAATCAGGCCATTGGCCATTTAATGTCAATTGTGGGCTAAACTACAAAAAAATAATCAACCGAGGAGATGGGTATTAATGCTAACATTTTAGTAAGACTAAAATCCTGTATTTTTCAAAGGCATGATCCCTAATGTTTTTTTACAAAAAAACCACCCCGGAATTCTCCGGAGTGGTTGCGTTGGTTTGGTTTTCAAAAGGTATTACTTCCTGGTTGTACTAAAATTAACCTTTAAAGTTGCTCCAGATATGCCGGGATTATTTCCTGTACCTGAAATGTCTTGCAGGGGGTAGGTAAAATAAGGCATCACCAGAAAGCTTGTCTTTTGAGTTCTGTACACGAGAATATTAACCCCAAGGTTAGCCATTGCCAAGGGATAAAATTTGTTTTTGGCTACATCCAGCACTGAAGTTTGGTTAACAAGTTGAGTTTTAAAATTGGGAACCAAGGAAGTTGGTCCATTCATTGCATCAGAACCTCTAACCTGAATGGTGTAAGAAACTGTTTGAAGCGCATCCTGATTGAATGTGATAAGATTGGAAAAACCCGCCTGTAGTGAAACGGTATGATTTCTTGTCAAAGCATATCTTACATAAATCGGAACATCGACTTGAACCTGCTGGACTTTCTGTTCTTGTTTTACGGGTGAAGACAATGTTATCACCTGAGAATTATTTGCCAACTGAGGGAAATATTGACTTAGGTTTGTTTGATTGTAGAAATTAAAACCCAATCCTGATCCAAGGGAAAAATTTTCTTTAAATTCAAGATCATAGATGATCCCGATAGCCAAGTTTGAACCGGATGACTCTACACTCTTTTGAGTACTATTCCCATAGCCCGGACCAAAACCTAGAAAAAATGATGAAGAATTAGGCTTTTCACTTCCCGGAACTTTCTCTTTTTCATCCTGAGAAAATAGTACATCAATCGCCTCTTGTTCGGTCATCAGAGAAGCCGATACTTTTGAATCTACCATTCCAACTACTAAAGGCTGCTTATCTACAATCGTATTTTTCTCCGAGTTTAAAAGCGTTGAAACTTCATTTACCTCCTTACCATCAAGTAAATTCTCCAAAGAACTTGTCGAATGAATCAACTCTTGTTTAGACGGAGATTTGCTATTCGAAACTACTACCCTTTCTAACCTCCTAAAACCACTTCCTCCAGCCGCCTCCCCTTGAGTTGAACCGGGTAATTCCATTTCCTGTTTTTTGAACATGATTACAGAATCGTATTCTATTACTTTAGGTACTCCAGACTCTGTTTTCAAATCGTTTGCAACTAATGTTTTATCCACTTGATTTTCGATTCTTGGTCGGTCAAGATATTTGGCAACAGCCAAAATCAAAATAACCGAAGCGGCAATACCTACGGGCCAATTCAAGGCGACTGGATATGGACCTAAATTTTTTCTTCTTTTTTCGAAAGCCTCCCAAGCTCCCGGTTTGTAGGGAAGTGGCCTGTCTTCCTGCTGTCTTCGCAGATATTCCGCCAATTTTTTATTCCAATTATCTTCCTGCATATTCTTTTGAGTAAGAATGAATCAAGTGTCTTAGCCTGGATTTGGCTCTGGTTAAATAAACTCGGGAGGAGCTTTCCGTGATACTTAGACGTTCAGCTATCTCTTTATGACTGTATCCCTCTATTTCGTAGAGATTAAAAACCATTCGATAATCTTCGGGCAACAGGAATACTATTTTTAAAATCTCCTCATAAGCTAATTGATCAATAGCATAGAGTTCATCAAAAACAGGGGTCTGTCCATCAGCCTCCACATGGCTGATAAACTTCAAATTCTTCCGATAATAATCTATAGCTGTATTTACTGTGACCCTACGTAGCCAGGGTTTAATCAATGGAAAAACCTCAAATTTTTGAACAGAATCGAAAAATTTCAAAAAAGAGTCGTGTACAATTTCTTCTGCCAAATCCTTGGTTTTGGCATAGGAGAGACTGATACCCATGACATAGCCATAGTATTTTTTGAAAAAAAATTCTTCGTGTTTCCTCGACCGACGCTTACAGCCATCAATCAAGTCATGGTCAGATATATTCAATGAAATTTCAGGCAAACCTTGCTTTTAACCTTCGGTAAATTTCCGGGAATAATAAACCCTAAACAAATAAACTCACATCTTGGAGGATTACTATACCAGTTTCAATTGTTAAAACAGGACGAAATTTGCAGCCAGTATGCTACAAAAAAATCAATTAAATTGACTGAAATAATATTGGCTTTTCTTTTGATCCCCTTTTTCCTTCCAAAGCAGGTACAAGTTTCTAAATACAACTTCTGACTTCCCATATTTAAAAGACTTCTCATAATGGTCAATAGCCAAATCTTTTTGGTTTTGGATCAAATAAATAGTACCCAAATTCATATACGATTGGAAATGATCGGGATTTTCAGCTTTGAGAGACTTAAGATAAAAATCAATGCTTGTGGATAATTTTTATCATATTGAAAGGCGATAAATCCAAGATTTTTAAAAGAGAAATAATTGTTTGGAAATCTTTCGGCAACTTTTTTAAAAATTTCTTTCGATTGGTTTGCAATAAACTGAAGGCCCAAGAATTGAGGAAATCGGGCAATTGATCAAGTTTTCCATATTTTTCGAATGCAGAATAACTCAAACTGAAAAAAGGAATTGCTTCAGTATATTTCCCCTGATTGTAGTAGGTAAATGCATTTTTTTAATCAGGCACATAGTAGTTGAAAGTATAGGAGTCTTTTAGTTTAGGAATATCCTTATCAGCAGGAAAATAGTAAGCAGCCGAATCCATCAATTGCATCACCTTATCCTGATTTCCCAACTCATTATGGAGCGAGGCACTATAATTCCAAGCATTTATGTCCTTTTTATACCTATTCAAATACTCATCAAGAATAGAACAAGCCTCTTTTTTTTGTCCTTTACTTTCCAAAATATTGGCATAAAACTTAGCAAACAAAAATGAAGTGGTTTGAGTTGATATGCCAATTTAATGTAATGCTCAGCACTATCCAATTCATTAAGATTGAAATAAGCATAAGCCATATAAAACTCCCTTCTAGCATCAAAGGGATTGGGATTTGATTCTTCAAGAATTGCTAAAGCCTACTTATATTTTTTCTCATCATTCAATTTTTTAGCGATTAGGCCATTTATAGGATCACTGCTCGAAGAAAGATTGGGGATGGCAGGAAAATTTTCTAAAAGAAAGGAAGAGTTTACGAGTGATTTACCTAGAACCTGTTCCTCTTTCAAAATAAATTGAATTTTAAGGGATTTAAAATTCAAATAAAAAATCCAGGAAGATATCAAACAGATTATCAAAAAAATGATTAAAAGAATCTTGGAGTAGGGTTTAAAATCATTTTCTGATGTATTAGTTACTGGATCTGGGGTACCATTCTTTGAGAATAATGGAGAAACAACAATACTCATGCCTAGAAACATGGCAAACAAGGACTGAATCTCAGGTCGGTCCTGAGGAAAATTAAAAAATGCATCAAAGCTATATGCGAGAAGTCCAAAAGCAGACAAAAACAATAAATCCAGCCTATCGGTGAACCGACTTCCCAATAAAAAGCTAAGAAACTGGTAAAAGGTAATTACGAAAATTGCCAAAAAGCAACCTAATCCCAAAATTTCCACTTCAGCGGTAATCTTAAAGAAATCATTATGGGTCTTCAGGTGGTAATTAAAATTCGGTTTGGAATAATTTTTCTCTTCAAGAACGAAGTTATTAACAGTTATCTATTTCCCTTGACTTCCCTAATAGCAATCGAAAGATTTTTTTATAACTCTTGAGAAATGAACTTGATCCTAATCAACTTGGATCAACGTCGACCAACCAACGGACCGAACGAAACTCGGGAACAGTCTGAAGTTCTTCAATAATTTTTGCGAGGGTTCCTTTAAAGCTAGCCTGAGCGGGACCCAGCCTATCCAATTTTACAAGGGATTCAAACTGGTATTGGTTTTTTATCCTCGCAATCATGGCTTTTTCTGGCCCAAGGACAATCTTTTTTACGGAAATGGTGGCCATTTGATGGTGTAGTGCATGGGCAGCCTTTTCAGCGGTCTTGGAATCTGAATGCCTAGTCATAATTTTAATCAATTTAACATAGGGTGGGTAATAATACTTTTTACGATCCTCCAACTCCTGATTGAAAAATTCGAAATAATTTCCCCTTATCACCTTGTCAAACAAGTCATTTTCCGGATTTCTGGTTTGAATCACCACCTCACCTTTAATCTCCCTTCGACCAGCTCTACCCGCTACTTGGGTAATTTGCTGATATGCGCGCTCACCCGCACGAAAGTCAGGAAAGTTAAGAATCCGATCCCCATCCCAAATACCCACTAAGGTTACCTTTCCAAAATCCAACCCTTTGGTAATCATTTGGGTGCCCACCAAAATATCAATCTGGCCAGCAGCAAATTCGTCAAGTAACCGCTGATATCCATACTTATTACGTGTGGTATCTAAGTCCATCCGGCCTAACCTAGCTTCAGGAAAAAGAAGACTTAAGGATTCTTCGATTCGCTCAGTTCCCATTCCTTGCGTACAAAGCTGTGCACTGCCACAGGCAGGACAGGTTTGGGGGATTTTTTCTTTATATCCACAATAATGACAACGAAGCTCCCCGACAAACTGATGATAGGTTAGACTTACATCACACTGAACACATTGTCCAGTCCAGCTACAATCTTCACATTGAATATAAGGGGAATATCCTCTGCGGTTTTGAAAAATAATAATCTGTTGCTGATTTTCAAGCGCTTGTTGAATCTTCTCTCGTAGCAACCGAGTCGAATCCAGCTTGAGTAGATTCTTTTTCCTATCGGCAGGAATATTTGCAAGGTGGTATTCTGGCATACTGGAATCCCCAAAACGCTTAGAAATTTCCACATAACCGTATTTACCCTGTTTGGCATTGAAATATGATTCAAAAGATGGCGTTGCAGATCCAAGTAAGGTTTTAGCTTGATGAAAATAGGCCAGCATAATCGCTGCATCTCTAGCATGGAAACGTGGAGCAGGATCAAATTGCTTATAACTAGGTTCATGTTCTTCATCCACAATAACAAGCCCCAAACTATCAAATGGCAAGAATATGGAAGATCGAACACCCACTATGAATGAAAACCTTCCAGTAAGAACACCATTCCAAACTTCTACCCGCTCATTGTCAGAATACTTGGAATGGTAAACTCCCATCCGTGAACCAAAAATCTGGGTCAATCTTCCTACAATCTGAGTGGTGAGAGCTATTTCCGGCAATAACAGTAGGACTTGCGAACCACTTTCCAAAACTTCTTCAATCAATTTGATGTAAATCTCGGTCTTACCAGAACCAGTTACACCATGCAGAAGTACTGTTGTTCGATTTTGGAAATTAGACTTAATCTCCTCGTATGCAGTCTTCTGAATGGGAGAAAGGTCAGAAGCTGTTTGTCCTGCAGCTACCTCCTCAATACGATTAACCACATACTTAAACGTTTCAAAAACACCATTTTTAATCAAGGTTTTAAGCGAGTTTTCAGAATCACCTTCATCCAACAAAACTGATTTTTCTAGCCCTTTCTCATTGAATTGTGGATGTTGTATCACCGGAACATCCCTGAGAAATCTCAATAGGACAGATTCCTGCTTGGGCTTACCACGTACTCCTTCAAAAACAGCCGACAAAGCGGTTTTACTCGTTAAAATATCCGGGTTAAGGCGAACTCGGGTTTCAATCTTTGGCGTATATTTTTCTTGGACTTTTTCAAAAATCAAAATTGCCTCCTTTGTAACCAAGCTTTTTAATATGGGGTGAATGGTCTTAACACCCAGTATTTTTTCACAATCCTCGTAGCTAAGCTCTTCTTTATTTACTAAGGCCTCTAAGATTTTTTCTTCCCGGATATCCAAAGGATACTTGGACGTTTCTAAATTGAAATTGGGATTAAGTTGGATTTTACTTTCAGAGGAAAGACGGAGTCCGGATGGTAAAGCAGCATGCATGACCTCCCCAATATGGCAGAAGTAATAGTCTGCCATCCAAACCCAAAAACGGATTTGAAGTGGATTGACACTCGGCTCATGGTCTATCAAATCCAAAACCGGCTTTGCTTCATAGGCTTGGGGAGGCTTATTATGTACTTTTCCTATAATTCCTGTGAGTATTTTCTTCTTTCCAAACTGCACGATTACTCTCAATCCTATTCGGATTTGGGGCTGAAGATTTTTTGGGACTTTATACGTAAACATTCGGGGAATTGGCACAGGCAGGATAATATCTGCGAAATTATTCCCGCTGGACTTTTCCAAAAAATCATGATCTGCAAATAGAGATTCCACCAATTTAGGAGAGATAAGATAGTTGGCCTAATGCATCTTCGATTGTACTTACGGGGTGCCTACAAGCCTTGTTAAAACAAACGTAAATTAAGGCATTTCCATTAGGATCAGCTGCTTTCCCTTTAAGAATAGGGACATTTTCTGTCGGAGTTTCAGACCATGCAAAAATAACATTGGCAAAAAGTTCCGCTTGTAATGCTTTTGCTTTTTCTTTAGCTCCCTTTCCCACAAGAGCAATTTCTGCGGTGGGAACAAGATTTTCAAGCAAAAAATTAGCCCAATTACAAAGGAAGCCAGGTTCTTTAAGAACCAAATCCTTCATACCCCCTAACATATTCTCTGCAGCCCTGGCATACTTTTCCTCGTAGGTCAAGAGGGAAAGCCTGTAAAAAGACCTGGCTAAAATCGAATTTGATGCTGGAATTACATTGTCAAAAAGTTCCTTCTTATTCGCTATCAATTGTTCTGCGTGAGGGTTATTAAAAAAGAAAAAACCATCAGATTCATCGTAAAAATGATCAAAACAAAAATCAGCCAAGTGTACCGAAAAATCCAAAAATTCCTCCAGCCCACTCGCTTCAAAAGCCATAATGCTTGCTTTGATAAGTGACGCATAATCCTCCAAAAATGCTGGGGTATAGGGTTTTCCATTTTTGTAAGCACGATGCAATTGGCCTCCAATTATCATTTTCTCTTTAATGAAACGAAGATTGTTTAATACCAATTGCAACAAACTTTCGTCTCCAGTACCATAGTACGATTGAATCAATCCTGCATCCAATAATCCATTCCAGCCGGCCAATAGTTTATCGTCTTTACCGGGAAAAACCCTAGAATTCCTCACCTCAAGCAATTTTGCTTTTAATTCTACAAGCATTTTAATCAAGCTGCCTTCTTCCATTTCAAATTCGTTCGCAATCTCCGCATACGAACGAGTCTGGAAAAGAATATTTACTCCTTCCTCCCAATTACCATGAGGCTTCAGATTGTATAATTTACTTAACCAAGGGAATTCTGCTGGAACTAGCTCTTGAAGTTCTGAATAGGTCCAAGTATAAAACTTCCCCTCAATACCCTCACTATCTGCATCCATTGCGGCATAAAATCCGCCTTCTTCTTGATGCATTTCAGCCTTCAACCAAGCCACGGTCTCTGTAATTTTTTCCAGAAAAAAATAATCCCTACTCGTTTGATATGCTTTTGCATATAACTCCAAAAGTTGTCCGTTGTCATAAGCCATTTTCTCAAAATGGGGAGCAAACCACTCTCCATCTACCGAATAGCGGGCAAAACCACCCCGAAGGTGATCATAAATACCCCCCGAACCGATTTTTTTTAAGGTAAAAAATACCTTTTCCTTGAGTTTTTCATTTTTGTAGAGCTGAGCGTAATCCAAGACAAAATGCCAAATTGCAGGCATGGGGAATTTAGGAATACGGTTTAGGCCACCCCACTCTGTATCAAACTGAGAAGAAAGCTTAGCGATAATCTCCACTAAATCATCGGAATCCAATTCAGCAGCTCCAGATAAAATACCATATTTTTCAGTTTCCCTTTTTCTCAAACTACGTCCAAATTCTTCCGCACTTTCCGCTAATTTATCTTCGTGTTTTACATAAGCTTCAGCAATGTTGGCAAGCAATTGCTTCCATTGGTGGTTAGGGAAATAAGTCCCCCCATAAAAAGGCTTCTGATTCGGCATCAGGAACACGTTGAGGGGCCAGCCACCATGGATTCCCATAGCTTGAACTGCATCCATGTAAATATTGTCTAGATCAGGTCGCTCTTCTCTGTCAATTTTAATGCAGACAAAAAACGCATTCATCAATTCTGCGGTAACCGAATCTTCAAAACTTTCCCGCTCCATCACGTGACACCAGTGACAAGCTGAATAACCTATCGAGACAAGAATTGGCTTATTTTCTGATTTAGCCAATTGCAAAGCTTCATGCCCCCAGGGAAACCAATTCACTGGATTGTGTGCATGCTGAAGCAAGTATGGGCTTTGAGAATGGATCAAGCGATTCATGGTGATACTAAGAAGTAGAAAGTTAAAGACAAACAAAAATCTAAGGCTCAATAACCTAACCTTGATTTTACTGCTAGAATTTCAGTTGAAAAATCGAATTCATCATGCAATCGTTCCAATTTCACAAGTAAGTTTTGAAGAAAATTCTTATAAACGGGAGAATTTGGGTGAAAAGGTCGGTGATCAAGTTCAAGGTGTATTTTCCGAATTTGGGCTACCCTAGCCCTGGTTGATTCAGAAAAACTAGCCTGCTGCCATTTTTGCCAAATGTATTCCTCTGCCTCTTCTGAAGGATGTATCCTATCGGCTTTGTAAAAACGATAATCCCTGAGTTCATCCATCATGATCTCAAAAGCAGGAAAATAAAAAACCGAATCCAGCTCCCTCTCCAGATTTGCACAAAGTACACGGAGTAGGCTTTTACTCAATTGGTTTTCAGGTATTCCATCCTTGATATGGCGCACTGGACTTAAGGTGAGGATGATTTTAAGATTTGGAAATACTTTAGAAAAATGAATAAAGATGTCACTAAGGCTTCTTTCCATTTTGTCTAAGCTCGGCAATACTTTTTTAAAGTGCGTCTGGGGCTGCTTATGGCAATTAGCAACCCTTCCAAAAGCTTTATGCTCATATAACCAAGCTGTACCTAGTGTGAGCACCAAATGAGAAGTCTTTTCCAAATATAATCGGGTCAACCTAAGATGCCGTTCACATTTGTCAAGAAGTTCTTCTCTCGTGTTTCCAAAGACAGAAGAGTGGGTGGAATAATGAAGAAAAATCCCTTCTCTTTCCAAAATTCCTTTAGGATCCACGTTTTGGTTTGAAAGCGCAAGATTCAGAAGGTCTGATAAATTCAAGGGATGAAATAAAGTGCCCAAGGGGTTAGTAAGGATATCGAATTTTGACTCCTTCATTTTTTTACCCATGGTCTCAGCAAAGCAAGAGCCCATAGCTACTATTTTTTGCTGATGGGTAATTGGAAATGGGAAAACTGGAATGGGAAAATCAATATACCAGGACATTTAGTAAAAATAATAGGATTTTGTGCTTTGTTGGTAGATAAAACCATGCCCTTTGGAGAAAATTTTAACTCCTCATATCTTCCTAAAAAAAGAATGGTAATTGAGGATAATTTCGTCGCTACAGAATAGAATGTACTAAAATATACATTATATAAAATTCAAGTCACATTTTAATATTAATCATACTAAATACCCTCAGAATGTTCCTTAAAAGCAAATATCTTGATTTGCTTCCTTTTATAGCTATTTTAAGGCAAGAGAGGAAATTCCTACCTTATCTTCCAAACCTACCGGACAACTATATTCAAAATTCCATTTTAAAAGGTATGATGTTTTAGAGTAACTCTTGGTAATGCGCTTAAAAAAAAGCGCCGATTTAAAAAAATCAGCGCTTTCTAGATCAACTTTTCTTTTTCTTTCTCCTTTTAAATACACGATTCCACCAAGATGACTTTTCCTCATCATGGTAACCATAGGAATTAGAACCATAGCCGTAACCGTAACCATATCCATATCCATACCCATATCCATATCCATAACCGTAGCCATAACCATTTTCTGCATGGACATCATTCAGTATTGCATAAATTTTAGAAACCCCTCCTTTTTCCGCAAGATTATTAAGAATCTCGGTATTCCCTTTCATGGAATACCCCTGTCTGAAAACAAAGAAGTTGACGTCAGAATGATTAAATAATTCCTTTGTTTCAGAAACTAGTCCAACGGGAGGACAATCAAAGACTACGATGTCATATTCTTTTTTTATTTCATTAATCATTTGGCCAAACTTTTCCTGCAACAACAATTCCGCTGGATTTGGAGGGGTTGGCCCTGATAAGATTACACTTAAATTATCATAACCGGTAGATTTGACTACATTTTTCCAAGATACAGAGGAACTAAGACAGGTACTGATTCCAACATCATTCGTTAGACCAAATTCATTTGCAATTTTTGGTTTTCTCAAATCCAAACCCAATAAAATAGTTTTCTTTCCCATTAAAGAAAAGACTGAGGCCATGTTAATAGATGTAAAAGTTTTACCTTCACCAGATACAGAGGAAGTGAACAAAATGGTGAGTTTATCCTTATTTGGGCTAAGGTAGGTCATATCAGCTCTCAAAGAACGGAAAGTTTCGGTAATCGAGGATCTTGGATTATTAAAAACTACCAGATTTGTATCGGTATTGTTCCTCCCAATTAAGCCGATCATCGGTACCTTTACTGCTTTTTGAAGCTCCTTGGGGTCAACGATTTTATAGTTCAGAAAATCCCTAATTGCAATGAAGCCAATTGGCAGAATCAATCCAATGACCAATCCGATTAATAAATTTAATGTGCTTTTTGGAGCAACAGGGAACTGGCCTGATTTTGCCGAATCCAAAATCATATTGCTTGGCATATTGGATGCTTTGGTAATTTCAGCTTCTGCCTTCTTTTCCAGAAAATAAATATAAATATTCTCATTAATTGAGAATTGACGCTGGTAGCTCAATAAATTCTTTTCTGTTTCAGGAAGAGCATTGATATTTCCCTCTATTTGAAGAATTTGAGCATTAATGTTAGAGAGCACATTTCTGGAATTTGTGATAGCTGAATTAACATTTTCCTGAAGTGCCTTAGAAATACTTTGGATTCTTGAATTTACATCTTTGACTTGTGGGGTTTGCTCTGAAAAATTTGCCATTAAACGAATTCTCTCTGATTGCAACTCAGAAAGATTTTGAACTAATGCATTCAATAAAGGGTCTGCAGTGCCAACAATTGAAGGAGAGATCAAGTCTCCGGTTTCCCCATTACTCAAATATCCTTGTAGGTTATTTAGGTATTTTAAATTGATCTCATTTGTTCCTTTTTCTCTTTCCAATTCCTGAAGTCGCTGAAATATTACAGAACCTTCTTGGGATAAATTGAAAATTTTATTTTCAGCGCGGTATTCTTGGAGTTTAGTTTCAGAAAACCTAAGTGAATCTGTAATTCCACTTAGCTGTTGATCAATAAATCGAATGGTATTTTCAGCTATCCTATTTTTATCATCAAGTTCCCTGCCCAAATAATTTTCCATCAACTTATTAAGGTAATCAACGCCCATTCTCCTAATGGGGGTTTCCAGCCCAATAGTAAGAATAGAGCTTTGTTTATTAGTAGGTGTAACTGAAATATTGGATGCTAGAGATAAAGCTAACGAAGGTGTATCAATCAATCTAAAATAATAGATTTCACCAGGAAGTCCTGAAACTTTCTCGACAATAAACTCAAAAAATTCAGTGGAAATACGTTCTCCAAATTGAAAAACGGATTTATTTAAAGAAGAAATTATTAACGCTGATTTATAGTTTGGATCTTTAGGATTGAATTGTTGAAAATTTTCTTCTTCAATAGAAAGCTGAAAATTCAATTCATCCACAACCTCAAGCTTAAATAAACCTTCAACAACTTGATTTTTATCCCAATCGACTTTCACATAAATGGGGACATTCCCATATAGCTGTTGCTTTCTTAACAATCCATCTCTGAAATACTGCACATTCAATTCCATTTGCTCGATGGTAGACTGAGCAAGGGCAAATGACTTCAGGATTCCGATTTCATTTTCAATGTTACTTTTTCCCTGTAAACCTAAAATGCCTGCAGAGGCGAAAAGATCTGCTCCCAAGGAGGTATTCTCATCTTTTACAATAACTGTAGATTCGACTTTGTAAATAGGTGTAGTGAATTTGTTTAAAAGATAACCTGCTAAAAGACCCAAAATGCCAAATAATAAAATTATCGGCCAAAACTGTAAATAATTGAAAAGGATAACTTTTAAATCAATTTCATCTTCTTGGTTTATCAAATAGGGTGAAGAAGATGCGTTAGAAACTTGAGGAGAATTTGGATACATATTAATTGGTAAGCAGATTAATTAATAGAAGACCGGTAGTTAAAATTGATGTAAATAAGAGTAAGGATTGGGCAGCATTTTCTCCGGAACCCACTTCTCTTACTTTCATTGGCTCAACATAAAGCTGATCATTGGGTTGGATAAAGTAGTAGGGAGAGGCTATAATCTGCCTGTCATTCAGGTTTATTTTATGGATTTTTGTCCCGTCCGGGTACTGTCTGATAAGCATTACCTCATCCCGTTTGGCAATAGTAGTAAGATCGCCTGCATTGGCAATGGCTTCTAAAATTGTCATCCTCTCCTGCAATACAACAAATTTACCTGGCCTTCTAAATTCACCTAACGCAGAATAACGAATTCCGCCCAATTTAACTTTTACATAAACTTCAGAAACAACGAATTCCCTAAGTCTGGATTCGATTTCATCCCTTGCTTCTGAGATAGTTTTATCACGAACATTCACATCCCCCACAATGGGCAGACGAATATTTCCGTTTTTATCTACGGTGTACCCCGTCATGTAATAGACGTCGCCACCCGCTTGGGCCATTTGCATTCTCATTTGATTAGCGTTATCCCCAGTGAGATTGAAGCCACTTTTTAAAAGATCATCAACGGTTTGCACATTCACATCGATGATATCGTTGAATTGCAATTTGTATTCAGGTATCACGTAGTTTATCAACACATTTTCTGAGATACTCGCATTACCCTCCAAGTTTTGTAGGTAAATGATTTTTTCGTTGGAAATACAGGAAAACAACACTAAAAAAACTACTGAAAAAAGACCAGAATTGCGTAAACTTTGCATATAATTTTGTTAATTTATGACCAAGCTCAAAATTAGCTTTTTTTTTTTATTCTTCAATTTTTCATTCGAGTATTCAATTTCTCTACTTTCCTTTCTTTATACTCGATCCGATCAACCTCAAACAGTTTTCAAAATCCTTTTATTCTGACAGTAATCAGTAATTTTCTTGTCAAACTCCCCGCTTTTCTCCCACAAAATAATTGATAGAAATAGAAACAGCAACTCTATTAATTCTTGATCCTTCAGTCCATTTTTTTCATTTCCCTCTATAATCTTAACTAATTAAATTTGATTTTTAACTCAATTCTAATTTACTATTATAACTTCAGAACCGGGTAACCCAACCCCTCCAATCGACTTGAATTTCAAAAGTATCAAGTACCTTATCCAATATTACTGACACTTGTTTTCTTGTAAGAAACTGATCTTCAGATTTGAATTCTTCTAAATCGCTGGATTCCCAAACTTTTTTGAGTTCGGCTAAAGTAAATTCAGGCTGAATCAATTGGATCAATTTTAAAAATCTTGATGCGGTTAATAGATCACCGCTTGCTGCCCAATGATTTTTAAATGGTTCATAATACGGTCTTAATCCATCTACCATTTCAAACTCAGTAACGAGTCGATCGGGATAAAACCAAGTTTGATTTGCCCATAAGTAGGGAACGCCTTCTCCCCTAAAAAGACCAATACTTCCTGCTTTCTGCATGGACTGGAAATGAGGTTCAGTAGGGTTCATATCTATAAATGGCATTAAATATACCCTTTGATTCAGTAACTTTTGCTGCACTTCACGGATAGAAACATTTTGAATCTCAACGTTATTTTTCAAGGCAACCGACGCAAGGATTCCTGCTGATTGACCTATTCCGAGTACTACTGGCTGAAGCCTTGTGGCTCCATTGACAATATTTGAAACAGAAATACTTTTTTCGGCCAAAATCAAAGCTGGGTGATCCTTTGGCACAAGAGCTCCTAGTGGGATGCTAAATGATGGAACTCGGATTTTTATAAAATCAATAGTTGGAGCATCAGGATTTTTTTTGTGATGATGATCAATGGTGTAGTCTCCAACTGCAACGCCTGTCCGATACAAAGGGTGTGGAGCAAGATATGGGGTAAGAAGGTAGGGTAAGGTAAAATCCACCAACCCGCGGAATCGACGAGATTCGCGATGGTAAGGGATCATGGGTAACTTATCTTTGGTAGGATATTCTCCTTCTGCTAGCCCCAAATGCCTGAAGCCTAATTCCTTTTGAATAAAATAAACAAATCTCAATGTGGTTTGCTTGGCCTTTTCAATTTCTTTAATCCTGTCTTCGGACGATAACTCTACAAGATTGACGTAGTGGTCGTTGCCACAATTTGGCCAATTGATCATGTATTTCCCATTTGGCAATTTTCCATAGGAAATCATTTTTTGGCAATCTATGATCGGAACCAAATCAGTCGTAGGATCTGAATGCCCGCAAGCACAGGCAAATTCAGAAGGATCATAATTCTCTGGCTTTGGAATAGTCTTATCAGCTCCTTTACCATAATCCTGAAGTGTAGCCACGTAAGTTAAATCTTGAACAATATCATTCGCTTCTATCGGAGCAAAATCCTCACCTATTTCTGTTCTTGCATCCATACCAAGACGATAAGCAAGCCCCTGCGCAGCTGCCACATCCCCAAGTTCTGTCGCATCAATTAAAATCCTAGCTGATATTCTTAGTTCTTTACCATCCTTTTTTGCTAATACTTTCCAAACTCCTTCAGAATAATCCGCCGAAATCCATTGGGTTTCAAAGCTTATCTCGAGAGCTGGTTCCGAAGAAGCCATTTTCTGAAGAATTTTATTCCCAACATTAGGTTCAAACAAGGAATTACTTACCCAGCCTGTCGCCAGGCGATCCTGGCTTCCATAATACTTTACCAGTTCATTCCTGAACTCTCCCCAAATCCCAGATGGAAGTCGGTGATTGCCGTCGATTGCCGAAACTCCTGCGGCTGTCAACATTCCCCCAAGCCAACTCGTTGGCTCTAAAATCAAAGTTTTCACACCTAATCGTGACGCTGCGATGCCAGCGGATGTACCACTTGCCCCTCCTCCGATTATAAGCAAATCAACCTGTTTTTGGGATTTAACTTCAACGGAGAAAAGCACGCAGAAAATAATCAGAATAGAAAACCTCACCATATTATTGAAAGTTATAAAAGATTGAACTTGCTCCAATAAGAGCAGCTTCTTCACCTAAAACTGATTTTTCAATTAAAATTTGCACCCCATTAGATTCAAGATACGTGTGAGTCCAAGGACAAAACAGGGACATGGCACCAGAAACCTTCCCTCCCAAAATGACCTTTTGAGTTTGAAATCTCACAACATAAAGAAGCAAAAATTCTCCTAGCGCCCCACCAAAATCACCAAAAACCTTCTGTGTTATTTCCTGATCAAATTTCTCATTAAGTAGATCTATTGAACCTGAAATTTTTAAACCAAAGTCATTCTCAATCTTTCGTAAAAACCATCCTGTGCCCAAATAATCCTCGGCAATTCCTTTTCTAAAAGGAGCTGTCCACAATTTTGCATCCATGGTTACCCCATAAATATGGATAGCAGAACCAAGACCTGTGCCAAGGGTAATTCCTAAAAGGCTATCAAAACCTTTTCCTGCCCCGGCTAGCACCTCACCTTTCAAGAACGATTCTGCATCGTTCTGAAATTGAATAGCTTCTGGAGATATCCCCAACTTAGCAGCCAACAAATTCTTTACAGACAATCCAAAAAGAGATTTCATTTTGCCCTGTGATTCGATTAAGGAAATACCCTTTTCATAATCGTAGGGGCCGGGCATCGCTATTCCCAAATTGAATTGAGTAGAATTTTCGGTAACCTCTCGAATAGCAGTTGACCATTTGGAAATAAGCTGACCAGCTGACCCTGTGGTATCCATATCTACGCTGATTTTCCTTTGAACACAGGGAAAACCCTCATCCCAAGATATGGAAGCAACTGAAATGTGCGTTCCACCGATATCTGCTGCAATGACCTCCATTACTTAAACGTGGTTTCAAAAATAATTAAATAGTCATAAATTTTAACGTGCTACATCCCTAAATTATCCGATCATTAAAATTTACCATTTCAATTTAAGCTCGAGGGCAAACTTTTATAAAGCAGATTTCCTATGTCGTTTTATTCGGTTGATGGTACTACAAAGGATGAAATAAAATAGTGTGCGAAAATAGTGGATTTCCTTGATGGGCAAAAGTTTTGTAAATAGATCGCTTAGAATTTCTGATTAAAACCAAAACTTGATGGAAAAAATAAGGGTAAAATCCAGTCTTGAATCTCCGCATGCATACAAGTCCCTAGGATAACTACATTAAAATTGGATAAATAAAAAATAAGGGGTCTTCAATGGCAACGATTTCCTAAAACTATTTCTAAATTCTTTCACCTCAAAGTTGCGGAGAACACCAAAGAAAACCGAAGTATTTTAAACTAATTCTGGCAGACCACATGGATCGAGTCTTTTCAGGTGAATTAAACGAATCAAACAATTGAAACTTAATTCCTGAAATTCTCTAAGCGGTATTTGCGCCTTAGATGTCAAATTAGTTGGATTTGGAAAATTTCATGGGATATTTGTCCTACAACTCAACAATATTTTTTCACTGGTATCTAGGCGGCTATTCATAAATCCAGCTTGGCTTATCCCTCATCGGATGCAGTACTTTGAATCAAATAAAAAAGCCACCCGGAAAAGATGGCTTTTTTTATTTGCTGACTGATAATTATCGAATAAACAACATCTCCCTGTACTTTACCAAAGGCCAACTCTCGTCATCTACCAAGAGTTCCAGTTTGTCAACAGCATAACGAATCTTATCAAAATAAGCTTCTTTCACTTCTTTTTGGTATCCTTTTGCACGTGAGACAACATCGTCCTGCTTATTTAATCGCTTTCGTGTTTCTGTCATTTCGTTGACAAAAGTTCTGAGATTCGCGATATGCTTGGATACATCTTTAATTGTGTCCACAGGGGCAGAGTTGTCAAGACCTAACCCTTTTAAGCCGTTAGCATTCTCAATTAATTTGTTTTGATACAGAATGGCAGTAGGAATAATATGATTCAAGGCCAAATCTCCCATTACACGACTTTCAATTTGAACTTTCTTGATATAAGCTTCCAATTCAATCTCGTGTCTGGCGTGGACTTCCACATGATTGAGTACATGGTGCCTTTCAAAAAGTTCCTTTGTTGCTTTTTTGGTATAGATATCCAAAGCTTCCGGCGTTGACTTGAAGTTAGAGAGTCCTCTTTTTTCAGCCTCTTTTGCCCAGTCTTCTGAGTAGCCATCGCCTTCAAATCGGATTTTCTTAGAATCTTTAATATACTTTCTCAACACATTGACGATGGCAATCTTTTTTTCTTTGCCAGCACTCATCTCTTTATCGATATCTTTAAAAAGCTGTTTGAGTACATCCGCAACGATCACATTCAACGTCATCATCGGTCCTCCGCAGTTGGCAGATGAGCCTACAGCTCGGAATTCAAATTTATTTCCTGTAAAGGCAAAAGGAGATGTTCTATTTCGATCCGTATTGTCAAGGATAATTTCCGGGATCTTGGAAATCCCCAGTTTCATGTACATGTTGTCTCCCTTCTCGATTTTCACGTTACCGTTTTTCTCCAACTCCTCTAGGAGTTCGGAAAGGGTAGCTCCCAAGAAAACAGACATGATTGCGGGAGGAGCCTCATTTGCCCCTAAACGGAAATCGTTGGAAGCAGATGCAATACTGGCTCTTAACAAATCTGCGTGATCGTAAACGGCTTTGACCGTTGCAACAAGAAATACCAGAAACTGGAGGTTTTCCCTTGCCGAGTTACTTGGCTGAAACAGATTTACGCCTGTATCCGTGATCAATGACCAGTTGTTGTGCTTACCACTACCGTTAACTCCGGCAAATGGTTTTTCATGGAAAAGTACTTTCAGACTATGCTTTTCGGCAACCTTATCCATCACATCCATGAGCAATTGGTTATGATCGATGGCCTTGTTGATTTCTTCAAAAATTGGAGCCACCTCAAATTGGCCTGGCGCTACTTCATTGTGTCGAGTTGAAACAGGTATTCCCAGCTTATGGGCTTCAATTTCAAATTCCATCATGAAGTCCTTCACCCGAGTTGGGATTGAGCCAAAGTAATGATCTTCCAACTGTTGACCTCTTGCAGGGGTATGTCCATAGACAGATCTTCCAGCCATCACCAAGTCAGGACGGGCTGCATAAAGTGCTTTATCAACTACAAAATATTCTTGCTCCACTCCTAGCGAAGGGGAAACTTTTCGAACATTTCTGTCAAATAGTTGACAGATAGCAACTGCTGCCTCATTGATTGCTTCCATGGATTTAAGCAAAGGTGTTTTGTAATCCAAGGCTTCTCCTGTGTAGGAAACAAAAATTGTAGGAATACAAAGTGTCTTCTCGAAAACAAAGATTGGGGAAGATGGATCCCAAGCAGTATAGCCCCTGGCTTCAAAAGTGGACCGAATGCCTCCATTTGGAAATGAGGAAGCATCAGGTTCTTGTTGAACCAATGCAGATCCTTTGAATTTCTCCATTCCAGCATACATATCGAAGAAGGAGTCATGTTTTTCCGCAGTGGAACCTGTCAAAGGTTGAAACCAGTGTGTGTAATGGGTGACACCTTTGGAGATAGCCCAAATTTTTACTGCAGATGCAACCTCTTCGGCAGTGGAAGGATCAATTTTTGTGCCTTTATCGATAGCTTCCATGACCTTCTTGAAAATGGAAGGAGCGAGTGATTGCTTCATTTGCGACGGACCAAACACATTGGTACCGAAGAAATCAGAAATTTTGGTGGACGGTGGGGTGACACTTACGCGGGGCCTTGCCTGAACCATAGCCAAAGCTTGTTGTCTCAATGTTGCCATATCTACAAATTGTGGTTTAAGATTATACCCACAAAATTAGAAAAATATGTTTCATAAAATAATAATGGCTAATTTTCGAAGTGTATTTTTGAAATTTTTCCATTTTTTTCAATAAATCTTCTATTTATTGACCTGAAGTCCTGAAAAATTGAGTTTTTTGACTCGAAATTGGAGAATTGTAAAAAGACTGGGATTCCTTACCTTTGGAATCGAACCAGATTTTAAAAATTAGTGAAAAAAGTTGCCTTCTACACCCTCGGTTGCAAGCTGAATTTCTCAGAAACGTCAACAATTAGCCGACAATTTGAAGATAAAGGCTACCTAAAAGTCGATTTTCAGGAAAATCCAGATATTTTCATTATCAATACCTGTTCTGTTACAGAGAACGCCGATAAAAAGTGTAAAAAAATTGTTAAAGAGGCAAAAAAAATATCTCCAAACTCCTATGTGGCAATAATTGGCTGCTATGCACAGCTAAAACCAAGGGAAATTTCGGAAATTGAAGGGGTAGATGCAGTACTGGGAGCGGCAGAAAAATTCCGGCTTCACGAACTTTTAGGTGATTTTGCAAAAGAACAGGAGAAAAAAATCTTGGCTAACGAAATAAGCCAAGTCAATTCTTTTCACAACTCCTTTTCAATACATGATCGAACCCGGACATTTCTAAAAGTACAAGATGGCTGTAATTACGGCTGTGCATTCTGTACAATTCCTTTGGCGAGAGGAAAAAGTAGAAGTGGCACCATCGAATCAGCCTTAGTCTCGGCGCGTGAAATTGCCTGTACGGATGTAAAGGAAATTGTACTTACGGGAGTAAATATCGGGGACTTTGGAATCGTAGATGGTAAGCGAATGGAACGGTTTGCCGACTTGGTAAAAGCCCTCGATGAAGTGGAGGGTATCGAACGGTTTAGAATCTCCTCGATTGAACCTAACTTACTTACTAATGAAATTATTGAATTTGTAGCTAAATCAAGACATTTTGTCCCCCATTTTCACATTCCGCTACAATCAGGCTCGAATACTGTTTTGAGAAAAATGGGCCGACGCTATCTCAGAGAACTCTACGAGGACAGGGTTAGCAAAATAAAAACGCTTATGCCCCATGCCTGTATAGGCGTAGATGTGATTGTAGGATTTCCCGGAGAAACTGATGAACTTTTTCTCGAAACCTATCAATTTTTGAATGAATTGAATATTTCCTACCTCCATGTTTTCACCTATTCTGAGCGGGCTAACACTCGGGCTGTAGAAATGGATGGAATTGTCCCTCTTAAAAAACGGAACGAGCGATCCAAAATGCTTCGGATACTTTCTGAAAAGAAAAGAAGGAAATTTTATGAGGAAAACCTCTCCAAAACCTACACCGTGCTGTTCGAAGAAGATGTGGAAGATGGAAAAATGCACGGCTTCACAGAAAATTACATTCGAATTGCTGCTAAATATGACCCTTTGTTAATTAATGAACTTAAGGTAGTCACCCTTGAATTCATCAACGACAACGGGAATGTTGAAGTAAGTGAGCCCGAAGTGATCTATGAAAAGCACTAATAAATATTTAGGAGTGGAAAGAGATAGGAGACTTGAGATAAAGAGACAAAGAGGTAGAACATAGCAGATTCCTGACGTTTCGTGTATTACCAAATGGAATGTTGAAGAAAAAATGAAAAAAACCTTAATTATCCTTCTAATTAATGCTTTGATAAGCCCAATTATAGCTCAAACTGATCCACAAACCGGGGCCTGGTTCATGTATTTTGGAAATTTAAGGTTTAAAGAAAGCCCTTGGGCAATCCATGGAGAGGCTCAGCTTAGAAATTTCAAAACTTTCGGTGATTTAGATCAGCTTTTACTGCGAACTGGGATCCAATATAATTCTAAGTCTGGTCATTCAAGCTTTTTGACAGGATACGCCAGTATAACCAATGGCAAAGAAGGAGATTCAGATGCAACGTTTCACGAAAACAGAGTGTATCAAGAAGTAATTCTCAGACAAAAAACCGGAAGATTGGGTCTGATGCACCGATATCGATTCGAGCAACGATGGATTGAAAATCAGGATTTTAAAACACGAATTCGCTATGCTGTTTTCCTGAATATTCCACTCAATCCAAAAGAACTCACTGAAATAGGGTCGATTTACCTTCAAGTGTATGATGAGATTTTTATCAATGGCGAAAAACTTAAAGGAAAAGTCCAATTGTTTGACAGAAACCGACTATACCTTGGACTTGGGTATAAGTTGGAAAAAGGACTTGCAATCCAACTTGGCTTTATGGAACAAACTACCAATTCTGCTTCCAGGGGACAGTTGCAGTTTGGTATTCACCAACAACTTTCTTCCAAGTAAACCCTTTTAATAATTGGCTTTGAAGGATTCGTTTTAGGATTATTAAAGAATTTTAAAAGTATAAGGTTGAATTATAGCAATTTGTGAAAACAATCTACTTCAACCAAAAGTTATTCTGACTGTTGATTTATATAAATGAACACCAACCTTCCACGATTAACTGTTTCCACCTATGAAAGTCCTTCCGATTAGTTTATTGATTTTGGCAATTTGTATATCCTGTTTTTCATCTAAGGATTACGTCACCGATTACGACTATAACTACACCGGCTCATTCAAAAAGTATAAGACTTTTGCTTTTGTAGAAACTCCTGAGCTAGACACGACAATTGTGACCCCCATTCTCAATTCAACGATTAGCGCAAGGCTTGGTTCACAAGGTTTTAGGGAGCAAACCAACAAACCTGATCTCCTTGTGAGTTACAAGATTTATACTGATTCAATTAAATATCGAGGATACGTTCAGCCTGAATTTGATTACTGGTTGAATAGGAATGGATTAACCTATCGAAACGATGAGGGAGATATTGAACGGGAGCAAGAGAAAGATGAAACCTACAATATGGTCAGGTATGCAGAAAACAGTGGGATGCTTGTCATTTATGTGATTGATAGTAAAAAAGGGAATACCATTTGGCAAGGATACACCGCTGCTACGTTTGACTTTGAGGATCCTAATTTTCCTGCAGATATTACCAGAGCCGCCTACAGGGTAATGAATGAGTTTAAAATATTAAACAGACTTGCAAACCAATAAGATAGTATCTAGATAAGAGTATCAAGAAATTGGTATCAAGTATCATTAAAAAGTACCAAGTATCAAGAAAATAGGATCAAGTAAAGATCAGGCAGGACAATACAACCTAAAATCTTGACACTTGATATCTGTTCGGTTCTTGGTACTTGGTACTTAATACTTGGTCCTTTTAAAATTTCCTATACTTCCCTCCTAAATACTTATTCGCTTTTTTCTCAGCAAACTTGGCCTTTTTACTATCCCAGTGAAGGGTCTTATTAGGGAAGCGACCTGCAATCACACCCAACAAAATCGTTTCGGTCAATCGGGCAGCGTATTCAAACGGCGCAGAACATTCTCCTTTTCCTAGACAAGCATCCACAAATTGGTGGTAATGCTTTTTGCTTTCTCCGGCGTAATCCTTTACAGGGGCACCCAAATTGAATGGAGCCACATCAAACTCCTTGTACTTACCATCTACGATCAATTTTGGTAGTTGCTGAAAGTGTGGCAAAAGCAATCTACCATTTTCCCCCAAAAACATAGCTCCTTGATCAGGAAGGCTTTCACCATTGGGTAGTTTGAGATCTTCATGATCTGCCGGAGCTCCCGGTCCATCATACCATACCCACTTGAGAGTCTCGGCCGTGTAGGGAGTTTGAGGGAATTCGTAGGTCACCACATTGTTTTCGGGAAATCCAAAGCCAGTTGGTTTACGGCACTGATTGACAATGGTACGTGGAACATCCAGCTGAAGTGCATTGTATGGCGTGTCGAAAATATGGACGCCCATGTCACCCAAAGTTCCGCAGCCGTAATCCAGCAATTTCCTCCAGTTGCCGGGATGATACACACCTTCTTTGTACGGACGCTCCGCAGCAGTGCCCAGCCACAAGTTCCAGTTTAGATTTGCAGGTACCGGATCACTTCCCGTAGGTTCAGCTCCATCAAAGCCCCAATTTTTTGGTGACCAAGCCCGTACCGTATGAACCTTACCGATGATTCCCGATTGAATAAGCAGCGTTGCCAACTTGTAATCATAGAAGGAATGAACCTGGATGCCCATTTGAGTGACTAACTTTTTCTCCTCAGCCATTTTTTTCATTTCCCTAGCTTCAGTCACATGATGGGTAAGGGGTTTTTGACAATACACTGCTTTGTTCATTTCCATTGCCATCAGCGAAGCTGGGGCGTGGGTATGGTCAGGCGTAGACACGATTACTGCATCGATCTGGCTTTCCATTTCTTGGAGGAGCTGCCGGTAATCTGCGTAGGTTTTAGCATTTGGAAAAAGTGCTGTGGCATTTGCCATAGCCTTGCTATCTACATCACAAAGAGCCACCACTTCAACCATTGAATGGCTGGAAATAGCTCTCAAATCTTCCATTCCCATTCCACCGAGTCCGATGTGAGCGGTACGTAATTTACCTGCTGCTTGGGCTTTTGCCATGAGTGAGGGAGCCAAAGCCAAACCGGCGATACCGAGGGCAGACTTTTTCAAAAAGTCCCTTCGATCAACAACTTGATAATTCTTACTCATCTGATGATTTTTTATATAGGTTGGGGTTATCGTAATTCTTTAATTCGAATGTTTCTAAAATGGACTACATCACCGTGGCCCAGAAAGCCAATATGGCCACTGCTTCGCTGTAATCCAGGATGGTTCTTTTTATCCAAAGTTCCGTTTTTGCTAGCCTCTAGGTAATCACCTTCCAAAATGGTTGTACCGTTGAGAATCACCTTGATCTTTGGATGTTCCACGATAACTTCTTGCTGATTCCATTCTCCGACAGGTTTCAAGAAACCACGCTTGGCAGGAATCACGCCGTAAACAGATCCGTGGTATTGATATACTTCGAGTTTGGAATATTTTTCAGCTTCATTATCCAAAATTTGAAGTTCCTTGCCCACATACGCAGCATCTCCTTCCAAGGGTGCATGAATTCCCAGTCCATTATTTGCACCTGGTGTCAGCTGAAATTCAAAACGGAAGTTAAAATTTCCATATTCTTTCTCGGTCATCAGGTTTCCACCTCCCCCGCCCTTAGGCTCAATGACAATCATACCATCTTTGGCTTGATAGGATTCTTTATTTCCTACCCAACCATCTAGGTTTTTTCCGTTGAAAAGGGGTTTAAAACCTTTTTCCTGGGCTTGGGAAATAGAAAAAGCCATGAATAGAGCACTTACAAAAAAGAAAGAGAAAGCAGGACGAAATGACAGCATACCAGAAGTTGGGATTAAAGTGGATTCAATTGAAATTTTTCTGATTTCAAAATAGTTGTATATATTCATTTTTCATCATAATTACCGAATAAAATGAAAAGAGTTTTTTCTCCTATTCCAGACGGTTCAATTACTTGTCAAACGGTTTGGGTAAAATCACTTAAGCCATTAACCGCTCCAGTCGCTCCTTCCACTTCTCCCAATCCGGCATTTAGCGGGCTTGGAGTCGGAAAAATGCTGGAGAATGGTCTTGATAAACCAAATGACAAAGCTCATGGAGGATAACGTACTCGATGCATCCTTTTGGAGCCTTGACTAGTTCAGGATTAAATATGATTTTACCCTTTGGGGTACAACTACCCCATCTAAGAGTCATCTCACGAATCACAAGAGAATTGGGCTGGACTTTTTCAGCCTTAAACCGGTCAATGAGTTTGGAAGTAAGCTTTTCAAAATTTGCGTGAGCCTGCTTCAGATACCATGCTTTTACCAAAGTTTTGACTTTCGTGGGATCGGATGTTTCTACTTTAAGTTCTCCAAGAAATAGCTTGACAGAATCTTTTTCTGATTTTTCAATCCTTAGTCAATACTGCCTTCCTAAATACAGATGGGTTTCCCCATTGACATATCTTCGTTGGGTAGATCTGGGCTGAAAGGAAAGAAAGAAACTTTGTTGCTTAA
>CAZNND010000015.1:0-27297 GCA_964574365.1 uncultured Limnohabitans sp.
TTAACATTTGGTAATTAAAACATGGGAAGAAGGAATCGAGAAGCTTCCTTTTGAAGACTTGTGGGTTATAACCATTAAGGTCATTGAGAAAATTAAGAATTATGACTTAGTCTTTTTTGGAGAAATCCCACTATAATTCGATTTAACAGTAGAGTATCTCTTAATTTTCTCGTGGTTAACTACATTCAACTGGTTTGTTTTTTCAGTCGGACGGAAAAATGGTACGTTTTAAAAGCGATTCCCCTGGTCAACATTTAAAATGTAATTTGGCTACTTTTAATATTCCGTATATTCATATTTTATTTGTAATCAAATAAGTTTTGCTTCACCAAATTTTTGATTTCTTCTTCAGAATTCTCGAAAATCTTTACATTACCAAGTATCCCAAAACCAACGATCTGTCTCTCTCCCCGATATTCCAAAATAGTGGTGGATACTAGGTAATAATCCTGCATAGTAATCATTTCTTCAGCAATTGATCGAATTAGAAATTCATCGACTAAGGAAAATAAAGCCATGTTTTTCGTATTCAAGAGTTCTTTATACGCTTGAATTTCAGAATTTACAATTTTATTCACCCTTGAATGATGTTCTTCAAGAGGGGGATTTGTAATAATCAGTATGATTAGTGAAATAAGTGTGAAAATAAGAGATTTCATATCGTATTTTTTCCTAAATGATTATATTCTTATATGTATTTTCAAAATTAGTTTTACTTAATAATTTTTTTCATTAAGTATCCTTGAAATAGTAGGTAAATAGATGTGTTTTTAATTATTTTATATTTATTTATTTCAGTTAAATTTTTTTATGTTGTGTATTTATTATAATATTTTATTTCAATTTATGATTAGGAAAATATTTAAGAGTTTTTTGTATTAGATAGAAATAGAGTTGGATTAATTATAATATTTCTTTTAGACTGGACTAATTGCAATTGAATTAATACCTTTTTACAATTTGATCATTAATTGCTAATTAGGGGAAAAATTGTTCAGCCTTATTTAGTTATTGAGGTCTTTTCTTTTTAAGTAAACTATACAATTTTCACAAAGAACGGAGAGATTACCATTTTATGTTAATTTAACTAGATTTTGGCCTAAATTCAGGTCGAATTATTGTTTAGGTTCTTTGATTTTTTCAGCAAACTTTTACGTTTAAAATCAACCTATTCATAGCGGTATTGCCGCAGGATTGAAGTCAGTTGAATAAGGGGTTACGTATTTTTCACGTGATTTTCATCCTTATAATCCGATTAAGATTTTAAAATTGCCAGCAAGGTTATTAAACCTGTTTAATTAACTAGATTTTATTTTGTTTTTTATGAAAATATTGCCAAAGGAAATTTTATAATAAATTGAAATACAATGATTTAAATTATTTTTATTTGAGCTGAACTCATTTTCTTTAATTTCTAATGATAAAGGTTCGATGAATTGATTTAGAGGAATTTTGGTTTTATGCGAGCTCCCTAAGACTTTTTAATCGTAATCTCCTTCTCAAATGCTTTCGTGGGCGTATGTCCAAAATACGTGTAAAATTTTTTTTTAACAAGCAAAAAATAGGTATAAGAAGCATAGAACACGTCTTATTTTCACAACTGGCACGCCATTTTTGATTATGCCAAGAAAAAAAAGCGTGAATCAGGCCCGTAGCAGGGTGGCTTACAATCTGAAACGGTTGCGTTTGGAGAAAAATTATTCCCAAGTTTTTGTCTCAGAACATCTTGGAAAAACGGATTATACAGCCTATCAACGATTGGAATCTGGCAAAACAGAACTTAAACTTGAAGATGCCGTCAAATTGGCAGATCTTTATAAAGTTTCAGTTGAACGAATTTGGGAAGAACCTAGGGTTGGGGAACTCCCAGGAGAAGTGAGCGAAAAACCCAGAGAATATGACTCACCCGTTTCGACGCGCTATATCCAAATACAAATTCAGCTGGATGGTTCGGATGAATTGCTAAATGAGCAGATTGAATTGCTAATTTCTTTGAATAAGGCACTTAAGAAAAAATCGGATAAAGATTAAGTTTTAAAGGCAGGAGGGAGGTAAATCTTATTTTCGTTCTATGGGCGTTCGTAAGAGTCCAAGTGAGCTTGAATTTTTTGGCTTAAATAATCGTTTTTGAGTTTTTAAATAGGTTGAGCTCTAACCGAATAGGGCCACCCAATGCTTGGAAATCTCTATTAATAGTTGGTTAATAAAAACATGGAACGTATAGATCTATAGCCTTCCTTTGAAACCTTGTAGAATTAAACCACTAGGATCATTGAGAAAATTAAGAATTCCTGGTCAGATCTTCTTTAGGGTAAATTCCACTTTTTAGTAACTTTAGTAGTAGCGCTTAATTTTCTGCATAGTTCAACTATATAAACCTGCTTTGTTTTTTAATAAGAGGAAAAAAAGTTGAGTTTTGAAAGATATTTCCCTGTGGAATCAAACAAGTGAACTGTACTAGTTAAAATTTAGGTAGCCCTCTTTGCGCCACTGCGGTTACGTTGGTGGTAGTTGGAAAACTTCTGAAGTTTTTTTCCTTCAGATCAAAATTATTTCATCTCTTGGATGCAGCTGGATAGCTACATTATTTTTTTTCACGGATAGCCGAAAGATCGCAGATAAACGGTTTACCAATTGGCCTAAAAAATTAGGTTTAGGATTTCTCAGAAGAATTGAATGAGGTTTTTTTGTTAATTCTATGATAGCTGGATTAGGTACAACTATCCGGATACATATGTCAACCATTTAAAAATAGATTTATTCATCTTTTCAGGTTTTTCCGGGGAAGGTTGTCGAGTTTAAAGTTTATTTCCTTTTCTAGTGAATTTCACTTTTTTTGGTTGATTGGGCATGTTGATTAATTTTTAGGTGTTTTTTTTAAAGTATTGTAATTCAGTTATATAGATATATGTAACAATGTGAAACAAGTTCTGTTACCTAATTTCATATTGGATAAATTTAAATAGTTATTTTTTTAATCAGGATTCAGATTTTTTAAATAGATTAGTTTAACGGAGTAAGACGCTGTTGGAAAAATTAATTAAGCGTAATCTTTTCCATTAGTAAAAGACTATCAGACCAGCTAGTAAAATGAAGTTAGTATTAGGGACTTTCTTGAACCTTTTTATTGTTTTTGCTAAGTCAACCTCCGTGAATGCGTCTGATTTTTTCTATTTATCTACGATTTCATAAGAATCGCATTCTTCGAAAAAAAACTCATTTTTGAAGGCTAGGATTTCGAAAACTGTCTTGGATTCAATTGAAAAAGTCTATGATCACTCGCTTACTTATACTTTTTACGGGAACTCAAAAAGATTAATCGGTCATCCAAGTTGTGCATTGGACTTGTATGCTATCGATGGCAATGAAGTAGACAATCATTACAAGGGATTTAATTTTGGATACAACTGTGCTGCCTACAGCTTTGAGCGAGATTCCGTTTCCTACATGTTGGGAGGATACGGGTTTTGGAATAGTCACTTGGATTTGATCCAATTTGATTATGAAAAAGGCGGCTGGGAATTAGTTGTGACAAAAAATCAACCGGTTAACATGTCTTCTTCAGGTTTTTTTCAAACTTCTAAGGGAATATTTTCTCCTTTTGTAATCTTGGTTGATCCACGGAATCCAAATCTAAGTTCAACTATTGAACCGGGATACTTTTTGGATTGGGAAAGCAAAACTTGGAAAAAGATCAATTTTTCTATTGAAGGAGTCGATTTCGAGGAAATCTTATCTAGAACACAGGTTCATTCTATAGAAACTAAAGATTACCTATTTTTTGGTTCAGCATATCTAGACCAAAACATAGGATGGAATTTAATTCACAAGGAAAGTGGGAAAATTTATTTTATTGCTAATCAACGAGGTGTAGATCCTTTTAATTCGCTTCATTTGGAGGTTTTAGGAAATAAAATCAATTACATGACATTCATTCATGATGAATATACTCTCGATTTGGATGACTTTTTTGCCAAATCAAAGGAGGTAGGCAAAATCACGATTTTGGAAGATGAAAAGTCACTTTCTCTGTCTTTTGATCTGATTTTTTTTCCAGCAGCTTTATTTTGCTTTGTTTTTTGACAATTCTATATGTCAAACATAAAAGTAAGCATGTCGAATCCATCCCACTGATAAAGGATGAGGAGCCAATATATCAGAAAGATTTGCTTTAGGTGGTTCTTTCCTATTCCGGGCAGAAGTTAGGTACGGAGAAGTTGGATCACATTTTTGGAATTCAGAGTTTGAAAAATTTTGATACGAAGCGGATCAAACGAGCCAGACACATCAAAGAGGTCAACTCAATGTATATGAAGAGTCATGGAAAGGAGCTGATTGTCCGCGATAGAAATCCCGACGACAAGCGGTACATGTTTTATAATATGGTTCCTTAAAACAAGGGGACCTTTCCGATAAACCTTCGGTAAACAAAATTGAGCTATACAAAATGATCGGAATTTTTTTCGAATTCTGTTACTTTCCGGTTATCATCCCTGGGAAATCGCTTTTTAAACCTACCATTTTTCCGTCTGACTGAAAAAACAAGCTAGTTTCATGTAGTTAACCACGAGAAAATTAAGAGCTACTCTACTGTTAAATCGAATAAAAGTGGGATTTCTTCAAAAAAGACTAAGCTATAATTCTTAATTTTCTCAATGACCTTAATGGTTATAACCCACAAGTATTCAAAAGGAAGGTTCTCGATCCCTTCGTTCCATGTCTTAATTATCAAATGTTAAAAGCGATTTCCCTGGTTATCATCCAGCCAGGTATGAAAGAAAGCCCCTTCTATCACTAAATCGTTTACTCTTCCAATTTTCACCGAAATGGAGGCTCTATTTGGGATATAGAAGCTGTTTTCGATCAAGTTGAAGGCCAATTCGTTATCATTGTACGTAAATTCTTCAGTGCGATAGGTGTTCAGGTAGCCCACTCCTGCTACAAGTGCGATATCCACCATTGGTCTGCTGACATGGTGAAATGAGGGCAGAAGGTTGACCATCGGGACGATGTCCGGTGCATTGGAAAATCCGCTGAACATGGGTTTCAAGGTGCCACTTTCCTGCCCGATTGTGATGTATTCCTCGCTTGAGAAGGGCTGGATGGTGTAGGTGGATTTTACGCTTGGATGACATCCAAACCGCTTTAAGAGACTAATGTAGAGAACCGGTAGTTTTTGGTTTACGATGCTGTCATAGGAAGGCCTTGGCGCGGCAAGGAAGGTGCCTGCACCCAACCCTACCTGGTAAAAAACGGTTTTGGGAATTTTTTCCCTAAAAAAGCTTTGTGCCACCAAAGGCGGCACAAAGTAAAATATACAGACCAGATAGAAGAGTATAATTTTTTTACTTAATAAGCTCCGTAGTTTATTTGTATATATTCGTTTTGAAGCAAATAGATATAAGTATTACGAAAGGCTTAATAATTGAATTCAGATTTGATTGATAAGTTTATAAATAAAATAAGGGAATAAACTTTTTTATTGTGTATTTTGAGTACTCAAGTCTGTTGCATACCTGTTACATATCAAAAACTGCTCTTTTTGTCATCCGTGTTTAATTATACCCGGTGTTATTTTTGATTGAATCGGTAATTTGGCTAACCACCGCTTTTTGCCTATTTTTCGAGGAAAATGGAAGGCCGATGTGCTTAAATCTTTATCTTATTATTTTCCGGCTTACCGGTAAAGGCCGAGCCTATTCTTCCCATACACTTCTTCTTTTCAGCATTTTGATGGCTTGGGCTTGTCATTCGCCGACCAACCAACAAATAAGCAAAACTGAAACAGTGGACAGGAATGGTCTCAACCCAGGTGTTCCAACAATCACCTTTGAAAACCTTCTTGAAAAAGAACTTCCATTATCCCCTGAAGCCAAACAATTCACCGTTCTTCACTTTTGGGCGACTTGGTGCAAGCCCTGCCTGGCAGAATTCCCGGAATTGAGTCATTCCCTGCCTCGCTTAGCGTCTGACAGCGTACAGTTTTTCTTTGCCTCTGATGAGGAGCTTGCAGAGATCAAACTCTTTGAGAATAAATATAAAACAGGCTTAGACCTGGTTCGGCTGAAACAGGGAAGTTTGGCTGATTTCGAAATTTACGCGCTTCCTACCACGATAGTTCTGAATAGAAAAGGGGAGGAAGTTTTCCGTCATGCCGGCCAATTACCCTGGAGTGCCTATGCTTCCATCGATGAACTTGTCAGCAAAATACCATGAACAAACCCATTTTTCCAGTGCTTCTTTTCCTGATTTTTGCGTCCTGTAAACCACAAAAATCAAAAACTATCGAAGTTCAGGAAATTCAATTCCCGGGTTCTACCTACTCTTCCTTGCCAGTTCTTTCTTCCAATCCACTTGGAGATCAACTGCTTTTATCCTGGGTAAGTAAACCCAACGATTCCACGGCACAGCTTTTTTATGCTTCTCTAGAGGGAGATAACTGGTCTGATCCACTCCTAATCACCGAGGGACAAAACTGGTTTGTGAACTGGGCGGATTTTCCGGCTATCGTGGAAAATAAGGGAAGCCTGCTTAGCCATATCTTGCAAAAGTCCTCTCCGGCTACTTTCTCCTATGATGTCAAGCTGCAAGTACTTCCAAAAGGGGAGAAGGAATGGAGGACTGGTCTTCCCTTGCATTCGGATTCGACGCAGACCGAGCATGGTTTTGTTTCAGCCATGGCCTACACGGATACCAGTTTTTTCGTTTCTTGGTTGGACGGGCGAAATACAGGCGGTGGCGGTCATGAGCATGCTGGGCACTCCGGTGCGATGAGTATTCGGGCTTCGGAGGTCACTTTTGGCGGAAAGTTGCTATGGGATGAACTTCTGGACGCCAAAACCTGCGACTGTTGTCAAACCAGTTCTGCCTTAACAGAAGTTGGTCCGGTGGTGGTCTATCGCAACCGATCCGACCGCGAAATCCGGGATATTGCCATTACCAGGCTGGTGGATAGCAGGTGGACCGAACCGAAAATTATCCATGCCGACGGTTGGGAGATTGCTGGTTGCCCTGTCAATGGGCCAAAAGTCGTGGCCAAAGGAAAGACGGTTCTTGTTGGATGGTTTACCGCCCCGGCAACGCTTCCTCAGGTCAAAATAGCTTTTTCAACCGATAATGGAGAGAATTTTGAAGCGCCTATCACGATTGAATCCAAAGGAGTAATAGGCAGGGTGGACCTGGTGCTGTTGGACTACCAAACAGGTATTGTCTCCTGGATGGAAACGGTGGAAGAGGGAACCTTCCTTCGAGCGGCTAAGGTTGGAATTGGGGGAGAAATGGGAACTCCAATACCGATTGCAGCCATGGATCCGGGTCGAAAAAGTGGATTTCCCCAACTAGAGCTTCATGGGGATCGGGTATATTTTGCCTGGACGGAGGTTGTTGGGGACAGGATAAAAGTCAAGACTGCATTTTTGGAGAAAGATGCTTTTTTGGAGGATTAAGAAAATGCTTGATAGTTTTTACGAGCCGGAATGAGTTTACTTTATGAATTGCGATAATTTCCAGGACGATCTTGAATTACACTAAGAAAATTCACTTTGAATAAGCTTCTGTTTCGTTAGTCCAATCTTTTTGTAAAAAGGATACTTGAGCCATTTTACTACAGCCCATCCAATAGGGATCTAATAGGATTTGGTTTCCTAGAAGCTGGGATGGTTAAGTTGTCCATGAAAATTGATTGAGTTGTGTTTGAAATTCGGTCAATTCGGTAATCAATTGATAAAAGGAAGGACTATCACCATAGATCATGGATTCCTGCATGAGCTGGTAATCCTTTTCCCATGCCGGCAGCACTTGAAATGGAGGTATAAAGCGTACTATTTCCGTTCGGTGTAAGCTGTAATCCACACCTTTTACTTTAGAATATCGCTCCCGATGTGCCACAATCATGTTGTACAAGACTGGATCTTTCAAGGCCTTGATTTTGTTTTCCGTCCTTTCCAACTGATAGATATCATTATAGGTGTCTACTCAGCCGATCTACCCGTCTATTTTCTTCAGTACGCTGATTTTCCTCATCTAGCAGGAAGATTTTCTCCAAAAATGTCCGTTCTGGATTTACGATTGGAATTCTAAAAGGAAAATCGATAAAATCTTGATCATGAAAATAATCACCCGTTGAGACCAAGGACTGGATGGGTACCATGGAGAACGGCTCCCGAAGCGATCTCGCTCCTAACTCGATCTGTAATCCCGGCTTCATATACTTATCAGACACGGTCAGTTTGGGGAAGTAAATATCAATTTTTACTGGATCATGGTCGGGACTTTTAGGAAAAATAGGCATCACCTTGACTTCCGGAAACCCTGCTTCCATAAAGGCCTCTTGAAGCTCCTTCGCAAATGTTTCCAATGCATACCTTACTGATTCTTTTCTGAGTTTGTCCCGCTGATTCTTCCCCAATTCGCCGGTAAATCCCAGAAATTCACGATCTAAAGCCAAGTCGATATCTTCAGAAAACCGCTCGATAAGCCTCCAACCTTTGCTGAGGGAAGTTCCGCCTTTGAAAACTAGGGATCCAGCACAAGAAAGAGAAAACACCAAATCCAAGGTTAACACCAGCCACCAATCTTTCTCTACCGCCTCGGGTTAAAGCCTGTTTTCCTCTCCGATTGTTTCGAAAATAGTCCTTTTACTAGCTAAAGGGATAGCTAGCCAATTGGCAATATGTGGCCTGGCTTTAGTCATTTTGCTTCTCTTTAGTCTGGATTATTAGTCTTATCCATGCTGGAGCCAAACGGAGATCATGTGCTAGAATTTTAGGATCCTCGTCTTTGAGGCGCTGCTGGATTAATTGGATTTCTTCTGGTTTGATTTGATCTTTACCAATGGTTTTCAGGGATTGTATAGCAAGCGTACTAACTTTTCCTTTATAGGCTACGTTACGTGCAGCTCCTTTTTTGAAAATTATTTTGCGCTTGCCAATCTGGATGCTTCGGTCTGAGGCATCTGTATAATACACCACGTTAACAGGTACCTGATTGCTCAATCCAAGTTGATATAAAGCTTGCGCACCTGTTGGTACGATCCTAGCTTTGTCCCGCTTGGCAATCGCTAGTGCCACCTGCTCCACTGTGGGTCTAACTTTCCCCACAATTGGATCTTCTTTGGGCTGGGTGTATATTCCTGTTGCGACCCGCATCAACTGTTTTTGGTTATGCAGGCGCTCAAGGGCCTTGTTGATTCGCTTGGAATCCGCAAAACCAATAAAATCCTCCGCAAATAGAAGTTGGCCCTTCGGTTTTCTTTTTAGTTGATTAAGAATTTTATTTTCAATACTTTCCATCCAATCTATCGAGAATTAATTGTCGCAAATTTAGTGGATTTTTGCGACAAAATAGATTTGAAATTCTTTACTTTTTTCAGTGCAGCTTTAAATTTTATTTGATGCAAAAAAATGTTTGTTGCAGCTGTTTCCCTGCCTTATTGATAAAGGGTGGTTGAAAAAAAGAATTTTTTAATAGTGAGGCAAGAATTTCTCCAGTGATTCCCCAAAAAAATGGTGGGGTCTCTTCTAAGTTAATTAATCATTTGCTATACCTCACCAAGTCGAGAATAGCCGGGAATTAAAATCCCTATAACTAGCTTATAAGCCTTTTGTAAAAAAATCAACTTTGCTTAGATGCCGATTGCACCCATGGATCTGGGTCGAAAAAGTGGATTTCCCCAGATGGAGATTCACGGAGATCGGGTGTATTTTGCCTGGACAGAGGTTTCTGGGGAAATAACAAAAGTTCGAATAGCATTTTTGCCTAAGGAGGCATTCTTATAGCAATAGACCTTTTCGATAAGTATCTAAGTGAAAAACGAAATAATAGCTATTCTTTTCCTTTTTTCAGGTTTTATGATTAAGTGCTTAGATACAAGTGACAAAATATTGTTGAAAAGTACGGTATAAACTCCATGGAATTTTCTGAATGCGATTAATTTCACCGCGGAGGCGCAAAGACCGCTAAGTAAATTTTAGGAATTAGGTTTCAAGTGTTTGATTTCTTTAATTTTTCTGAAAAGACTCGGAAAATGGTCTTTGCCTGAATTAGTTTAAACTACTTCGGTTTCCCTTTGTGTCCTCGGCGACCCTGCGGTGAAAAAACTTGGAAATAGTTTCGGGAAATCATTTACCTCGAAACCCCCTTATTTTTACTTGTCCTAATTTCTTGAAGGTTTTTTCAACGTATTTGTGTTTTAACGGATACTCCCGTCAGTTTTTTTTAAGAAATACGAATAAACCTTCCTTTTGATTGCAATTGCGATGGATAAGGCAAACCTTTGTGGCATGATTTCAGGTAGGGAATGGCTAAGCCGAATAGCGAGATTGGTCAGTATTTTGGGAGTTTTGGTATTGATTGGAGATTTTGGTTTCAATCAAAGCCTGTTTTACCAGGATATTTTTGACGGGTTCTATTTTGTGGTTTTGGGATTTGGATTGCTTTCAACCTTAGGTAGATACTTGACGCGGAAGATTTTACCCAAAAAAAGCGTCTTGGGTTTTGATATCCTTTCTGTTGGTTTTACCCTCTGGGTTTTTTACTTATACCTTTTTGTTGGTGTTCCGTTTGAGACAGACTTGATACTGGAAAATCCGGTCTGGGTGCAGCTAGCAGTGATATTGACCTTTATCCGTGAGGCATCGGAAATGAAGGTTAATTACAAAAGAACCGTTTTGAATCCGGCGCAGCTTTTTGTGATCAGTTTTGTGCTCATTATTTTGATCGGTGCGTTTCTGTTGATGACACCGCGTGCCACGAATGGGGGACTTTCCTTTGTTGATGCGCTATTCACCTCTACCAGTGCAGTATGCGTGACGGGATTGATCGTAGTGGATACAGGAAGTTACTTTACTGACTTTGGACAAGTGGTCATCATGCTGCTTATTCAGATCGGAGGTTTGGGAATTCTGACTTTTGCCAGCTACTTCAGCTATTTTTTCAAAGGTGGATCAACTTATGAAAATCAGCTGGTGCTGAGCGATTTAACCAGTTCCAATAAGCTGGGTGAGGTGTTCTCGACCATCAAGTCTATACTTCTGATTACGTTTGGAATTGAGTTGCTGGCTGCCGTGTTGATTTATTCCAGCCTGGATTCAGGTCTTTTTCCTTCAGAGTCCAGGAAATTGTTTTTTGCCATCTTCCATTCCATCTCTGCTTTTTGCAATGCTGGATTCTCAACCTTGCCCAATGGGTTGTATGAATTGGATGTCCGTTACAATTATTTTTTGCAGTTGGTGATTATTATTACGTTCGTGTTGGGTGGATTGGGTTTTCCGATTGTAGTCAATCTTATCAGTTTTCTAAAATATAAGTTGAAAACTCTGGTTTCATTTGGGAAGTACAAGTCACTACATAGACCCTGGGTTCTCAACCTGAATAGCCGCATTACCCTGATTACCACCTTAAGCATAACAGCTGTCGGTTTTGTTCTTTTCTATGTGTTGGAGTATAACAATACCATGGCAGAACACAGAGGGGTTGGCAAGTTTGTTACTGCTCTTTTTGGAGCTACTACTCCACGGACTGCAGGGTTTAATACCATTGAAATGAGTGCCATGCTTTTTCCCACCACCATGATTGTCTTTTTATTGATGTGGATTGGAGCTTCACCTGCCTCTACCGGTGGTGGTATCAAGACCAGTACCATTGCGATTGCGGTTTTAAATATTCTCAGCCTTGCAAAAGGAAAAAACAAAATTGAAGTATATCGACGGGAAATTGCGGACATATCAGTAAGGCGTGCATTTGCGACCATTTCGCTCTCCTTATTGGTGATTGGGGTTGGTATTTTCCTGATTTCGGTTTTTGATCCTAAAAAGAGTTTGTTGGATATTGGCTTTGAATCTTTTTCGGCATTTAGTACCGTGGGACTCAGTTTGGGGATTACCTCAGGACTTAGCGACATGAGTAAAGTCGTGCTTGCGGTAATCATGTTTATCGGCAGGGTGAGTATGTTGTCTTTGTTGATAGCAGTTTTCAAAAAGGAGCGGTATAAATATTACACCTACCCCACAGAAGAGATTGTGATTAACTAATTGAACTAAACTCAAGGGTAAAAGGTCATTAAGGAAAAAAAATTAAACATGAAATATTTAGTTGTAGGATTAGGAAATTTTGGCGCTTCTCTCGCGATGAAACTCACAGAGGCGGGAAATGAGGTTATCGGAATTGACTCCAGGATGGAAAAAGTGGATGCGTACAAGGAGAAAATTTCCCATACTATCTGTATGAATGCAACGGATGAATTTACCGCATCCGGGCTACCATTAAAGGATACAGATGTAGTCATCGTGGCGATCGGGGAGGATCAGGGAGCCAATATCATGGCCACAGCACTTTTTAAAAACCTTCAGGTAAAACGACTGATCAGCCGTGCCATCAACCCGCTACACGAACGTGTACTTCATGCGCTTGGAGTCAACGAAATCGTGCATCCCGAAGAAGAGGGAGCAGAACGCCTGGCTAAAAAGCTTAGTATCAAAAATGTCGTAGATTCTTTCGAACTAAGTGAGGAATTCAGTATTGTGGAGGCAAACGTTCCGGAGGAATATGTGGGCAAATCCATCAGTGAGATAGGATTTCGGCAAAAATTCAATTTGCTGGTCCTGACTACTATCAAGCGGGAGGAGGTGAAGAGCGTCATTGGAAAGAGCAGAACGATGGAGCGGGTGTTGGGAATTGCCACGCCGGAATTGGTTTTGAAAAAAGATGAGATTTTGGTGCTTTTTGGATCTAATCAGGATTTGGAAAGATTCCTTAAGAAAAGGGTTTAGCCTTATTTTTTAAAAAGAAAAAGTGAGGTTGCTGAAAAGCCAGAGTTTGGTGTTTGAATATTCCGTTGATTTGCTGGGAAAAATTTCCTCCTCACCGTAGAAATATCTTCCTTCCAAGCGGAAAAGAAGGTTTGGCGCAGGTGAAAAATTGAGGCAGAGTCCAATACTGAAGGTATTGAATTCAGCTCGGGGGTTTGGAGTTTCAACCATGAGCGCATTTGGATCCGAAAAATATTCCCACCGACCTGATAGTGAGATTTTTTCCGTGAAGGAATATCGGGCAATAAAATTTGCCTGCCACCAAAACACTTTGGAGTTAAAGGTCTGAAACAGGTTGTTTTGAAATCCTCCGTAAAGACAGCTGGTAAACTCCCAGTTTTTTCCGCTTTTGTGGATCCAATACACATCACTGAATGCTCTCAGGCGGTCATTAGGACGAGTGTCGGAGCGCTCGTCTCCGAAATAGGTGTTCCAATTGATAAGATTTTTGCCGTCCGGTCTGAACTCGAGTTGGGTGCCAAGGGATTTCCCTTCGTTTAGATCCTGGATTTGTTGCCAACCATTCAGCAGGTAAAGGTAAGCGGTAAGTTTTTCGGAAAGCGGAAGGGAAATTTTTGCACCGGAAAGATAGTAGGGGACATACTCGGGAGCAAGGCTTCGGGTGTACATCAGGTGATCCCGGCTGATAGCGCTTTCATTCGTGTAAGGGGATCCCAGAACCCCAAAATCGATCCAAATGTCTTTTTCTTTGAAAATTCGGTAGCCTATGGAAGCTTCTACCAGGTTTTTCAAAGAACCCTTCTCATGTTGGTAATTGGAATTCAGGTAGGTGCCAAAGCCCGGGACAAACCGCCCTCTAATCCGGTCGGATTGGTAGGTGACATCCAAAAACGCCAGGTTGATAGTCGCTTCGTTATGCCGGTTCATCGACACGAAATAGGGGATTTCACCCGCATCGGGTTGGCTAAAATCAAACCCATAATAGGCATCCAGATAGGCACCGATTCTCAGGTTTCCCAATTGCTCACCAGTACCTGAGGTCATCAATCCCGAATTGGCTATCTGAGAAAAACCAGGGTTCAGACAGCTGAATGCGGCAAAAATCAAAAAGACACAAAACCTAGTGTAGAAAAACATGTAAGAAAATTTTCAGGGAGAAAGGTCGGGGGAGGCGGTATTATTTCCAAAAAAATTCGGGGCTAATTTTCAGTATTTAGGATGTGGAGATCTATCAAATTGCAGGTATGGCGAATCAACACCTTCATAAATCCTTGATGAATCAGACGATCCGTTCCGCTTCGCGAAAACCTGATTTGGAGTAAAATTCGATGCCTTCGGTATTGGAAATTGAAGTATCGGAGGCGAGCTGATGGATTCCTTAGCTTTTGGCCCAGTTTTTAGCTTCTTGAATCAGTTCTTTAGCTCGCCTTTTTATTGCTGTGCTTAGGCTTGACAAAAATCCCTTCGAGGTAAGCGCCGGGGCTGGTTTCCGCACTTTCCACATAGTCCTTCCGGATGGAAACGTGGACAAGGCTAATGGCTTCCTTCCCATTCGACAGCAGGAAGCAGGCATCATTTTTCGGAGTATATCAGTTTGCCATAAAATTCCATTTCTTCTTCGAGGTTACACTCCGGTCAAAGTTCGAGGGTAAGTTTGATGAAGTCGGTGAGGTTTTCAGGGGAGAGTTTTTCAAGTGGCATTTTTGAAATTTTAAAAACCAAAAAAGCCCTCAGAATCTCTTCTGAAGGCTTTTTATCCGTGGGCCCAGCTGGGCTCGAACCAGCGACCCTTTGATTATGAGTCAAATGCTCTAACCTGCTGAGCTATGGGCCCGGGGGGACAAGACCAAAATCAGCCATTCCTGACTATATACCTTGGTTTTGGGACTGCAATGTTACATATTTGAATCCACAAACACAACCTGAGTTGCGAATGAAAAATTTACCCGATGTTGATTTTTTTGTCTTTGACCTGGGCAATGTGATCATCGATATCGATTACAACCGGACTTTTCAACTGATCAAATCCAAGATTCCTCAATCCCTCCACAATAAGGTTGATACGTTTTATCAAACTGATTTTCATAAGGATTATGAGAAAGGGTTAATTGATTCCCCCACATTCCGGAATAAGGTTAGGGCTTATTTTGAACAAGATTGGGGTGATCGGGAAGTAGATGAGTTGTGGAATAGCCTACTTGGAAAAATTCCTGCCTACCGGATTGATCTGGTGAAAAAACTGAAGCAAAACCATCGGGTTGGAGTACTCAGCAATACCAACGAAATACACATTCAGGGTGTGAATGCCATCCTTAAGGCTGAATTCCAGCTTGATAATTTCAATAGCTTGTTTGATCGCGTATTCTACAGCCATGAAATGGGCATGGCCAAACCTTCGGAGGAGATTTACAGGCAACTTGTCCTGGAATTGGATACCCCGGCGGAAAGGATTTTGTTTTTTGATGATTTAATAGCCAACGTAGAAGGTGCTCAAGCCGTAGGCATACAGGCGGTTCAAGTTACCGGTCCACAAGTTTTAGTCGAATTTTTCAATTATGTATAAACCGAAACAGTACCTTATCCATACCTTACTTTTTGTTTTAACGCTGTTTACCAGCACTTTGGCAGGAGGGGAGTGGGTGTTTGGCAAGTCCATTTTGGCTTCGGGAGAAGATGCCCTGACTTGGGAATACTTCCTGAAGTCGCTTTCGTTTTCCATTCCGTTTATTGGGATTTTATTGATACACGAACTGGGGCATTTCTTTACTTCGTTGTACCATAAAGTACGCTGTACGCTTCCGTTTTTCATTCCGGCTTGGCTCGGATTTATTGGAGCGCCGTCCATAGGCACCTTTGGTGCGATTATCCAGATGCGCGGGTTTATCCAAAGCAGGAAAAAGTTCTTTGATATTGGAATCGCAGGTCCCTTGGCGGGTTTTGTTCTCGCTTTTGGGGTCTTGGTCTATGGGTTTACCCATTTACCCCCGGCAGAATATATCTACGGGGTTCATCCGGAATATGCCGACCCTGATTTTAAAGGCTATGGGGAAGATGTTTTGGACTTTGAACTGGGTGGTAATTTGCTATTTTGGGCCATGGGAGAACTTCTGGCAGACCCTGATCGGATGCCATCAATGTCTGAAGTGATCCATTATCCCTATCTTTTTGCAGGCTATTTGGCCTTGTTTTTCACGGCCTTGAATCTGTTGCCGATTGGGCAGCTAGATGGTGGACACGTGATTTTTGGTTTGTTTCCAAGATGGAATCGGTGGATTTCCTTGGTAGCGTTTACGATTTTCCTGGGCTATGCGGGAATTGGCACGATCAGTCCGCAACAGCCGATGGAGGAATTGTTGATTCGGATTCCCCTATATGTTGGGTTTTTATACCTCTGTTATTCCAAGGCCGGGTTTTCCCAAATGACGAAATTGACCTTTGCCTTGACCATAGCAGCAACTCACTATGCACTTGCCTTTTTTCAACCCGGTTTGGAAGGATATCAGGGTTGGTTGTTTTTTGGTTTTCTCCTTGGGCGGGTGATGGGATTGAAGCATCCCGAAGTAAGCGGGGAGGAGGGAATTGATGGCAAGAGGAAGGTACTTGGTTGGATAGCAATTTTGATATTTGTGTTGTGCTTTTCTCCGCAGCCTTTTGTTTTTAAGTAAAATCTACGACCTGGGGTAAAGGCGTAAGTTAGTTGAAACTTCGGAGTTCGATATTCAGCGTTCGATATTCGAAATTTATTTTTGATTTGTTATCATCTACCTTTTTCCAATACTTGATAAGGCTTTTGGTAAGAAGTCAATGGTATTTTATGCTGGCTGTTTGGAGATGTGTCTTGGTTATATTTTTGGTCGAAAAAGTAAAAAAAAGCCTCTCAGTTGATCTGAGAGGCTTTTTTGTGCGGACGAAAAGATTCGAACTTTCATGCCCGTGAAGGCGCTGCCGCCTGAAGACAGTGCGTCTACCAATTTCGCCACGTCCGCAGTTGTTTTTTGTTATGGCTATATTACCTAGAGGTTATAAAGCATTTATTTTTTTAAAGTCGGGGTGGCAGGATTCGAACCTACGACCTCCACATCCCAAATGTGGCGCGATACCGGGCTACGCTACACCCCGAAACTTATTTTTTTAATTTATTCATATCAACCTTTTGTTGATTTACTTTCCTTTAAAGCGATGCGAAGGTATATAAAAATAACTTCTTCAGGTGCTTTTGTCCAAAAAAAGTTTCTCTTCTTGGAGTTAAATCAAAAACCAGATTCCCTTTTTTTCTCCATAACCGCTATCTTTTCCAATGAATCAACAAATTCAACAATGATTTCCATTCAAAAAGAACCCCTAATCGCTAGTGAAGAATTCACTGAAATTCTAATTTCTTCCGGTTTGGCAACTAGAAGACCGATGGATGACAAAATCCTCTTGAAGAACATGATCCTTGGTTCAAACCTTCTCGTGACCGCAAGAAAAGACGGGCAACTTGTCGGTCTTTTGAGAGGGCTTTCTGATTTTTGCTACCGCAGTTTTGTGGCTGATCTGGCCGTTGCCAAAGACTATCAGAACCAGGGCATTGGCAGAGGCCTCGTGGAATTTACCCGTTCTTTAGCACCGGGAGCAAGACTTTTTCTGTTTTCCGCGGAGGATGCGGAAGGGTTTTACCAAAAGCTTGGTTTTCAGTTGCATGAGCGCTGCTATCAACTGAAACCGGGGGATAAATTGGGGTGAAAAATTTGGTCTGATTTCCAACGCCCGAAAGTGTAATGATTCTTTTGACTACAGTTAAATCTTTTTCCGTAAGCCAACTATTGTTTGATGGAAATTAAGAGGTTGTTTTTTAGGTTTTTCACTTTTTTAATGTGCCTTAAATAAATTCGTGTTTGAGGGAAAGAGGTTTGCCATTGTTTGAAAAGTACAATAATCCTCAGCATCCTGACGTTGGTTTTTTAGTCCATACTGCTAAATTTTTTTCTTGGGTTTGTTGAAAGGCAATTTAGATGGATTCTCAATTCTTTACCACCTGTTTGATTTTCATAATATTCGGTTTGTTTTAAGTAATTTATCCGATAAGATTTTGCTGAATTTTGTCAATGAAAAATTAGCCACTTATAAATTTTGGTATGAATCCGAGAAAACTTGGTACGAGTGGATTAGAGGTATCTCCTTTGGGTTTGGGCTGCATGGGAATGAGTTTTGGCTATGGCCCGGCAGCTGATAAATTGGAAATGATCGCCCTCATCAGGAAAGCGGTAGAAATGGGGATCATTTTTTTTGATACGGCTGAGGTCTACGGGCCTTTTGTCAATGAGGAATTGGTAGGGGAAGCGCTGTTTCCCTTCAGAAACCGGGTGGTAATAGCTACCAATTTTGGTTTTGCTCCGGATGCTCAGGGACGCTGGAGTCAACTAAACAGCCGACCGGAACATATAAAAAAGGCAGTGGAAGGGTCTCTGAAACGTCTACGGGTGGATTCCATAGATTTGCTCTATCAGCATCGGGTTGATCCGAACGTTCCGGTTGAGGATGTCGCCGGAACCGTAAAAGAATTGATCCAGGAAGGTAAGGTGAAGCATTTTGGTCTTTCTGAAGCCGGCGTAAAGACAATCCGGCGCACCCATGCGGTACAACCTTTGGCAGCCTTGCAAAGTGAATATTCACTCTGGTGGAGAGAACCTGAAGAAGAAATTATCCCCACATTGGAAGAATTGGGAATTGGTTTTGTGCCTTTTAGTCCATTGGGGAAGGGGTTTTTGACAGGACAAATAGACGAAAATACCAGTTTTGCACCGAATGATTTCCGGAACGTGGTACCCAGGTTTTCCGAGGAGTCCCGGAAAGCCAATTGGGCATTAGTCCATCAGTTAGGGATACTCGCAAATACCCATCAGGCCACTCCTGCTCAAATCGCCCTGGCCTGGCTTTTGGCTCAAAAACCCTGGATCGTACCTATTCCAGGGACGACCAAACTCCATCGGTTGGAAGAAAACATTAAAAGTACCAGCATAACCTTAAGTGCTGAGGAGCTGAGCACTATTTCCCAAACCCTGGACCAGATCAAACTTGTGGGAGAGCGCTACCCTGAAGCTTCCCAAAAAATGATTGACCGATAAATTCAACCACTAACCCAACTTTGAAAATGGATAAGTCAGTTGAAAATAACCATTCTAGCCTGAGGAGTTTTTAAATGTCAGCGCAAGTTCCATAACTTCTCCAGTAAATGAGTGCTACCTTGGAAAGGTGACTTGAATCAGTAGGTGAAGAACAGTATGTGGTATATTTTGGTAAATCCTAAAAAACTTACCCGCCAGAATTCAGTATTTAGCTAGTAGTAGATCAAAAACCAAATGTTATTCGAGTAATCTTGGCCGTGAGAACCATTCTGATCTTTCTCCTTCTTTCCTTGTCACTTAGGTCTTTTGCTCAGGAAAATCTCACTGGAGACACAGTTGCCGTAAAGGAATTGCAGGAACTGGTCATCACCGCTACCCGACAGGAAGAATCTATTTTTCAGTCCCCGGTTAGCATCGAAAAACTCAATCTGCAGCAAATAAAAAATTCGGCCCAACCGGGATTTTTTGACGCCATTCAGAATCTCAAAGGAATCCAGGTAATTACCCCGAGCCTGGGTTTCAAGGTCATCAATGCCCGTGGATTTGCCCATACGACCAATGTTCGATTTGTCCAATTGGTTGATGGTATTGACAATCAAGCACCTCATATCGGTGCGCCCATCGGAAATTCTCTTGGCCCCGGCGATCTTGACATTTTGGCTGTTGAGGTAATTCCCGGTTCCTCTTCTGCAATGTATGGCATGAATGCCATCAACGGAATCGCCAATTTCATCACCAAAAACCCGTTTGATTTCCAGGGAGTCAGTATTCAACAAAAGACCGGAATAAACAACATCAATTCTCCGGATTCCCAAAACACGATCCTGAGTGAAACTAATCTTAGAATTGCAGAGGTAATCAGGTCAAAATTTGCTATCAAGATCAATGGCACTTTCCTGAAGGGGATCGATTGGTACGCCAATAATCAAACCGATCTCTTCCCCGGAGCAAATCTGTCTACCGGTCTGACCGGTGAATCCAATCCAGGCAAAGACCTGGTCAATGTCTACGGGGATGAATCCAGCAACCGAGGGACGCTTACCCTAGGCGGAAAACAATACGTGGTCAGCCGAACCGGCTATGCCGAAAAAGACGTGGCCGACTATGACCTACAAAATCTCAAGGCGGATGTTTCATTGTATTTCAGGCCTAAAGCCCTTCAGGAATTTTCATACACCTTCCGAACTGCCAATCAGGACAATATCTATCAGCGCACCAACAGATTCCGATTTGACAATTACCAAACACAGCAACACGCACTTTCCTTCCAATCTCCGAGTATCCGCTTCAAAGGCTATTATACCCGAGAGAATACCGGGGATTCGTACAACATCCGGTCTATATCCGAAAATATCGAACGGAGCTTCAAGTCAGACAATAGTTGGTTTGGTGACTTTTCCAGGCAATTTAACGCCTTAACCAACTCAGGTACTCCAGTTGACCAAGCCATGCAACTCTCGAGAGCTTTTGCTGATTCAGGACGGATTCTACCCAATACGCCTGAAATGGAAGCTAAAATCGAAGAGCTTCGCACGATCAACAATTGGGATATCGGAGCCGCTCTGAAGGTGAAAGCAGCACTGGTTCACTCAGAATTTCAGCATGATTTATCCTCTGTTTTATTCAAAAAAAGCGATTCCTTCACCTTGATGTACGGGCTGGATTACCGCCAATACCTCATTGTACCTGACGGAAATTACTTTATCAATCCCACCGAACCCGAGGAAAATCTCGGCTATTGGAAAACCGGAGGGTTTGTACAAGGTTCTAAAACACTGCTCTCCGATCGGTTAAAAATCAGCGGAGTGCTACGACTAGAGAAAAACCAGTATTTCCCGGTCAAAGCCAATCCAAGAATTGCCTTGGTGTATTCCCCCGGTCAAAATCAGACGATTCGGTTTTCTGCACAAAATGGCTACCGCTTCCCTAGTATTTTCGAGGCGTTTTCCAACATCAACAGCGGAGGAAGAAAACGAATCGGCGGTCTTCCGGTCATGTCTGATGGGATTTTTGAGAACAGCTACACCCAGGCATCCATCACCCAGTTTCAGCGGGCTGTTCAATCGGATATCAATACCAATGGATCGTCACCGGCGGAAGCCGTCAATCAACATCAGAATCTCTTGACCAAAAACCCTTACACCTATCTGGAACCTGAGGAAGTGACCAGTTTGGAGGCCGGCTACCGGGCCGTCTTTATGCAGGGAAAGTTGAGTCTGGACTTCGACGTGTATTTCAATCAGTACCGAAATCTCATTGCACAGATTGATGCGAATGTGCCGAAAACCAAAGCGGCTGACAGTATCCCTTATTTCCTTTTGGACCGATCTGCTCAGGATTACTACAGACTTTGGACCAATTCAAAAACGATCAGCAAAAACTGGGGCTCCACGCTGGGATTGAGTTATGAACTTTCTCCCAAAATCAAGGTCGGAGGCAACTTCACCTATGCCAACTTATCCAACCCATCCCGAAGTGACGGATTGGAAGATGGTTTCAACACTCCGGATTGGGTTTACAATCTGTTTATCAGCAGTCCGGCCATTTACAAAAACCTGGGCTTTTCGGTCAATTTCAGGCAACAGGATGAATTTCTCTGGGAATCGGCTTTAGCCACCGGGATAGTTGACCAATATTCCACCTTGGACGTACAGGCTAACGCGAGCTTCTGGAAAGGATCCTTGAATCTAAAAATCGGAGCAAGCAATGCCCTAAACGACTATTACTATTCCTTTGTCGGAGGACCGGCGATCGGAGGATTTTACTACAGTACCTTGACCTTGGATTTTGGAAAGTAAGATTTGGCCGTAGCCATTGGTTGCTTTACTAGTTAGTACTTTTCCAAGCCTTAAAGCATGGAAATGAATCATTTATTTTTTTCTGACTTTCCCTGACAAGAAACTGGAAATAGCTAAGTGCATTATATGATTATCCGCCTATGTACAAATAGCCCAATTTTCTTTGTCTAGAGATTTGTAACTGATAATTTGTTTTTTAATGGCTTGAAGCTTCATTTTATCAAAGCGCTGAAAATCAGGAAAATTTGTCTAGTAAAACCAAGACTAGATAATCTCAAGTTGCACTGCAAAAGTTTACCTTTTGATTTTTAACCATTGAGGGAATTAAGAAAGTTAAGAATTCATTTTTAGTCATTGAAAACCAGAACCAAAATGCTTCTTTACAATTCAGACCCTCTTAATTTTCTTAATTTCTTACTAGTAAAAGAAGTGTAAAAGTTTCATGGAAAATACTGAAAGTTGGAATGATTGAATACGCAGCATCAACTAATTAAATAAATTAAGAGCTATCCTATTGACTTGTATGTAAGCGGATAATCATATTGCATTATCCGAGTGACCTTCAAACCAGTTTTTATCATTTAAAATTTTCTAATTCACCGCCTCCCGGTACTCCTTGGGCGACATGCCCACTTGCTTTTTGAACAACCGAGTGAAATGCTGTGGGTATTTGAAGCCAAGTCCATAGGCAATCTCGCTGAGAGATAGCTTCGGGTCATGGATTCGTTCTTTGGCCACATCGATCAGCTTGAGCTGAATGTATTCCAAGGCGGTTTTTCCCGTCTCTTTTTTCACCAAATCCCCAAAATAATGAGAGGAAAGATGGAGTTCGCCGGCACAGTAAGTCACCGATGGCAAACCCACTTCATGCGGTTTTTCTGAAGAGAAATACGCATTCAGCAAGCGTTCAAACCGCTCCAAAATGCCCTGATTGGCCAGGTCCCGAGTGATAAACTGACGGTCATAGAAGCGAAGGCAGTAATTGAGCAGCAATTCGATATTATCCGCCAAAAGCATCTTGCTGTGCTTGTCCACCGCATGTTCGAGTTCGTATAGAATCTTGGAAAATGAGTCTAACACTAGGGTCCTTTCACGCTCGGAAATATGTAAGGCCTCATTTACCTGGTAGCTGAAAAAATTATACTCGTGGATACGTTTACCCAGCGAAGTGCCCTTGATCAAGTCCGGGTGAAAAACCACTCCATAACCCGAGGGCTGGTAGAGTTCTTCCCCTCCATTTGAACCAAAAATCTGCCCCGGACCGATAAACACCAAGGTTCCCTCCTGATAGTCATAGGTGTTTTTACCGTAGCGAATGTCTCCACAGACCACGTCTTTCAGGATAATCAGGTAAAAACCGAAGTAGGTTTTGCGCAGCCTTCGTGGATGGGCTTTTGAGAAATCCATCACCGAAACCAGCGGATGCAGGGTCTCCTGATTGTTGAAGGCATTGTATTGGCTGATGGTCTCGAATCGTAGAATATCTTCCATGGCTAGTGCTGATTATTGTTCAAAATTAACCCCTTAGCTTTCACTTTTTTATTTCACCTGCTCAATCTGTGGAAATGGTAAGTAATCCTGTGTTTTGTATAAGTCGTGAAAAAGTAGAGCGAAGCATCTTTGTAAAAATGAAAAAATCATGAAAAAACACATCCTCCTTTTTGCCCTAATTCTGCTTAGCTCAGGATTTATTTTCGCTCAATCTCCAGGTGAGCAGGAAATCAAAAAACTCTCCATGGATAAGTGGCAGTGGATGGCAGATAAAGACATCGCCAAACTCACACCGCTGTTTCATCCACAGGCCAAATTCGTCCACATGAGCGGCACCTGGACTACCGCCCGCGAACTCGAAATCATCGAAAACGGAAGCATTTGGTACAAAAAAGCAGATGTGAAGGATACTGCGATCGAGATCGTTGGAAATACAGCCATCGTGTGGAACCGAATCACCCTGACCGCCAACGTCAGAGGCAGCGATGTGGTGACGGAGTTTACCGTGACGGAAGTGTATCAAAAGGAAGCCGCTGCATGGAAAATGCTGGCGCTGACTTTCAGCAGTGTTAGGGATACGCATCAGCTGGAAAAGTGAACCTAGAATAAAAGCCTTAGACAGTCAGGACCACACTAACTCGAAATTGATAAATAAATTCAAGTGAGTAGGGACACTCACTTGGGCGAAGGAAATCCTAGCCCATTTTGTGGAAGGTCAAGTAGATCCCACAGGTTTGGGTGAGCCCGGATATCCTCCGGTTTTTGCCGCTTTAGCCAATGCCTTGTACCAGGCTACCGGCAAGCGATTTTATGACCAGCCTTTTGTGAAGCAATTGGAAGGGTGATCTATCAAATTGAATCATTAAGTTCGACCCCTTTTGGGTCGTTGTTACCTTTGGGACATTTCTTTCTCCACGGGTTTCACCCGCGGTTATTGAAAAGTTGTACCCCTTCCGGGGTCTTTACTAGAATCGATTTCTTATAAATCGATTCTAAAAGGATCAAAACTATGAATAGCCCTTGGTGAAACCTAGGGAGGCAAGGTATACGAACCAAGTCAACAACCCCGAAAGGGTTGAACGTAGATCGAAATGAAATTACAGATTCCGATGATAAATGGTCGTGATTTCTAATCCAGACCTGCGTTAGAAAATCTGTTAAAATCTGCGGGAACTTATCATGAGTCGTAAAACACTTGATTTATATAACCTTCTACTTGATTTCTGTAAGGTGACCTTTACTTAAATCCCTAACTTTAAAACTTAATTTCAACAAAATGGCCATTTTCAATCTTAACATCAATGGAACCTCCAAGCAGGTAGATGTGGATCCCAACACTCCGATGCTTTGGGTGTTGCGCGACCACTTGGACTTGGTAGGTACCAAGTTTGGCTGCGGAATCGCTCAGTGTGGTGCATGCACCATACATCTGGACGGTAACGCCGTTCGATCCTGCCAACTGCCAGTTTCTGCAGCTGAAGGAGCATCCATTACCACCATCGAAGGCCTTACTTCAACCGGAGATCATCCGGTACAGCAAGCATGGTTGGAGCACGATGTTCCTCAATGCGGCTACTGCCAGGCAGGACAGATCATGTCTGCGGCAGCGCTTTTGGCCTCCAATCCAAACCCATCTGATACAGATATCGACACCGCCATGAATGGCAATATCTGCCGATGCGGAACCTATACCCGTATCAAAGCTGCTATCAAAACAGCCTCACAGAAACTCTAAACTCAGAAAAATATGACAACTGTAAACACCAAACTTGATCGAAGATCATTTTTAAAAGTGTCAGCTTTGGCTGGAGGAGGCATGATGCTGAGCTTTAGCTGGCTGGCCGGATGCAAGCCCACCGTCGAGGAAGCTTTGGGATTACCAAAAGAATGGTTTGAACTGAACAGCTATATCAAAATCGGGGAAAACGGAGCGGTGACCCTTTACTCTCCTAACCCGGAATTTGGCTCCAATGTAAAGACCTCTATGCCTATGATCTTGGCAGAGGAACTGGACACGGATTGGAAAAATGTAATCGTAGAGCAGGCCGACTTCTATCCTGAGCGCTTTGACCGACAGTTTACCGGAGGAAGTCAGGGCATCCGTCAGGGATGGACTCCACTGCGAACAGCCGGTGCAACTGCCAGAGCCATGCTCGTGGCGGCTGCAACGCAAACCTGGAAAGTCCCGGCTTCAGAAATCACCACCTCAGCGGGTATTTTGGAACATAAGGGAAGTGGCAAAAAAGCACTTTACGGTGAAATGGCTTCCCTCGCTGCCACTATGGAAGTACCGGCTGAAGTGACCTTGAAGGAGATCAAAGACTTCAAAATTGTCGGCAATTCCAAAAAGAATGTGGATGCCCAAAAAATCGTGAGCGGTAAGCCACTTTTCGCCCTGGATCACAAGGTCGAAGGGATGAAATACGCAGCCATCGTCCATCCCCCTGCTTTCGGAATGAAGCTGAAGTCTTTTGACAAAAGCTCAGTCATCGGATTGTCCGGAATTCAGGACGTTTTTTCGATCAGCCTTTTCAAGGAGGATTATGGAAGAAACTTTTTCGACACCACTACTTTCCCGGAGATTGTAGCCATTGTGGGCAATTCCACTTGGGAAGTGATGCAAGCTAAGAAATCACTGGCAGTAGAGTGGGAAAACGCTCCTGAATCCAGTTTTGAAGTAGGCGGTTTTGGAGGTCGCCCAAATACAAAAGTAACTGTTCCTGCCGGCCTGGAGAATACCTCTGCGCACAAAGACCGAATGAAGGAATACATCACTAAACCAGGCAAAGTAGTCCGAAAAGACGGGGATCCGGAAGGGGCTTTCAAGAAGGCGGCTAAAGTGATCGAGAAGACCTATTCTGCTCCTTTTTTGGCTCATAATACCATGGAACCGATGAACTGCTTTGCAGATGTAAAAGGAGATAAAGCCGTGGTCTATGGACCTACTCAAGCCCCGGAATCCATCATGGGTACCTTGGTTCAGGCTTTGGGTATTCCAAAAGAAAACATTCAGATCAACCTTGCCCGTATGGGAGGTGGCTTTGGCAGAAGGGCCTACAGTCACCACATGACCGAGGTAGCCTTGATTTCACAAAAAATCCAGGCTCCTGTCAAAATGGTCTACACCCGAGAGGACGACATGACCGCCGGTGTGTACCGACCTGCTTACTCAGCCACGTATCGTGCGGCCTTGGATGAAAACAACAACCTGCTTGCTCTTCATGTAAAGGCAGGTGGTATCCCGGAATCTCCCTTGCATGCCAACCGGTTTCCTGCCGGTGCCTTGGACAATTATCTGGCCGAAAGCTGGGAAATTTCTTCCAACATCACCATCGGCGCCTTCCGTGCACCAAGATCCAACTTTATCGCAGCTGCGGAGCAGAGTTTCTTGGACGAGTTGGCAGAAGTCATGGGTAAAGATCCTATCGAATTCCGATTAGAACTCTTGAGAAGAGCCGAAACCAATCCTGTAGGCGAGCGAAATGACTACGACGCTAAGCGCTATGCCGGGGTTTTGGAACTCATTCGTGAAAAATCCAACTGGAATACGCCTGCACCTGGAGTTCATCGCGGGGTTTCAGCCTATTTCTGCCACAATTCCTATGTGGCCGAAGTAGTCGATACCGTAATCAAAGACAATAAGCCGGTGGTAGAAAAAGTCTATGCTGCTGTTGACTGCGGCATTGTGATCAATCCGGATGCTGCCATCAACATGGGCGAAGGAGCGATTGTGGACGGAATTGGAAATGCTTTTTTTGGAGAGCTGGCATTTGAAAATGGGGTACCCAACAAGACCAACTTTGATAAATATCGAATGATCCGTCAAAAGGAAGCGCCCAAATCCATTGAGGTTCATTTTGTTGACAGCAAAGAAAATCCGACCGGATTGGGTGAACCTTTCTTCCCACCTGTGTTTGCGGCCTTGGCCAATTCCCTTTACAAAGCCACCGGCAAGCGCTACTACGAGCAGCCCTTTGCCCCGCAGCTGGAGATGCAGAATTTGAAGATGTAACCTTTGGGGCTAATAATGACCAATCATCAAACTCAATGACCAATGATCAAACTCAATTATCAATGATCAATGATCAAACTCAATTATCAATGACCAATGATCAAACTCAATTATCAATGATC